>NZ_JBIUZU010000003.1:0-11432 GCF_044745225.1 Pandoraea sp. NPDC087047
CACCCCCCGGATCATGGTTACGACTGGGGGCGGGAATCATGCCGGGCCTGGCTGGCCAAAACCTCGATTATCGAGGTGCGAACATAGTAACGGGGGCGAGGGGACGCCGTCCGGCAGCAGTGCGACGACAATTCGAGGGGGGATCCGGGGACAATTCGTTGCGTATCAGGGAAAGTCCTCTTGGGCGACGCGCACGTGCTGACTACGATGAAGACGCGTGCCAAGGGACACCAGCTCCAAGGCGTCTCAGGACGGGCGTCGCGTTAGCGACCGCAGCGTTCGTCCGGCACGTCACGTCCTCAAACGCCGCTTGCCCTCACAGGCAGGTGGCGTTGTTTTTTTGTGTCGCCCGTGTCCCGGACCTCAAACGCTGTGCAGCGTATCCGTCTCACGCTCGTATCGCAGCGCCCCCGCCTTCGCCAATTCCCCAACCAGCGTGTCGAGCAGTGCCGGCCAGCCCGATGGCGGCGCCAGCATGGCCGCCGCACTGCGCCACGCACGCGCGGTATCGAGCGTCGCCTTGAGCGAGGTGCCCGTCATCCGTCCCTCGGCCATGAGCCGGAAGACGATCAGCACCTTGAGCGCGTTACGCGCATTGCGCACCGGATCGCTTTGCAGATAGTCGAGGCGTCCGCGCGCGGCAGCCAGCGCGGCGTCGACATCGTCGAACGGCTTGCCGTGTCCGGGAATGACGAGCGACACGTCGATCTGTTCGATGAGGTCGAGCACGGCGGCTTGTTCGGCGAAACCCGACTCGCCGTCGAGTTCCGGGAAGATCACGCCGAAGCCGCGCTCCCACAGGGCGTCGCCCGAAATCAGAATGCCCTGCGCGGCGTTGTAGAGCATCAGCGCATGCGGGTCGTGTCCCGGCGCGCCGAGGACCAGCCATTCGTGCTCGCCGAGCGGCACGGTGTCGCCGGGCGAGAGCGTGTCGTCGAAGGTGAAGCGCGCGCATTGCTGGCCGGTCGCGTCGAACGACAGGCGGCGCTCGTCCCAATGACGCACCGGATCGGCTTCGGCCGCAGGCACCCACGTGCGGCAGCCGCAGCGGGCCTGCAACGCGGCGTTGCCCCCGCAATGGTCGGAGTGCAGATGCGTATTGACGAGGCGCGCAAGCGGCTTGCCTTCGGGCAGCGCATGCGCAACGAGTGCCAGGGTTTGTTCCGAGTGGCTGACGTAGCCGCTATCGACGAGCGTCGGCTCGTCGCCGAGGAACAGCACATTGTTCGATGAGAGCCAGCCGCGCTCGAACACGCGCAGCCCGGCAGGTAGGGCAAGCGAGGTCATTGGGCGTATCTCGTTAGATGACGGAGGTGGGCACTGGGCGAATCGCGGGGATCACGCGGGCTTGGCGCACACCAGAATCTTGGCGGTCGCGGCGATCACCGTCTCGCCTCGCTGATTGACGGCGTCGCCGTCGAGCGAAACGATGTCGCCTGCGAGCGTCTCCTTCCACAGACTATCGGTGACGGTCCAGCGCACGGTAATGTCGTCGCCCGCGTGCACGGCGCGTCGCAGCTTCATGTCGAATTCGAGCCCGAGCGGTTGCGCCGTCTTCGAGTAGTGGGTCGCGAGCAGGGCGGCGAGATACGACATCTGCTGTGTGCCGGACGAAATCAATCCGCCGAAACGCGGATCGGCCGCGGCGTACTCGGCGTCGTGATGCAGCGGATTGAAGTCGTGCGCGAGCGTGGAGAATTCGCGGATCGAGTCGGGCGAGAAATGATGGCTGGCGGAGAACGTCTCGCCGACGGCAACGATTTTTCCCATATGCGATGACAAAAAGTTGAGTACGAGTTTGGCGCGATTGACGTGACGTGATCTGACGTAGGCGGTAGGGCGTGTCAGGCGTTGCCTGCACCCGAAGGGCCTGCGACCACGCGGCGATGCATCACCGGCGGTTCCTCATGCTCGGCGCGTCGCGCGGGCAACAGCGACCACACCTCACGCTTGGCGTCGTCCGCCATCGTCGACCACGCCGCGATTTCGTCGAGCGTGCGCCAGCAGCCCGAGCACCAGCCCGTCGCCGGATTCATGCGGCAGATGTTGGTGCAGGGCGACGGGACGGGGGACGCTTGCGTGGTCATGATGGCGATGTGATGACGTTGTGACGTTATGACGCTGAGGCGCCGGGGCGCTGATTCAGACGGGCAAACCGAGCCTGGCCGACTTCTCGCGCAGCTTGTCGTGAAAGCGCGCCCGATCGACGACGACGCGCTCGTGCGTGCCGGCGCTCACTTTATCGAGACCGTCCCAGGCTTCGACCTCGAAGCGCAGCGTGCGGCCGGTGACGTCGACGAGCTTGCCCTGAATGCGCAGCGTGTCGCCCGCCGGCGTGGCCGCCAGATGCGAGAAGGAAACGAGCGTGCCGAGCGATTGCTCGCGCGGCCAGTCGAGATACGGACGAATGGCCTGCAGACACGCGCATTCCAGAATGCCCGCGAGATAGCCCGTGGCGAGGACCGCGGGCATGTCGCGGCACAGTTCGACATCGTCGTAGAGCTCGGGGACCACGGCCTTCTTCGGCACGCGATACGTCCACTCGAATGTCAGGCCCGGCACAAGTTCGGGGCTCGGCATGGCAGGTCTCCTTAATGTGTTGTTGGTCCTGGCTGCGGGGTGACGTCAGGCGCGCAAGGCGACGTCGACGACAGGCGCCCCCGTCATCGCGACCAACTGCTGCGGTGTGAGGTTGAACACGGCATGCGGATGCCCGGCGGCCGCCCACAGGCTGGCGAGCTTCAGCAGGTCTTCGTCGATCAGCGTGACCGGGCAGACGACATGCCCGATGGGGCTCACGCCGCCGATCGAATAGCCTGTCTTTTCCTTGACGAAGCGCGCATCGGCACGTGCGAGCTCGCCCACCTGCGCGGCCACCTTCTTCTCGTCGACCCGATTCACGCCGCTGGCGATGACCAGCACGGGCGTATCGTCGGCGGCGCGCCGGAAGATGATCGACTTGGCGATCTGCGCGACTTCGCAGCCGAGTCCCGCTGCGGCTTCGGCCGACGTCTTGCCGGTGGCGGGCAGCAGCACGATGGTCTGATCGTGGCCCATGCCGGCGAGCAGACGCGCAACGTGGCGCGCACCTTCCGGCAGGTCCTGCTCGTGAGGGGATTCGGGGATCCGGGGCGTTTCGCTCATGGGGTGTCCGTGCGTCGCGTTATATGCCGCTGTGCTTGTGGAAAGGGCCGGGAGTCGAGAGTCGAGGGTCGACGGTGTAGGGGCTGGCGTAGGCGAGCTTCAAGCGCCGGTAGTGGCGGCGTCCTTGAGCTTTGCGAGCATCGCACGACCCACGCGTGACGCGTTCTGCCGGCCAATCGCCTGCGAAATAAAGTCGCCCGTGTGCACGACAGCCTCGAGATCGATACCCGTCTCGATGCCCAGTCCATGCAGCAGATACAGCACGTCTTCCGTCGCCACGTTACCCGTAGCGCCCTTGGCGTACGGGCAGCCGCCCAGACCGGCCACGGACGAATGGAAAATCGAAATGCCCGAGAGCAGCGCCGCGTAGATATTGGCCGTCGCCTGCCCGTAGGTGTCGTGGAAGTGGCCCGACAACCGCTCGATGGGGAACACCCTGGCGCAGGCTTCCATGACTTCGCGGGTGCGCGCGGGCGTGCCCACGCCAATGGTGTCGGCGATGTCGATCTCGTCGCAGCCGAGTGCGGCGAGCCGCTTGACGACGTCGACCACGCTGGCTACCGGCACTTCGCCCTGATACGGGCAGCCGAGCGCGCACGAGATGCTGCCGCGCAGACGCAGACCGGCGTCCTTCGCGGCACGCGCGACCGGCTCGAAGCGCGTGATGCTCTCTTCGATGGAACAGTTGATATTGCGTTGCGAGAAGGCCTCGCTCGCGGCGGCGAAGATCACGACTTCGTCGGCCTTGGCGGCAACCGCACCTTCGAAGCCGCGCAGGTTCGGTGTGAGCACCGAATAAATCGTGCCCGGGCGACGGACGATGCCCGCCATGACCTCGGCGCCGTCAGCCATTTGCGGCACCCATTTCGGGGAGACGAACGACGTCGCTTCGATATTGGCGAAGCCGGCGGCCGACAGACGGTCGACCAGCGCGATCTTGATGTCGGTGGCCACGGGCTGCTTTTCGTTTTGCAGACCGTCGCGCGGGCCGACTTCGACCACTTTCACACGCTGCGGCAGATGAGATGCGGACATGGGGATCTGTCTCCTCTAATGGGGGTTCGGCAAGGGCGTTGGCGGTGGCTCAATAGCCGCGCGCCAGATCGACGATGCCGGTAATGGCTTCGCCGCGTGCCATCGCGGCAATCTTGCCCGCGATCTGCGCGACCGTCTCGTCGCGCAGGGTCAGGGCGGAAATGTGCGGCGTGACGGTCACGCGCGGCGTGCGCCAGAACGGATGGTCCGCAGGCAGCGGTTCGGTGCGGAACACGTCGAGCGTGGCGCCGGCGATCTGGCCGCTCTCCAGCGCAGCGAGCAGATCGGCGTCGACCAGATGCGCACCGCGCGCCACGTTGATGAGGAACGCGCCTTGCGCCAGTTTCGCGAACAGGTCTGCGTTGAGGACATCCACCGTTTGCGGCGTGAGCGGGAGCAGGTTGACGAGAATGCGCGCGCCGCTCACGCAGGCATCGAAGCCCTTGTCACCGTGATGGCCGTGATATAGCGCGATACCGCTGTCGTCATGACGCTCGCTGCGGCTCCATGCGCGCACTGGGAAGCCGAAAGCCTTCAGTGCGCGGGCGACGTGCGCGCCGAGCGTGCCGTAGCCGAGCACCGCGATCGGAAAGTCCGAGAGGCGGTTCGGTTTCTTGAATTTCCACTGTCCCTCGGCTTGCTGGGCGTCGAACTCGTCCAGACGGCGGAAGTAGCGCAACGCGGCAGCGCTCACGTACTGCGCCATCTGGTCGGCCATGCCGGCATCTTCCAGACGCACGAGCGGCACACCGGCAGGCAGGCGGCGGGCGTCTTCGCCACGCGCACCGAGTACGCCGTCGACACCGGCACCCAGATTGAAGATGGCCTTGAGACGCTCGCGCGGTTGCAGTACCTCGGCGTTCGGCTTCCAGAGCACCAGAAAGTCGGCCGGTGCGGCGTCGCCCGGCTGCCAGCCGCGAATGTTGGCCTTCGGGAGGTGTTCTGCGAGACCGGTTTCGTAAGGGGTTGTCTTGCCGTCCGGGGAGTAGATCAGGATGTCCATGCGTTGTGGGGCTGACTTAGAGAGACAAAGACGAAGCGGGACCAAAGGGAACCAGACGTCACGATGGATTGCCGCGGTGCGGCCGTCGCGAGCGATATCGGGCTATGTCGGGCCACATCTGTATAGCGCCGTAGAGCGCGGCGAGCTGCCACAAGCCACATCGGCCGCGCATGCGATATCGGTGCGGTCGGGTTCACTCGATTTACGTTAACGTCAAGTTTAACGCAGCTTCCGGCACGCCGCGTATTGGGGCGAGGCCCGAGGAGGATGTGCCGGCGGCGGGAGGTGCGGGGAAGAGAGGGAAACGTGGGAAGGTTGAAGCCGTGAAGCAGGAGCGGTGAAGCGGTGGAGCGGCCTGGCGGGCCGCTCCGAAGACGATGCGGGCGAGAAAGCCGACAGGTTCAGTCGCTGGCCGCGGCGCGCAGCGTCTCGAACTTGACCGCGAAATTGTGGTTGTCGTCGGCAACCCAGACTTCGCCGTCCTGAATCGTGCATTGCAGGCGCATCGTGCGCGAAGCGAGGGCCGTCAGCGCTTCGGCAGACTCGTCGTCGAGCATGCGCACGGTGAGATTCGACAGACGGTTGATCTGCGAGGCCGTCGCTTGCCACCAGACGGCCGCAGGTTTGCCGCCGTAAGCCACTACGTCGACGTGTTCCGCGCGACCGGCGGCCTTCACGAGGCGGCGGGCGTCCGGTTGACCGACGTCGATCCAGCGCACGATATCGCCGCCGAAGTCGTGCTCCCACAGATCCGGCTCGTCGGCCGTCGAGATGCCTTTGCCGAACGAGAGACGCTCGCCCGCGTAAAGCATGAAGGCCAGCACGCGCACCATCATGCGTTCGTCGGTTTCCGACGGATGACGCGCGATCGTGAGGTTATGGGAGGCGTAGTAATGACGGTCGAGGTCGGTGATCTGCACCTCGGCCTTGTAAATGGTGGCTTTGAGTGCCATGCCGGGAAACCGCAGGAATGAAGAGAGTCGCAAGCATACACCAGCGTGCGGTGAGCGCCGTGTCATGCCGGCGGTCAATTTCGTGCGTCGTCTGCGGCATGTCGGCCGGCCCGCCACGCCCTGACACGCCGCAGCAAAGGGACCGCAAGCTCGGTATACTGACCGCCCCGTCTCACCTGATGTATCCCCATGCCGGTTCCTGCACCGCAAACGATCGACGTCAACGGCTATCCGATGGCGTACGTCGACACTTCCGCACCCGCCGATGCCGTCGGTGCCCCGCTCGTGCTGGTTCACGGCTCGCTCTGCGATTGCCGGTACTTCAAGCCGAACATGGCGCCGTTGGGACAGCGGCGACGGGTCAGCTCGGTGAGCCTTCGTCACTACTGGCCCGAAGCCTGGAACGGGCGGGACGGCACCTTCTCGGGTGAGCAGCATGCGGAGGATCTGGCCGCGTTCATCACGGCGCTCGGCGTGGGTCCGGTGCATGTGCTGGGCCATTCGCGCGGCGGCTATGTCGCGCTGCGCACGGCCTTGCTCGCCCCCGACACCGTCCGCTCGCTGATTCTGGCCGATCCGGGTGTGGAAATCAGCGGCGGTCCGGTGCAGATTCCGCTCGACAGCGAGCGGGGTAACTTCCGCGAGCAGGCATTGATCGCTATCGAAGCGGGCGATATCGACGGCGGGCTGGCCATCTTCATCGATACGGTGAGTGGTCCGGACACGTGGCGTCGCATGGTGCCGTGGTTCAAGCAGATGGTGCGCGACAACGCGCGCACCTTGATCGGCCAGGTGGCAGAGCCGCGCACCCCGTTGCCGATCGACGCCCTCGGCGCGCTACATGCACCGGTCCTGCTGATGGGCGGTGCGGAAAGTCCCGCGCCCTATCCGGACGTGCTGAACGCGCTCGCATACGCTATGCCGGAAGCCCGCCGCATGGTGATTCAGGACGCCTCGCACGGCATGAACCTCGCCAATCCGATTGCGTTTCACCGTGCGGTGGAGGCCTTCCTCGGGAACGACTGACGCACTGGACTCGACACCGGTGGCGTCGCCCGACGCCTGCTGAGAGTCCGTTGTCGCAAAGCCTCGTATCGCCGCGTTCATTCGTCGCGCAACACGCCGTGACCCAGACGCAAACTCAGCGTACGAACCAGATCCGCCATCCACGCCTGATCGCGGTCCGACAATTTCTGCATCGCACGGTTAAGCGACGGATACGGATCGGTGGGCGCTGCTGCGCCCGTATCGGCCGCCATTCCGTTTGACGAATCGAACGCCAGCAACTCATGCGGCGGCAATCCCAGTGTGTCGGCAAGAATGCATATGTTGCGTAGCGAGATGTTGCGCTTGCCACGCTCGACACCACTCAGATAGGAACGTGCAAGACCACTCTCCAGCGCAAGTTTGTCTTGCGCCCAGTTGTACTTCTTGCGCAAACCGGCGAGGTGTCTGCCGAATCGAAATAAATTGGTGTCCATAAAATAATTTTCCTTGTTAGGGACAAGAAGGTTGAAACAAAAACCCGGCATCGGGGACGGTGCCTCGGGTATCCCCCGTTTGCGAGGCACGAACTACCGAGTTCGCAACGCAGATTTTTCGCGGACTTTCGGAGAAGGCACAACGAGTGCTGTCGTTCCGACGGTGGCGGCGGCGCTATTTTGCGTACCGCCGCAGAGCCGTTGCGATATCTCTTGTCGCACTCCCGTCAACCGGAGCCGCGCAGTGTGACACCTGTCTTGCCGGATAAAGTAGTGCGAGGATTCTGGAAGGTTCCGCGTTGGGATGTCACTCGATGTTGACGGGCTGAGCCGGTTGTTGTATCGAGCCATGCGGAATTGCGGTGGGCATCGACGTGCTGTCATTCCTGTCGTTGTTGGCGTGAACGCACTCGCGCGTCGCCGCGATGCATCCATCGAGTGAAAGCGCAACACATACTTGAGTGACCAAATCCAAAAGGTTGATTAGTTACTTTTACTAGACGAACGATCGCGCAACGCCCCCAGCATGCCTGGGGGACTTTGCGCGATGTCCTAAGAATCAATTGCCGTGCGGTTGCTCACTCTTCGTCGCCGCTGGGCAAACGCCGCGGATCGTCGTGGCCGCTGGTGTCGGATCTCGGCTCGATGGCCGGGGCTGACGAGGTGTCGCGATCGCTGCCCGACGAACGATCCGGCTCGCAAATGCGAAGGGGCGTAGTCGTGTTGTCGGTGACGGAACTGGCGGTGGCTGAATGCGAAGCGTTTGCCGTATCGTCCGCAATTCGATAGCTCGCTTGGCTCGTTGGGGCGAGTTGATGACGTGCAGGAAAGCCGGCGTCGAAGCGAGGGTCGATGGGCGCGCGTGCGGGGGCATTGCCGAAGGACGGATGCGATGTGTCGAAGCTCTCGGGTGCGTTTTCCTTATCGGCGCCGCTGAGCGCGTTGAGCTCATCGTCGTCGTCGAGCGCATCGCTCTCGGTGCTCTCGTTGTCGAAATCGCCGTCATGGGCGCTGGCGGACGAAACGGTCGCAGAGGGCGGTGCAAGGGATCTGACAGCGGGCGGGACTGCATGACACAGGCGAGAACTGAGACTGCGGATGATTTCGGCGAGCCAGACCTGATCGCGGTTTTCGAGCCGGCACAGTGACCGGCTGATCTGCGGCAGCGGCGTGCGATCGGTGGGCACTGCGGCGTCTTCAGCACCCGGCGTGGCCTGTGCGAATCGCAGCATTTCGGACGTTGGTACGCCCAGTGTGTCGGCCAACACACAGATGTTGACGAGAGCGACGTTGCGTCTGCCGCGCTCGATGCCGCTGACATACGAGCGTGCCAGGCCGCTCTCCAGAGCAAGTTTCTCCTGCGACCAGCCGCGCGCCTTACGCAAGCGGGCCAGATGGTCTCCGAACAGCGCGAGTGGATTCGTTTGCATGGCGGAACTCCGTTGACGAGTCACACAGCGTAATCAATCCCCCCGCGCCTTGCGACGTTATATCGCTCTCCTCCCCATGCGTTACAGGTGGGCCTCTATAAAGAGTGGGCGACGCTAATAGCGCGAAATTTATCGGACGTTTCCTAAGTCGTCGGCCAACATCGCCATCGATTCACGCGCTTTGCGAATCGGCAGATGCCAGTTTTCGCCGAGCGCCACGCCCGCAAGAATCAACGCGCCGCCCACGAGGTGATAGCTCGCGAGATGCTCGCCGAGGCCGAATGCTGCGATCAACGCGGTGAAGATCGGTACGAGGTTGATGACGACCGTGGCGCGTCGTGGGCCGATGCGTGCGACGCCGATCATCCAGATGAACGGTGCGGCAATCGAGACGGGAATCGTGGCGAAGGCCAGTTGCGGCAGGTTATCCATCGAGATACCTGCCTTGGGCGACAGCAGATAAAACGGCAGCAACGCGACGACAGCGAACAGGATCTGCGCATAGAGCGAGGGCAACGGTGCGAGCGGCAGATGCCATTTGCGCAGTAGCACGCAGTAGACGGCGTAGGCCAACATGGCGGCGACCATCATGGCGTCGCCCACGCCGATGCCCTGATCCGCCAGATGCAGCAGGGAGCCGTGCCCGACCACCAGCAATACGCCACCGATCGACAGCAGGCCGCCGGCCAGCGCGCCTGCGGTGAGCGCGTCGCCCAGCAGCAGTACGGCGAGGGCGAGCGTGGTGAGCGGCAACAGCGCCAGAATGATCCCCATATTGGTGGCGCTCGTATAGTGCGCGGCCGAATAGGCGAGACCCTGGTAGATCGCCATGCCGAGCACGCCGAGCGTCGCGTACTGCGCCATATGCGGCAAAAACGCGCGACGTGCGCGCCACAGCGCCGGCAACGCAAGCGGCGTGAGGATCAGCCAGGCGGCAAACCATCGAAGAAACGCAATCTCGGCGGGGAAGATGTGACCGACAGCGAGTTTGTTGACGATCACGTTGGCTGACCAGATGAGCACAGCGATCAGCGGCAGGATGAAATTGGTCATGGTTCAGTGCAATGTGCCGGTCGGGTGGACGACCGGCCGAATCGTGAGCTTGGGCAAGCGCGATGAGCCCGGTGAAGTGCGAGCGAACTGGAGCGAATTGTCCGCCCGAAGCGTATCCATCGCATAGCGAATTTCGGACAAACGATAAGGCATTTCAGACGCGACGTCTGGGGAGGGGGATTCGCATCGGGCGGATCCGTCGGCCCATGGGACGTTAGGGCGCCAGGGGGCTTTGCGCGGCCGCTCTAAGGGCGCTGCGTGAGATAGATGCCGGGAGGTATGGTGCGGACGAGTGAGGCGCTGTGCGGGGGGATACCAACGACGGTAGGGCCGTCCTCGATTCGAAAGCCGGAAAGTCGGGGAGAGGGAGGGGGAAACTCACTGCGCCGGTTCGCAAAGGCGTTACCGGCACATCTCAGCGTGCGACGCGCGCCGACGGATCGGATGTGGTCCGCAGCGCCGGCAACATCTCACTTCCATCAGCGGGCGCACAGGCGCGTGAACGCGCCGCGCAGTGCGGCAGGCAGGGCGGCGGCGAAGCTGAACGGGCGTGCCAATGCCGCCAGTCCCTCGCCGTTGAGCACGCGAGCGCCTTCCAGGTGCGTAGCCAGCACGCAGAAATCTTCGCGGCGCATGCCGACGCGCTGGCAAGCGTGGTCGAGTTGCTTCAGGTCGTTCGGATGCAGCGTGATGGTGAGAGTAATGCGCTCTGGGTCGGTGTTCATGTGTTTCAATTTTCTCTTTTTCAAAACATCGGGCATGACGCGAGGGTGATGCGCATGCCATGCGCCCACGCGATAACGCGGGCGAGCCTGATCCGACTGCGTGGGATCGGCCGATACGGCGGACATCGCGAACACGTTGGAGGAATGAAAACGACGCCATCACGATGGCGATATCCATTCCGGTAACGTGCGCGACGCATGATCGTGGCGTCGGGTTGTCTTATGCAACGCGTGGGCAATACGAGGCTGTGGGCGCGCAATCCGCCGCCTGAAAAATGAGGGCGGCGGTACGGCACTGACGCGTGAGAGCGATGCCTCGTAACAACGGGGAGGGATGACTCTCCATCCGGCCATGACACTTGCGCCGGAATACAGCATGAGTACTGCGAACTACGACTGCGGTATTGCTTGAGATCACTACAACGACTGTCGCCTGACTTCGGCCACGATGACTGCTGGGTACGGCGGTGATGCGAGACCTTCTGAACACCAGGACTGCGGGTGATGCGTGTACAGCGGTGCAGACCTTGAACTTCCGATACTGCGACTTGCTGAACTGCTACTGCGGATAAAGCGGAACCACTTGAACAATTGAGCTTCCGAACTGC
>NZ_JBIUZU010000003.1:11527-517558 GCF_044745225.1 Pandoraea sp. NPDC087047
TACTGCTACTGCTACTGCTACTGCTACTGCTACTGCTACTGCTACTGCTACTGCTACTGCTACTGCTACTGCTACTGCTACTGCTACTGCTACTGCTACTGCTACCTACGCCAGACGACGCTGACTTACGCGGCGTCCTTGAACTGAATGCGAGGGCAAGGTGTAACGCGATGACTGCGGCGATAACGCAAAACCCGTTCGACATGGGTTGCCGCGGCCGTACGCATCGCACGGCGATGCAGTTGCTTCACACGCGCTGCCGATACCGAAATGGCGAATGCCGCGAACAATAACCAACTGACGAAAACCACAACGCTCCTCCCTGGGCCAGTGCAGCGCCAATCAAACCGGAGCGCATCGAATTCAAAGGGAAATCAAAAAGCGTGGGTACCGCCGGTTGCAACTGCATCAAACATCGATGCGCTGAATTCTAAATAGATTCCCGAATAGGGTAAACCCTTAAAATCGAAAATAATGTATTTTTTTAGACGAATTAATACAAACCTCCAAACGATCGTTTGAATTTTAGGTGCTTTAAATCACTGCGGAAAATCGGCCCAAACCCTGATGCCATTGAGGGTTCGAGCCGACGAAAGGGCAACTGGCCGATCAGAAGTTGTGCTTCAGCCCCATACCGACGATCAACTGGGTCCGAGCGCCAGCGTCGATGCCGTAGGAGCCCACCGAAGCCGAGGCTTCCACGGTATGTCCGTCACGCAGCGTCTTGCCGACAGCCTGCTGATAGCCGCCGATGACGTAAGTGGACGTGCGTTTGGACAGCGCGTACGTGACACCCGCATTGAACTGGTTGTAGTGGGCGCCGATCGCTTTATCGCCACGCATACGGGTGTAGCTGTAGCCGATACCTGTGTTGATGGCCGGCGTCAGCGCATACGTGGCGAACGCGTTGACGGTGTCGAACTTCGCAGTCCCGGTGAATATCGACAGGCCGTCGCTCGCGTACTGAGCATTCGAATACGTGAGCCCCAGAATCGCCGGGCCGATGGCGTATTTGCCGCCAACGCGGGCAATGCGCACCTTGCTCGCTGTGCGGAACCCCGAATTGATCGGCGAATTGAATAGCGAGCCCGCGCTGCTGGTCCATTCGCGGTAAGGCCAATCGGGGCTTTTTTCCCTGTCCCCTCGCTGGCTGCCGCCATCCGCGAAGAAGTACCCCGCGGCGAGGGCGAGCGGACCATTGCTGTAGGCCCCCGCGAGACCATAGGACTGTCCCGCCCCTACCTTGCCCGCGACGTTGCCGGTCGCGTACATGCCTTCGAACTGCAAACCGCCGAAGTTCGGTGTGGCATAGCGGATCGCGTTATTGATGCGCGCGCCGTTGTCATAATTGTCGACGTCGCCCGGCGTGGCGAAGATGCCGCCGAAGTATCCGTCGGCCGTCAGGCCTTGCACGAGATTGACGACCGGGTCGTATTGACGGCCAATCGTCACTTCGCCCCATTCGGCGCCGCGCAGGCCAACGATCGCCTTGCGGCCGAACGCGCGACCACCGTTACCCATCGAGCCGTTGACGGCGTTGAAGCCGCTTTCGATCTGGAACAGGGCGGAAAGACCGCGACCCAGCGATTCCGTGCCGCGCAGACCCCACCGGCTGCCGCCGATGATGTTGCTGGTGATGCCGGAAAACGATTCGGGGCCCTGTCTGCCGGCCGTGTGATTGGCGTGCACGAAGCCGGAGTCGATCGTGCCGTAGAGCGTGACGTTGTTCTGGGCACTGACGCTCGCAGGCAGTGCGAGCAACGTAAGCGTCGCGGCGAGCGCAAGGGTGCGCAGGCCGGTGTTCAAGTGTGGACGTTGGTTCATGGTGTCGAGCGCTTTGCCGCGCATGGTTGAAATCGACACTGAGAATATTTCTGAACACCACTTCGGATTCCGTATGAAAATTCCTAAAGAATGAAAATCCGCATCGCAGCGACCGCTGCCCCAAGTCGCTGCTGGGTTTTCTAAGAACCCTCCTCAAAAATCCCGACGGCCCTCCGCGAGTCGCGGCTACGCAAGATTTGACGGGCCGCACGTACCCGTCGTGCTCTTGTGCGAGCGCGGCGGCTTCGTCCATGAGCAGAATGTGAGTTTTCTCAAAGGAGACAAGCGCGACGGTAAGATGCCAGCAATGCCATTTCGCACCTCTCGCGCATTCCGCGTATTCGGCCCCCTCCGGTGCCGGACTCGCCCGTGCCGACCACCGCCATGACCGTTCGCTACAACTGGCCGACCTTCAAGACACTGCCGTATCCGGTCTACTTCCGTTATGACGAGTTCGACGCGCAGACCGCGTGGGTGCCTCACCGCCACGACTGGGGAACGTTCAACTACGTGGCAAACGGTGTGATGCAACTGGAGATCGAGGGCGCCCGCTTCCTCTCGCCGCCGCAGTACGCGGTGTGGATTCCACCGAAGGCGTCGCACGCGAGCTTCAATGCGCACGCCGTGATCTACCGCTCCGTGTATATCGATGCCTCGCTTGCCAGCGCGCTTCCTGCGCACGCGGCGACGTTGCGCATCAGCGGCTTGTTGCGCGCCATTCTGTCGGACTTCGCGGAGCGCGGCGTGGCTTGTCCGAAGACGGACGCCGACCGGCGTCTCGCGCACGTGCTCGTCGATCAGATTGCGCTCGCGCCTGCCGAACCGCGTTTCCTGCCGCAGGCGAGATCGCCGTCGCTGGTCCGGGTGCTGGACGCATTACAACGCGAGCCCGGTGACAATCGCACGCTCGATGCGTGGGCGCAAACCGTCTCCATGACACCGCGCACGCTCGCGCGTCACTGCCTGACGGAGTTGGGGATGACGTTGGGGCAATGGCGGCAGCGTATGCGCTTTCTGCGCGCCATCGAGGGATTGGAGGCGGGACGGACCGTGAAGTCGATTGCGTTCGATCTGGGGTACGCAACGCCGTCGGCGTTCATCGAGATGTTTACGCGCCAGTCGGGGCTGACGCCGGAGCAATTCCGGCGTCAGGCGATCCTTGGCGGGACGGCGCACGTGAGCGGCGTGACGCCGAACCTCCGCGCCTGATTGGCAACCGAGCGGCAACCGAGCGGCAACCAACCGCCAACCAACCGGCAACCAACCGGCAACCAACCGGCAACCAATCGCCAACCAATCGCCAACCGAGCCGCCACTGAGCACTCGATCGGGCCGCGCTCAGCCGCAGCCCGCCGCCAACCGCGCGCTTTTTCGCCACGACTTCGTCGCGACATCGCCCTTGCTCGCCGCAACTTCGTCGTCACTTCATGGCAACGCAGCGACTTACCGCTTGAACGCCAGCAACTGCGCGCCCTCCGGCACCTGATCGCCCACGGCGTACAGCACTTCCTCGATCTCGCCGTCCGCCGGGGCGCTGATGGTGTGCTCCATCTTCATGGCTTCCATGACGAGCAGTGGCGCGCCTTTCTCGACCTTCGCGCCCGGCTGCGCGAGCACGGCGATGACCTTGCCCGGCATCGGCGCGGTCAGACGACCTTCGCCGCCTTCCTGCGTGCCGGCCTGCGCCAGCGGATCGTGCCAGCGCAGCGTCCACGACTGGCCGTCGGCGAAGACGTGCGCCGTCTCGTGCTCGAAGTCCACATGCCCCTGAACGCGTCGCTCGCCGAGTGTTACGCGATACACACCGCCGTCGTGCGTGTAGCGATACGGATACGTCTGCCCGTCGACGGTGAGCGTGCTGGCTTGTGCGCCGCTCGTGAGCACGGCATCGAGGCGCGTCTCGCCGTGATCGAACGACAGCGTGCGCCGATAGTCACCGTTAAGACGCCAGCCCGTGGCGAGTTGCCACGGCGAATGATGGTCGATGCTGTCCTGATACTTGCGACGGCCGACGACCGTCTCGCGCGACAGTTGCGCGGCGACAGCCAGCGCCAGCGTGGTGGCGGGCACCGGTGCGGCTGCCGGGAACAGCGTGTCGCGATGGCGCTCGATGAGGCCCGTGTCGAGGTCTGCACCGGAGAATGGCTCGCTGGCCACCAGCCGTCCCAGGAACGCGATATTCGTCTGCACCCCGACCACGCGGTACTGACCCAGCGCGCGACGCATGCGAGCGAGCGCTTCGTCGCGGTCCTGCCCCCACACGATCAGCTTGGCGATCATCGGATCGTAGAACGGCGAGATGGTGTCGCCCTCGCGTACCCCTGAGTCGATGCGCACGGCGGCGGGGGCGCCCGCGCCACCGCCATTGCCAAGCTCGAATTGCACCGCTGCGGGCGGACGCAGCGTCGAGAGCGTACCCGTTGACGGCAGGAAGTTGTTGTCCGGATTCTCGGCATAGATCCGCGCTTCGAGCGCATGACCGTGAATGCGCAGTTCGTCCTGAGCGCGCGGCAGCACTTCACCGGCGGCCACGCGCAATTGCCATTCCACGAGATCGAGGCCGGTAATCATCTCCGTCACCGGATGCTCCACCTGGAGCCGCGTATTCATCTCCATGAAGTAGAACGAGCCGTCCTGATTGGCGATGAACTCGACCGTGCCCGCGCCAACGTAACCCACGGCGCGCGCGGCATTGCAGGCCGCTTCGCCCATCGCCTGACGGCGGGCGTCGGTCATGCCCGGTGCCGGGGCTTCTTCCAGCACTTTCTGGTGACGGCGCTGCACGGAGCAATCGCGCTCGAACAGATAAACGCAATTGCCGTGCGTGTCGGCAAACACCTGAATCTCGATGTGACGCGGACGCGTCAGGTACTTCTCCACGAGCACGCGCTCGTCGCCGAAGCTGCTCGCGGCTTCGCGCTGGCACGAGGCGAGCGCGGCGCGGAATTCCTCGCTGCGCTCGACCACGCGCATGCCCTTGCCGCCCCCGCCCGCGCTGGCCTTGAGCAGCACCGGGTAGCCGATCTCGTCGGCGCGCTCGTGCAGGAACGCGGTGTCCTGATTCTCGCCGTGGTAGCCCGGCACCAGCGGCACGGCGGCGCCTTCCATGAGGGTCTTGGCTGCGCTCTTGCTGCCCATCGCGTGAATGGCGCCGACCGGCGGCCCGATGAAGACGATGCCCGCTTCGTGACACGCGGCGGCGAACGCCTCGTTCTCGGACAGGAAGCCGTAGCCCGGATGGATGGCCTGTGCGCCGGTGGCCCTGGCGGCGTCGATGATGGCGTCGATGCGCAGGTAGCTCTCGCGTGCGGCGGCCCCGCCCACGTGCACGGCTTCGTCGCACACGGCGACATGCTTGGCCTGCGCGTCGGCGTCGGAATAGACGGCCACCGTGCGAATGCCCAGCCGTGCGGCCGTTGCTGCCACACGGCAGGCGATTTCGCCGCGGTTGGCGATGAGGATCTTGTCGAACATATTGCCTCCGGAAAATGATCGATTTGGGCGGCGCTTATGCGTTGCGCGTTTGTTGCGCTTCTGTCGATCTTCCGCTTGTGACGCAAGACCAACGCATTTGCACCATTCTCTTTGCTATCCAGCTTTGCCGCCACAGTGAATCGTCTCGTGCGATCTCGTCACTGCTTGTGCTACCGCGGCGGCCGTCATCCTTCAACGCCAGCGCTGTGCGCTGTCACTACGCGCTTAGTACGGCTTAGTGCGTGGCGCAAGCCTTCGTGCTGCCGCACTCGTCCGAGCTATCGGCAGTCTGCGCGCCGAGCGTCTCCTCGGTCGACGTGCGCATGCCCAGGCGGGCGAGCAGCGCGCGGTCGTGTTCGGCCTGCGGGTTCTGTGTGACGAGCAGCTTCTCGCCGTAGAACATCGAGTTGGCCCCGGCGAGGAAGCACAGCGATTGCAGCGAGTCGTCCATCATCTCGCGACCGGCCGACAGACGCACCATCGCGCGCGGCATCGTGATACGCGCCACGGCGATCATGCGCACGAAATCGAACGGGTCGACGGTCTCGTTGTTTTCGAGCGGCGTGCCTTCGACCTTCATCAGATTGTTGATGGGCACCGACTCCGGGTACGGCGACATGTTCGCCAGTTGGGCGATCAGTCCGGCGCGCTCGCGGCGCGTCTCACCCAGACCGACGATGCCGCCGCAGCAGACCTTCAGGCCGGCGTCGCGCACGCGGGCGAGCGTATCCAGACGATCCTGATACGTGCGCGTGGTAATGATCTGGCCGTAGAACTCCGGCGACGTGTCGAGATTGTGGTTGTAGTAATCGAGGCCCGCGTCGCGCAGTTGCTGGGCCTGACCGTCGCGCAGCATGCCGAGCGTCACGCATGTCTCCAGACCGAGCGCCTTCACGCTGCGCACCATTTCGCCCACGGCGTCGACCTGATGCGGCTTCGGGCTGCGCCATGCGGCGCCCATGCAGAAGCGCGTGGCGCCGGCGTCCTTGGCGCGTTGGGCGGCGGCCACGACGTCTTCGACGGGCATGAGCTTCTCGGCTTCCACGCCGGTGTCGTATCGGGCCGACTGCGGGCAGTAGGCGCAGTCCTCCGGGCAGCCGCCGGTCTTGATCGAGAGCAGCGTCGAGAGCTGTACGGCGTTGGCGTCGAAGTGCTCGCGGTGCACCTGCTGCGCACGGAAGATCAGGTCGTTGAACGGCAATGCGAACAGCGCCTCGATGTCGGTGACGGTCCAGGGCGTTTCGTTGCGGCGCAGGGCTTCGTCGTGTCCGTGAGCGGCGGTGTGGGCGTGAACTTGCATGGTGTGATTCCTTGAGTTCGTGTTTTCGGTGATGGGGTGGTGCGTGCGTTCAGGGGGGCCGTTTCAGGGAGCCATTCAGGCAGACGTAGGCGGGCGCGCAGCGAGCGGCGTGTTCGCCGCGCGATGCCGCACCGTGTCGACCAGCGGCCCAATGTCGAGATAGCCGGACGCCGTGGCGGCGTCGGGGTGCGCCAGATGCGGCACGCGGCCGAGCAGTGGTGCACCGAGTCGCGCGGCAATTGCGTCGACGTTCGCGTCCACATGGCGCATCTGCGGATCGACGTGATTGGCCACCCAGCCCGCGAGCGTGAGGCCGCGCGAGACGATCGCCTCGGCCGTGAGCAGCGCATGGTTGATGCAACCGAGGCGCAGTCCGACCACGAGGATCACCGGCAGGCCGAGCTGACGCGCCAGATCGGCGGTGTCCGGCGCGCTGGCGTCGGGGCCGAGCGGCACGCGAAAACCGCCCACGCCCTCGACGATCACGAGGTCCGCACGCGCCGCAACGCGCGCATAGCCCGCCCGGATCACGTCGCAATCGAGCGCAACGCCCTCGGCGGCGGCGGCAATGTGCGGGGCGGTAGCGTCCTTGAGTACGTACGGGCAATACCAGTCGTGCGGCAGCTTCAGATTGCTCGCCTGATGCAACTGCTCGACGTCTTCGTTGACAAAGCGCCCGTTGTCTTCCGACGCGCCTGCCGCCACCGACTTCAGCCCGGCACAGACCAGCCCGCGACGCGCCGCCGCATGCAGCAGCGCGGACGAAACGAGCGTCTTGCCGATCTCGGTGTCGGTGCCGGTGACGAAGAACGCGTGGCGAGCGGGCGTGGGCCGCTCGGCCGAGGTGTCGGCCCCGGAGAGAGGGGGGACGCCGGTGACGTCAGCGACATTGCCGATGAGATTCTGTTCAGCCATGGCCGTGCCCCGTCCAGTCGCTGTCGAGCTGGTTGATGGCGGTGCTCAGGCGATCGACATCCTCTGCCGTATGCGCGGCGCTCAGCGTCACGCGCAGACGGGCGGTGCCGGGCGCCACCGTCGGTGGCCGAATCGCCGGCACCCACAACCCCGCCTCGGCCAGCCCCGCCTGCGCGTGCAGCGCGGCGGCGTTCCCGCCCAGGATGATCGGCTGCACGCCCGTGGGCGAGGCCAGGTGTTGCCAGTTCCTGAGCGTGAGCGAGTCGCGCAGTTGTGCGATGCGTGCTTGCAGCGTTGCACGGCGTTCGCGGCCTTCGTCGCCTGCGATGATCGCGAGACTCGCGAGCAGCGCATGCGCTTGCGAAGGCGCGGCGGCCGTCGTGAAGATATACGGGCGTGCCCGATTGATCAGCCACTCGACAACCCGCCGGTTGGCCGCGACATAGGCGCCGCCGACACCCGCTGCCTTGCCGAGCGTGCCGATGATGACGAGGTTGGGCGAGCGTATGTCGAAGGGCTCGAACACACCGCGTCCGTTCTCGCCGACGACACCGAAGCCATGCGCATCGTCCACGATCAGCCACGCGTTGTGACGCTCTGCGAGTGCGAGCAGTTGCGGCAACGGCGCGAGGTCGCCGTCCATCGAGAACACGCCGTCGGTGACGATCAGCTTGGTCTCGGCCGGGCTTGCGGCGAGCAGCGCGGCGAGCGCGTCGACATCGCCGTGCGGATAGACGTGAGTGCGTGCGCGCGACAGACGTGCGCCATCGATCAGCGACGCATGGTTGAGCGCCTCGGAGAAGATCTCGGCGTCCTTGCCGGCGAGCGCGGAGATTGTGGCCAGATTGGCCATGTAGCCGGTGCAGAAGTACAGCGCGCGGCCGTCGACCAGATGTGGCGACATGAACCGGGCGAGCGCGTCTTCAAGCTCCGCGTGGGCCTGTGAATGGCCGCTGATGAGGTGCGACGCGCCGCTGCCGGCGCCATAGCGCTGCGCCCCTTCGATGAGCGCTTCCACAACCCTCGGATGCGCCGCCAGACCGAGATAGTCGTTGCTGGCGAAGGCGAGGACGTCGCGGCCGTCTGCGCGCACATGCGGCTGGCACGGCGTGGACACCACGCGATGCCGGCGCCGCAGATGCAGGCGGTCGATTTCCGCGAGTCCGGCGTCGAGGCGCTCGAGCAGGAGGTGCTTTGTCATGCTGCCATCTCCGTACCGTGGGGCATCGTTGCGTGCAACGCTTCAAGCGTTTGCGCGGCGAGCCAGTCGATGGTGCTGTCGTCCAGCACATACGGCGGCATCAGATACACCGTCGCGCCGATGGGCCGCAGCAGCACGTTGCGTGCGCGGGCTTCGGCGTAGAAGCGCTTGGCGAAGGCGCCGGCGGCGCCCTGCACGTCCGGCAGCGCGGCGTCGAACGCCCAGATCATGCCGCGATGACGCAGGTGCTTCACGCGCGGATCGCCGGCCAGCGGGGAGAGTGCCTGCGTGAGACGCCCGGCGCGCAGCGCGTTGTTCGCGAGGACGTCGTCGTCCGCAAAGATGTCGAGCGCGGTGAGCGCTGCGCGGCACGCCAGCGGATTGCCGGTGTACGAATGCGAATGCAGGAAGCCGCGGGCGCTGTCGTCGTCGTAGAAGGCGTCGTAAATCGCGTCGCGCGAGAGCACCAGCGAGAGCGGCAGATAGCCGCCGCTGATGCCCTTGGACAGCGTGAGCAGATCGGGCCAGATGCCCGCCTGCTCGCACGCGAAGAACGTACCGGTGCGTCCGCAACCGACCGCGATTTCGTCAGCGATCAGGTGCGCCCCGTGCTTGTCGCACAGCGCGCGAACGAGGCGCAGGTATTCGGGATCGTGCATCGCCATACCGGCGGCACATTGCACGAGCGGCTCGACGATCACGGCGGCCACACGCCCTTCGCACTGGGTGAGCAGCGTGTCGAGTTCGGCGGCGGCACGGCGTGCGACGTCGACGGCGGTCTCGCCATCGCGTGCATGACGCGCATCGGGCGAGGCCACGACGTGCGCGTGACGCAGCAGCGGGTCGTAGGCGTCGCGGAACAGGGCGACGTCGGTCACGGAAAGCGCGCCGAGCGTTTCGCCGTGATAGCCGTTGCGCACGCAGACGAATTCGCGCTTGTCGCTGTGGCCCTGATTGCGCCACGCGTGGAAACTCATCTTGAGTGCGATCTCGACGGCGGACGCGCCATCGGACGCAAAGAACGCATGGCCGAGCACGCCGCCGGTCAACGCCGACAGACGCTCCGCCAGCGAGACGACCGGCTCGTGCGTGAAGCCCGCGAGCATGGCGTGTTCGAGGCGGCCGAGTTGATCGACGAGCGCCGCATTGATGCGCGGATTCGCGTGACCGAACAGATTGACCCACCACGAGCTGATCGCATCGAGGTAGCGCTCGCCGTCGGTATCGACGAGCCAGGGCCCTTCGCCGTGAGACAGCGCGACGAGGGGCAGCTTTGCCTGTTGCTTCATCTGCGTGCAGGGGTGCCAGACCTGTCGCAGACTGCGCGCGGCGAGATCGCCGGGACCGGCGGGGGCGCGCGGGGAGGCGTCCATCATTGACTCCTTGGTTGGCCGCGTCGGACGACGTTCGCAACCGTGCGGGTGTCGTCCGCCGGGCCGGCCGGTGCCGGGCATGGCGCGAAGCGCTGCCGCACGGGGCCGGAGGTGGGGGATGGGCGCATGGTAAGCAAAGCGTTTTGGTAGGGCAATAGGCGGAAATGGTGCGAAATATCGCAATGTTATGAGCCGTAAAGAGACGTTATCGACAATTTCGCAAAACCCGCCGATAACGTTGCGGCATCTCCGCTGTCACCCCTCTCGAAAAAAATTTGTAACCGACGATGCGTGGCGTACCGGTCCGGCCGCTCAGGACGCGTCGCGCCACGACGGCGCGCGCTTCTCAAGGAACGAGCGCACGCCTTCGCGGCCCTCGTCGGACGCGCGAATTTTCGCGATGCGATCCGCTGTGTCCGCGATGGCCGCCTCGTCGATGGCGCGGCTCGCGAAGTCCTGCACGAGGCGTTTGCATTCCTTCACGGCGTTCGGGCTGTTGTCGACGAGCGCCTTGGCGAGCGCGTTCACGGTGCTGTCCAGCGCGTCGGCGCTCACGACCTCGTGCACCAGACCGAGACGTTGCGCCGTCGACGCGGTGAAGCGCTCGGCGGTGAGGAAGTAACGGCGCGAGGCCTGCTCGCCCAGCGCGCGAACGACGTACGGGCCGATCGTCGCGGGCATCAGGCCGAGCTTGGCTTCGGACAGGCAGAAGTGCGCCGTGTCGGTGGCGACGACGATGTCGGCTACGGCGGCGAGCCCAACCCCACCTGCGTACGTGTCGCCTTGCACACGGGCGATCACGGGCTTCGGGCAGCGATAGATGGTGTTGAGCATCACGGCGAGCGTCATCGCGTCAGCGCGGTTCTCGGCGTCCGAGTAGCCGGCCATCTTCTTCATCCAGTTCAGATCGGCACCGGCGCAAAAGGCGACGCCTTGCGCCGCGAGCACGATGGCGCGCACGTCGTCGTTGGTGGCGAGTGCGCGGAAGGTGCCCGTCAGTTCTTCGATGACGGTTTCGTTGAACGCGTTACGCACGTCCGGACGATTGAGCGTGACGGTGGCGACGTGAGCGTCGACACGGAATTTGAGCGTAGCGAGATTCATGACGTGGATTCCTTGAAGGCGGATGCCGGGCATTACATGCGGAACAGGCCGAAGCGCGTTTCCGGAATCGGCGCGTTGAGCGCAGCCGACAGCCCGAGGCCCAGCACCGTGCGGGTGTCGGCGGGGTCGATCACGCCGTCGTCCCACAGGCGGGCGCTCGCGTAATACGGGTGGCCCTGACGTTCGTACTGATCGCGGATCGGCTGCTTGAAGGCGTCTTCTTCCTCGGCGCTCCACTGGCCGCCCTTGGCTTCGATGCCGTCGCGCTTGACCGTGGCGAGCACCGAGGCGGCCTGTTCGCCGCCCATCACCGAAATGCGGGCGTTTGGCCACATCCACAGGAAGCGCGGCGAGTAGGCGCGACCGCACATGCCGTAGTTACCCGCACCGAACGAGCCACCGATGATGACGGTGAACTTCGGCACGTTGGCCGTGGCGACCGCCGTCACCATCTTCGCGCCGTGCTTGGCGATGCCTTCGTTTTCGTACTTGCGCCCGACCATGAAGCCGGTGATGTTTTGAAGGAAGATCAGCGGAATCTTGCGCTGGCAGCACAGTTCGATGAAGTGCGCGCCCTTTTGCGCGGACTCCGAGAACAGAATGCCGTTGTTCGCCACGATGCCCACGGGATAGCCCCACAGGTGCGCGAAGCCGCACACGAGCGTGGCGCCGTAGCGCGCCTTGAATTCGTCGAACTCGGAGCCGTCGACCAGACGCGCAATCACCTCGCGCACGTCGAACGGCTTTTTCGTGTCGGCAGGAATCACGCCGTACAGTTCGCGGGCGTCGTACTTCGGCTCGACCGGCGGCTTGACCGAGACCGTGGCCGGTTTGCGACGGTTGAGGTTCGCCGCGATGCTGCGCGCAATGGACAGCGCGTGCGCATCGTTCTGCGCGAAGTGATCGGCCACGCCCGACAGACGCGTGTGCACATCGGCGCCGCCGAGATCCTCGGCGCTCACTTCCTCGCCCGTGGCGGCCTTCACCAGCGGCGGGCCGCCGAGGAAAATCGTGCCCTGTTCCTTGACGATGATGGACTCGTCGCTCATGGCGGGCACATACGCGCCGCCGGCCGTGCACGAGCCCATCACCACGGCGATCTGCGGAATGCCCTGTGCGGACATCTGCGCCTGGTTGTAGAAAATGCGGCCGAAGTGATCGCGGTCGGGAAACACGTCGTCCTGATTCGGCAGGTTGGCGCCGCCCGAATCCACGAGATAGATGCACGGCAGATGGTTCTGCTCGGCGATCTCCTGTGCGCGCAGATGCTTCTTGACCGTCATCGGGTAATACGTGCCGCCCTTGACCGTGGCGTCGTTGCAGACGATCACGCATTCCTGACCCGACACGCGTCCGATGCCGGTGATGATGCCCGCGCCCGGCGCATCGTCGTGATACATGCCGATGGCCGCGAGCTGCGAGAGTTCGAGAAACGGCGAGCCCGGATCGAGCAGTTGCTGCACGCGATCGCGCGGCAGCAGCTTGCCTCGGCCGGTGTGCTTCTTGCGCGCGGCCTCACCGCCGCCACCGGCCAGTTGCGCGATGCGCTCGCGCAGTTCGTCGACCACGGTCTGCATCGCGCACGCGTTGCGTGCAAAGTCTTCGCTGCGCGGGTTGAGTTTGCTTTCGAGAATCGGCATGTGACGAAATCCGGTGGAGTGTGAGTTGTCGTTGAGTGCTGAATGCGGGTGGGCGAGCGGTGCGCGAGGCGGCGTGCGCCGGTGCGACGTCAGTCGAACAGGTCGCCGTCGATGTAGCGCCAGCGGCCGTCGTCCGAGCGCTCGAAGCGGCTGCGCTCGTGCAGCCGGTGGGCGCGTCCGCCGATCTTGTAGCGGGCGACGAATTCGACTTCGGCGTGCGTGTCGTCGCGTTGCAGATGCGCCTTGACCTGAAGGCCGAGCCACTGCGGGGCGTCGTCGAAATCGAGCGAGGCGGGACGCGTGCGCGCCGCCCAAGTGTCGAGCAGGTAAGACGCGTTGTGGCGCACGAACGCCGTGTAGCGAGAGCGCATCAGCGCTTCGGCCGTCGGCGGGATATCGCCGCGTTCCAGATAACGCGCGCAGCAGTGCTCGAACGCGAGGCCGCCGCAGGGGCAGGCTTCACGCTCGGTGTCGTGTGCCGTGTGGCTGACGGACGATTGGGGTCTTGCCATTGTGTGTCTTGCCTTGTTGTCAGATCTTGCTGTGCTTCAGACAGACTTCGACCTGTGCCAGGCGGTCGAAGCCCCAGAAAGGTTCACCGTCCACGATCACGAACGGCGAGCCGAACACCCCACGCGCGATGGCCAGATCGATCTCGGCCTTGAGGTGGTCTTTGGCGGCGACCGAGTGCATGCCGGCGCTGAGTGCCTCGCCGTCGATATCCAGCGCCTCGCCCAGACGCACCAGTTCGGCCGGGTCGCCGATGTTCACGTCCTCGACGTACAGTGCGCGGAAGATCGATCTCGCGAACTCCGCCGACAAATCGCCGCCGTGATGATCCTGAACCCACAGCACGGCGCGCTCGGCCGCTTGCGTGGGAATCGGGAAATGCGTCGGACGCTTGTAGTCGATGCCGAGAAAACGCGCGGTGCGCGCCACGTCGTGCCGCAGATACGCCGTCTTGACCGGATGCTGCACCGGTGCGCCCGCGCCGTTTACCTTGTAGACGATGTCGAGCAGGATCGGATGCCAGGCAACACCGCGCCCGTTTCGCGAGGCGATGTCGTCGATGCAGGTGCTCGCAAAATACCCATCGGGGGATGCGAAGTCGAAATAAAAGTCGATGGCGGACGTCATGTTGGCTCCGTTTCCGAGTGACGTTTCTGGCCCGCGAATCAAAAGATACGGCGGTGTGGCGACAGCGTGTTATTCGAACCTTGCGTGAATCGGTAAAACGGTCGTGAGGCGGTGCCGCGCGGCTTACCAGGTGAGGGCGCTGCCGTCGTAGTTATAGAAACCGCCGTTGTGCGTGGCGCGCTCGCCCGGTGCGCGGGCCAGCACGGCGCGCATACCGGCCACGCTCGTCTGCACGTCGATGTCGGCGTTCTCGCCGCCCATGTCCGTGCGCACCCAGCCCGGGTGCATGGCGACGCACGTGGCGCGCCGGGCCTCGAGCGATGCCGCCTTGACCACCGAGTTCACGGCGGCCTTGCTCGCGCGGTACAGCCAACTGCCGTTCGATTCCATCAGCGCAACGCTGCCCATGCGGCTCGACAGGAAGCCGAAGGCGCCACTCGCGCCTTCCACGAAAGGCAACACGAGCGGCGCGATTTGCATCGCGCCGAGCACGTTCGTATGAAACACGCGATCGAACTCTTCCTTCGTGATCGGCGCGAGGCCCGTCGTGCGTTCGGAGTTCACGCCCGCGTTATAGATCGCGACGTCGAGGGCCACGCCGTCGAGTTGCCGCGGCAGACCGGAGAGCGACTCCACACGCGTGACGTCGAGCTTGAGGGCTTCTGCGCCCAGTTCGCGCAGGGCGGCTAGCGCGTCGTCGCTACGGGCGGTGGCGAAGACCCGCCAGCCGTCCTCGCGATACTGCCGCACGAATTCCATGCCGATGCCGCGCGACGCACCGATGATGAGCGCTGTTTTCATGACGTGTACGTCCTGTTGGTTCGGCAGCCGCCGTCCACCGGAGGGCGCCGGCGGGTGCCGATGGATCAGATGAGTTCGATGGCCATGGCCGTTGCTTCGCCACCGCCGATGCACAGGCTGGCGATGCCGCGCTTGCCGCCGGTTTTGCGCAGTGCGCCGATCAGCGTGACGAGAATGCGTGCGCCGGACGCACCGATCGGGTGACCCAGCGCGCAGGCGCCGCCGTGAATGTTCACCTTCTCGTGCGGCAGATCGAACTCGCGCATCGCGGCCATCGTGACGACGGCGAAGGCCTCGTTGATTTCATAGAGATCGACGTCTTTCGTCGACCAGCCGGTCTTCTCGAACAGGCGACGTATGGCGCCGACCGGTGCGGTGGTGAACAGGCCGGGTTGCTGGGCAAACGTGCTGTGTCCGGCAATGCGGGCGAGCGGCTTGAGACCGAGGCGTTGGGCCGTCGATTCGCGCATGAGCACCAGGGCGGCCGCGCCGTCCGAGATCGACGACGAGTTCGCGGCGGTCACCGTGCCGTCCTTGCGGAAAGCGGCCTTGAGCGTCGGAATCTTGTCGGGGTTCGCCTTGAAGGGCTGTTCGTCCTGATCGACGACCGTGTCGCCCTTGCGGCCCGGCACGGTGACGGCGGCGATTTCCCAGGCGAACGAGCCGTCTTTCGTGGCGTTTTGCGCGCGTTCGAGCGAGGCGATGGCGAAGGCGTCCTGCGCTTCGCGGGTGAAGGCGTAGCGATCGGCGCATTCCTCGGCGAACGTTCCCATCAGACGGCCCTTGTCGTAGGCGTCTTCCAGACCGTCGAGGAACATGTGGTCGAGCACCTGAGCGTGCCCCATGCGCATGCCCGCGCGTGCCTTGGGCAGCAGATACGGGGCGTTGCTCATGCTCTCCATGCCGCCGGCGACGATCACGTCGGCACTGCCTGCGGCGAGCATATCGTGGGCGAACATGGCGGCGCGCATGCCCGAGCCGCACATCTTGTTGACGGTGGTGGCGCCGGCCGCGAGCGGCAGCCCGGCGCCCAGCGTGGCCTGACGCGCCGGGGCCTGGCCCTGACCGGCCGGCAGCACGCAGCCCATGACGACTTCGTCGACCTGTTCCGGCTTGAGGCCGGCGCGCTCGACAGCGGCGCGAATGGCGGCAGCGCCCAGTTGCGCGGCGGTGACATCGCCGAATACCCCTTGCAGGCCACCCATCGGCGTGCGGGCGGCGGAAACGATGACGATCGGGTCGTGTTGCATGGCAGTCTCCTGTAATCGGTTGAGGGGCCGCCGATTCGTCCTTGCGGACGAGGCGGCCGGCCCCGGATATCCAATGCTTCAGTCCTTCCATCGTCCACGTGCCCGCGCACCTGACAGGGGTGTCCGGCGTTGCCGGACAGCGCTTGCCGCTGGCGTGGCTACGCGCGTGGACTACGTAATTCGGCCATCGCGGCCACGCAGCGGTCATAGATCCGCGGCAAGGTCTCGAGGCTGTTGACCGACATGCGCAGGTCGCGCACCAGGCCGTCGCGCAGGCCGTACACCCAGCCGTGCACCGTGACCGGCTGGTTGCGGGCCCAGGCGTCGCGCAATACCGTCGTATGACAGATATTCACGACCTGTTCGATGGCGTTCAACTCGCACAGGCGGTCGTGACGGGCGTCGCGCGAGGGCAGGGCGTCGATCTGGTCGACGTGACGCTCGTAGACATCGCGCACGTGGCGCAGCCAGTTGTCGACCAGGCCCATCTTCGCGCCGTCGAGCGCGGCGCCCACGCCGCCGCAGCCGTAGTGGCCGACCACCATGATGTGGCGCACCTTCAGCACTTCGACGGCGAACTGCAACACCGACAGGCAGTTCAGATCGCTGTGCACGACAACGTTGGCGATATTGCGGTGGACGAACACCTCGCCCGGCGCAAGCCCCGTAATCTGGTTGGCCGGCACGCGCGAATCGGAGCAGCCGATCCACAGGTATTCCGGGGATTGCAGTTTCGACAGCCGCTCGAAAAATGCGGGATCTTCCGCGTTCACGCTGGCGACCCAGGCGCGGTTGTTATCGAGCAGATGGATGAGAGGTTGGTCTTTGTCTTCGGTCATGATCGTGTCATCCGGCGAGCGTGTCGTGTGCTGGGAGACGTCGCAGGCTCAAGCGACCGCCGCGCGGGGCGGAGGGCTTGCCGCACCGGCACTGCGGCCGGTGCCGTAGCGATTGACGAAACGCAGCGAGACATCGTACGGATAGAAGTCGTGCATCTGTCCGGCTCGCACCCGATCCTGATAGTCCTGCCACAGGCCGGGGTCGAAGAAATCCGGATGATGCTGGCTCAGATAGCGCCGCACGCGCGTGTCTCCCGTCAGAAACGTCTCGAACGTCTGCGGAAACACGTCGTGCGGGCCTACACGGTACCAGACTTCCCCCGACATCGCCTCTTCTTCGTTACGCGGTTCCGGCACGCGACGGATGTGGCAATCCGTCAGATATTCCAGTTCGTCGTAATCGTAAAAGACCACCCGGCCGTGACGCGTCACGCCGAAATTCTTGTACAGCATGTCGCCCGGAAACACGTTCGCCGCCATCAGCTCTTTCACCGCGTTGCCGTACTCGCGCATGGCGTGCTCGACCTGGGCGTCCGACGCCGTTTGCAGCCACAGATTGAGCGGTGTCATGCGGCGCTCGATATAGCAGTGGCGGATTACCAGCGCATCGCCATCGGTTTCGAGCAGCGAGGGCACCTCGGCTTGCAGCTCGGCGAGCAGAGCGTCGTCGAAACGCGAGCGCGGAAACGCCACACTGGAGAACTCCAGCGTATCGGCCATGCGGCCCACGCGGTCATGCTGCTTGACCATCAGATACTTCGCTTTCACCTGCTCGCGCGTCGTTTCCTTGGGCGGCGCGAAGTGCTCGCGAATCAGCTTGAAGACGTACGGATACGAGGGCAGCGTAAACACCAGCATCACCAGACCGGGAATGCCCGGGGCGCGCACGAACTTGTCGCTGGAGTGCTTCAGGTGATGCAGAAAATCGCGATAGAACAGATTTTTGCCGTGCTTCTGCAAGCCGACCGACGTATAAATCTCCGCCTTCAGCTTGCCCGGCATGATCGTGCGCAAAAACTGCACATAGGCCGACGGCACCTCCATGTCGACCATGAAATACGCGTGCGTGAAGCTGAACACTACGCGGAGTTCGTCGCGCCGCAGCAGGACGGTGTCGAGCGCGAGACAGCCATTGCCGTCATGCACGATCGGCATTGCGAAGGGCGTCATCACGTCGCCATTCACGATGCGTCCCACGATATACGCCGCCTTGTTGCGAAAGAACAGCGACGCGAGCACGTGAATCTGAAAATTCGGTGCCGCATCGAACTCGGCAGACGTGCCGAGCGCCTGCTCGACGGCGCGCATGACATAGCCCACGTCACGCGACAGATCCGCGAACGGGCGGGTGAGTTGAAAATTCGTGACGATGCGCGCGAGCGTGGCGGCCATGCCGTCTTGCGCCGGGTAATAGACACGGTACGTCGGCTTGGCGGCAGGGGCGTCGTTCTCGATATACTCCGTCGCCACTGCGGGGCGCACGAAGATGAAGCGGTTGTTGAAATACGAGCGATGCAGGATCTTGCAGCACACCGAGTTAAAAAACGTCTCGGCCAGTTCCGGCTGACGGTGCTCGGTGAGCAGGCCGATGTAGTGCAGCTTCACCTGCTGCCAGACGTCGTCGTCGAGCGACTGCGCGTCGAACGCGTCGGCGAGCGTCGCAACGCATTCCCGCACACGTTCGTCGTAATAGGCGATGCGCTCGCGCTGGAGCTTCCGGATCCCGGTGAAATCGCCCGCCTCGAAACAGGCCTGTGCCGCGACACAGACTTCGCGGAAGATGCGGTAATGCTTGTCGAAGCCGTCCAGCATTGTGCGGGCGATGTCGAAAGCAAACTGCGACGACAGGAGTTTCGGGAAGTGATTCATACCGGTCGGGACAGGCGCAGGGGCGCGATATCAGTCGTATCTCAGTCGTTCTGTCGGTTGATTGTCGTGTTGCTGCGTGCGCCTGAAAGTCCGTCGGGTGTGACGTCGCGTAACGGGATTACATCGTTTCCGCGAACAGTTCGCGGCCGATCAGCATGCGACGAATTTCCGAGGTGCCCGCGCCGATCTCATAGAGCTTCGCGTCGCGCCACAGACGGCCGACCGGATACTCGTTGATATAGCCGTTGCCGCCCAGAATCTGGATCGCCTCGCCGGCCATCCACGTCGCCTTCTCCGCCGTATAGAGAATCACGCCCGCGCAGTCCTTGCGCACCTGACGCACGTGATCGCTGCCCAGCGAATCCAGTTGACGGCCGACCGCATACAGATAAGCGCGACTCGCTTGCAGGATCGTGTACATGTCCGCGACCTTGCCCTGAATCAGTTGGAATTCACCGATCGACTGGCCGAACTGCTTGCGGTCGTGGATATACGGCACCACCACATCCATGGCGGCTTGCATGATGCCCAGCGGGCCGCCCGCGAGCACCGCGCGCTCATAATCCAGCCCGCTCATCAGCACCTTCACACCGCCGCCGACCTGACCGAGCACATTCTCTTGCGGCACTTCCACGTTCTCGAACACCAGCTCGCCCGTGTGCGAGCCGCGCATGCCGAGCTTGTCGAGCTTCTGGGCGACCGAAAAGCCCTTCATGCCCTTCTCGACGATGAACGCCGTCATGCCGCGCGCGCCGGCTTCCAGATCCGTCTTGCCGTAGACCACCAGCGTGTCGCAGTCCGGGCCGTTCGTGATCCACATCTTCGTGCCGTTGAGCACATAGCGGTCGCCGCGCTTCTCGGCGCGCAGCTTCATGCTGACCACGTCCGAACCGGCATTCGGCTCGCTCATCGCGAGGGCGCCGACGTGTTCGCCCGACACCAGCTTCGGCAGATACTTCGCCTTCTGCGCGGCGGTGCCGTTGCGATGAATCTGATTGACGCACAGATTCGAGTGCGCGCCGTACGACAGGCCGACCGACGCCGAGGCGCGCGAAATCTCCTCCATCGCGATCATATGGGCGAGATAGCCCATATTCGCGCCGCCGTACTCCTCCGAGACCGTCATGCCGAGCACGCCGAGCGAGCCCATCTTGCGCCAGAGATCCATCGGGAACTGGTCAGTGCGATCCACTTCGGCGGCGCGCGGGGCGATTTCCCTGGCAGCGAAATTCGTCACCGATTCGCGCAGCATGTCCAGGTCTTCGCCGAGCATGAAATTGAGGCCGGGCAACATAGTCATGACACAGTCTCCAGAGGGTGGCGCGTGGCGGCTCGCCCGTGCCTATATTCGATAGTGCTTGGAAAACGATATTGATGCGATGAATCTGAATCCGGTGACGCAGGCGCGATCAGCGGGCCGCGCCGGACGGATTGGCGGCCAGCACGAAGAGCGTTTGCTGCATCAGTGCGCAAAGCGTCCATTTCCCGTTATCGACGGCGAACAGTTCGGCCGTGGTGACGATGAGCGTGCGTCCTGCCTTCACTACCTGAGCGCGTCCGACCAGTGTATCGCCCTTGCCTGGCGCGAGAATGTTCAGTTTGTACTCGGCGGTGACCAGTTCCTGATCGGAGGAAATGCGTGTGTAGCCCGCGTAGCCGCCTGCCGAATCGGCGATTGCGCCGATGACCCCGCCATGGAAAAAGCCATGTTGCTGGTTCACCTTGTCCGAGAAGGGCAGGGAAATCTCGCAGAAGCCGTCGGCCAGATGCGAGAGTTGAGCGTTCCAGTGCGTCATCACGCCTTGCTTGTCGAAACTGGCGCGGATTTTCGCGGCGACGGCGTCGTCGAGTGCAGCGGCGTGGGAGACGGGGACAGTGACCATGATCGCAGGCGGGAATGAAAGCGGGAGCAAAGCGGACAAAGCCGGATTCACAGATATTACTTTCCGTTTACGTAAACGTAAAGTAAGGACTTTCCTGAATCGGAAAGCGGTACAAGCCACCATCCGAGAATGAGGAAAACCAACCACGGGGGCCGAATAAAGCGGGAGGTGTTGGGGGCGTTAGAGGGGCGGGGATCGGCGCTGCCCTGACGGAGAGACTTTCAGGTGGAACGGCGTCAGGGTAGTGCCGATTCCCGCGGCCCTGGGGGTGGGCCGGAGCGGGGGGAGGGAGGGGCGGGGTGTGGTGTTAAAAGCGTGCTGTCAGTGCGAAGAAACCGCAACTTTGGCCCGTCGAGCGGAAGCTGGAGGCGCCGTCTCACCGGCGGCTTCGAGCAGCGCGAGGCATTGCGCTTCGTGCTGAGAGACTTCGTCGAGCGTAGCGTGCAGGTCTTCGAGTTGTTGTTCGAGTACCTGACGATGTTCGGACAGCGTCTCCAGAAACACCTTGAGCTGAGGCACCGTATCCTTCGGGGACTCGTAGAGATCGAGAATCGTCTTGATCTCCGAGAGCGTGAGGCCGAGGCGTTTGCCGCGCAGCGTCAGTTTCAGGCGAGTGCGGTCCTGGCCTGTGTAGACGCGATGGCGTCCGCCGGGGCCTTCACGGGCCGGGGTGAGCAAGCCCTGATCCTCGTAAAAACGGATCGCACGGGGCGTGATGTCGAACTCGCGGGCGAGGTCGGTGATCGTGTAGGTAAGCATCGGATCGGGTGACGCAAGTTTAAGCGGATGCTTAACATTGCAGATAGAATTGCCGTTTACGTTAGCGTCAACTTGCATCATATGCAATCGGTGATGGCGTCAACCTGACAACAAGAGAACAAGCCCATCTGGAGCGTGGCCCCCGTGAATGCCCTCGAACAACAACTGAACTATCCCCTCGGAGATTTCCTGCCTGACGGCGGCACCGTGCGCGAAGTCGTGCCGGGCGTCTTCTGGGTGCGCATGCCGCTGCCGTTCGTGCTCGATCACATCAACCTGTGGTTGTTGCGCGATGAAGTCGATGGCATCAAAGGATGGACCGTTGTCGATTGCGGCATCACCCATCCCCAGATCAAGGCGTTTTGGGAACAAGTGTTCGACAGCGCGCTGGGTGGTGAGCCCGTATTGCGTGTGGTCGTCACCCACTGCCACCCCGATCACCTCGGCCTCGCGCACTGGATCTGCAAGGGCGGTGACAAACAACGCTGGCAAGCCCCGCTCGCCATGTCGCTCGGCGACTACGCGTGGGGACGCCTCATGTCCGAGGGCGACAATAACAATGCCGCCAACGCCGGGGGCGAATTCGCCGTCGCGCATTTCCTCGCGCATGGACTGGCCGACGAAGACATGATCGACCAGATCCGCAATCGCAAATCCTACTTCAGCGACCTCGTGCCCGACGTGCCGTCGCGCTACTTCCGTCTCAAAGACGGCGACACCCTGCGCATCGGGGGCAGCGACTGGCGTCTTATCGCAGGCTACGGCCATTCGCCCGAGCACATGGCGCTGTACTGCGAACAGCACAACGTGCTCATCTCCGGCGACATGGTGCTGCCGCGCATCTCCACCAACGTCAGCGTGTTCGACATCGAGCCCGAAGCCAACTCGCTGCAACTGTTCCTCGACTCGCTGGGCGTCTATCTCGAACTGCCTGCCGACTGCCTCGTGCTGCCGTCGCATGGCCGGCCGTTTACCGGATTGCACACGCGGATTCGCCAGCTTCGCGATCACCACGATGCGCGTCTGCAAGAAGTGCGCGACGCGTGTGCGCAGTCGCCGCAAAGCGCGGGCGACATCGTGCCCATCATGTTCCATCGCAAGCTCGACGCTCACCAGACCACCTTCGCCATGGGCGAAGCGCTTGCGCACCTGCACATGCTGTGGCGCGCGGGCGAGCTCAAGCGTGAGCGCGATGCCAGGGGCGTGTGGCGCTTCTCTCCGGTCTGAGCGCCTTTTCGATTGTCCGCCGCCCCTGTCGCGACGCTGCGACTGACGTCGGCGCCCTCAGGCGTGTTGCGTCGAGGCGGGAACGTGCCGCCCTTCGCGGCCCAGCAATCCGTAGGTGATGAGGCTGATCGCCACCGTCAGCAGAATGTAATACGCCGGCGCCAGCGGGTTCTGCGTTGTCTTGATCAGGTACGTGATCCAGAACGGCGCAAGGCCGCCGAACAACATCACCGAGACGTTGTACAGAATCGAGACGCCCGTCGAGCGCACGCCGACCGGGAACACTTCCGTGACAGCCGTCGGGAACGCGCCCCACACAAAGCCCATGCACACCGCAGGCAGAATCTGCGCGAGCAGCAGATTGCCCATCGACGGCGAGCCGTGCAGACGCGTGAACATCCAGAACGAAATCACGCCGTAGAGCAGCACGAAAAGCAGAATCAGCGGCTTGCGTCCGACGCGATCCGAAATCCAGCCCGTGAGCGGGCAGAGCGCGGCAATCAGCATCGCGGCGACGAACGTCGACAGACTCGCGGCGCCTTGCGTCAGACCGAGCTGCTTGACGGCGTAGATCGGCGTGTAGATCAGCGTGACGTAGAACGATGTCGTGGCCGCCACCGTCAGGCCGAAACCGGCGATCAGCGAGCGATAGTGCTTCGAGAAGACATCCGCGAGCGGCGTGCGTCGGGTCGGCTCACGCGTCGCGGCGTAAGCGAGAAACTCTGGCGACTCCGTCATGCGTCGTCGAATGTAAAAGCCCACCGGGCCGATCAGAATCCCGAACAGGAACGGCAGACGCCAGCCCCACGATTCGAGCGCTTCCTTCGTCAGTCCCGTGTTGAGCACGTACGCACAGAGGCCGGCGAGTGCAACGGCCAATGCCTGCGAGCACATCTGGAAACTGCCGTAGAAGCCGCGCAGATGCGGCGGCGAAAATTCGATGAGCATGGCCGTCGAGCCGCCGAACTCACCACCCGCCGAGAAGCCCTGAATCACGCGGGCGAGCAGGATCAGCAGGGGCGCGGCGAAACCGATGGTCGCGTACGTCGGGGCGATGCCGATCAGGCCCGTGCCCAATGCCATGAGCAGCACCATGACCGAGAGTGCCGACTTGCGGCCTGCGCGGTCGGCGTACAACCCGAACGCCAGTCCGCCAATGGGCCGGAAGAAGAACGCGACGCCGAGCGACGCCACGCTCGCAAGCAGCGAGGTCGTGTCGTTTTCCGCCGGGAAGAAGAGCTTCGCGATGACCACCGCGAAGAGACCGTAGACCGTGAAGTCGAACCACTCGAATGCGTTGCCCAGCGTGGAGCCGATCACCGCTTTGCGTCGCAGCGCCGGGTCGATGGCCGGCGCGCCGGTTGAGGTTGCCTGCATGTGCCTCTCCTGCTTGGTTGGGAGCGCCGCAGTCGGATCGGTGGGCGACAGGTGAATCGTCGACACGCGTCCGCTCTATGGCGGCGAGTCCGGTTTAACGTCGTGTATACCTCTGTTCAAGTTACAGGGACACTCTAACGCAGGTTTGGAATGCACCACAACGGGTCAAAAATACGACTGAATCTTGCGTGCGGTGTGAGGTTTCACGCAGGGAATGCAACGTCAGCCGGCGGGTTGCGGCGGGGCGGGAACGTGCCGGCCTTCGCGGCCCAGCCATCCGTACGTCATGAGGCTGATCGTCACCGTCACTAAAATGTAGTACGCCGGTGCCAGCGGGTCCTGCGTCACCTCGATCAGATACGTGATCCAGAACGGCGCGAGACCGCCGAACAGCATTACCGAGAGGTTGTAGAGAATCGAGACGCCCGTTGAGCGCACGCCGACCGGGAATACTTCCGTGACCGCCGTCGGGTACGCGCCTGACATACATCCCATGCACACCCCGGGCAGAATCTGCGCGAGCAGCAGATTCGTCATCGATGGCGCGGCATGCAGACGGATGAACATCCAGGCGGCCGTGAGGGCGTAAAGCAGCGAGAAAAGCAGGATCACCGGCTTGCGTCCGACGCGGTCCGACATCCAGCCCCCAAGCGGGCAGAGTGCGGCAAGCAATAACGCGACGATGAGTGTCGACAGGCTCGTCGCACCTTGTGTCAGACCGAGCTGCGTGATCGCGTAGATCGGCGTGTAGATCAGCGTGACGTAGGCCCCGGTCGTGAACGCCATTGTCAGGCCGAAGCCGGCGATCATCGAGCGGCGGTGCTTCGAGAAGACTTCGGTGAGCGGCGCGCAGCGCGCTGGCTCACGCGTGGCAGCGTGAGCGAGAAACGCCGGCGACTCCGCCATGCGTTGTCGAATATAGAAACCCACGGGGCCGATCAGAATCCCGAACAGAAACGGCAGACGCCAGCCCCACGACTCAAGGTCTTCCGTCGTCAGTCCCGTGTGGAGCGCGTACGCGCACAGTCCGCCAAGTGCGACGGCCAGTGCCTGCGAACACGTCTGAAAACTGCCGTAGAAGCCGCGTCGATGGGGCGGCGAGAATTCGATGAGCATGGACGTCGAGCCACCGAATTCACCGCCCGCCGAGAAGCCCTGGATCGCGCGCGCGAGCAGGATCAGCAGGGGGGCCGCGAAACCGATGGCCGCGTAGGTGGGGGCGATACCGATCAGTCCCGTGCCGAGCGCCATGAGCATCACCATGACAGAGAGTGCCGACTTGCGGCCCACGCGATCGGCGTATAACCCGAATACCAGTCCGCCGAGGGGCCGGAAGATGAACGCCACGCCGAGCGACGCCACGCCCGCAAGCAGCGAAGTCGTGTCGTCTTCCGCCGGGAAGTAGAGCTTCGCGATGACCACCGCGAAGAGACCGTAGACCCCGAAATCGAACCATTCGAATGCGTTACCCAGCGTGGCGCCGATTACCGCTTTGCGTCGCAGCGCCGGATCGATGACCGGCGTGTCGGTGGACGTTGTCTGCATGTGCCTCTCCTGCTCGGTTGAGCGTGCCACAGTCGGAACGGCAGGCCGTCGACGCGCGGACACGCTAGGGTGGCGGGCTCGGTATCACGTCTTGCAGACCTCGGTTCAAGTTGCCCGGACACTCGAACGCGGGTTCGGAATGCACCCGTAACGGGTCAAAGAAGCGGTGAATCTTGCGTGAGGCGGTGGGTTTTACCCACGGAATGCGACGAGCGGTATCAGGGAGGGCGCAGTGACGCAGCGATGCCGCTATCGTCGGCGGCGACCTTTCCAGCGATAGTTCCGCTGATCGACCCAGTCCCACATGCCGGTATACGGATTGAATTCGTACCCTTGCTGATGCTCGGTTGTGTAGCAGCCGCCTTTGCTCAGATAGCAACGCTCACGCAGAAAGTGGGCGGTGTCGCGTGACGTGTGAGGACGCGCCGGGGCGATGATGACGGGCGGACGCGGTCCGATGATGGCCGGTGCGGGCGTCACGATGAGCGGGGCCGGCGCAACGATGGTGGGCGCCGGCGTGACGATGACCGGCGCCGGGGCGACGATCATCGGCGCGGGCACAACGAGGGGAGGGGCAGGGCGAATGTATGTTGCAGGCGGCCCGACAACCTGCCAGTTGCCCGGGTCCATGACGGCGCATCCCGTCAAAACCGTCGCCAAGGATAGCGACAACAGGAGGCAGAAATACCGGCGAGAGCGCAGGCCGCGTGAGGAGCAAGCGCGTAACGCGTCTTGCGATGACATGACGTTCATGGGCGCCCCGCGCGTTGGCAATGCGGGGCACTGTAACGCGCGAAATACGGCATCTGCCGGCTCGGCCACGCACTTTGGGGAATGTCCGGGCGGGGGCTGACGGGCGGTGTCGCAGGCGGCTCCGATGCGCCGGGACATCGCCTAATGCATGCGGCCTGAAGGGTGTCGGACGGCCGTTGGCACGAGGGTTGTGCGAGGGCTCGGTGACGGGCGGCGAGACGGCGATGAGGTGGCTACGAAGCGTCGCTCGAAGGCCGTCAGGGGGCTGCCGGGAGGGTGAGCGGCCAGATGCCGGGCGAGATGGTGGGCGACATGGCGGTGAGACGGCTACGAAGCGTCGTTCGATAGCCGTCAGATGCTTGCGGGGAAGATCGCCGGATCGCGATTGCGAGATGGCTACGAAGCGCCATTCGCCGGGTCGTCCGGTGCGGGCGGTGTCTTGCTCGCCGCAGCCGGGGCGGCCTTCTGAGCCTTTTGCGCCTCGCGTGCTTTGCGCTGCGACAGCGTCGGCTTGCGCGGCGCACGGGCGAAGAGCATGTCGTACAGCCAGCGGGGCAGACGTCGCATGGCGCAGGCCACGATCCCCATCTGCCACGGCAGCACGACGAAACGTTTGCCACGCGCAATCGCCGCGGCCGCCTTGCGCGCGAACTTGTCCGCGTCCATCAGGAACGGCATCGGGAACGGATTGTCGTGGGTCAGCGGCGTACGGATGTAGCCCGGCGCAATCGTCACGACAGCGACCTTGTCGGCGCGCAACTCGACCCGAAGGCTTTCCAGATACGTCATCACCGCCGCCTTCGACGCGCTGTACGCACCATGTCCCGGCAACCCGCGCACGCCTGCCACGCTGCCGATGCCGACGAGCGTGCCCCGCTTGCGCTCGCGCATCGGCCCGACGAACGGGCTGAACGTGGCGATCATCGCCATCCAGTTGGTGTCCATGACCGACGCGAAATGCGGCAGATCCGCGGCGTCTTCCGTATTCACGCCGTGACTGATGCCCGCATTGGCGATGACGATATCCGGCACGCCATGACGCGACATGAAGTCCCCGGCCGCCGCGCGCAGGGCGAGTGCATCGCGCACGTCGAGCGCGTAGCAATGCACGGCATGCGGGTGCGGCAACGTGGCGGCCAGCTCGGTGAGGTTGTCGCCGCGACGTGCGACCAGCCCGAGAATGGCGCCCTGCTCGGCGTAATGACGCGCGAGCGCCTGCCCCAGCCCGCTGGACGCGCCGGTAATGAAGACCTTCGGAGATGTCGTGTGTGTGGCCATGGAACGCCAAAGCCCGGCCGGAGCCGGGCTTTGTGAGCGGCGAAGCTTACATCTTCTTCGCGCGGATCTGGTTGATGATCGAGTCGGCGGTCTTGAGCGCGGCGTCGAACGTCTGCTGCTCGGTCGTGGCCGGCTTGCCAGCCTTCTGCATGGCGTCGCCCGAAGTGGCCGGCGAGACGAGGTACTTGCCCTGAATCGCGATCGTCGGCACGCCGTCGATCTTGTAGTCGTTCCAGGTCTTGTTGGCCGTCTTCACATTGGTGGCGGTCGAGAAGCCGTTGTACGCGTCCATGTACTTCTGCTTGTCGATCCCGAACTGCGCGAGGAAGTCGGCTTGCTGTTGCGCCGTCAGCAGGTAGTTGTGCTTGACGTGAATCTCGTTGAAGACCTTCGGCGTGAGTTCGGCTTCACGGCCCAGCGCGGTCAGTGCGTAGAACATGCGCGTGTGCGGCTCGAAACGGTCCTGGAAGGCGACCGGCACGCGCTTGAACACCACGTCCTTGCCCTGCGCCTTGACCCACTTTTCCAGCGTCGGCTCAAGCGCGTTGCAGTGCGGGCAGCCGTACCAGAAGAATTCGGTCACTTCGATCTTGCCCGGGCCAGCCGACGTGGGCTGCTGGGAAATCGTGAGGTAGTCGGTCCCCGCGACCGGTGCTTCGGGCGACGCCGAGGCGACACCCGAGAGGAAACCGAAGGAAATCAGTACGGCACCAAGAAGTTTTTTCATGATCTGTGTTTTGGAGTGAGGCGGACGCGCCGGAAATCGGTGAGCGGCACGTCAGCGAAACCATATCCCGGATTCAGGCAAATTAGCCAGTGCGTATGACCGTTCATGCGCTCTCGGGTTCAACGTCCCGGCGATGCCGGTCCCCAATGATGTGGGCTTTCGTCAATCCTTGCAGGGCGCGAGCGCGGCGGTTTCGAGAGGAAAAACAAAAGGCGCTGCACTCGTCGTGCAACGCCTTTCGCGCTCACTGCTTCGTGAAACGGATGACTGCCGTGTCGTAACCGCCGTCTTGCAGGCGCTGACGCACGTGGTTCATCTCGTCGAGCTTGCCGTACGGGCCGAGACGCACGCGATAGAGCGTCAGACCGTTGGCGTCGCGCTGCGTGACCTTCGCTTCGAAGCCCGAAAGGGCCAGCTTGGCGCGCAGTTGCTCGGCGTCGTTCTGCGACTTGAAGGCGCCGACTTGCAGGTAGTAACCCGTGTTGGCGTTATCCGTGGCGCTCGCGGGCGGTGTGGTCGGCGGGGCCACCGGCACCGTCGATTTGCCGTTAAGAATGTCGGCTGGCGACGGCTTCGTCTGCGCGGGCGGCGCAGCCGGGGTCACCGGTGCGGATGCCGCAGGCGGCGTGACGGGAACGCCCGGCACGAGCGGCGACGACTCGACTGCCGAGGCTGTATCCGGCGTGGCCACACCCGACGCAGCTCCCGGCAGCGGCGTGCGCGGCTGGAGCGCCTTGTTCGGGTCCGGCGGCTGCGCGGCCGGCGAATTCTCCGCAGGACGCGGCGGCGTCTTCTCGACGAACGGGGTTGGCGTCTTCGTGATGTAGAGCGCGACGACGACGGCAACGGCCAGCCCAACGATCAGGCCGAGCACGATGCCCAGAAAAGTACCGCCCCGCTGGCGGGGTGGTCGACGTGTGTTTGCCATCGAATCGATTCCGTCCTTACAGAGTTCCGATGCGTTTTGCCGTTCGGAGTGGTTGGATAACTTACATCTTGGCCGGGGCCGACACGCCCAGCACGGCAAGACCGTTGCGCAGCACCTGACGCGTGGCCGCCAGCAGCGCCAGACGCGCATGCTTGACGGTTTCGTCGTCGACCAGCACGCGATCCGAGTTGTAGAAGGAGTGGAACGCGCCTGCCAGATCCCGCAGATAGAAGGCCACGGCATGCGGTGCCAACTCTTCGGCGGCGCGCGTGAGCATGTCCGGGTACTCGGCGAGCAGTTGCAGCAGCGCGAGCGCGCGTTCGCTGTCGAGCGGCGCGAGATCGGTGCTCGCAAGCGCCGCTTCGTCGCCTGCCCACTGCGTGAGAATCGAGCAGATGCGGGCGTGCGCGTACTGCACGTAATACACCGGGTTCTCGTCGTTCTGCTTGAGCGCGAGATCCACGTCGAACACGAATTCGGTGTCTGCCTTGCGCGAAATTAGGAAGAAACGCACGGCGTCGCGGCCACGGCGCAGGGCGTCTTCACGCTCGACGGGGTCCGTAACCGGCGTTTCCGCCGTAATGCCGCCCGACCATTCGATCAGGTCGCGCACCGTCACGTAGCTGCCTGCGCGCTTGGAGATCTTCACCTCTTCGCCATTGCGCATGACGGTGACCATCTTGTGCAGCACATAGTCGGGGTAGCCCTTCGGAATGCCGATGCCCAGCGCTTGCAGGCCGGCGCGTACACGGGCGATGGTGCCGTGGTGGTCCGAGCCCTGCACGTTGATGACCTGATGGAAACCGCGATCCCACTTGCGCGTGTGATAGGCGACATCCGGCACGAAATAGGTATACGTGCCGTCGGACTTGCGCATTACGCGATCCTTGTCGTCGCCGTAATCGGTCGTGCGCAGCCACAGCGCGCCTTCCTGTTCATACGTGACACCCGCATCGATGAGCGCCTGCACCGTGCGCTCCACGCTGCCGTCGGCGTACAGGGACGATTCGAGGTAGTACTGATCGAAGATGACGCCGAACGTTTGCAGATCGATGTCCTGCTCGCGGCGCAGATACGCCACGGCGAACGCGCGGATCGAGTGAATGTCTTCGATGTCGCCGCTGCCGGTGACGGGCTCGCCATCCGAGGCCTGCACGGTTTTGCGGGCAAGGAAATCTTGAGCGATGTCGCCGATGTAATCGCCGTTGTAGGCCGACTCCGGCCACTCGGCGTCACCCGGCTTGAAGCCGCGCGCACGCGCTTGCACCGAGATCGCGAGCGTCTGGATTTGCACGCCGGCGTCGTTGTAATAGAACTCGCGATGCACCGGACGGCCCTGCGTGCCGAGCAGCGCCGAGATCGTGTCGCCGAGCGCGGCCTGACGGCCGTGCCCCACGTGCAGCGGGCCGGTCGGGTTCGCCGAGACGAACTCGACGAGCACCGGTGCGGCTTCGTTGCTGGCGGCGCGGCGGCCGAAGGCGGCGCCTTCGGTCAGGATCGCGCGGGCGACCGACTGCTTGGTGGCGTTGGCCAGGCGCAGGTTGATGAAGCCGGGGCCTGCGATTTCGACGGCGTCGACGAGCCCCCTGGCGCGCGCGTCCGCGAGGATCGCATCGGCAATCTTCTGCGCCAGCTCGCGCGGATTCGCGCGCAACGGCTTGGCGAGTTGCATTGCCACGTTACAGGCCAGATCGCCGTGAGCAGCGACTTTCGGACGTTCGAGCAAGATGACGGGCGCGGCGGGCGCAGTGCCGTCAGCAGGCATCAAACCGGCGACGACGTCGCCGATCAGCGCGACGAGAGCATTCTTTTGGGCGGGTAGCATTGGCGGGTGTTTCGGGTGCGTCCGGACGCGTCCGGACAGGCAATTGAATCGTCAGCACCGGATTTTAACAGGTGTATGATGAAGTCACGGTACCCGCCGGTCCCCCTCGTTGCGTGACAAGCCGGGGGCGGCGGTGGTGATAACTCGAATAGGGAGCCATCCATGCTGGTAACGTTCAAGGCGCACGCTTCGCCCACGATCAACATGCTGGAGAATCTCGCGCAATTGCTGCTCGGCATTGTCGGCAAGAAACTCGGCGTGCGTGGTGCCATCGGAGAGGACGAAACAGCCGATGCGATTGCGAAGCTGGAGGCGGCGATTGCGGAGGACAAAGCCGCCGCAGCCAAGGAAAGCGAAGGCAAAAAGTCCGAGGACCGTGACGAGGACAATCGTCTGCGTCTGTCGCAACGGGCTTATCCGCTGCTGAACATGCTCAAGGAAGCGCACAAAGACGGCAGCGCGGTGATGTGGGAAGTGGAGTAGTCGATCGATCGTCGAGTCGGCGGATCGTTGGACGATTGACGAGATCCGTGTAACACCGCAGGCGCGTCGTCCGATCTCTGATCGTGTGAGACGCAAAAAAGCAGGCCGCAAATCGCGAGCCTGCTTTTTTTTATGGGGTCAGGTACGGGCCGCTCCCGGGCGAGGGGTCTGCGCTCGGCGGCAAGCGCCTGAGCAGCGGCGGCGCCGGTCCCTGTACGGACGCGAGGGCGTCCAGGTGACTCGGCCGATTACTGGGCCTTGCCCGGTGCGTTATCCGGCGCGTTGGTGGCACCGTTACCGGTGTTGCCGTTGTTCGGCGTCTTCTTGGTGCTGTGACGCGGCTTTTGCGCCTTCGAGTTCGGATGCGGGTCCGACGGCGTCATGGTCTGGGCGCCCGGCGTCGGGGCCTGCGGCGACATCGGCGACGCCTGGCTAGGCATCGGGCTCGACGGGTCCGTCGTCGTGCCGCCGCCCGGGCCGGCGGCACCGCCGCCACCTTGGGCGAAACTCAGTGCCGAGGCACCGGCGAGGGTCAGGGCTGCAACCGAAATGATCAGCTTCTTCATCAGATGGACTCCTTGGCTTTGCGCTGCACACGTCAGGAATGTCTGTCGTGCAGGCATCACTTGCGTTAGTGAGATTCCAGTCTAAGAAGCCGCAGCTCGCGGTGCTGTAAGGGTTTGTAATTGAATGTAATTCGGCTTTTTCCTAGGAACTTCTCGGGACGCCGTCGCCATCTTCCACCCGGCGATTAGTCGTCCGAACGGCTCGACCAGAACACCTGATTCACGCCGGGCAGCGTTTCGAGATGATCGGTGAGGGCGTCGAGCTCCCCCGCCTTGACCGCTGTCGGCAGCAGCAACGCCTCGATTTCGACTTCCGCTTCGCCGAACGGATGGATGTCGAGCGCACGCACCGGATAGTTCGACGCTTCGAGCCAGGCTTCCACCTTGTCGAGCACTTCGCGCTGCGTGGTGCGGGCGCAGATGACGGACAGCGCGTAGGTGGCTTCCGACGTCGCTTCGTTGATCGGCTTGCGGTTGATGCCGTTCACGACGGGGCGCAGCAGCGTGTTGGCGGCCAGCACGAAGGCGGCCACGATGACCGCCTCCACGATCATGCTCGCGCCGGCAGCGGCGCCCACGGCGGCCGATCCCCACAACGTGGCGGCCGTGTTCAGACCGCGCACCGAGGCGCCGTCCTTCATGATCGCCCCCGCACCGAGAAAGCCCACGCCCGACACGACATACGAAATCACGCGCGTGTCGCCGGGCATGAGCCGCATTGACAGGTCGACGAACGCCGCCGCGGCGACGGCCACGAGCACGTTGGTGCGCAGGCCTGCGGTTCGCTGACGGACCTGACGCTCGACGCCGATGATCGTGCCGAGGACAAACGCCACAGTCAGCGAGATGAGCGTGTTGAGCAGCGGGAGGAGCTGGAAATTCTGGATGCTGTGCAGTGCTTGCATGGAACGTCTCGAAGTGAGCCGGCTGGCACGGGCGAGAGGCCGAAAGCCGGGGATCCGATCTGTCCGATCAGCCCGATCGGTCCGAAGGGGCTGGGACGGGCGCGACAGTACGCTGGGGTTGCGACAGGGGCATGACACCGGCGCGGGGCGGGATATCCGCCCGCCGGGTCACGCCGATCCGGCAACGGCGCGGCGACAATGCTGCGCCGCGGCATTATGGCACCGGGAACCGGCGGGCGGAAGAGACGCCGCCGGCCCGGAGATGACGTGTTGTTTTTCGTCGAGACCGGCGGCCGATCAGGACAACTGCGGGGCGAGCAGACGTCGCGCGGTCGCTTCGTCTACGCCGGCGCGTTCCATGAAGTCCTCGACCTGGTCGGGGCCGATCTTGCCAACGCTGAAGTACGTGCTGTCCGGATGCGACAGATAGAAGCCCGAGACGCTCGCAGCGGGCAGCATGGCGAGCGATTCCGTCACGCTCATGCCGATTTCGTGCGCTTGCAGGTAATGGAACATCGGTCCCTTGACGGAGTGCTCGGGGCAGGCCGGATACCCCGGCGCCGGGCGAATGCCGACGTACTGTTCCTTGATGAGCGCATTGTTGTCGAGCTGCTCGGCGCTCGCGTAGCCCCAGAAGTCGCGGCGCACGCGCGCGTGCATGCACTCGGCGAAGGCTTCCGCCAGACGGTCGGCCAGTGCCTTGAGCATGATCGCGCTGTAGTCGTCGTGCGTGGCGAGGAAACCGGCCTCCTTCGCGTCGACGCCAAGACCTGCCGTCACGGCAAATACGCCGATGTAGTCGGCCACACCGCTGTCCTTGGGCGCGACGAAGTCGGCCAGCGAGCGGTTCGGACGACGCACGCCGTCGACCACCGGGCGCTCGCTCTGCTGACGCAGGTTGTGCCACGTGAAGGCGACTTCCGAGCGTGATTCGTCGGTGTAGATCTCGATATCGTCGTCGTTCACCACGTTCGCGGGCAGCATCGCGATCACGCCATTGGCGCTCAGCCAGCGGCCCTTGATCATGCGATCGAGCATTTCCTTGCCGTCGGCAAAGACACGCCGCGCCGACTCGCCGACGATCTCGTCGGTGAGAATCGCGGGGTACGGGCCGGCGAGATCCCACGTCTGGAAGAACGGACCCCAGTCGATGAATTCGGCCAGCTCAGCCAGATCGTAGTTCTTGAACACGCGACGGCCGATGAACTTCGGCTTGGGCGGCACGTACGTCGACCAGTCGACCTTGAACTTGTTCTCGCGGGCGGTGGCGAGCGAGACCATCGGCGTGGCCTTGCGGTTCGCGTGTTGCAGACGCACGCGCTCGTAGTCCGTCTTGAGCTCCGTGAGGTAGCGCTCGGCGGCCTCGTCGGAGAGCAGGTTCGAGGCGACCGAGACCGAGCGCGAGGCGTCCGGCACGTAGATCACCGGGCCTTCGTAGTTGGGCGCGATCTTCACCGCCGTGTGCACGCGCGAGGTCGTCGCGCCGCCGATGAGCAGCGGAATGTTACGCAGACGGAAGTAATCGTCGCGCTGCATTTCCGAGGCGACGTACGCCATCTCTTCGAGACTCGGCGTGATAAGACCCGACAGACCGATGATGTCCGCACCTTCTTCCTTCGCCTTGGCGAGGATCTCGGCGCACGGCACCATCACGCCCATGTTCACGACTTCGAAGTTATTGCACTGAAGCACCACGGTGACGATGTTCTTGCCGATGTCGTGTACGTCGCCCTTGACCGTGGCGATCACGATCTTGCCCTTCGAGCGAACGTCTTCCCCGGCGGCGGCCATGCGCGCCTTTTCTTCTTCGATGAACGGCACCAGATGCGCCACGGCCTGCTTCATCACGCGCGCGCTCTTCACGACCTGCGGCAGGAACATCTTGCCCGCGCCGAACAGATCGCCCACGACATTCATGCCGTCCATGAGCGGGCCTTCGATCACCTGAATCGGACGGCCGCCGGCGTCGAAAATCTTCTGACGGACTTCTTCGGTGTCTTCGACGATGAAGGTCGTAATGCCGTGCACCAGCGCATGCGCGAGACGCGCTTCGACCGGCTGATTGCGCCACTCCAGATTCTCTTCGCGCTTTTGCGCGCCGCCCTTGAAGCGGTCGGCGATTTCCAGCAGACGCTCGGTGCTGTCTTCGCGACGGTTGAGCACCACGTCTTCGACACGCTCGCGCAGCTCGGGGTCGAGGTTCTCGTACACGCCGAGCTGACCGGCGTTGACGATGCCCATGTCCATGCCGGCCTGAATCGCGTGGTACAGGAACACGGTGTGGATCGCTTCGCGCACGAGGTCGTTGCCGCGGAACGAGAACGAAACGTTCGACACGCCGCCGCTGATCTTCGCGCCGGGCAGATTCTGCTTGATCCAGCGCGTGGCATTGATGAAGTCGACGGCGTAGTTGTTGTGCTCTTCGATGCCGGTGGCCACCGCGAAGATGTTCGGGTCGAAGATGATGTCTTCGGGCGGAAAGCCGACTTCGTCGACCAGCACGCGGTAGCTGCGCTCGCAGATCTCGGTCTTGCGCGCGTAGGTGTCGGCCTGCCCCTGTTCGTCGAAGGCCATGACCACGGCGGCCGCGCCGTAGCGGCGAATGCGCTTGGCGTGATGCACGAACGCTTCCTTGCCTTCCTTGAGCGAGATCGAGTTGACGATCGCCTTGCCCTGCACGCACTTCAGGCCCGCCTCGATCACTTCCCACTTCGACGAGTCGATCATGATCGGCACGCGCGCGATGTCCGGCTCGGAGGCGATCAGGTTCATGAAGCGAACCATCGCGGCCTTGGAATCGAGCATGGCCTCGTCCATGTTGATGTCGATGACCTGGGCGCCGTTCTCGACCTGCTGGCGGGCGACCGCGAGCGCTTCGTCGAACTGGCCGTTCAGGATCATGCGCGCGAACGCTTTCGAACCCGTCACGTTGGTACGCTCGCCGACGTTTACGAAAAGCGTGCCCTCGCCAATATTGAAAGGCTCAAGGCCGGACAGGCGCATTGGCTGCACTGGCTCAACAGGCTTCAGGAAGGGCGTTTGGCTCATGGGGCAATCCGTTCAGTGGTTGGCGCGCGTGCTCTGGTGCTCGGGGCTATCGCCGCGTGGGCGATAGCTTGAGTGTCGCGTTGGCGCGCCGGGCATCTTGCAATCAGTCTTGTCGTGTTCGTACGCGGGACGCAACGCAGATTACGCGTCGGCGTCCTCGGCGTTGCGATATTGCGACGGCCAGCGGCGCGGCTTCACATCGGCGAGCACCTTGGCAATCTCGGCGATGTGGTCCGGCGTGGTGCCGCAGCAGCCGCCCGCCAGATTCACCAGCCCGGCCTGTGCGAATTCCTTGAGCAGGCCGGACGTCACGTCAGGCGTCTCGTCGAAGCCCGTGTCGCTCATCGGGTTGGGCAGGCCGGCGTTCGGGTAGACCGACACATAGGTGTTGCACAGCTTGGCCAGCTCGGCGATGTACGGACGCATGAGCGTCGCCCCAAGGGCGCAGTTCAGGCCGAACGTGAGCGGGCGGGCGTGACGCAGCGAGTTCCAGAACGCCTCGACCGTCTGGCCGGACAGAATGCGCCCGGAGGCGTCCGTCACCGTGCCGGAGATCATGATCGGCAGGATTTCGCCGGTGTCTTCGAACAGTTCGTCGATGGCGAAGAGCGCGGCCTTAGCGTTGAGTGTGTCGAAGATGGTCTCAACGAGGAACAGGTCCACGCCGCCTTCCATCAGCGATTTGGCCTGCGCATAGTAGGCGTCGCGCAGTTGGTCGAAGTCGACGTTGCGTGCACCGGGATCGTTCACGTCCGGGCTGATGCTCGCGGTCTTGGGCGTCGGGCCGATGGCGCCGGCGGCGAAGCGCGGCTTCTCCGGCGTGCTGAACGCCTCACAGGCCTCGCGTGCCAGACGCGCCGACTCGCGGTTCATCTCGTCGGCCAGATCTTCCATGTGATAGTCGCCCTGCGCGATCGTCGTCGCCCCGAACGTGTTCGTCTCGAGGATATCGGCGCCCGCGGCCAGGTACTGGCGGTGGATTTCGCCGATGACGTCCGGCCGGGTGAGCGAGAGCAACTCGTTGTTGCCTTTCACGTCGTACGGGAAGTCGGCGAAACGCTCGCCTCGGTACTGGGCTTCGTTCAGCTTGTACTGCTGGATCATCGTCCCCATGGCGCCGTCAAGGATCAGAATGCGCTGCGCCAGCAGCGCAGGCAGTGCCTGCGCTCGCGTGTATTTCAATGCGTTTGCGGCGGGTGGGGTTGCGGTTGTCATGACGGACGTCGCCCTGGAGTGGCCGGAAAACCTATAATTGTAATGGTTTTCGCGCATCCCGCCTGCGCGCAACGGCCTGGTAGGCCGCGCCGACGGGTCGTTTCCCCTGACTTTGCCCATTTTCCGCCGACGATATGGAATTCCTGCTCCCGAGCGATGCTCACAAGTTCCTGCAAGCCAATGCCAATGCCCTGTTCGTCGACTGCCGCAGCGAAATGGAGCATTTGTTCGTCGGACATCCGGTCGGTGCCATTCTCGTGGCATGGAACGACGGCCCCGACTGGGAAATCAATCCCCACTTCGTGCAGCGCGTGCGCAAGCTGGCGGGCGCCGGGGGCGAGCGGCCGGTCATGCTGATCTGCCGCAGCGGCAATCGCAGCACGGCGGCCGGTGAAGCGCTCGAAGCGGCGGGCTTTCGCAACGTCTACGGGGTGTTGCACGGCTTCGAAGGGGATCTGAACGAGACCCATCACCGCAACGCCGTGAATGGCTGGCGTTTCGACGGCCTGCCGTGGCAGCAGTGCTGAGCGGGACGGCGGCTGCCGCCAAGGCCTGACATCGCGTCAGGCGTTCCAGGCGCTTTGGCGCTTGCACCATGAAAAAACCCTCGCCATGGCGAGGGTTTTTCGTTGGGTCTTGCCGCGTGGGCAGTGACGTCAATCCGACGTCATCGGGACATCAGTGGAGCACGACCGGGTTCGTCATGAAGGTATCGAACTGACCGAGGAATTCGTCGACTTCGTCCTCGGACGGTTCGCTGGCGATGAGCTTCTGCACTTCTTCACGGAATTGCCGGGCAAGCGAGCCATCGAGAAAAATCTCGCGGCCAGCGGTTTTGTCCACGATTTCATAGCCACCGGCGGACAGCGAGTGATTGCCGTTATCGGCGGCAAACTCAACGACACAGTAATTCGGGCTGTTGTAAATCATGAGCATGGCAACTCTCCTGGTGTTCCTGCATGGTCCTTGATAACCCACATAGGGGCGACGCGGCGCGATTTCAAGAGGCATAGCCCCATGATTCGCTTATCGGCACACCGGCTGACGAATTCAATGGTTTTGGCCCTCCCTGGGAATCAAAGATCCCGCTTCAAGTCCCGCAAGTCCATCTTTCGCAGGTTTCAGACGTTAGAGGCGGCCCCCAGCAAAAATGTTGCAAGGGCATTCGTTACGAACTGTTTCTGCTCGACGATCGACAGATGCGCGGCGTCGGGCACGATCTCCAACCGGGCGCCCGCAATGCCGCTGGCGATGCCCTGGGCCACCGCAGGTGGCGTGGAGGGATCGTTCTCTCCGACGAGCACCAGCGTCGGCGCTTCGATTTCGGACAATCTTGTTCGCACATCGAACGACGCCAACGCCTCGCAGGCCGCGGCAAAGCCCTCGGGGTCCGCGCGAGCGACCAGGGCGCGAATGCGTTCCGCCGTCTCGGGGTGACGTTTGCGAAAGCGCTCACCCAACCAGCGTTCGAGCGTGCCTTTCGCGAGTTCCTTCATGCCGTGCTCGCGTGCCGTCGCCGCGCGCGAGAGAAAGACCTTTGCGTCGGCGTTGTCGTAACCGGCGGTGGTGTCGATCAGCGTCAGGCTGGCGATGCGCTCCGGGGCGTCCAGCGCCACTTGTTGCGCGACGGCACCCCCCATCGAAATGCCGACGAAATGAGTATGCGCAATTTCCAGCGAACTGAGCAGGGCGGTCGCGTCGGCGGCCAGTTGCGCGATGGAGTAGGGACCGCGCGTGATCTCGCTCTGGCCGTGACCGCGGCTGTCGTATCGGAGTACCCGAAAATGGGCCGTCAGATCGGGTAACAGGTCGTCCCAGACGCTAAGGTCCGCACCCAGCGGATGCGCTAGCGTCAACCACGGACCGTGGCCATCCACCGCGTAATGAATCGATGCTCCGTTGGCGCTGACTTTCATGGTGAGCGGCCCCCTAGTTTCGTCGATGCGTTGCGATGTGGTGTCGATGGGCGTCGATGCATTGGGACGATTCTGATTATGTCAGGAACATCGGATTCGTGCAGTGCCAATCGTAGTAGTGGGGCAACACTTCGCCGTCCAGCCGCATGGGGCCTGTATCGCTCGAAATTCGAATGAATCGGGTCAGGGGCGCGCGAGACGCAAAAGCGGCGCTGCGCACCGGCTCACGGTGCCGATTTCTGCGTGAAGATCAGCTCGAACTCGTTGCCGGACGGCTCCGTCTGCTTCACGCGCACCGGCAGCCAGTCGAGCGCGGGCGCGAGCCAGATGTCCACCCGCCGCTCGTCGCCCGTCTTGCGCGGCAGGCGGGTGAAGTGGCGAGTCTCGAGGTAGCCCTGCGGCGTCTTCATGGTTTCACTGCCGACGTACTGCACCGGCCACACTTCGCTGCTGTCCGTGTCGACCACGGTGAATTCATGCGTGACCCCGACTTTCGTATAGCGCTCGGGGTTGCCTCTCGCGTAGCTCGCCAACTGCATCATCACGCTGAACCGGTCCTGGGCGCCGGGGGCGAGCGGCACGGACTGGCCCGAGCGCGAGAAATGCAGCGTGGGTGTGCCGTCGCGATGGAAATCGGTGATGTATTCGGCGCGGCGTCCACGCTTTTCCACATAGCGGGACGGGGCGATGCCGTTGGCGTCATAGCCGCCTTCGCTGATGAACTCGAACGTCCCGAAAAAGAGGATCGGCACGGCGACGCGCAACTGGTAGTGCCCGTTGTCGTTCACCCAATGCAGCTCCCCGGTCTGGTTGCGCACGCCGTTCATGAGCGCGTCGTAGGTCAGGGTGACGGATGGCGGCGGATCGAACTTGTCGCCGTTGGCGGCGGCTGCCGTGAGCGGCACACCCGGCGCTGCTGCGGCGGCCGATGCGGCCGCACCGGGCGTGTCCCCGGCGCCCGCGACCGTCTCCGATGCGGCCAGCGGCCCGGGTGCGTCGGTGGTCTCGGGGGCGGCGAGTGTATCCGGCGGCGCTGGCGGTGCGCGCTTCGCCACACGCGGTTTGGGTTTCGGGACGGGGGGCGCTGGCGGCGTCGGCGGTGCAATCGGCTTTAGCGGGATCAACGTGATCGGAATACTGGGAATCGGCGTGTCGTCCAGCGTCGTGCGATGGCCGGCGACCCACAGGGCGATCAGCACATGCACCGCGAACACCGCGGCCAGTATGGCGATCCATAGCCCCCAGCGCCTGCCCGGCTCGGTCGGCCGGGGCGGCTCGGCAAATTTCGTCGCAGCAGCATTCGGCGCATCCGGCACGGTGGGTGCGTCATGCGTGTTTTGCGCGCTTGCTGCATTCGCCGCTTCCGGTGCCTGCGGTGCGCTAGGCACTGGCGGCGTGTCGGAGGCGGCTCGGCGAGGGGGACTGGGAGGGCGTGAAGACACGAGAATCGACCGATCGGGACGTCAGGGCGTCAGGATCTCATATTGCGACGAACTCGATTCGACAACGCCCGCGCAAGGGCGTTCCGGAAGCGCCGGAAGCACCGAACGAGCGAGCCGGCGCGATTCACGATCTCGCGGGCTCATGGTTCGCCCGCGGCCTCCCTGTCCTCCCGTTCACCGCTTTACGTCGGCCCGTCGGGCGCATGCGCGTGGCCGAGATCGGCCGACAGCGTCTGGGCGAGCGTGCGCAGCGCTGTATCGATCGGTCCGCCCCAGCGCGCGTCGAAGCGGCTTTCCGGGCCAAGCGCCATGAGGCCCATGACGAGCTGTCCCGTCGCATCGAACACCGGCATGCAGAACGCGTTGACCGATGGCAGCACCGTGCCTTCGACGCGCGCGGCCCGGTGCGCGCGCACATCGTCGAGCACGGCTTCGTACTGCTCGCGCGTGGCGGGCAGATGATGTCGCGACGCGTGTTGCAGCGCCGCGAGTGCGGCATCGATGAGCGGCGCGGTCTGACGGTGCGGCAGATAAGCGGCGAAGAGGCGTCCGGCGGCCGATTCGAGCATCGGCATGACGTCGCCCAACCGCAGCGGCACGCGCATCGGGAAGGTGGAGTCGAGCCAGTGCACGACGGTCGGCCCCTGATTGCCCCAGACGGCCAGCCCCACGGTCTGGTCGATGGCGTCGCGCAGTTCGGACATGGCGAAGCGCGCGGCCTTGAAGGCGTCGATACGCGCGAGATGCGCGAGCCCCATGCGCAGCGTGAACGGGCCGAGGTCGTAACGTCCGCTCACGGGGTCCTGAACGATGAGTCCCAGGCGCTGAAAGCTCACGAGATAACGATGCGCCTTGGCGGGGTTCATGCCCGCGGCGTGCGCCAGGTCGCGCAGCATCATGGCGTTCGAGGCCTCGGTCAGCACCTCGATCAGCCGGAAGCCCACTTCGATGGACTGGATGCCCGAACGGGTCTTTTCCTCGTCGGGCGCGGGAGTGTTGCCGTCGCTATCGCGATCGTTGTGAGCGTTTTCGCTATCGAGTTCAGGCGCTGTCATGTGTCTCTTTCGTTGTTGTTATGGCCGCTTGCGATTGCGCCGATGCCGTCTCGCTGCCGTCTCGCTATTGCCTCGCGCGCCTGCCGCTGCACGCCGGCGCGTCGGGCCATCGGCGCCGGGGCGATGCCCTCGGTTAGAATCGTCGGCTTCAAGCGCCATTCTATCGGGCCTGAACGCTCAGGCCTGAAACCGCCCGCAGACTCCATCACATGAAACTCGCTACCCGTAAGGACGGCACCCGCGACGGCCAGTTGATCGTCGTGTCGCGCGATCTGTCCACCGCCTGCATCGCCGACGCCGTCGCCCCCACGCTGCAACGTGTGCTCGACGACTGGACGTTCTACGCGCCCCAACTGCATTCGCTCTACACCGAACTCAATCACGGCCGCGCGCGCAACACCTTCGCGTTCGACCCCGAGGCGTGCATGGCGCCGCTGCCGCGTGCGTACCAGTGGGCCGACGGCTCGGCGTACGTGAACCACGTCGAACTGGTGCGCAAGGCCCGCGGTGCCGAAATGCCGCCCGAATTCTGGACCGATCCGCTCATGTATCAGGGCGGCAGCGACGACTTCATCGGGCCTACGGACGACATCGTCTGCGCATCGGAAGCCTTCGGTATCGACTTCGAGGCCGAGATCGCCGTGGTGACGTCGGACGTGCCGATGGGCGCGAGCCCGGCGCGTGCGCGCGAAGGCGTGCGTCTGCTGATGCTGGTCAACGACGTGAGCCTGCGTCACCTGATCCCGGCGGAGCTGGCCAAGGGGTTCGGCTTCTTCCAGAGCAAGCCGGCGAGCGCCTTCTCGCCGGTGGCCGTCACCCCCGACGAACTGGGCGACGCCTGGCGCGACGGCCGCGTGCACCGCCCGCTAACGGTGAAGTGGAACGACAAGAAGTTCGGCGCCCCCGAATGCGGCGAAGACATGGTGTTCGACTTCGGCCAGTTGGTCGCGCACGTCTGCAAGACGCGTAACGCGCGTGCCGGCACCATCGTCGGCTCGGGCACGATCTCGAACAAGGACCGCAGCCGCGGCAGCGCGTGCATTGCCGAGAAGCGCATGCTGGAGACCATCGAGAAGGGGGCGCCGCAGACCGAATTCATGCGTTACGGCGACCGTGTGCGTATCGAGATGTTCGACGCGCAGGGCAAAACGATTTTCGGCGCCATCGATCAGGCGGTCGCGCCGCTGGACGAGTAAAGCGTCAACGCTTCACCATCGCGTCCACAGCGTACCAATACGGCACCCACACCGCGCCAACGCCGCCCCCGCAACAGCCGACCCGCCGGACGGGAAAAGTGAAGTGGCGCGAACGCCATAGCCGACGGGGCGTTGCGGGGTGTCGGACGTCACGTCCATAGGGTGAACCCGGATATGGCGGGCAATTCCGGGTCCGCTATTCTTTGTCTCCTTGAGTCGGTTCGCATCCCTACCGGGTTTGCGCACCGGCGCTAACTTTCGCCGGCGCGGCGCGAGGTGCCCGTCCCGGGACGCCCGCGTTAGAGAACACCACCAGCGCAGGCCAGACCAGGAGATTTTCCATGCGAAACCCCGTGCGCACTGCCCTGCTGGGTGCGATGTTGCTGGCGCTGGCCGGCGGCGCTGCCGCTCAGGTCAAGATTGGCGTGAGCATCTCGCTCACCGGTCCCGCCGCTTCGCTCGGCATTCCCGCGCGCGACACCGTTGCCATGCTGCCGACGGAAATCGGCGGACAGAAGGTCGATTACATCGTGCTCGACGACGCGTCGGACACCACCACCGCCGTTCAGAACACCAAGAAGCTCATCTCCGAGAACCACGTCGACGCCATCATCGGCTCGTCGATCACGCCGAACACGCTGGCGATGCTCGACGTGATCGCCGCCGGCACCACGCCGACGATCTCGCTCGCCTCGTCCGCGCGCATCATCGAGCCGGTCGACGCCAAGCGCTACTGGATGTTCAAGACCCCGCAGACCGATGCGCAGATGGCGTCCGCCATTGCCGAGCACGCGAGCCGTCACGGGGTGAAGACGATGGCCTTCATCGGCCAGGGCGACGCGCTGGGTGAAGCCTTCTACGAGGAAGTCGCCAAATTCGCCGGGCTGCACAAGATCAAGATGGTCGCGAGCGAGCGCTTCGCACGCACCGACCCGAGCGTGACCGGCCAGATCCTGAAGATCATGGCGCAGAACCCCGATGCGGTCGTCGTGGGCGCTGCGGGTACCCCGGCCGCGCTGCCGCCGAAGGCGCTGGCCGAGCGGGGCTACAAGGGCCTCGTTTATCACAACCACGGCGTGGGCAATAACGACTTCCTGCGCGTATGCGGCAAGGACTGCAACAACACGTATCTGCCGGCAAGCCCGGTGCTCGTGGCGGCGCAACTCCCGAACGATCATCCGGCCAAGGCCGTGGCGCTCGACTACATCAAGAAGTTCGATGCGAAGTACGGCCCGGGCAAAGTGGCCGCCTTCGGTTCGTACGCATGGGACGCCGGTATCCTGCTCCAACGCGCGATTCCGATCGCGCTGAAGACAGCCAAGCCGGGCACGCCGGAATTCCGCAAGGCGCTGCGCGACGCGCTGGAGTCGAGCAAGGATGTTCACGTGTCGAATGGCGTGATCAACATGAGCCCCACCGATCACCTCGGCCTCGATCAGCGCGCGCGCGTGATGGTCAAGATCGACAACGGCAAGTGGGTGATCGCCCAGTAATTGCATGGAGGTTGCCCGGATGTGGCCTTGATGGCACCTTGACGTGAGGTGCGTCGCGCGGCGGACATCGATCTGTTGACCGTCGGCGGTGCTGGCTTTGGCCGGTGCCGCTGTTTTCCGTCCCCGCCTGTGCGGGGATATTTTTTTGGAGCGGTAAGCCATGTCGCAAGACCCGTATCAACACTACCAGTCGCTGCAATTTAAGCGGCATCCGAACGGCGTGCTCGAACTCGTCATGGGCGCAGGGGCGAACAAGAGCGGTCTGTCGACGGCGGACCATCGCATGCATCAGGAACTGGCCGACGTGTGGCGCGACATCGACCGCGACAACGAAACGCGCGCGGTCGTCATCCGAGGCGAAGGCAAAGGGTTTTCCGGCGGCGGGGATCTCTCGCTCGTGGAAGACATGGCCGACGACTTCGCCGTGCGCGCCCGCGTGTGGCGCGAAGCGCGCGACCTCGTCTACAACGTGATCAATTGCAGCAAGCCCATCGTCTCCGCGATGCACGGCCCAGCCGTCGGCGCGGGTCTCGTCGCAGGCCTGCTCGCGGACATCTCGATTGCCGCGAAGACCGCGCGCATCATCGACGGTCATACGCGTCTGGGCGTGGCGGCAGGAGATCACGCCGCCATCGTCTGGCCGCTGTTGTGCGGTATGGCGAAGGCGAAGTATTACCTGTTGCTGTGCGAGCCGGTGTCGGGCGAGGAAGCCGAGCGCATCGGCCTCGTGTCGCTCGCGGTCGACGAGGCGGACTTGCTGCCCAAGGCGTTCGAGGTGGCCGACAAGCTCGCGCGCGGTTCGAGCACGGCGATTCGCTGGACGAAGTACGCGCTCAACAACTGGCTGCGCAGTGCGGGGCCGTCGTTCGATGCGTCGCTGGCGCTCGAATTCATGGGGTTCGCCGGACCGGACGTGCGCGAAGGCATTGCATCGCTGCGCGAGCGCCGTGCGCCGGACTTCGGCGGCGATGCGCCTTTCTGACGCGTCTTCCCCACGCGGCTTGTTTTGACACACCTGCGGCGCAAGCTCGGCGTATGATCGATAGCCATACGCCCTGTGCGCCGGGCGTGCCGGGCTTGCGGCTTGGTTGGCAGGCCGTCCGTCCCCGACTGTGACTGGAGACTGTAATGAGCGATTCGACGAGTGCCATGCCTAACGGCTTCGACATTCTCAAGAAGATGTGGGAAGCGTTCAGCCCCCCCGCGACCTTCACCTCGCCGCTCACGCAATTGATGCAGAGCGCCGCGCCGTTGCTCGATCCCGATGAAATCGAGAATCGCATCGCCGAGATGCGCGCTGTCGAGCAGTGGCTCACGCTCAATCTGAATGTGCTGCGCTCGACGATTCAGGCCTTCGAAGTGCAGCGCGCCACTTACGCGACGCTGCGTGCCTTCGGCACCGGGAGCTTCGGGGCTGCGGGTGGGGCGGGTACGGCCACATCCAGCGCGGCCGACGATGCCGGTGTGGGCAGCTTCTGGCGTTCGCCGTTTGCCGCAGCGGAACCGGCACAGGACGTTGAACCCGAGCCGCAGGCGAGTGCGCCGGAACCCGAACCTGCACCGGCGCCGGAAGGTGCCGCGCAGGGTGAAGCGCAAGCGGCGGCAGGCGCGGATGCGTCCGCTTCGCCGTTTGCCCAGGCCGGCGGCGCTTATGGTGCGCTGGACCCGTCGATGTGGTTCAACGCGATGCGCTCGCAGTTCGATCAGATTGCCGCCGCTGCGCAGGCCGCGGGGGCGTCTGCGGCACAGATGACGGGCGCCGCAGCGGCGCAGATGTCCGAAGCGGCGGCCAAGGCAACCCAAGCGACAACCCAGGCGGCGCAGGCCGCATCGTCTTCCGGCAAGGCACCGGGCAAGACATCGGGCACGACGGCCAAGCGTGCTGCGGGCAGCGCCAAAACCGCAGGCAAGACCGCCGCGAAGCGTGCCCCGGCCAGCAAAAAGACGCCTGCGAAATCGGCAGCCGCCAAGACGTCCGCCAGGACATCGGCAAAAGCGGGCACGGATGGCAAGGCCCCCGCGAAGGCTGCTGGCGCGACCATAGGCAGCAAGGGCAAGCAAGCGGCCTGGAAGTGGTAGCAGGTCGCGCGGGCGATGGCGCTCGCCTGCTCGCGCGACCGAAAGGCCGAGAACGATAACGAGAGAAACAACGAGAGCAAAGGCAGGAGGAGGCCCCCGATGATTTCAGGCGAACGCACCGGTCTCGTCCTGATGGGCGGTGGCGCACGCGCCGCGTATCAGGTGGGCGTGCTCGCGGCGATTGCCGCGATTCAGCGCGAGGTTCTGCCCTCGCGGCGAGCCATTCCTTTCCCGGTTGTCTGCGGTACCTCGGCCGGCGCGATCAACGCCGCGGCGCTCGCGTCGCATGCCGACGATTTCCAGCACGGCGTAATGAAGCTCGACGCCGTCTGGCGGCAGTTCCACGCCGGGCAGGTGTTCCGCGCCGACTCGCTGGGCATGGCGGGCACCGGGGCACGCTGGCTCGCCGCCCTCTCGCTGGGCTGGGCCTTGCGCCGTTCGCCGCGCTCGCTGTTCGACTGGTCGCCGCTTGCCGGCATGCTGCGTCAGGCCATTCGTCTCGACCGGCTGCCGGACGTCTTCGCCAGCGGGGCGCTCGAAGCCCTCTCCGTGACGGCGCTGTCGTACTCGTCGGGCAAACACGTGACGTTCTATCAAAGCGCGGAGCCGATTCAGGCGTGGAAGCGTTCGCTGCGACTGGCGCGTGCGGTGCCGCTGACGGTCGAGCACCTGCTGGCGTCGAGCGCGATTCCGTTTCTCTTCCCGGCCATCGAGCTCGATCTCGACGGACAGTCCGAGTATTTCGGGGACGGTTCGATGCGGCAGATCGCGCCGCTCAGTCCGCCGATTCATTTGGGCGCGACGCGTATTCTCATCATCGGCGCCTCGCACGGACAGTACGGACTCGACAGCAGCGGCGAGCGCATTGGGGGATATCCGAGTCTTGCGCAGATCGGCGGACAGGCGCTCGCGAGCGTGTTCATCGACGGATTGTCCGCCGACCTGGAGCGTTTGCAGCACATCAACAACGTGCTGCGATATGTGCCCGAGGCGCAGCGCGAATCGAGCGGCTGGCGTCCCATCGACACGCTGCTGATCTCCCCCAGTCAACGCCTTGAGCCGATAGCGGCGCGCCATCTGAAACAGTTACCGCGCGCAGTGCGCACCATGCTCGGCGCGATTGGCGCAGATGCCGAGCGCGGCGCGGCGTTCGCGAGTTATCTGTTGTTCGAGTCGTCCTACACGCAGGAACTCATCGCGCTGGGCGAGGCCGATGCCTACGCGCAACGCGACGCGATTGCCGCGTGGCTCGTGGCCGAAGCGGACGGCACCAGCCCGCTCGACGACGTTGAGGCGGGGGCCGTCGGCGGGGCCGAGCCACCGGCGAATTCGCCGCTGTCGATCGATCCTGCGGCCGCGCTCGCCGATGGCGGCAAACCCGCCGCATGAGTTGCTGTCTTCACTATCTTCGCTGCCATCGCTGAATTTCAAGCCAATGTCGAAATCCTCCCGTCCCACCGTCGAGTGTCCGTACCCATCGACATTCTGGCGCGATCCGGCCTTGCCGTTTCTCGAAGCGCGCGAGGTGCTCGACGGGCGTCGCGTGTGCTACGCGCTGCATAGTCACGAGACGTTTTCCATCGGCGCGGTGACGGGCGGACGCAGCACCTATCGGAATGGCCGTGCGCGCGAGACGGTTGGGCGCGGCAGTGTGGTCGTGATGAATCCCGATGCCGTGCATGCCTGCAACCCCATCGGCGACGAGGCGTGGGCCTATCGCATGCTGTTCGTCGACACCGCGTGGCTACGTGATTTGCAGCGCGAGTTGGGTTTCGGGCACGGGCAGGATTTGCATCTTTTCGATCCGATGTCGTCGACCGATCCCGCACTGTACGACGGCCTGAACCGGCTTTATGACGTTTGCACCGATGCGTGGCGCGACGCGCTGGAACGCGAGAGTGTCGTGCAGCAGTTCTTCATCGATGTGCATGAGCGGCTGAACCCTGCGCCCGGGCCGATGCGCGACGATTCGCACAATCTGCGCCGGGCAGCGGATTTCATCCGCGCGCATTGCTGCGAGGCGCTGACGCTCGCGCAGATTTGCGAGTCGGCGGGGCTCTCGGCGTCGTATCTGACGCGTGCGTTTCGCGCGCAATACGGCCTCACGCCGCACGCCTTCCTGATGAATCAGCGGATTCAGTATGCGCGGGCGCGTCTGCGGCGCGGACATGCGATCGCGGAAGTGGCGCTCGATGCGGGCTTCGCCGATCAGGCGCATTTCCAGCGGACCTTCAAACAGTTCCTTGCCGCCACCCCCGGGCACTACCGCGCGCCGCGCATGGCTTGACGATCTGAAGGATGGGTGCGGTGGCGGCGAGCGCCGCGGTGTTGCGTCGTCTCAACCGGTCGCGACGAGGTACATCGCGCTTCCCGCCAGTAGTGCAGCCATCACACGGTTCAGATGCCGCACGCGCTTCGGATCGCGCATATGCTGCCTCAGCATCGCGCCCGCCGCGGCCCAGCACCCGACCGATAACCAGCACACAACGAAGTAGATTGCCGCGAACTGCCAGATGCGCGCAGGATCGCTGCCTACACCGCCTGTAAACGCGCCCGTGCCGGCCAACGCCGCAAGCCACGCCTTCGGATTGAGCCATTGCATGACGGCGCCATGCGACATCGTTGGGCCGCGCGACGTGTCGATATCGCCCAGTTCGCCCGTGTCGACGGCCAGCTTGTACGCCATGTACAGCAGGAACGCGACGCCGAACCACCGGATCGCGTGCATTAGCACGGGCACGCGTTGCAGCAGTTCGTACACGCCGAAGCCGACCGCCACGAGCAACACGACGAAGCCAAGCGTCGCCCCGGTCACGTGGCGCAGGCTCGGCACCAGGCCGTATCGCGCGCCCGAGCCAAGCGCCACGACGTTGACGGGGCCGGGCGTGATGGAAGCGGCCAGCGCGAACGCGGCCATCGAATAGAAAAGTGTCATCGGAATCCTCGGTGCTGGCACGAGCGCGGGTGTGCGTCGAGTGCGAGGTTCCGACTGTAGGCGGGGGCGGGCGCGACGTATTGAAGAAAACTGCCCTTCGGGCCTGGGGAGATGACGCAGGCGGCCGTTCCGAGGCTCAGAGGAAGAGGCGCTGGCGCAGCCAACGTATTATGCGTCCCACAAACGGGAGTTTGAGGTAGATGTCTTCAGTGGCGTCCCAATAATCGCGCTGATAGGCGACACGCCCGTCCACTGCGAGGCGCAGATGCGAGGCGCCGTGAATGACTTGCTCGTCGTCGAGCCAGCGCTTGGCCTGGAAATGCAGATTCCAGACGAGCAGCGCCTGATTGTGTTGCAACAGTTGTGCCGTCACTTCGAAGCGCGGCACTTCGAGGCGCTCGAACATATGCGTGAGCAGCGCGGCGACTTCGGCCGCGCTGCGGACCTCATGCAGCGGTGTCTTCACGTAGGCGTTGGGCGTGTAGAACTCGCCCAGATTCCCGACACTCTGGCGCGTCAGGGTCTCGAAGTAGTGTGTCAGGCGCGTGAGCGCTGCCGCATGATCGATATCCATAGGCACGCCTGTCGGGGCGCGAGTTCAGCGCATGTCGCTGATGAGTTCCGCGCGAAGGTCTGGCGCGCTGGTGCGCGGATCGAGCCATATCGCGAAGAAGGCGCGACCGAATGCGTCGCCTGCAATCTGGCCGATGAGCTTGCCGTCCGAGAAGAAGCGCGTGCCGTCACCCGGCCGGAAGACGCCCGTCAGGTGCTGTCCGGCAGACACGTCGGGCAAAATGCGTGCGAGCTCATCCGCCCAGTGTTGCCGTTCGGCGTCCGTTCCCAGTTGCAGCTTGCTCATCTCAATCAGGCTTCGTTGTACCAGCGTGTGCGACTTGAAGCTGCGCGCGTAACGCACGTCGAGTACCAGCGGGTGCGCACTCCAGTTGGCGTTGATGTGATCGGCGCCGGAGAAGAGCGCGGCGTCGTAGAGATGGAAGCCCATTCGCGTGAAAGAGCCCTGACCGACCAGATGGGCTGCGGGAATCTCCTGCGAGGCCAGTTGCCCGGCGTCGAACGCCAGAGCGCTAGGGGCCACGGCCACCGCCATCAAAAAACAGGCGGTGCGCAACCATGCGGCAAACTCGGGACGATGCGTCCGGTTTGCCCGATGTGCCTGAAGTGCCATGCTCGGCTCCTTATCGGTCAAGGATCCAATCGAGTCGGTAGGCCCGTTGGCGGTGCGCGGCTCGTTCTGCCGGTACACCTGCCTGTCAAACGTGTTGCGTAATCACGACTGAGAACTATCCTCAAAGGGTGGCGCCGAAACCGGAAATGGCCGGGCCGGCGAGCCCCCTTCCAAGGACTGCATCGCAAGTACGGAACGATTGCTTTCAGCGTAGACCATCGGACGCTGCCCGCGCAGGCCCATGGCACAAGGACATACCCTGACGCGCTGCCGTGAAACATCCGTCGAAAGCCTTGGCGGGCAAGGCATTGGCAGTGTGTTGGAGCCTGCCCAGGCGTGAGTGCCGGGAAGCCTATCGCCCCTTGAGCTTAGGGGGTTTGCGTGACAAATTGACCCCCGTCAAAATTACGACGCATTACCGTCATGTGAGTGTCAAACGTCACGGTAATAAAGGGTAATTATGTTATGATTCAAGAGTTTGCCCATATTTTAGTAGGGTCGCTCTAAGCCATATCGCCAGGATGCGGCCGAAAAACAGGCGTTAAATCGCCGTCCTTCTGCGACGGCAGGGTTCAAGACGTGAAGCCGGACGGCGGGGGCCGTCAGCAACACGCTCACCGTTTTGTCTGTCGAAATTCGGCGTAAACTTTCACAATACTATCTTGAGTCCTGGTGTAAGGTCTCGCGACCTTGGGGGTAATTGAAATGACCGAAATGCTGTATCCCGAACTGTACAAGTCGCTGGAGGCAGTGCGTTGGAACATGGAGAAGGACATTCCGTGGGACAAGTTCGACGCGAGCCAACTTACCGACGATCAGGCGCGCACCATCAAGATGAACGCCATCACGGAATGGGCGGCGCTGCCGGCCACCGAGATGTTCCTGCGCGACAATCGTGACGACAGCGATTTTTCCGCTTTCATGAGCGTCTGGTTCTTCGAAGAACAAAAGCATTCGCTCGTGCTCATGGAATACCTGCGTCGCTTCCGCCCGGAGCTCGTACCGACCGAGGCTGAACTGCACGCCGTGCGTTTCCCGTTCGACCCGGCACCGCCGCTCGAAACGCTGATGCTGCACTTTTGCGGCGAAATCCGCCTGAACCACTGGTATCGCCGTGCTGCCGAATGGCACACCGAGCCGGTCATCAAGCACATCTACGAAGTCATCTCGCGCGACGAAGCCCGTCACGGCGGTGCTTACCTGCGCTACATGAAGAAGGCACTGACGAGCTGCGGCGATACGGCGCGTGCTGCGTTTGCGAAGATCGGTGTGTTGATGGCTTCGGCGCGTCGTACCGAAAAGCCGTTGCACCCGACTAACCTGCACGTGAACAAGGATCTGTATCCGAAGGACACGGTTCAGTCGCGTCTGCCGGAGCCGGAATGGCTTGAACACTGGCTCGACGAGCAGATCCGCTTTGACGATAGCTGGGAAAAGAAGGTGGTCGAGCGCATTCTGCACAACATGTCGCTGCTGTTCGAGCGCACGTTTGCGACGGCGCAGGACCTGAATCGCTACCGCAAGGAAGTCACGAGTCGTCTGGCCGCCGTGACGGCACCGGCCGTTGCGACGTCGGCGTAAGTCGACAGGGCGTGTCAGAGATTCGCAGGAAAGGGGCTTCGGCCCCTTTTTTGTTGTTTTGACGACGCGAGGCTCGCGGCGCACTCGTGTGCCATGCATTCGCCGCCCGTGCATTCCATCTGCCGCCCATCGATCCTCCGTGCAGCGTGTCGTGGGACAATAGCGCGCATAGAGCGAATAGCGCGTCCACTCCGATTGATCGTCATGTCATCTTCCCAAGTCATTCCTCCGGCCGATTTCGAGGTCAAGATTCTCTCGCGCGACGCGTTGGCTGCATTGGCGCCGACATTGCCTCGCCCGCTGGTGTTCACCAACGGCGTGTTCGACATCCTGCATCGGGGTCATGTGACCTATCTCGCACAGGCGCGTGCGCTTGGCGCGTGTCTCGTCGTCGGCGTGAATACCGACGCTTCGGTGCGAACGCTTGGTAAAGGCGACGACCGTCCCATCAACAACGAGCATGACCGCGCTGCGCTGCTTGCGGCGCTGCAAAGCGTCGACTACGTGGTGACGTTCGGTGAAACGACGCCCGAGGCGTTGATTGCCGCCGTGCGTCCCGACATTCTCGTCAAGGGGGGCGATTACGACATGGACAAGCTGCCGGAGTCTGCGCTCGTTCGCGGCTGGGGCGGCAAGGCGCTGGCGATTCCGTTCGAACATCAGCGCTCGACGACGTCGCTGCTCAAGAAGGTGCGAGCCCAATCATGAGCCTTGCACCGCTTGTTGAAGTCACGCGTGGCGCGAACGGCGTCGATACGGTCGAGTGCGTGCATTACGGATCGGTCGCCGTCGTCGATGCACAAGGGCGCTTGCGTTATGCCGCAGGCGATCCGTCCTTCCTCACGTTCTCGCGCTCCACGCTCAAGCCGTTTCAGGCACTGCCGTTCGTCGAGGGCGACGGTGTTGCGCATTTCGGGCTGACGCAGCCGGAACTGGCGCTGTTGTGCGCAAGCCATTCCGGTGAATCGTTTCACGTCGAGGGCGTGAAAAGCCTGCTGAACAAAGCGGGTTGCGACGAACATCATCTGCAATGCGGCTGCCATGTGCCGACGTTCTACTCGGCCACCGGAAAGCGGGCGCCGGCCGATCTGAAGCTGACGCCATTGCATCACAACTGTTCGGGCAAACACGCGGGCTTCCTCGCGTATTGCGCGCAGCACGATTTGCCGCTCGACACCTATCTCGATCCGTCGCACCCATTGCAGCAGAAGATTCGCGCGCGCGTGGGCGACGTCGTGGGCGTTGGCGGCGATACGTTGCCGCTGGGTATCGACGGTTGTTCCGCGCCGAACTACGCGCTGCCGCTCGACAAGCTGGCGGCGGCATATGCGCGTCTTGCTGCGAGCGACGATGCGGCACTCGCGACCCTGTTCGCCGCCATGACGCAGCAGCCGGAGATGGTGTCCGGCACCGCACGCAACGACCTCGCCTTCATGCGCATGGCGCCTGCCGACTGGGTGGCGAAGATCGGTGCGGACGGCGTGCAGACCATCGGTGTGCGCTCCGCCGGGCTCGGCATCGCGATCAAGGTGGTCGACGGCAATATGCGAGCCCTCTACACGGCCGCAGTGGCGGTCCTCAAAGCGCTCGGCCTCGTTGATGCGCCCGAGGCCACGGGGCTGGCACCGTGGGTGTCGCCGATCGTGAAGAACGCCCGCGGCACTCAGACGGGCGTCGTGCGTCCCGTGGTGGCGTTAAAGCGCGTTAGCTGATTTCCGCGCGTTGGCCGTGGCAAGGGGCGGCTAAAGATGATTCCGGCGGTGCTGCCGAACGGACGGCACATTGGTACCGCTAATGGCCGCATTACACGGCGCACGACACCGCGACACCGCCACGCCTGCCACTCACGCCGTGTGGACCACTCCATGCGCTGCGACGCTAGTGCACGCCCGCTGGCGGGCTGCCTGTCGGCGCCGGGCAAGTCCGCACCAACTGCGCCGACCATTGCTGCGTGACAACACCACGAACCTGCGTGGCAGCGTTTGCATTGATTCCGGCAATACGGTAAATGATCCGGCTCTTGGCATTCGGCCTCTCGCTCAACTGCGGCGTGATGCTTTTCTTTTGCGCGGCCGCCATCAGGCGCGTCGCCCGGTCCTTATCGTTGAAAAGGCCGAGGGAGACGACGAGCTTGCCGTTGTCGTCGTTCACCAGGAAGTATTCCGTCACGCCTGCCGCGCGTAACTGCGCGACCTGCTTATCGGCGGCGGCTTTGTTGGGTACGGGATCGAGATGCACCCAATATCGCTTGTCGAGCGCGACGGACTGAATGTCGCCCTGACCGGCAGGCAGCGCGGCAAGCAACAGACCCCGGGCCTGCTGCGCGTCGGTGGCCGTGAATGGTCCGATATCGAGGCAGATCGAAGCGGCGACTGCGGCAGCGGCCTGCGACGCCCCGGTGTCGCTCGATACCGCCCCCGGTGTTGCTGCCGCGACGGCCTGGCTGGCTGCCTCCGATATGGCGGCCGATACCGACGATGCGCTTGCGTCATTAGCGTCGCGGAGCACGTCGCTCGCATTGCCCGGTGCCTCTGCGGCGCTCGACGAAGCGCTGACCGGCAACTGACCGCTAATTTCTACGCGCGCGAGGCGGATATGCCCTGGGTCGAGCTGCGTCTTGACGCGCGCCGGTTCGCGACCGGTTTCCGGCAACACATCGCGCCATTTCAGCCAACCGAACTGCGCGGCCGCGAGTGCCGCGTTCGCAGCGAGAAACATGACGAGCAACAACGCACGCAACATCTCAGACTCCTCCTCGTGCATGTCCGGCTTCGCGTGACGCGTCCGCCGATGAATCGGGCGCAGTGGCAATCGCCGCCGCCGGCTCCGCGCTGCGAAGGGCCACTTCGTACAAACCGGCCGGCACGAGTTGATCGTGCTCGGTAAAGCGCAGTGCCAGTGTTTGAGCGAGCGCCTGACGTGCACCGCCGGACAGCACGCATCGCACCGGCGCACCAAGCTGTGCTTCCAGTTGCGCGTGACTGCGCTCGACAAGACCGGCCTGAGCAGCGGCGCATCCGCGCAGAATCGCGTCGGTCGTGCTGCGCGCAAACGCTTGCCCTCCCGGCGGTGTGGCGGCGTCGAGCGTCGGCAACTGTGCGGTGCCTTGCGCGAGCGATTGCAGCATCAGTGCCGGCCCCGGCGCGATCAGTCCGCCGAGATAGTCGCCATCGCTTCTCAGCGCTTCGACGGTGGTGGCGGTGCCCAACGTCACGATCAACAGATGTTCGCCCGGCCACGCCGCGTGCGCGCCGATCAGGCTCGCCCAGCGGTCGCTGCCGAGCTGTGCGGGCGCGTCGTAGCCATTGCGCACGCCCGCGCGCGCTTCGCTGGCGTGCAGGACTTGCAGCCAGTCGGCCGATGCCATGCCCCAAAGCGTTTGCAACGTCATACGTACCGCTTGTTCGGCGGCATCCCCGGCGACATTCGTCAGCCAGACGCCGGCCGGGGCCGGGCAGATAAATCCGTCATCCTGCCCGCCCTGACCGATGGCGAGCGGTGCGGTGTTCGGCGCGAAATGCGCATCGGCTGCGATACCCCCGGCTAGTGTCGACCAGCCCGCGCGGATTTGCGTTGCGAGCGTGCGCCACTGTGCGTGATCTACTGCGCCGCTCGCGAGAAATGACGGCGATGCCGCGCGCCATTGCGCAGGTCGCACGCCCGGTGCCAGCGCCCACTTGATCCGGCTGTTGCCGGCATCGACCAGCAGCCACGGCGCGGCGCCGGCGCTGTCGGGAGCGTTTGCCTCGACGGCGCCATTCGCGACACGGGCATCGATGACGTTCTCAGTGCCCGTGGCCTTGCTGCTGCCGGCCTTGGACGCACTTGCCGATCGCGAGGGTGCCTGCCGGGATGCGGTCATCGGCGAACTCCTGTTGGGTCTGTCGTTCCCGGCGCGGTGGCTGTATCGGACATATCGAACCTATCGGAGGTATTGGACATACCTGCCGAATCTAGCAAGCGCACGGACACTTCCCCGCTCGCGATGACGTGCTCGCCTTGAGTCGTCGCCACTCGCAGGCAACCCTGCGAATCGACGCCGAGTGCCACGCCGTGCAACACATCGCGGCCATGTTCGATCACGCGGATCGATGCCCCGCCGTAGGCGTGCATCGCCTCCCAGTCTTCGCGGAACGCGCCGAAGCGATGTTCGGCAAAGCGTTCAAGCATGGCGGCAAGTCGCTGTACCAGCGCAATGAGCACCGACGACATATCCGGCGCCGCCAATACCGATTCAAGCGCAGCGGGCGGCGTGGCAGGGACAGACGAGGGGGCAGTTGTGGCGAGGGGGGCGGGCGCGGCGGCGCCGGATTCGGGCGGTGTTGCGCTTGCCGCAACGGCCGCGCTGTCGATGCGCTTTGCCACGTCTGCGGCGTGCCGGAGATTGACGCCGATGCCGATCACGACCCCGATGCACCCTGGCCCCGCCGGCACCGTTTCGATCAGAATGCCGGCGAGTTTGCCGCCGCCGAGCAGCACGTCGTTGGGCCACTTGAGTCCGAGTGCGTGCGGTGCCGACAGCGGCAGATTCGATAAACCTTCCACGACTGCAACGCCGGTCGCAAGCGACAATCCGGCCAACTCTGCCGGTCCACCCGGCATAACGTAGGCGAGTGAGAACGTGAGGCTGTCGCCCGGCAAGCTCTGCCATGCCCGGCCGCGCTGGCCGCGACCGGCCGTCTGGCGCATGGCGGCGCGCACGACGGGCGCACACGACGCATCAGCGCGCAAACGTGCGAGAAGGTCGAGATTCGTGGAGCCGGTGGCATCGACGACTTCGATCTGCCAGCCGCGGCAAGCGGCAGCCAGACGCGACCGGACCCGGTCGCCGTCAAGTTGGCGTGCAGGGGAGTCGTGCGATGGCTCGACACCCGCGCGGGACGGGCTTTCGGGCGAACCGGCAGCCGTGGCAGCGAGCGTGGCGTCGAGAGAAGAAGATGCGGCGTTATTCATGGCTGCTATTGTAGCGGCGAGGCCGGTGCCGCGCCGGTCAAAGCTGCGCCAATGCTCACTTTTCGGCATTATCCGAATCCAACGTCGGCCGATTCCGGCAGCTTTTCAGCGTCTGCCGGGTTGCCATCGACAGGTCGCGCCTGTACCGTACAATGACCGCGTTTTGCTGGATTCATGCCGGATTCCGGCGAGACTTGCTGTCAGGAGATCTTCTGTTTTGAACCTCGATGCCGTGCCCACTCTGGAGCTCACCACCTCGGCGCAAGGCCCCGTGGTAATGCTGCGCGGCCTCTGGACAGCGCTGGCTCTCTCGCAGCGCAAGAAGACGTTGCTAGGGCTGGTGCGCGCGTTACCTCAAGGCGAGCTGGCGTGGGATCTCACGTGCGTCGAGCGGTTGGATCACGTGGGTGCACAGGCCTTGTGGCGCTACTGGCAGCGCCAGTACCCCAATCGCATCGCCCTCACGCCGACACAGCGCGCATTGTTCGAGCACCTTGCCGAATTCGACCGTACGCGACAGAGCCCGGTGCCCGCGCGCCGTGTCGATGCCGTCAGCCGATTGGGATATTCGCTGTTCTCGTTGGGCGAGCATTTGCGCGATGGCATCACGATGTTCGGTCGCTTCGTGATCGACCTCGGCCGCGTCGTCCGTCATCCGACACGAGCGCCATGGCTGGAAATGTCCGCGAATATCTACAGCGCAGGTGCCAAGGCGCTTGGCATCACGGCGATGGTCGCGTTCCTGATCGGCATCGTGCTGTCCTATCTGTCTGCCCAGCAACTGAAGTTGTATGGCGCAAGTACGTTTATCGTGAACATTCTGGGGCTCGCGGTGATTCGCGAGCTCGGGCCGGTGCTGTCCGCGATTCTTGTGGCGGGGCGCTCGGGATCGGCGATCACGGCGCAACTCGGCGTCATGCGCGTGACCGAAGAACTCGACGCGATGCGCGTGATGGATATCCCGCACGGATTGCGGCTGGTGCTCCCGAAGGTCATTGCCCTGGCGATTGCGATGCCGCTGCTCGTCATGTGGACGAACATCATCGCGTTGCTTGGCGGCGCGCTCGCGGCCAAGTACGAGCTTGGCATCGGGCTGCATTACTTCTTCACGACGCTGCCCAACGCCGTTCGCATCGCGAACCTGTGGATCGGCCTGGGCAAGGGCATCGTCTTCGGCATGCTGATTGCCCTCGTGGCCTGTCACTTCGGCATGCGCGTCAAGCCGAATACGCAGAGTCTCGGGGAGGGCACAACGCAGTCGGTGGTCACCTCGATTACCGTGGTGATTCTGGCGGACGCCGTCTTCGCGATCCTGTTCCGCAATGTGGGGATTGGCTGATGAGCGAGTCTATTGTGCGCGATGCTTCCAGGGCGCCCGCCGTTTCAGAAACGACGGTCTTGACCTCGTCCGAGAGTGAGCTGAGGCGTGGCGCGGCGGCCGATTGTCCGCCGGTGTCGTCCACGTTGCCGGGCCAGGCGGAACCGGTGATCGAAGTCCGCGATCTCACCAAGCGCTACGGCAGGCACACGATTCACGAGCACCTGGATCTCACGGTTCGGCAAAGCGAGATCATCGCGCTCGTCGGCGGTTCGGGCTCGGGCAAGACCACGCTGATACGACAGATCATCGGACTCGAGGCCCCCACCAGCGGCCACATCAGCATCTTCGGTCACGACATCACCATGATCGACCGGCGCACCGCACACTTGCTGCGCCGCCGCTCGGGCATGCTGTTTCAGCGCGGCGCGTTGTTTTCTGCGATGACGGTGTTCGACAACATCGCCCAGCCGCTGCGCGAGCTTCATACGCTCTCGGAAGATCTGATTCGCGATGTCGTGATGTACAAGCTCGAGATGGTGGGGCTGTCCGGGCGTATGGCCAGCCGCATGCCCTCGGAGTTGTCGGGCGGCATGATCAAGCGCGTGGGCATTGCGCGGGCCATTGCGCTGGAGCCGGAACTGCTCTTTCTCGACGAGCCGACTGCGGGTCTCGATCCGCAGGCGTCGGACGAATTCGTGGATATGATTCGCGGCCTGCATCGCTCGCTCGGTCTGACCGTCATTATGGTCACGCACGATCTGGATACGGTGATGATGCTTGCCACGCGCGTGGCGGTGCTGGCCGATCGCAAGGTGCTCGTCAACGCGCCCGTCGAAGACGTGGTGTGTGTCGATCACCCGTTCATCCACAGCTTCTTCCTCGGTGAGCGCGGTAGACGCGCGCTGCTGGCTTTGCCTGCGGCACGGCGCGCCAAGATTTCGGAGTTACTCGACGATGGAAAATAAATCGCACGCTTTCATGGCGGGCCTTTTCACACTGGTATTGCTCGCAACCGTCGCCGCGTCGGTGTACTGGTTCAATCGCGACAATCGCGTCCGTGTGCCCTACGATCTGGTCTCTCGCACCAACGTGACCGGGCTCAACCCCGAATCCGCCGTGCGATATCGCGGTCTGGGGGTCGGCAAGGTCGAGTCGATCAAATTCGATCCGCGCACGCCGGGGCAGATTCTGATCCGTATTCTCGTGAACGAAGGCACGCCAATGACCAAGTCGACGTTCGCCACGCTGAGTTATCAGGGGGTGACGGGGCTAGCTTTCGTGCAGTTGGACGACGACGGGCATGACCGGACGTTGCTGCCATCGTCCGAGAAGCAAGTTGCGCAATTGCGCTTGCGCCCGAGCTTCGTCGACGAACTTCAGCGACGCGGGAACAACCTCGTGCATCAACTCGAAGAGGCGACGTCGTCGGTCAACAAGCTGCTCGCACCTGAAAATCGGCAAGCCATTCTCGATTCGATCAACAGTGTGAAGATGGCCGCGCAGAGCGTGAATCGCGTGGCGACGCAGCTTGAGCCGGTCACGCAGCAGTTGCCCGAGACCGTGCGTGAATTGAACGGCACGCTCGCGGGGGCGCATCGTCTGACCAATCAGTTGACCGACCCGCAAGGGCCGCTCGTGCGCAACCTCGATAGCGTGGGGCGTGCGGCGGATCAGGCAGCGTCGAGTCTGGCGGCCTTCCAGGGCACCATGCAGACGTTCGAGGGCTCGTTGCAACAGGAGGCGCTGCCGCGTCTGAACAGACTCTCCGACGATCTGCGCTTCACTTCGCAGGCTGTCGGCCAGGCCGCCGAGACGATCAACCGCAATCCGCGCGCGCTGCTGTTCGGAACGTCCCCGCCGCCGCCCGGGCCGGGTGAAGCCGGTTTCGCGTGGCCCAATGGGACGAATGGGGCAGGTCAATGAAGCGCGATACCGTCATGCAAGGGGATATCGAAATGACTGAGCCGACCGGGTTGACCGAGGCGACGGAGATGACTGAAGCGAACAACGGAGTGCGTGGCAATCGGAATCGTGCCGGGGCGCTCACGGCGTGGCTGCGTGGTGTCACGACGGTGGTGGGAACGGCACTTGGGACCGCGACGCTGGTCGCCGGATGTGCCGCTCCGGCGCCGTCCGCTTCATTGACGCGCTTCGATCTCGGCCCGCCGACGATTCCCGCTTCGGCCATCGCCAGCGTCAATGCCAGCAATGCCGCCAATGCCGCCAATGCCGCCAATGCCGCCAATGCGGCCAATGGCACAACCTCGGCCGCTCCGGCGTCGGAGGTCGCGGCGACCGGTTCGCTGCGCCTGTCGCCGCTCAAAGTGGTGGTCAATGCGCCGAGTTGGCTCGACTCCGACATGATCTATTACCGCTTGCCTGCGAGCGAGGGCGATCAGGCGCGTGTGTATGCGAACAGCCGCTGGCTGGCGTCGCCCGCACGGCTCTTCGGAGATCGGCTGCGTGCTGCGTTGTCCGTCGACCGGGCGGTGCTTGCGGCGGGCGATCCGACGGCGGCCCCTGCGCTGCGCGTGGAACTCGAAGAGTTCGCACAATACTTCGACAGCACGTCGACAAGTCACGGCGTCGTGCAGATGCGTGCCACGTTGTTCGACGGACCGAAGCTGATCGCCCAGACGACGTTGCGTGCGCAGGCACCCGCTCCGAGTGCCGACGCGGCCGGTGGCGCGCGAGCGCTCGCCGCTGCGAGCGACGCGGCGCAAACGCAATTGATCCAGTGGCTTGCCGGGCGAGTACCGGCCCCTTCGGCCACGACCCGCGCGCCGGCACAGTCGCGTGCGTTGCCCGCGGGCGCGTCTCAGGCCTCGGGCGCGGGCGCCTCGGCCCCCGCGCGATAGCCGGGTTGTCTCGCCGATGCCTGAGCAGGATGTCAAACCCTGGCAACGACGCGCTTCCCCGCTTACGCGTCAGGCGCTGCTGTGCCTGATTCTGTTGATCGCTTACGCAAGCCTGTATCCGTTCGAATTCCAGCGCGCCGTCGTCGGCCCCTTCGACTACCTGTTTGCGCCGCTTCCGCGCTGGATGACGATGTTCGACGTCGTCACCAATGTGCTGGGTTACATCCCCCTCGGCATGCTCACCGTGCTGGCGTTGCATCCGGCGTGGCGAGGCACGCGGGCGGTACTCACGGCGTTCGTACTGGGCACCATGCTCTCCTGCGGGATGGAGGCATTGCAGACGTATCTGCCCACGCGGGTGGCGTCGAATGTCGATCTGGCGACGAACGCGCTCGGCGCGCTTATCGGCGGTGCAATCGCGGTGCCGCTCACCAGTCCGCTGCTCGATCGCGGATGGTTGCGGCATCTGCGTTTTGCGTGGTTCGAACGCCATGCGAGCCTGTTGCTCGTATTGCTCGCGTTGTGGCCGTGGGCACAGGCGTATCCGCAGCAGTTTCTCTTCGGCGACGGCGATCTCGTGCGTCAGATCTGGCTCTGGCAGGATCCCGACGTTACGGATCTGGTGCTGGATTGGGTGCCGAAGCTCGGGCAATTGCAGGACTATCTGTCCGAGCTCGATGCCGTCGCCAGCCACGCGCTCTGGGAGACGGTCGTGACCGCCAGTGGCACCGTGCTGGCCGGGCTGCTCGCCACATTGGCCATGCGTCGTTCGGCGCCGCGCGTGCCATTGCTTTGCGCGATGTTCATCAGCGCGTTCGCGATCAAGGCGATTGCCGCCGCCTGGCAGTTCTCGCCCACGCAGGCGTTCGATTGGGTGACGGCCGGGGCGATCTACGGGCTGGTCATCGGCGGGCTGATCCTCGCCGTCGCCGGGCGTGGCCCGCGGGTTCTTCGGGGGGCGGTCGCGCTGGCGGCGCTCGTCGTGCTGCTGGTCTTCGTCAATCTCCTGCCCGCGAACCCGTATTACGAAGCGGCGCTTCAATCGTGGCGGCAGGGCCAGTACGTTCACTTCAACGTATTGGCACGGTGGCTGGCGTGGACATGGCCGTATCTCGTGCTGATCTATCTGCTCGCGATGTTCGACCCGACACATCGCGGTCCTGCGCGTAGCGTCGGAAAACAGCGCTGAGCCCTGCCTGGCGGGGATTCCCGGCGAGTTTGAGTTGCCGATTGTTGCCGAATCGGAAATAGCGTATTGGCCGTCATCCCATTGGTGATCCCGCCCTCGAATCCTAAACTCTCATGTAAGGCACGCTGACACTTGGTGCGCCACGACCGCCCGGCATCTGCAGGCAGAGCCCGGGCGGTTTTCATTGGGGAGCGAAGATGAGTACATGGGGATTGGTGTTGGCGCACAAGACACGGCAGCGCGTGCTGATGGCCGTGATTGCCGCCGCCACGGGCATCGAAATGCTGGAGAACGGCATGTTCGTGTTCGCCTCGTCGCACATCGCGGGCGGCGTTGGTGCCGCCCCGGAAGAGTACGCTTTCGTCTCCACGCTTTACGCCGTCGCCGGCATTCTGGTCATTCTCAAGCAGCGCTGGCTGGCGTCGCGCCTCGGCTATCGCGCTTTTCTCGCCGGCGCGCTCACGCTCATGGCGTTCGGCGCATGGCTTTGCGGTATGGCGCACAACCCGGCGCAACTCGCCGTCGCACGCTTCATGCTGGGGCTGGGCGCAGGGTCGCTGTTTACGGCGAGCCGGATTCTCATCAACCTGTGTTTCGCCCCCGAACTGCGGCTGCGCGCGCTGCTTTTCTTCACCTACGGTTTCTTCGGTGCACAGATCTCGGCACCGCTGCTCGCGAGCTATCTCGTCGATCACTTCCTGTGGTCGTCGGTGTTCTTCGCGATGGTGCCGATTGCGCTGGCCGGCGCGCTGGCATCGTGGCGCTTCATTCCGGATTTTCGCGAGCGTCTGCGCGACGAAGGCGACTTTGAGATGCGCGGCATCGTGTTCTTCGCGGCAGGGGTGCTGTTCGTCGAAGTGATGATGCAGCGCTCGCGGTTCGATTTCTTCTCCAATCCGCTGCATCTGCTCGAACTGTGTCTGGTCGGCGCGATCTGCGTGATCGGCTACATGTGGCACCAATACTCGCATCGCAAGCCGCTCATCGACTTTCGCGTACTGGTGCGCAACCCTGTGTATGTGCTCGGGTTGGGCGGCTATGCCGTGTACTACTTCTTCTCCTATTCGACGTCGTATCTGTTCCCGATCTACATGCAACAAGGGCTGAACTGGAGTGTGGAGCACACGGGATACCTGCAAGCGGTGGCGTCGGTGACGAGCCTTGCCGTGGCCGTGGCGTACACACTGGCGCGTCCGAAGTTCGTGCAACTCAAGCCGTTCGTGCTGCTTGGGTATCTGTGTCTGCTGGGGTACGCGTTCCTGCTCTCGCAGAGCTATCAGGGCGTGTCGAGTCAATGGCTGATCCTGCCGATGGTGCTCAGTGGGCTCGGCGGCGTGTTTGCCATGATTCCGATTGCCGAACTGACGTTTCGCGGTATGGACGAATACGTCTTCCAGCATGGGTATCAGACGAAGAACATCGTGCGTCAGTTGGTGAGTTCGATGTCGGTGTCGATCATGGCCGTGTCGATGCAGGACCGTCAGGCGGTCTTCATGCATCAGTTGACGCCCGCGATGACGCCGCTCAACCCGGCTTACAACGCCGCTGTTGCGCAGGCGCAGCAGACGTTCGGTGCGAGCGTCGATGCGACGACGGCGGCACATATGGCTTCAGCGTGGGTGGGCAGTCTCGCCTCGCAGCAGGCGCTGGTGCTCGCGTGCGTGAACGTCTTCTTCGGCTTTGCGTGTCTCGCGGCCTTCTGTGCGCTGTTCATGGCGGTGCAACGGCGTTTGCGCTGATGCATGCCGACGTAAGGGGCCGGCAGGTCGGTTAGAATGACCCGCAATAAGCGATTACGTTGCCACCTCCCCAAAAAGCACCGCCATGGCCACCCAGCCGCAGTACTACCAGCATCACGTATTTTTCTGCCTGAATCAGCGCGAACCGGGTGCCGACCGCCCGTCGTGCGCGAACTGCAACGCGCAGTCGATGCAGGAATACGCCAAGAAAAAGGTCAAGCAACTCGGCCTGGCCGGTCCCGGCAAGGTGCGTGTGAACAAGGCCGGGTGCCTCGATCGGTGCGAGCAGGGGCCGGTTCTCGTGATCTATCCCGAAGGGACCTGGTACACGTACATCGACGAGACCGATATCGACGAGATCGTCGAGAAGCATCTGGCGCAAGGCGAGATCGTCGAGCGTCTGCTGATCGACTGATCCGGCCGCGGGTTCGACGCAAGATTCACGCCCCGATCCGCGACAGAATTCGCCGCTTATCGCTTGCCCGATGCGCGCCATTCGCGTTGTCACGCCGCGCGCATGGGCGCACCGCCCGCCCAGCACCTCAGCTCAACATCGCTCATGAATGCTCAGACTGAACGCTTCACCATCGACGGCCCGGTCGGCGCCATCGAAATCGCCATCGATCGTCCGGCCGGCGAGCCGCGCGGGATTACGCTCGTGGCTCACCCGCATCCGCTGTTCGGCGGCTCGCTCGACAACAAGGTCGCGCAGACGCTCGCGCGGGCCTTCGTCCAGCTCGGCTACGCCGTCGTGCGCCCGAATTTCCGGGGCGTGGGCAAGTCGCAGGGCGAACACGACAAGGGCATCGGCGAGCGCGACGATCTGCTCGCCGTGATCGCGTGGATGCGTCAGCAGCCGGGCTGGGAGACGCTCCCGCTGGCGCTCGCGGGCTTCTCGTTCGGCACGTTCGTGCTCTCCCATGTCGCCAAGACGCTGGAAGCCGCGGGCACGCCTGCGCAGCGTCTGGTGTTCGTGGGCACGGCGGCGAGCAACTGGGAAGTGGCCACGGTGCCGGCCGACACGCTTGTCATTCACGGCGAGCAGGACGAAACGGTGCCGCTGCAATCGGTGCTGGATTGGGCGCGTGCGCAGACCCTGCCCGTCGTGGTAATCCCCGGCGGCGAGCACTTTTTCCATGGCCTGTTACCGCTGCTGAAACAGATCGTGGTCGACGCGTGGCGTCATTGATACATCCGGGGGCGAATTTCGCGTAATTTCGGCCGCCAGTGTGCGCTTCGCTGGGGGCGTCAAATCGCGACGGGTATAATTCGCTTCTGAACCTTGTCATGCCGTGTCGGGTCTATGTCCCCGACAGGCATGGCTCCGGCGCTCCGGTGCCGCCGTCTTCTCCGCCGTGCCGCGCTCGCCAAAGCGTCGATTGCACGGCGCTCCTTCAAGCGCAGATGCCCCTGAGCCTCACTTCGTTTTCCTCATCGCCCATGAAATTCAACGCTTCGCTGTCCCGTGCCGCCGTCGCCGCGGCGATTGTCGCTTGCGGCTCGCTTGCTACGCTTCCCGCTCGTGCTCAACAGATTCCGCCGCCGCCGATGACGGCCAAGGCGTGGGCCATCGTCGATGTCACCAGCGGTCAGGTGCTCGCCGCCGGCGACCCGGATGCCCGCGTGGAGCCGGCGTCGCTCACGAAGATCATGACGACGTATCTGGTCTTCGAAGCGCTTCGCGACAAACGCATTTCGTGGGATCAGACCGTGATTCCGGGCGAGTCGGTTCGCAAGGTGGGCCGCGACGAATCGCGCACCTTCATCGAAGCCGGCAAGCCGGTCTCGGTGCACGACCTGGTCTACGGCATGATCATCCAGTCGGGTAACGACGCCTCCATCGCGCTGGCCGAACTGGTCGGCGGCTCGCAACCGGGCTTCGTCGAACTGATGAACCGTGCCGCGCAGCGCATGGGGCTCAAGAACACCCATTACACGAACGTCGACGGTCTGACCGACCCGCAGCACTACACGACCGTGGCCGACATCGCCACGCTCTCGACGCGCATGATTCAGGACTTCCCCGAGTACTACAAGGTCTACTCGGAGAAGAGCTTCACGTACAACAACATCCGCCAGCCGAACCGTAACCGTCTGCTATATCTCGATCCGACGGTCGACGGCCTGAAGACCGGCCATACCAAGGAAGCGGGCTACTGCCTCGTGTCGACGGCCTCGCGTCCGCTGCCGGGCGCACCGGGCGTGAACCGTCGCGTGCTGTCGGTGGTCGTGGGTGAGCCGACCGAGCGCGCGCGCGTGCAGGACAGTCTCTCGGCGCTGAACTACGGGTATCAGAACTTCGACACGCTGCGCGTGTACGGCGCGAATCAGGTTGTGGCCACGCCCAAGGTGTGGAAGGGCAAGGACAGCGAGCTGAAGATCGGCGTGAAGAAGGACACCTTCATCACCGTGCCCAAGGGCATGGCCGACAAGATCAAGCCGCAGCTCGAATTGCGCGAGCCGCTGATCGCCCCGATCGCCAACGGCGCGCAGGTCGGCACCGTCAAGGTCATGGCAGACGGCAAGCAACTGGCCGAATTCCCGGTCGTGGCGCTTGGCGACGTGGCACAGGCCAGCTTCATCGGCCGTGCGTGGGACGCCCTGCGTCTGATGTTCGTGAAGAAGTAAGCGGCGCCATGAGCATCGATCAGGCCCCCGTCTGGCTCAATGGCGAACTGATTGCGCTCGCCGACGCGAAGATTTCCGTTCTCGACCGAGGTTTCCTCTTCGGGGACGGTATCTACGAAGTTGTGCCGGTCTATCACGGCAAGCCGTTCCGTCTGGCGCAGCATCTCGACCGGCTGGAGCGCAGCCTGGCCGAGATCCGCATTGCCAATCCGTACACGCGTGCCGAATGGGAGGCGCTCTTCGCGCGTCTGTCGGCCACGTGTGCGGCCGACCCGCACAGCGTTTATGTGCAGGTCACGCGCGGGGTTGCCCCGCGTCAGCACACGTTCCCGAAGGACGTCGCACCGACGGTGTTCGGCATTGCGACGCCGCTCACGCTGCCGAGCCGCGAGAAGGTGGAGCAGGGCGTAGGCGCGGTCACGCATGAAGACCGTCGCTGGCTGAACTGCCACATCAAGTCGACGTCGCTGCTGGGGAATGTGCTGATGGCGCAGTACGCGGCGGATCACGACGTGCAGGAAACGATCCAGTTCCGCGATGGTTTGCTGACCGAGGCGTCGTCGAGCAACGTGTGGGTGATCAAGCACGGTGCAATGGCCGCGCCGCAGCGCGATAATCGGATTCTCGAAGGCATTCGCTACGGCGCGCTCGAAACGCTGGCGCGCGAATGCGGCATCGCCTTCGAGGAGCGCGAGGTGAGCGAGGCGCAGGTGCGCGACGCCGATGAACTGCTCATCACGTCGGCCACCAAGGAAGTGCTGGCGGTCGTCACGCTCGATGGCAAGCCGGTGGGCGATGGCAAGCCGGGCCCCGTCTTCCGCGCGCTTTATGCGGCGTATCAACGCGCCAAGGAGGCACTATGACGACGGAAGAGAAGAAGAGTCTGATCGATTTTCCGTGCGACTTCCCGATCAAGGTGATGGGGCATGCGCAGGACGGTTTCGCGCAGGCCATTGTGGAGCTGCTGCGTGAGTTCGACGCGCAATTCGACGCCGCCAAGGTGGAAATGCGCCCGTCGAGTTCGGGCAAATATCTCGGGCTGACCGTGACGGTGCGGGCGCATTCGCAAGCGCACCTCGACGACATCTATCGCAAGCTGACCGGCCATCCGATGGTCAAGGTCGTCCTGTAAGGGATGTGACGGGGATAGCGGCACACGCGGCACACGCGACGCACGGGGTTCAGGCGTGCGTCGGCGCGCCGTCGTCGGGCGGCATTTCGGGCCCCAGCCCCAGTTGCGCGTGCGTCGTCATCTCGCCGGCGGTGGCGGCCATGCCGGCCGCGAGTGCGGCGCGGCTCGGCTGCGTTGGCCGGCGAAGCGTGTGCTTCACCAGTTCGAACGCCGCGACCTCCTCCAGAAACCACGCCCTGAACGCCTGAACGCGCTGCGTCTCGAGCACCGCGGGCGGACACACGAAGTAGTAATCCCACTCGCACGGCGTATCGACGTCGGACAGCCGCACGAGGCGTCCCGCCATGATGTCGCCGATCGCCAGCGAACGCCGCACCAGCGCCACGCCCTGACCGACGATGGCCGCCTGCGAAAGCATCCCCGAATCCTCGTACATCATCCCTTGCGTCGGCTCGGGCAGGTCGAAGCCTGCGGACGCGAACCAGGGCGACCACGGCTCGTCCTGCGAGCGCAGCAACGTGCTATTACGGAAGTCTTCTGCGGTCTGCGGCAGATTCCCGTCGTTATAGGACGGACTGCACGCGGGGAAAAACACGTCGTCGAGCACTTTCTCGATGTGAAGTCCCGGCCAATTGCCTTTGCCCATGCGCAGCGCGATGTCCACGTCGTCGCGCTCGAAGTCGGTCAACTGGGCGCTGCACCGCAATTCCACTTCCAGTTCCGGATGCCGGTCGATGAAGCGGCCGATACGCGGCGTGAGCCAACGGCTGGCAAACGACGGCATGGTCGTGAGCACCAGCCGCCGCTCGCTGCGCGTGCCGGCTTGCAGCTTGCGTGTGGCCTGCGCGATGTCGGTGAGCGCGGCGCGAATCGACACGGCGTATTGGCGTCCCGCCGGCGTAATACTGATGCGCTTGCCGTTGCGTGCGAAGAGCGTCGTGCCGAGCTCCTGCTCCAGCGCACGAATCTGATGGCTGATCGCCCCGTGCGTGACGAACAGCTCCTCGGCCGCGCGCGAGAAACTCTCCAGGCGGGCAGCCGCCTCGAAGGCGCGCAAGGCGCTCAGGTTGGGAAGTCTCCGAAGGTCCATGTGAGCTTTATTTGCAAGGCCGTGAAAATATGTCGTTTGGTGCGGCGCTTGTCAGTCCCTATGATTCAGTCATTGTCTCGCACTGAGTGGGGGTCGTAAAATGCAAAACCATCTAACGAAGGTGCAGTACTTCTACGGAATTCGTCCGGGCGAAGTGGTGACGCTCGATCTGCACCAAGAGCATACGCTTGTCGCGCGAGGCGCGGCCGTCTGGGTGACGCGGGCAGGTGATCCGCGCGATTACTGGCTGATGCCCGGCCAGCGCCTTGCCGTCGAACCGGGACGCCGCTACTGGGTTTCGTCGGACGAGATTGCCGAAGCCGAGCTGGAGCGTGACGTCGCCCGCCGTTTTCCGCTGGCGCGTATGCTGCGCAAGTGGCTGGCCGGCCGCCGTGCCGCCCGCGAAGTCACCTCCTGCACGGCCGCCGCCTGACGAAGCACGCAAGTCTGCCCTGCGTCGCCTCGCTTGCGTCACTCACGCGCGCTCTGGCAAGGACTGCCAAAGAGCGCGTGTTTCGTTTCAGGCGACGAGGCAGGCGTCTCGGTTGTTAATTTTATTCATAACAAGACGCGCAATAATCGAATCGAAAATAGCCGATAACGCACCGAAACAAGAGAAGTGTCCTTCCGATGAGTCAAGCTTCGCCCTCCGCACCCGTGTCTTCTTCCTCGCTGAAAAACCCGCAAACCGACGAACGCCTTGGCCGTCTATTGATGATCGCCGCCATGGTGATCTCCGGCACGATCGGTTTTTTCGTGCTGATGTCGGGGCAGCCGGCCCTGAACGTGGTGTTTTTCCGCTGCCTGATCGGTGCGCTCAGCCTGTGCGCGTGGTGCGCTTATCGCGGCTACTGGCGCGGGTTGCGCATGGCGCGCTGGCAGATCGTGAACGTCGTGCTCGGGGCCATCACGCTGGTCTCGAACTGGTATTTCCTTTTTACGGCCTACCGGCTGACGTCGGTGGGGATCACGACGGTTGTTTATAACGTGCAGCCTTTTTTGCTGGTGCTCGCGAGCGTGGTCGTCACGCGTGACCGGCCGTCGCTGGCCACGCTGGGCTGCCTCGGCGTGGCGTTCGCGGGGCTGGTGATTCTGGCCGAGCCGGGCGGTGTGCATGGCGCGGGGTATCTGATCGGGGTGGCCAGTGCGCTGGCCGCCGCGTCGCTATACGCCGCGACCACGCTCTTCACCAAGAAGCTCGCCGGTACGATCCGCCCCGAGATCATCGCCGCGCTGCATATGGTGATCGGTGCCGTCGTGTTCGTCTGGATGGCGGATTTCCGGCATTTGCCGTCGGCGCCGCGCGAAATCGGGGCCATCGTGACGCTGGGTCTTTTTCACACGACGTTCATGTATCTGCTGCTGTATGGCGCGTTTCAGAAGGCGTCGACGTCGAGCCTCGCGGTGTTCGGCTTCGTGTACCCGGTGGTGGCCGTCGCCGTCGACTTTCTGGCGTTCGGGATCGTGCTGCATCCCACGCAGTGGCTCGGCGGGGTGATGATTTTGCTAGCCGCCGGTTGGTATGCGCTGGGATTGGGGGGTGTGCCTGCGAGAAAGGCCGCTTAAGGTCGCCTCCAGCCGATTCAAGCCGATTCAGGCTGATGAAAAAGGCGATTGGCCGCTTCAGGGCGTTTAAGGCGCGAGGGGCTGCCTGACGTTATTCCAGGCCGCATCGTGCGTTCGGCCGAGGCAAACCGTTGCGCCCGGGCAACATCCGAGTGTCGCCGGGTTGGGGCGATGCGCTTCGAGCACGACCGGTCCGGTTTCGTTAAAATTGCGTCCATGACCTCCCCGATCGAAGTTTGCTGGCGCGGCACGGAAGACTACGCCACCTCGTTCGACGCCATGCGCGCGTACACCGACGCCCGTGGCGCGCACGGCCCCGACCAGCTCTGGATCGTCCAGCATCCACCCGTCTACACGCTCGGACTCGCCGGCGATCCCGCTCACCTGCTTGTTGCCAATACCGGTATCCCGCTCGTCAAAGTCGACCGTGGCGGACAGATCACGTACCACGGCCCCGGCCAGGTGGTGATCTATCTGCTCGTCGACCTGCGCCGACGCAAGCTCGGGGTACGCGAAATGGTGCGCTTGATCGAGCAGGCGGTGATCGACACCCTTGGAGCGTATAATCTCGACGTTGAGCGCCGGGCCGGCGCGCCGGGCATCTATGTGAGTCAGGGCGACGGCACCACCGCGCATGCCGGTGCGAAGGTCGCCGCGCTCGGGTTGAAGATCCGCAACGGATGCAGTTATCACGGCGTGTCGCTTAACGTCGCGATGGATCTGCGGCCGTTCGACTGGATCAATCCGTGCGGTTACGCCGGTTTGCAGACCGTAGACATGGCCACGCTCGGCGTGGCTCCCCGCTGGGACGAAGTGGCTGCGCGACTGGCGCAGCAACTCGGTCAACACCTCGAACAGCACACCGCGACGACTGATGCCGCGCCGCAGGCCGATCCGGCCGCCAGCGCAAACGCCGCCGCCTGATTGGACGTCTGGAAAGCCCCCATCATGACCACCGTGACTCAGAACGACACCGCGAACAAGGAAGTTCGCACGATCGACGGCGACTACGACGCCACCGCCAAGCAAAAGTCCCAGGCCAAGACCGCCCGAATCCCGATCAAGATTGTGCCGATCGAGCGTCTGAAGAAGCCGGACTGGATTCGCGTGAAGGCGGCCACCCACACCTCCCATTTCTACGAGATCAAGCAGATTCTGCGAGAGCACAACCTGCATACGGTGTGCGAAGAGGCGAGCTGCCCGAACATCGGCGAGTGCTTCGGCAAGGGCACGGCCACGTTCATGATCATGGGCGACAAGTGCACGCGCCGTTGCCCGTTCTGCGACGTGGGTCACGGCCGCCCGGATCCGCTCGATGCCGACGAGCCGCTCAACCTCGCGAAGACCATTGCCGCAATGCGCCTGAAGTACGTGGTGATCACGAGCGTGGATCGCGACGATCTGCGTGACGGCGGTGCCCAGCACTTCGTCGACTGCATTCGCCACGTGCGCGAGCTTTCGCCGCAAACCCGCATCGAAATTCTGACGCCGGACTTCCGCGCCCGTCTGGACCGCGCGCTGGGCATTCTCAATGCCGCACCGCCCGATGTGATGAACCACAACCTCGAAACGGTGCCGCGCCTGTACAAGGAAGCGCGCCCGGGGTCGGATTACCAGCACTCGCTTAACCTCCTGAAGGAGTTCAAGGCGGCGCATCCGGATGTGTCGACCAAGTCGGGCCTGATGGTCGGCCTGGGCGAGACGGACGAAGAAATTCTCGAAGTGATGCGCGACATGCGCGCCCACAACGTCGACATGCTGACGATCGGCCAGTACCTCCAGCCTTCGGAGCACCATCTCCCGGTGCGTCGCTACGTGACGCCCGACACGTTCAAGATGTTCGAGGCAGAGGCTCACAAGATGGGCTTCACGCACGCCGCAGTGGGCGCGATGGTGCGCTCGAGCTATCACGCCGACGTGCAGGCCCACGAAGCCGGCGTGGCCGACGCCATCTGATTGGCCGGCTGACTTGGTGAGCTGACCCAGCAGGCATGACACCGCTTGTCGGCTGAGTGAAATAGCAGCAGAGAACGCGAATCGTCGAAAGACGGTTCGCGTTTTTCATTGGGACGACACGAACATTGCCAGGCAGGCATGACGTCTCGTGCGCCCAAAGCCTTGGCCCTCGCCGCAACCCTACCCTTAGCGAGCGGCCCACCGTCCATTACGAGACGTCACAAACTGTGTTCGGTTCGCTAGGCGATACGCACGACCGGCATTGACAGATGCCGACCAACATCCCCGATACACACCGTCATCTGCGCTGATCGTCGGCAAACGATCCTCCTCGCACCCGGGCCAATGCCCGATCTCCTTCGAAATATGTTGTAACAACCGTCACCTTGTCGGCATTCGGGTGTTGTTTCAGAATATTGATACGTTGTTTTGCTTGGCAAAACAATGCGCCTGCTGGGGTTATTCGCAGGCGGATGTTCCGGATGCACGCCAGGAGGCAGCATGTCCCGTCAGGTCACTGAGGGCCGATTTTTTGTGGAAGCGCCGCAAAGTGGCTCGGTGGGCCGGGGGAAGCATTTGCCTCTGGTGATCGACGCGCCACACAGCGGTCATGTGTTTCCACCGGATTTCGACACGATTGCCCCGACGGCGGCTGTTCTCGCCTGCGGCGACCCCTACGTCGACGAACTGTGGTCTGTGGCCACGCATCACGGCGCAACGCTCGTCGCAGCGCTTTTCCCGCGCGCTTACATTGACCCGAATCGCACCGAATACGACATCGATCCCGAGTTGCTCGCCAGCATGTGGCCGCACGATGCACGTCCGCAAGCCTACAGCGAACGAGGTGTCGGTCTGCTGCACCGGTTTGCCGCACCCAACGTCCCGCTCTACGACCGGCGTCTGACGGTGGCCGAGGTCGAACGTCGCATTCACGACTACTACCTGCCTTATCGCCACGCGCTGCGCGACGCGCTCGACGACGCCTGGCAGCGTCACGGCGTGGTCTGGCATCTCGACTGTCATTCGATGCATTCGCGCGGCGGTGCGCTCGACCCCGATGCGGGCATGTCGCGCCCGGACGTGATCGTGAGCGACGCCGACGGCACCACGGCAGATCCGGCGTTCTCGCGCTGGGTGATGGCCGAATTCACGCGCTTGGGTTTTCGCGTGGCCTACAACGCGCCGTATCGCGGCGGCGATCTGGTGCGTCACTTCGGGCGTCCCGGCGAGCGGCGTCACAGCGTGCAGATCGAGCTGAACCAGGCGCTTTACCTGAATGAATCGTACGGCGAGAAGCATGACGGCTTTTCGACGTTGCAATCGCAACTTGGCCAATTTGCGGCGGCGCTCGCCGCCTATGCCGAACAACATAGCGAGGAAGTTTGAGATGGACTACACAGTCGCTTCAGTCGACACGGCGCTTTCGCTGCTGTCGCTGGTCGGGGAGTGCCCCGGCCTGGGTGTGACGGAACTGGCGCAACGCGCCGGCCTGAACAAGTCGCGAGCGTTTCGTCTGCTGGCGACGCTCGAGCAGCACCGCTGGGTGGTCCGCGAGGGCAGCCCGGTCACTTATGTGCTCGGCGCGCAGGCGCTGGTGCTGGGTGTGGCGGGGCACGAGCAGGTCAATCTGGTGAAGGTGGCGCATCGTCATCTGCAGGCGCTCAATCGCGCGCTCAACGAGAACATTCAGTTGCGGGTTCGCGACGGTCTCGAATCGTTGTGCGTGGCGCGCGTCGAATCGACGCACGAGCTGCGCGTGCACGGCGTGGTCGGCAACCGTCGTCCGCTGTACGTGGGCGCATCGGGCCGTGTGCTGCTGGCGTTCGCGTCGGACGACGTACGTGCGCAGGTGCTGGGCCGCCCGCGCAAGCGCTTCACGGCAGGCACGCTGATCGAGCGCGACGAACTGGCCGCCGAACTGCTCAACGTGCGACGTCAGGACTGCGCCGTGAGTTTCGGCGAACTCGCGCCGGAAGCCGTATCGGTGGCGGTGCCGGTGCGCGATGCGTCAGGTGAAGTGATCGCGTCGCTCTCGGCGTCCGGCCCGTCCTCGCGCATGACGCGCGCGCTGCTGCCCGACATCTCGTCGCGCCTCTCGGCTTGCGCCGCGGAAATTTCCGCCGCACTCGGCTATCACACGCCTGTGCCGGAAGCGCTGTCGGCGTAATGGCTTGAGTTGACGTTCAGGGGCGTCGTTCGCCGACGCCCGAACTCTTTTGCTCACCTCTCTTCGAAATACCCCCGCTGTCCCGCGAGGGTAGTGCAGAGAGCTTCCGATTATTTCATCGGACCGTTGTGACCGGTTCGACTCAGGATTTGCCCTGAGACCTCGCGAGAAATTTCCCAATTTCGCCTGATTTTCTGGACTTCCGGAAACTATCTCCGCTGGTTTTCTGGTTTTTCGTATAACCAAACTTCGGGTTTTCCACAACTTCCCACAATAAAATCAACGACTTAACATATTGGCATAGATGTTGCTTTCTTACGCGCGTGCTGCCGCGTTGTCTGGAATCTCAACGGGAATCCGGAAAAACGTCGAGCAAGCCGTTCCAATAAGAGAGGAGACCGTATGTTCAAGCAATGTCTTGCCGCCGCTGCGCTATGCGCCGCTTCGTTACACGCGTTTGCCGACGATCTGGTGCGTCTGGGGAATCTGAAGTTCGCCCACTACGGCGCCGTGTCGTATATGAAGGTGATCGGGCCGAAGTACGGCCTGAAGATTGAAGAGCGCATGTTTGCCAAGGGCGTGGACATCATGCCGGCAATCGTGGCGGGTCAGATCGACGTGTCGGCAAGCGCGCTTGACGCGGCTATCGCGGGTCGTGCGCAGGGGGCGCCGATTTACGCCGTGGCCGGTTTCGCCAAGGGCGGTGTGCGTCTCGTGGCGAAGAAGGGTCTGCCGATCACCAAGGTGGCCGATCTCAAGGGCAAGAAAGTGGGTGTCGCCCGTGGCGGCGCTCAGGAACTGATTCTGTACGCAGAACTGGCCAAGGCCGGTCTCACGTGGTCGGATCAGCCGGGCAAGGACGTGCAGATCATGTTCATGGCCTTCGCCGATCTGAATCAGGCGCTCGCTGCCGGCAGCATCGACGCCATGTGCCAGTCCGAGCCGCAGGCCTCGCAAGCCATCAACAAGGGCTTCGGTGTGGAAGTGCTCAAGCCGTACGACACGCCGATCGGCGAGCCGGTGCGTGCGCTCGTGATCACCGAGAAGCTCTACAAGGAGAAGCCGGACGTGGCGCAACGCCTGATGTACGCGTTCGTTGAAGCGACCGACTACTTCATCAAGAACCCGCAAGCGGCCGAGAAGTACGTACGCGAGGACATGTTCAAGAACCAGATCACCACGCAGGACTTCACGGACGCTATCGGCAACTCGCCGTATAGCTACGACCTGAGCACCTCGCACGTGCAGCTCACGACCGACCTCATGAAGAAGTACGGCGTGGGCAAGTTGCAGGATCCGGTGCCGAAGGCTGACGACTGGGTCAAGCTCGACCTGCTCGCCAAGGCGAAAACCAAGCTGAACATCAAGTAAGGCGAGGCGAACGGATGGCCGAAGTGCTTGCTCATTCGGGTGCCTCACGCACCGCGCGCATGTTGCGCGGTGTGCTGATTCCGCTCGCGGTCGTGGTGATCTGGCAGATCGTCACGGGCCTCGAGTGGATCAACCCGATCATTCTCCCGTCGCCGGTCGCTGTTGTGGCCAAGTGGTGGCAATACCTCAAACCGACCGTGACGATGGCCGAAGGCTTCGCCGCGTGGCTGCAATCGAGCGAATTGCTCATGGACGCCACGCACAGCCTGTACCGCGTTGTGATGGGCTTTCTCGTCGGCGCGGGCATTGCGCTGCCGCTTGGCCTGCTCATGGGCACGAGCTCGCGTGTCTATGGTCTGTTCAATCCGTTGGTGCAGGTGGTGCGTCCGATTCCTCCGATCGCGTACATCCCGCTCGCCATTCTCTGGTTCGGTCTGGGCAATCCCCCCGCGTTCTTCCTTATCGCACTGGGCGCGTTTTTCCCCGTGCTGATGAATACGATCGCCGGCGTGCGTCATGTGGACGGCATCTATCTGCGCGCCGCGCGCAACCTCGGCGCCAGCCAGCTCACGATCTTCCGCCGTGTGATTCTGCCGGCCGCCACGCCGTACATCCTGTCCGGCGTGCGTATCGGTATCGGCACGGCGTTCATCGTGGTGATCGTGGCCGAGATGATTGCCGTGAACAACGGCCTCGGCTACCGCATTCTGGAAGCGCGCGAGTACATGTGGTCCGACAAGATCATCGCCGGCATGCTGACCATCGGCCTGCTCGGTCTGGTGATCGACCTCGGCATGGATCGTCTCAACAACCACCTGCTCAAGTGGCACCGTGGTCTCGAAACCAAGTGAGGCGACACACATGCTGATTCAAATCGATAACGTCAACAAACAATTCCCTGTGCCCGGCGGTGTCGTCGACGCACTCAAGGACATCGACCTGAGCATCGGCGAGGGCGAGTTCGTCTGCCTGCTCGGCCCGTCGGGCTGCGGCAAGTCGACGCTGCTCAATGCGCTTGCGGGTTTCGTGCAGCCGACTTCCGGTGCGATTCGCATCGACGGTCGTGCGGACGCCGCTGCGCAGCCCGGCCCGGATCGCGGCATGGTGTTCCAGGAGTACGCCTTGTTTCCGTGGATGACGGTGGCGCAGAACGTCGCCTTCGGCCTGGAAATCAAGGGAATGCGCCGCGCCGAGATCAACGAGCGCGTGGACCTGCTGCTCGGCAAGCTCAACCTGCGCGAGTTTCGCGACCGTTTTCCGCGTGACCTGTCGGGCGGCATGCGTCAGCGCGTGGCCATTGCCCGCGTGCTCGCGCTCGACAGCCCGATCATGCTCATGGACGAGCCGTTCGGCGCGCTCGACGCGCTCACGCGTCGCACGTTGCAGGACGAATTGCTGCGCATCTGGGAGGAATTCAAGAAGACGATCGTTTTCGTCACACACAGTATCGAGGAGTCGATCTATCTGGCCGATCGGGTCGTCGTCATGACGTACCGGCCGGGCACGGTCAAGCGGGACGTGGTCATCGAACTACCCCGTCCGCGAGACACGGCAGGCAGCGAATTCAATGAATTGAAGAAGGCGCTGGCCCAGATGGTGATGGAGGAGCAAATGCGCTATGCGCAAAGCGAGATTCGCGGCGTCACCGCGGATTGATAACAAGGGCGGTGGCTTGCCCCGCCGCCTGAAGAGGAAACAACATGCAAACCCAGACCAAAAAACCCTTTTACCGCATTCTGTACGTGCAGGTGCTGTTCGCTATTGTCATCGGCATTCTGCTCGGTCACTTCAAGCCCGATCTCGCCGTCGAGATGAAGCCGCTTGGTGACGCGTTCATCAAGCTCATCAAGATGATCATCGGTCCGGTGATCTTCTGTACGGTCGTGACCGGCATCGCCGGCATGGAAGACATGAAGAAGGTCGGTCGCGTTGGCGGCAAGGCCCTCATCTACTTTGAAGTCGTCTCGACGCTCGCCCTGGTGATCGGTCTGATCGCCACCCACATCCTCAAGCCGGGTGCCGGGTTCAACGTCGACATCAACTCGCTCGATCCGAAGGCTATCGCCGGCTACGCCGCGAAGGCCGCGCACGGCGACACGTTCACCGACTTCCTGCTGCACCTGATTCCGAACACGATCACCGACGCGTTCGCCAAAGGTGAAATCCTCCAGATCCTCGTGATCGCTATCCTGTTCGGCGCTGCACTGGGCGCGATCGGCGAGCGTGGCCGCGTGGTGACGAGCTGGATCGACAGCGTGTCGGGCGTGCTCTTTCGCGTTGTGCACATCATCACCAAGGTCGCCCCGCTGGGCGCCTTCGGTGCCATGGCCTTCACGATCGGCAAGTACGGTATCGCCTCGCTGGTGCCGCTGGCCAAGCTCATGGGCACGTTCTATCTGACGTCGTTCCTGTTCGTGATCGTGGTGCTGGGTCTGATCGCCAGGTTCACGGGTTTCTCGATCTTCCGCTTCCTCGCTTACATCAAGGAAGAGCTGCTGATCGTGCTGGGTACGAGCTCGTCGGAAGCTGCGCTGCCGCACCTGATGGAAAAGATGGAAAAGGCCGGTTGCTCGAAGTCGGTGGTGGGTCTCGTGATCCCGACCGGCTACTCGTTCAACCTCGACGGCACGAACATCTACATGACGATGGCCGTGCTGTTCATCGCGCAAGCCACCAACATCGACCTGACCTGGGGCCAACAGCTCACGCTGCTCGCCGTGGCGATGCTGACCTCGAAGGGCGCGTCGGGCGTGACCGGCGCCGGCTTCATCACGCTGGCCGCAACGCTTGCCGTGATTCCGACGATCCCGGTCGCCGGGATGGTGCTGATTCTCGGTATCGACCGCTTCATGAGCGAATGCCGTGCACTGACGAACATCGTCGGCAACGGCGTGGCCACGATCGTCGTGTCGGCCTGGGAAAAGGAACTGGACCGCAAGAAGCTGGCCAGCGCCATGTCGGGCACGCAACAGCCGGAACTGGCCTGACGGCCGGTGGCGGGGGCCACCGGGGTGGCGCGCAACGGGCACGATGCCTCTCGCGTGACACCCTCCGTACCCCTGCCAAAGTAACGTTCGCCACCGGGCGGCGCGGCACAGGCACAATAGCGCCTGAGCTTCGCCGCCCGGTGGTCCTTCAGTCATCGAATTGCGCACGGGTTTGGCGATGACGACGGGGGGCCCACGCGCCGCCCGCCGCCATCGTTCGGACCGGAAAATGACGTCAACAAGGCGTATTTCTTGACTCACGCCCTAATGGCCACCCCGCACGACAACACGATCCGCGCACGTCAGAGCCATGCCCCGCAAGGTGCCGCTTCGCCTGCGAGCCCCGCGGACTACCGGCGCGACGAAGTCCCCATCGATCTTGAGAGGACTGTTCCGATGCGCCGTTGGTCATGGATCGTCGTCATGTTGCTGGCGAGTGTCCTGTTCTGCTGGTTGACGTACGCCCTGAGCTGGCAGCGCGGCGTGGCCGACCTGCGCGTGAATGCCGGTGCGCGTGTGGAGCGCTACGCGGGCAGTCTGCGCAGCACCGTCGATCGCTACGAATTTCTGCCGTATCTGCTCTCGTTGCACCCGTACGTGCACGACTTGCTCTTGCATCCGGACGATCGGGCCGTCGTGCAGCGCGCCAACGATTATCTTTTCGACGTGAATCAGCGCGCCAAGGCGTCGGCGGCCTATGTGATCGATGCCAACGGGCTCGCGCTCGCGGCCAGTAACTGGCGCGAGAAGGCCACCTTCGTCGGGCAGGAGTATCGCTTCCGTCCGTATTTCATCGACGCCATCGCGGGTGCCTTCGGCCGCTTCTACGGCGTGGGGACGACCTCCGGCGAGCCGGGGTATTTCGTCTCCCAGCCGATTCTGGTCGACGGCCTGATTCGTGGCGTGGTCGTGGTCAAGCTGAACCTGGAGTGGTTCCAGCGTGCCGGGGCCGATGCCTCCGAGCCGGTGGTCGTGGCCGACGATCATGGCGTGGTGTTCCTGTCGTCCGAGCCGCGCTGGCAGTATCGTTCGCTCACGCCACTCGCGCCCGACGTGAAGGCGGCGCTCGACAGCACGCGTCAGTATTACAACCAGAACATCACGCCGCTCGCCTGGACGGAAGACGAGCGGCTCGACGCCGACGGCGAAGTCGTGACCGTGCGTGACGACCGGGCCGGCCGCGGCGCGGGCAAGACCCGTCGCTTTCTCGCCGTGCAGCGCAAGCTGGGCGAGCCCGACTGGACGCTCATGTACTTCGCCCCGCTCGATCAGGTGATCGCCAACGCCCGCATCGCGGCGGTAGCCGCGGCGTGCCTCGCGGCCTTCACCTGCTTGCTGGGCGTGGCGTGGAATCAGCGGCGTCAGCGCGTGCGCGACATGCTGAAGAGCCGCGAATTGCTGCAATCGGCGTATGCCGAACTGGGCGAGCGCGTGGCTGAGCGCACGGCCGATTTGCAGTCGGCGAACGAACGATTGCAGACGGAGGTGCAGGAGCGCTCGCGCACCGAACATGAATTGCGCGAAGCGCAAAGCGAACTCGTCCAGGCGTCGAAACTCGTGGCGCTGGGCCAGATGGCCGCTGGCATCACGCATGAACTCAACCAGCCGCTCTCGGCGCTGCGCAGCTTCTCGGACAACACGCGCGTGCTGATCGAGCGCAGGGAGTACGACGCCGCGCAGGAAAACCTCGAGGCCATTGCGTCGCTCACCGACCGCATGGGCAAGATCACCGGTCAGTTGCGGCTCTTCGCCGGACGGGCGCGGCGGGGCGACATGAAGGCGTCGGTGCATCGGGCGCTCGAGAACACGCTGATGCTGCTGCGCGGGCGTCTGGCCGGTATCCAGTTGACGACGACCTTCGCCAGCGGCCTGGACGACGTGCAGGTCGCATGCGAAGGATTGCGTCTCGAACAGGTGCTGATCAACCTGGTGGGTAACGCCATCGACGCCGTGGTGAGCGTAACCGGCCAGCACGCGCCGCCGTCGATCTGGATCGATGTGGACGCAGACGACCTGTGGGCGCGCATTTACGTGCGTGATAACGGACCGGGAATTTCGCAGGCGCATATGCCGCGCCTGTTCGAGCCGTTTTTCAGTACCAAGGAGGGCGGTCAGGGCATGGGGCTCGGACTCGCTATTTCATCATCCATCGCACAAGAGAACGGCGGTCAGTTGGTCGCACGCAACGTTCCGGGCGGTGGCGCAGAATTTCTCGTGACGCTGCGCCGTGTGCATGGCACCGGCGCGACAATCGCATGATGTACAAGAACCTCCAGATCCTTTTCGTCGAAGACGATGAACTCGTGCGGCGTGCCACGCTGCAAAGCCTGCAACTCGCCGGGCTCGACGCCTTCGGACTCGCCTCGGCCGAGGCCGCGCGCGAGCGCATCACGGCGGATTTCGCCGGGATCGTCGTGTCCGACATCCGGTTGATCGGCATGAGCGGGCTCGAATTGCTCGCCCATCTGCGTCAGCATGCCCCGGAAGTCCCGGTGATCCTCGTGACCGGTCACGGCGATATTTCGATGGCCGTGCAGGCGATTCGCGACGGCGCTTACGATTTCATCGAGAAGCCCTTTGCACCGGACCGTCTCATCGAGTCGGCCAAACGCGCGCTCGAAACGCGCAAGCTCATGCTGGAGAACCAGGCGCTGAGGCGCGAACTGGCGGAGCAGGGCGGACGCGCCTCGCGCATCATCGGCCGCAGCCCCTCGATGGAGACGCTGCGCACGCTCATCGCCAATGTCGCCATGACGGATGCCCCCGTGCTCATCAACGGCGACACTGGCACCGGCAAAGAGCTGGTTGCACGCAGCCTGCACGAGTTGTCGCGCCGGCGTGACGCCCCGTTTGTCGCACTGAACTGCGGCGCGTTGCCCGAAGCGATTTTCGAGAGCGAAATGTTCGGCCATGAACTCGGCGCGTTCACCGGCGCGGCCAAGCGCCGCATCGGCAAGCTGGAGCATGCGTCGGGCGGCACGCTGTTTCTCGACGAGATCGAGAGCATGCCTGCTGCGTTGCAGGTCAAGCTGCTGCGCGTGTTGCAGGACGGTGTGCTGGAGCGGCTGGGCTCCAACCAGTCGATTCGCGTGGATTGCCGCGTGGTGGCGGCGGCCAAGGGCGACATGGAGGCGCTGGTGCGCGAGGGGACGTTCCGTCGCGACCTGTATTACCGCCTGAATGTGGTGACGCTCGCGTTGCCGCCGCTGCGCGAGCGTCGCGAAGATATCCTGCCGCTGTTCGAACACTTCATGCTCGACGCGGCGGTGCGTTACGGACGTCCCGCGCCGGTGGTGTCCGATCGGATGCGTCAGGAGTTGTTGCAGTCGGACTGGCCGGGGAACGTGCGCGAATTGCGCAACGCGGCGGACCGTCTGGTGCTCGGTGTGGCGAGCGCGCCCGAGGGCGATTCGCTGGCGCCTCTGCCGCTCAAGGAGCAGGTCGAGCGCTTCGAGCGTGCCGTGCTGCAAGAGGCGTTGGAGCACAGCAAGGGCAACGTGGCGGCGACGGCCGAGGCCTTGCATGTGCCGAAGGCGACGCTGTATGAAAAGCTCAAACGCTACGGCCTGCACACGCGCGGGCATGGTGAGGGTGGGGAAGGGGGGCGTTGAGTCGTTGCGGCGCCCGTCGACCAAAACAAAAAGCGCCCCGCAGGGCGCTTTTGTTTTGGGAGATGCCGTAACGCGTGGCGTTGACGTCAGGCTTGCTTGGCCAACGCCGTCTCGATGAGCTTGTTGAGTTCGGCGTATTCCGGCTCGCCCACGTATTGCTTGAGGACCTTGCCGTTACGATCCACAACGAAGGTCGTCGGCGTGAGCTGCACGTTGCCATATTGCTTGGCGACGCTGCCATCGGAATCCATCGCGACCTTGAACGGCAGTTGACGCGACTGCGCGTAGTTCATCACGTACATCGGCGGGTCGTAACTCATGGCGACCGCGACGAATTCCAGGCCCTGGCCCTTGTACTTCTCGTACGTCTGCACCATCGTCGGCATTTCCTTCATGCACGTGACGCAGCTTGTCGCCCAGAAGTTGACCAGATAGACCTTGCCCTTGAGTTGATCGGTGCCGAGCTTCTGACCCGAGAGGAGGGTGAACGTGGCCTCGGGCGCCCGTTTTTGCCCGGCAAAGGTGAAATACGCGGCGATCGCCACGACCGCAATGATCGCGACGGCGAGGATCTTGCCCAGGGGAGACTTGCGGGAGGTCGTAGCGCTCATGACACAGCCGTGTGGGTAATTGGGGTTCGTCGGGTGACGACGATTCTACTCTGAATCTCCGCGAGCGGCTTTAGCGTGCCGTGGTACCGCTGGCCGGGTGCAGGCGGGCGCGCCCACGGGCGATAGCGTCGTCGAGATACGCGCCGTAGAAGTCGGGCAGGCCTGCGCCGATGAGCGGGTCGGCGACGGGGCGTCCGTTCGTATCGAGGAACAAAACCGTCGGAGAAACCTTGACGCCATGGGCACGTGCCCAGGCGACGCCGGTGGTCGTGGTGCCGTCGAAATCGCGCACCGGTGCCGTGCTGTCCATGCCGATCTCGCGCACTTCGTACTTGCCGCTGCGCACGAGCGGCGCGAGCTCACGCTGACGGATCGGGCCGCAGTAGACGCAATCGCGCAGCGAGACCAGCACGATCAGCGGCACGTCGAGCGAGGACGCGCGACGTGCATGAGCAGCGAAATCCGTTGCCAGCGGTACCGCCGCTTGTTGCTGCGCTGCCGTCTTGCTGTCGACGCTCGAAGACGTCGCGCCTTCGCGCGGATAGGTGACGCCGGTGGCCTGTGCCAGTGTGACGCCGGATGTCGCTGCGCCGGTGCTGCGCCCGGAGATGCCTGCGGCATCCGATGCGGTCGAAGCACTCGACGAGTTCGATGTGCCCGATGTGTTCAATGAGGACGAAGCGTTCGCGCCACTCGATGCCGGTGCGGCGACGGCCGTGCCCGCGACGAGGCACGCCGTGAGCCATGTCAGCGTTGTTGCTATTTGACGGCCCAACCGGCTCAAGCGGCCCAAGCGGCTCAAGTGGCCCAAGTGGCCCAAGCGGCCCAAGCGGCCCAAGCGGCTCAAGTGGCTCAAGTGGCTCAAGTGGCCCAAGTGGCCCAAGTGGCTCAAGTGGCTCAAGTGGCTCAGGCAGCTCACGCGATCCACGAGATCCACGAGATCCACGAGATCCACGCGGCCCGATTGGTCCGTGAGGGTGGCGCGGCCCATACGGCGGCGCGCCAACGGGCGCGGGGTGTCCTGCCCTTCAGAGGCGGGTGCAGACAGTCGGCGGGCAGTGCAAACGGTTACGCGTGTCATGCGTCCGATGATACCGGGATCGGTCAGACTGCGTCATGACGTGTTTTTCCTGCCGCAACACATGACGGATAATGAGCGCTTCCCTTTTCCGGCTCTCACTCACGTCCATGAACCGCGTTGTCCGTGTCTGTCTGATGCTCACCACGACGGTGGTGCTCGCCGCCTGTTCCCCCCGCTACGATTGGCGTGAGGTTCACGACAAGGACGGTGCCTACGCCGTGACCTATCCCGCGAAGCCGACCCAGGACGAACGGGACGTGAAATTTGCGTCCGGCGCGCTACCGATGCGCATGCAGGCCGCGCGGGTCGACGCAGCGCTCTTCGCCGTTGGCGTTGTGACGCTCCCCAGCGACGACGCCACGCTGCGTCAGACCGTCCTCACCGAGTTGCAGCATGGTTTGCTTGCGAACGTGAACGAAGCCTCAGCGGCCCCCGTGCAGGTAATGGTGCGCCAGGCGGGCGATGCCCCTGCATTGCCCGGGCTGGCCGTCTCCGCGCAGGGCATGGCGAGCGACAAGGCCGAGCGCTACGTTGCGGCGCGCTTCGTCGGACGCGGTAATCATGTCTATCAGATCGTCGTCATGGCGACCAAAGCGCCATCCAAGGAACAGGTCGATCAGTTTCTCGATTCGTTCACATTGGAGTGACGCTGAAACGTTCCGACGTCTGCATCAAGATGCATGCGGCGCGTGTGGCGAACGAACTGTGATGAATGACGGCCGCGCCCGGCTCGGCCGATTGGCGTTGTTGGCCTTGCTTGCGGTATCCGTTCCGGGATTGAACACTGGGCGAGTCGTCGAGATCCGAGCGTGCTCGCCAAACAAGTTTTGAATTTTCTTATACGAAAATAGTGGTTCTCCCGGAGGGGGCCAGGCGGCTATATTTTGCAGCCATATTCGTGTGGCGAGGTTTCGTTGCAACGTCCTCGTTCGCGCCGCGCGATCCCGCAGGTCTTCCGGAAAACTCCTCCATGTACATCGTTGTCGGCGCCGGTATCGTCGGTGCTTCGGTCGCGTATTTTCTTTCCCGCGCCGGTGCGCCAGTCACGGTGATCGACAGTGGTCGTATCGCGGGAGGCACCAGCAGTACGACTTTCGCGTGGGTAAACTCACTCAACAAGGCCCCTCGCCCGTACCACGACCTTAACGTTGCCGGCATGCGCGCACATGCTGCCTTGCGCGAGCAGTTCGAGTCCGCGCCGTGGTGGCATAGCGGCGGCACGTTGGAATGGACGCATGGTAGCCCCGATAGCTATCGCAGCAAGGTCGCCACTCGGCAAGCATGGGGTTACCGTGTGCAATGGCTCGATCACGCGGGCGTACGCGAACTGGAGCCGGATATCGACGTCGGTGCCATCGGTGAGGCGCCCGTGGCGTATTTCCCCGACGACGGCTGGGTCGATCCCCCCGTGTATTGCCAGGCGTTGTTGGCGGCTGCCCGTGCCAGAGGCGTACGCCTACTCACACATACCCGCGTGGCAGGCCTGCTGCGCAGGGATGACAGTATCGTCGGTGTGCACACCGAAAGCGGCGAGGCATTGAGTGCCGACACGGTTATCAACTGCACGGGCCGCTGGGCCGGGCAACCGGCCTTTTCCGAGGCTCAGCAAATCCCCCTGACGCCCTCGGCGGGACTGATGCTTTTCACGCCGCCGCTGGCGCATGCCGTCAAGCGTGTGATCTTTTCCCCCGAAGTACATGTCCGCCCTGATGGTGCCGGGCGCCTGCTGATCTGTCGCAACGATCTCGAAGTGCCGATTGAGGCGAGCCCGACCCAACATCTCGACGACGCGCAACGTCTACTGCATGCCGCGGCCAAGGTCTTGCCGCTGCTGGGCGGCGTGCAAGCGGAAGCGCTACGCGTTGGCGTGCGCGCGCTGCCGGCCGACCACTATCCGGCCGTGGGGCCTGCGCGGGACGTGCAAGGCTTCTACAGCGTTATCACCCACAGCGGTGTCACGCTGGCGCCCTTCCTTGGCGAAGCTGTCGCGGACGAAATCCTCAATCGGGTGGAACGCCTCGAACTGGCCACTTTCCGTGCGCAGCGTTTTCACGCCTGACTACCCATTCACCCATTCCCCCATTCACCGTCCTCTGGAAGGAACCCCATGGCACGTATCAAACGGGTCGAACGCGAGGCGCTCGACGTTCAACGTCAGCAGGCTTATGACGACGAAATTGCACGCGTCGGTCGCGTCACTAACATGAAGGCCACGATCCTGCATTCCTTGCCAGCGCACCAGGCCTATCACGGCGCTTATCTAATCAAGGCCGAACTGATCACGCTGCTCGGCAAACGGGCTTTCAATGTCTACGCCTACGCGATTTCCACCGGCTCGGACTGCTTGTTGTGCTCCACATTCTTCCGTCAGGCGCTCAAGGCGGAGGGCGTCGATCCTCGTGATTTCGTACCGACCGAGACGGAGCAGTTGCTCACGGAACTGGGCAGCGCCATCGGCGGCAAGCGCGCGAATCAATTGGACGATGCCTTGTGGGGCAGGCTCAACGATCGGTTCGACGAGACGGCCATCGTCAACCTGATCGGCTTCGGCGGCACCATGGTCGCTACCAATATCTTCAATAGCCTGCTGGAAGTCGATATCGATAGCTACCTGCAGGACCTGGCCGCTCAATAAGGCGTGACGATGAGCGAACAACCCAGCCTCAAAACCTACTATGGCGTGAGCGTCGGCATCCTGATGGTGAAGACGCATTTCCGGCGCTATCTGGGCGACATCGGACACGCAGGAACCTGGTCGTTCCCGGTGCAATACCGCATCGTCGAGGAGGCGATCCCGGCGAAGATGACCGAGCTGCATAACAGCAGCCTGCTGGAACCCTTCAAGAAAGCGGCGCGTGAATTGGTGGACGCCGGGGTCGATGGCATCACGACCACTTGCGGGTTCCTCTCCATCTATCAGCAGGAACTGGCCGACTATTGCGGCGTTCCGGTGGCGACCAGCGCCCTGCTTCAGGTGCCGATCGTCAAGCGCCTGATCGCCTCGGACAAGCAAGTCGGCATCCTCACCTATAACGCCGAGTCGTTGAGCGGCAAGTACCTGGAAGCCGTTGGCATCGATCCTGCCACGCCGGTGCTCGGTATGCCGCCGGATTCGGAGTTCGTGCGCGCCATTCGGGAAGGCGACGACACGGTGCCGTATGCAACGCTGCGCGAGGAAGTGCTGGCGCTGGCGGGCCGCCTCGTAAAGACGCATCCGAGCGTCGGGGCGATCGTTCTGGAATGCACCAACCTCGCACCCTTTACCGCCGATATCCAGGCCACTTATGGCGTGCCGGTCTACGACACGGTATCGCTGGTGAACTGGTTTCAGGCAGGACTGCGCCCGCGACGCTTTGCGGCGCAATAGGCCATTCCGGTTCAGGCGGGCGCGAAGCAAACCTGGCTTCTCGCCCGAGAGAAATAGGCATAACGATACGCATAACGGCGTGTGAAATGCGGCGCTTCTGGCGTCATTCCCGATGCCATTTCCGGTGTCGTTTCCGGCCTCGTTTTTCATCGCTGGACCTTTCATCCCGACTCAACTTTTATCCTGGAAGCCCATCGTGAATCTGCTTCGCGTCGTCAAGAAAAATATGCTGTGTGTCGCGCTCTCCCTGGCCTCGGTAGCACCGGCTTTCGCTGCCGACGCACCGCTGCGCGTGGGCGCCTCGCCCGGACCCTACAGCGACTTCCTTCAGGAGGCGGCCAAGATTGCGAACGCCGAGGGCTTCCCCGTGAAGGTGATCGAATTCACCGAACCTACGCAAATCAATGAAGCGACCCAGGCCGGCGATATCGATCTGAACAACTTCCAGCATGTGCCGTACATGCTCAGGCAGAACGAGTCGCGCGGTTACAAGATCGTGGCGATCAAACCCAGCTACGTAGCGCCGGCCGGCATCTACTCCACCAAGGTGAAGTCGCTGGACCGTTTGCCCAACGGCGCCAAGATCGCCATCACCAACGATCCCGCCAATGAAGCACGTGCCTTGTTTCTGTTGCAGAAAGCCGGCCTGATCAAGCTCAAGACCAGCTCGGGCATCAATGTTGGTTTGACCGACATCAGCGAGAATCCCAAGCACCTGAAGATCGTGCTGCTCGATGAAGTTCAGGTGCCGCGCGTGCTGGTCGATGTCGACGCCGGCGTCGTCAACCTGAACAAGGGGGTATTGGCGGGCCTCAATCCCAAGGACGCGCTGCTGCTCGAAGACAAGACATCGCAGTGGGCCATTATTTGGGCCGCTCGCGCGGACCGCAAGGACGACCCGCGCATCGCGCGTTTCATCAAGATCTTCGAGTCCGACAAGATCAAGCAAATGATCCTGACCAAGTTCAACGGGACCGTCATCCCTTCCTGGTAAGCGCCGGAGCATGCGGCACTCGCTCGCGTCTGCGAATCTTCGCCGTTGACGTTGTGACGCCGCCCAGCAACTACGCAGCACTGTGCCGGCGGGTTTTCGTCGAATGGCAGCACGGCCCGCTTGCCAACATGAGCGATGGCCCGGCAGCGAGTGCCTCGAATGATCTGTCATGACTGCGGGGCCTCGCGATACTGCACGGCTTCTGCGATGTGGTGCGCATCGATCGCTTCGCAATCCGCAAGATCGGCAACGGAGCGAGCCACGCGCAGCACGCGGTGATAGGTGCGCGCCGACCAATGGTGCTGGGTCACTGCGCGGTGGAGAACTTCCTTCGCATCGGGGCGCAACGGACATTGCGTTTCCAACGCACGACTCGACAAGTGGCAATTCAATTGCCCCTGACGCGACACCTGACGCGCTCGCGCCAGACTGACGCGAGCAGCCACGACTTCGCTACGCTCGCCGCTGGCCGGGGCGGCGAACATTTCCGCGCTCAGTGCGGGCACCTCGACGTGCAGGTCGATGCGATCGAGCAGCGGACCTGAGAGGCGGTTGCGATATCGCGCCACCGCTTCGCTCGTGCATCGGCAATTTCGCGAGGGATGTCCCAGATCGCCGCAAGGGCAGGGGTTCATCGCGGCGACGAGTTGGAAGGCAGCGGGGAACGTGGCATGTCCGCCCGCGCGTGAGATCGTTACATGCCCTAACTCCAACGGTTCGCGCAGCACCTCGAGCACCCGGCGCTGGAACTCGGGTAATTCGTCGAGGAAGAGCACCCCGCGATGCGCGAGACTGATCTCCCCCGGACGCGGTGCACTGCCGCCCCCCACGAGGGCTGCTGCCGATGCCGTGTGATGCGGCGCGCGAAAGGGGCGGCGTCCCCAATGGCGCAGATCGAAGCCTTGCGCGCTCAGGCTGGCGAGGGTAGCAGCCTCCACCGCTTGCGCTTTGCTCAACGCTGGCAGCAGGCCTGCGAGACGCGTCGCCAGCATCGACTTGCCGGTGCCCGGCGGGCCGTAGAACAGGATGTGATGCCCGCCTGCCGCCGCCACTTCCAATGCGCGCTTGGCATGCGCTTGCCCTTTTATGTCCGCCATGTCGGCGATATCGTCCGTCTCGGTAATCCCGCCCGTCATGGCCGCCCCGTGACCGCCCGCCCCCGGCCCGGCGAGTGCCAGTGGCGCGACGGCGCGCCGCAGCGGTGTTGCGACGTCCGGCTCGGCGAGATGGGCGCAGACGTCGAGCAAGGTGCGCGCTCCGTAGACTGTTGCTTCTTCGACCAACGCGGCTTCTTGCGCGCTACCTGCGGGCAGCACGAGCGCGCGTGACGACGGTTCTGCCGCCATTGCGCTCGCCATCGCTAACCCGCCGCGAACCCAACGCAATTCACCGGTGAGCGACAATTCTCCCGCGAACTCATGGGCGCGCAGTCCCGCCTCGGGCAACTGACCGCTCGCCGCAAGAATGCCCAGCGCAATCGGCAGGTCGAAGCAGCCGGAGGCTTTCGGCAAGTCGGCCGGCGCCAGATTGATCGTGATGCGCCGCGCCGGGAATTCGAAGCGGCTGTTCTGCAATGCCGAGCGCACCCGCTCGCGGCTTTCCTTGACCTCGGTATCCGGCAGCCCGACCAGCGACAGGCCGGGCAACCCGTTCGCCAGATGCACCTCGACGGTGACCGGGCGCGCCGCCATCCCGGTAATCGCGCGGCTGCTGACAACTGCCAATGACATGACTTCCCCCTCGGAGATCGCAACCATCGCAGCGACCGCAATGATCGCAACGCGCTGCATCGATGGCGTCAATAGTCGTCGTCGAACGCGTGGGTGCGCAACGCCTTAAGGGAGCAAATGCAGGGTGGGGAGGGTGTTTTCGGATTGACGGTGCCGTCTCGCCGGAATCGTCTGCCGGGTCGCTAGGAGGATTCCGATAGCACTCCGAGAATCCGTGAGGGATGCCGGGGCAAAGCGGGACAGAGCGGGGCAAGGTGGCGTGAGTCGGTGCCTGCCTTTGTTGACGACATCGCGCTGGCACGTGAGCCCAGACGCAACAAGGGGCGCTTTCGCGCCCCTGTCGGTGTGCTGCCTGGTCAGTCTTGCGCTTCGCGGCGCTGGCTTTCGAGTTCGGCCACGCGCTTTTCCAGCGCTTCGAGCTTTTCGCGCGTGCGGGCGAGTACTTGTGCCTGCACATCGAATTCCTCGCGGGTCACCAGATCGAGCTTGGTGAAGCCCTGGTTGAGCAGGCTCTTGACGTTGCGCTCGATATCCTTGGCGGGCGATTGCTTGAGCATCTCGCTCACCTTGGCTTGCATGTCTTGCAGGATCTCGTTCGGTTTCATAAGCCTTCCTCTCGTCGTTTCTCCGCACCAATGTGGTGCTTGCACCGTCAATGTGCTTCGGCAGGCCTGTCTGACCGGTGCAACGTGGTGCATCGGGTGCGGCCCTCAATGTTGGCGCAACTCTATCACCGTTTCCTGTGCCCAGCCAGCGCAGGGGGCCGTCCAAGCCATACCGGTTGAGGGTTCGACTCAGTTTGTCGGGCTTCGTTGCCTATAGGTGACGTTGTTCGCTCGTCTCATCACCCCCGAAATTTGCCAATTTTTTATCCCGAAATTCGTATCTTGCGCGACGCAGCACATGCGGTCGAAGGCGCTGGCACGAGAGTTGCTCTACTCAGTCCCGGAACCTGCCGCACGCTGTACCAAGACGTTGAAAAATTCAACTTAAGGGGAAAGTGATGAGAAAAGTGTCAACTGCGATGGCTGGCTTTGTGTTCTTCGGTGCGATTTCGGTGTCCGCCGGCGCGTATGCGCAGGCGAGTACCGACGGGGCCGCACCAGCAGCGCCCGCCGACGCAGCGGCCGCAGCGGCAGAGCCGCTGACGGTAACTGCCAATATCGGCCTGTTCTCGGACTACCGTTTCCGCGGTATTTCGCAGACGGGCAAGCGTCCGGCGGTGCAAGGTGGTTTCGATCTCACGCATGAATCCGGGCTGTACGCCGGTGTGTGGGCATCGAACATCAGTTGGATTTCGGATGGGAATTCGGCAGTCAGTGCCCCCATCGAGACGGATTTTTATGGGGGCTGGAAGAAGGAAATCATCCCTGACTGGACCGTCGATTTCGGCGGTTTGCAGTATTACTACCCGGGCAGTTATCCGTCCGGTCAGTTTTTCCCGCGTCCGCATACGTTCGAACTGTATGCCGCCGTGGGCTGGAAAACCGTAACGCTGAAGTACTCGCACTCGCTTACCCGTTTGTTCGGGCTGGTGAGCCCCGATGGTCAGGACACGACCAACAGCGGCTACCTCGACCTGACGGGCACCTACGACATCGGCTTCTGGGGTCTCTCGGCCGTGGGTCACGTGGGGCATCAGTGGGTGCATAACTTCAGCGCCGCAAGCTATACCGACTGGAAGATCGGCCTGGCGAAAGATCTGGGCAAGAACTTCAGCGTGTCGGTCGCCTACGTCGATACGAACGCCAACGAGAAGTACTACACGGCCGCGAATTCCGGCAAAGTGCTCTCCAAGGCGACGGTCGTCGTAGGGTTGTCGAAGACATTCTAAGGAGCGACTCATCATGAAGCTGATTACCGCAATTGTGAAACCCTTCAAGCTCGACGAGGTGCGTGAAGCCCTCTCGAACATCGGAGTGGCCGGCATTACCGTGACCGAAGTCAAAGGCTTCGGCCGCCAGAAGGGCCATACCGAGCTGTATCGGGGTGCAGAATATGTCGTCGACTTTCTGCCGAAGGTGAAAATCGAGGCGGTAATCGGCGATGCCATGCTCGATCAGGCGATCGACGCCATCGAGCAGGCAGCCCGCACCGGCAAGATCGGCGACGGCAAGATTTTCGTGTCCAACGTCGAGCACGTGGTCCGTATCCGTACTGGAGAGACCGGCGAAGACGCGCTGTAAAGGTCCTACATAAGAGACAACAATCATGAAAAAACTGCTTGCCAAACTCCTGCTCGCCGCCGCCTTTGCTGGCGTTGCCGGCACCCTGGGCCTCGGCGCTACCGCCGCACTCGCGCAGGACGCCTCGGCGCCTGCGGCCGCTTCGGAAACTGCCGCACCTGCACCCGCTGCTGCAACCGCCACGCCTGCTGCCGCACCGGCGCCGGCAGCGACGGCCGCAACGGCGGCACCTGCCGCTCCCGCGGCTACCCCCGTGCCGCCGAACAAGGGCGACACGGCCTGGCTGCTGACTTGCACCGCATTTGTGATTCTCATGACGCTGCCCGGCCTGGGCCTGTTCTACGGCGGTCTCGTGCGCTCGAAGAACATGCTCTCGGTGCTGATGCAGTGTTTCATCATCTTCTCGCTCGTGGTCGTTCTCTGGGCGATCTACGGTTACAGCATCGCGTTCACGGAGGGCGGGGCGTTCTTCGGGGGCTTCGACCGTCTGTTCCTGAAGGGCATGACGCCGGATTCGATTGCCGCGACCTTCAGCAAGGGCGTGAACGTGCCGGAGTACGCGTATATGGCGTTCCAGGCGGCGTTCGCGGCGATTACCTGCGCGCTGATCGTCGGCGCCTTCGCCGAACGCGCCCGGTTCTCGGCCGTGCTGCTTTTCACGGTGATCTGGTTCACGTTCTCGTACCTGCCGATGGCCCACATGGTCTGGTTCTGGCCCGGTCCTGACGCCTACACCGATCAGGCCGCCGCAGACGCCGCCACCGCACACGCAGGCTGGCTGTTCCAGAAAGGCGCACTCGATTACGCAGGCGGCACGGTGGTGCACATCAACGCTGCTATCGCGGGTCTGGTGGGCTCGTACATGGTTGGCAAGCGCGTAGGCTTCGGCAAGGAAGCGTTCAAGCCGCACTCGCTCACCATGACGATGATCGGCGCCTCGCTGCTCTGGTTCGGCTGGTTCGGCTTTAACGCCGGTTCGGGTCTGGAAGCCAACGGCGGCGCAGCACTCGCGTTCGTCAACACGCTGCTCGCCACCGCCGCTGCCACGCTGTCGTGGACGGCCGGTGAATGGATTGGCAAGGGTAAGCCGTCGATGCTCGGTGGCGCATCGGGCGCCGTGGCCGGTTTGGTGGCCGTGACGCCGGCCGCCGGTTTCGTCGGTCCGATGGGCTCGATCGTGCTCGGCCTGCTCGCCGGTCTGATTTGCCTGTGGGGCGTGAACGGCCTGAAGCGCCTGCTCAAGGCGGACGATGCACTCGACGTGTTCGGCGTGCACGGCGTGGGCGGTATGCTCGGCGCGATTCTGACGGGTGTGTTCGCTGCCCCGTCGCTCGGCGGCACGGGTATCTACGACTACGTGGCCAACAAGGTCGCGCCGGATTACTCGATTGCCGCTCAGGTCTGGATTCAGTTCCAGGGCGTGCTGACCACGATCGTGTGGTCGGGTGTGGTCGCCTTCGTCGCGTTCAAGATTGCCGACATCGTGCTGGGTCTGCGCGTGCCGGAAGACGAAGAGCGCGAAGGTCTGGACATCACCTCGCACGGCGAATCGGCGTACCACAATTGATGACGGCGGATCGTATCCGAGCGTTGCTCACGGCTCGTCAGCCACGGCGGCGGGTCGTCTGAATCGCACTTTGCATCTGTCTCATCGCACCGTTTAGCCCCGGCTTCGGCCGGGGTGCGCCCTTGGCGACACCGGGGGTACCCGCAGGACTAATACGCATCAATAGATACCAGCGAGTCGGCAAGGATTCGCTGACGTCGGACAAGCGCCCGGTCTGGGGCGCGCAGAAGGAGTTGCTGGAGCCCGGTCGGACAGCCGGCCCCGGCATTGCGCGGGCACCCGAAGGGGTGCCCGTTTTTTTGTCCGCGGCTTGTGCGGATGGTTGTCCCGACGCTTGTGCGCACGCCGTGCTTGTGATTTCCGGTTCTGTCCCCATCTCTTCTCATCGCGGCATCGCACCGCACCTCCCCCAATCCTGCCGATTCATGTCCGCCCAGCCGGCATTGCTCGTTGAAGAACGGCGATGCGCGAAGCCGCCGGCACGCTACGGTGCCCCTTCCTGGGGTATGGCAAACGGCGGAGGCGCCGGGCGTATGCTCTACAATCGATATTCCATCTGGATATGAGAGAAGCATGGTTCCGCATCTCGTCACGGCCCTGAAAGGCCCTTTGCTCGACCTGGAAAAGAAGATCCTCGATGCGACGCCCGCCATCGAGCGCTGGTTCCGGCTCGAGTGGCAGGAACATACGCCGCCGTTCTACTGTTCGGTCGATCTGCGAAATGCCGGCTTCAAGCTCGCCCCCGTCGACACCAATCTCTTCCCTGGTGGCTTCAACAATCTGGCACCCGAAGTGTTGCCGCTCGCTGTGCAGGCCGCCATGGCCGCCATCGAGAAGATCTGCCCCGACGCCAAGAATCTGCTGCTGATCCCCGAACGTCACACGCGTAACTCGTTCTATCTGCAGAACATTGCTCGTCTGTCGACGATCATGCGTCACGCCGGGTTGCATGTGCGTCTGGGCAGCCTGTCGGACGACATCACCGAGCCAACGACCATTGAATTGCCCGACGGCCAGCACGTCGTGATCGAGCCGCTGGAGCGCACGCCGCGCCGTCTGGGGCTCAAGAACTTCGATCCTTGCTCGATTCTGCTCAACAACGATCTGTCCGCCGGGATTCCGCCGATTCTCGAAGGGCTGCACGAGCAATACCTGCTGCCGCCGCTGCATGCAGGCTGGGCCGTGCGTCGCAAGAGCCAGCACTTCTCGGCTTACGACGACATCGTCAAGAAGTTCGCCAAGATGATCGACGTCGATCAATGGATGCTCAACCCGTACTTCGCCAAGTGCGAGGGCATCGATTTCGATGAGCGTGTGGGGGAGGAGAAACTTGCCGACACGGTCGACGCCGTGCTCAAGAAGATCAACAAGAAGTACCGCGAGTATGGCATTACCGAAAAACCGTTCGTCGTGATCAAGGCCGATGCCGGCACTTATGGCATGGGCGTGATGATGGTTCACGACGCCGCCGAGATCAAAAACCTGAATCGACGCGAGCGGACCAAGATGAGCGTGGTCAAGGAAGGTCTCGAAGTGCACGACGTGATCGTGCAAGAAGGCGTCTATACGTTCGAGCGCATCAACGAAGCGGTGGCGGAGCCGGTCGTCTACATGATCGATCGCTACGTGGTCGGCGGCTTCTATCGTGTCCACACCGGGCGCGGCACCGACGAGAATCTCAACGCCCCCGGCATGCACTTCGTGCCGCTCGCCTTCGAGCACACGGCGCTGCCCGACGTCCACGCCAAACCGGGCGCTGCGCCGCCCAACCGTTTCTATATGTATGGCGTGGTGGCGCGTCTTGCGCTGCTCGCAGCATCGGTTGAACTCGAACGCACCGATCCGGACCCGGAAACGTATTGATTGCCCATATGCCGGGCGCAGCAACGGACGACGATCCGCAGTATGCGTTGGGTTTTTTGCTGGGAATTGACTGAATTTGAACTGAGGCCGTGGTCGCGTAGCGATGGTCTCTGACGCGTCTCGCCCTGAGACGCGAAAAGAAAAAGACGCCCGGCTGGCCCCCCGACTAGCCGGGCGTCACATTTACCGGTCGCCTCATGCAACGACCGGAAATCGGGGCTTCCCTGAGCGGGCCCCCCCGCAAACTGGTTCTCTGCGCATCCCCTTCTCGTTTCGGATCGGTGTACTGTCCTGTCCGTTTGGTTCGCGTCAGCAGTGAAGCGATGATGCGGCCGATTGACGCATCGAACATCCCCCGAACGGGGGATATCTGCCTGCGTTCAAGTCGAATAGGAAATTTCCTCGGAATTGTTTCTGACTGGGAGGTACGTGGGAATGTTGGGGGATTTACGGACATGCCTGCGTCAAAGCCATCAATTGCCGGTCCCTACGCTCGGCTATCTGCCGCTGTGGCTGGAAACGCTGCGGGTCTGGCTGGGTGCCGACAGCGTGGCGGCGCTCTGGTGCCATGCATCCGGCGCAGCCGGGCGCTCCGGGACACCCGGCAGGGTTGGCGAATCCGCCGATAGGACCGGGGCGCCGGACGCCACCTGTTGGTACGCACCGCAGGCGCCCCTGCAGGCGTGCGAGCGTCTGGCTGCCTGTGGCTGGACGATGCCGCCTCTGAGCGAGCTGCAACGCTCGCTCTCGCAAGGCGAAGTGCTGTGCAGCCATGTTCGGCACGTCCGGGGCAGCCGAGGCTGCGGGGGGAACAGCGCCGCGTTGCCGGCTCCGCTCCATCGTCCCCCTGAACTGGACGGATGTCTGCCCGATGGCGATCTGCTCGACGTCTGCCTGTTGCCCGTCGCCCGATCGGCCGATGACTTGTCGCAATGTCAGGAGGCCGGGACGCTTACTGCCGCCCCCATCGGAGCGCTGCGCCTGCTGGTGTCGCGAAATAGCACGCGTGCGCGTTTCAACGCGCGGGAAGTGACGGCGTTCGAAACCGCCGCCGCAGAATTTGCCCGCGCGCCTGAACGTCCCCATTTCCCGCCACTTGCCATCACGACGTCTCCCGGCCCGGATCTCGGTCAGCGCGTGCTCGGCGCGGTCGGGGCGGATGCCGTCGGCACGCTGATCTGGCACCGTCGCCAGCCGGAGTGGGCCGATCCGGTCGCGTTGGCGCTGATGCGCCGGGTCTGGCAGTTCGTGCCGGGCGGCGCCTGGCACGACGCGTGCGTCGTTGTGCAAGCGTGCCAACGCCTCGCCGACGAACTGACGCTCCACCCGTCGGGCGCAACGCCCGCGAGCGCACAGGTGTGTGCGGCGGTGCCGGTGCCGGGCGGTACGCTGCACCTGCACGCCACGCATTTGTGCGGGATGGGCGGGGGCGTGACCGACCGTGTGCGCATCGCGCTGCATCTCGCCGTGCCGCCCGCCATCCGCCTGTTACAGCGACTCTCGCAGACGCCGCTCACGCCGGTACAACGGGAGATTGCGATGCGCTTGCTGGCCGGTCAGTCGCGTACGCAAACCCGAGAAGCGTGTGCGATCGGGGTGCAGACGCTCAAGACGCACTTGTCGCTCATGCGGGCGCGTCTGGACCCGGTGCGCGATGCGTCTCTCCTGTATGGGTTGGGCGGCGCGGGCGCCACTGCGGGCGCAAGTTGCGCTTGATGTGCGCAACGGATTGGCCGCACAGGACGTCGGCACCCGGTATCGAACTGGCGCGGCATCAGACCGGAAACCGCGCGCAAGCACTGCGCAGCGGCAAAACGACGCCTCGGCTAGAATAGACGCCTGTCGCCGCAGCCTGCGGTGTGTGCATCCGAACCCCCAAGACTCCCGCCGATCGATGCAGATTCTCTTTATCGCCGACCCGCTCGACCAGTTCAAAATCTACAAGGACACTACGTTCTCGATGATGCGCGAAGGTGCGCGTCGCGGGCATCGCATCTTTGCGTGCGAGCCGCACGAGATGGCGTGGAACGGCGCAACGGTCGATGCGCGAGTGAAGGAAATTCGTCTGACGGGCGATGCAGACGTCTGGTATGAAGTTGTCGCCACGCGGGACGCCGCACTCACCGCACTCACCGCACTCACCGCGCTCACCGAGTTCGACGCGGTCATCATGCGCAAGGATCCGCCGTTTGACATGGAGTACATCAACGCCACGTGGCTGCTGGAGATCGCCGAGCGTGCCGGTGCCCGCGTGTTCAACAAGCCGAGCGCGATTCGGGACCACTCCGAAAAGCTCGCCATCGCCGAATTCCAGCCGTTCGTGGCGCCGACGCTGGTCACGCGTGACGCCTCGCGTCTGCGTGATTTTCACGCGAAACATGGCGACGTGATCTACAAGCCGCTCGACGGCATGGGCGGCACGGGCGTGTTCCGTATTGGCCCGGACGGCCGCAACCTCGGCTCGGTGATCGAGATGCTTGGCGAGAACGGCGCCCGCTCGGTGATGGCGCAACGCTTCATTCCCGATATCGCCAAGGGCGACAAGCGTGTGCTTGTGATCGGCGGCAAAGTGGTGCCCCATTCGCTCGCACGCATTCCGCAGGGTAACGAAGTGCGCGGCAACCTCGCCGCCGGTGGTGTTGGCGAAGCGCGTGACCTGTCGCCGCGCGATCGTCAGATTGCCGAGACGCTGGCGCCGACGCTCTGGCAACGCGGCCTGTTGCTCGTGGGTCTCGATATCATCGGCGATTACCTCACGGAAGTGAACGTCACGAGTCCGACGTGCTTCCAGGAAATCACGGATCAGACCGGTTTCGACGTGCCCAAGATGTTCATCGACGCGCTGGAACTGGCGGTGTAACTCGGACAGGGGCCTGCCCGTGGCGTAGCCGTTTGGGAAGGGCCCTAACCTGATGAAATTTCAGGATTAATTCGGGATTTTTGCGCGCCTGCTAAAATAAGAATCCCAAAATCGACAGGCTCGCGTTCGCCGATGTGTTTGTATCCCGGACACTCGCGGCGCCCGGCGCGCCTAGCATCATGGCTGGAATTCTGATCATTGCCCACGCACCGCTTGCCTCGGCACTTCGCGAGTGTGTATCGCACATCTACGGCGGTTGTCCTTCGCGCATCAGCGCGATCGACGTTGTCCCCGACCAGGACACGGCGGCGCTGGTAGACGTCGCAAAGGAACGCCTCGCGCAACTACGCGAAGAAAATGGCGTGCTGGTCCTCACCGACCTGTTCGGGGCGACGCCGTCGAACGTGGCGGCGCAACTGGTAGGGCCGAAAGTGCGGGTGCTCGCAGGCGTGAACCTGTCGATGCTCATCAAAGCGGTGTGCTATCGCTCGGTGCCACTCGACACGCTGGCGGAGAAGGTGCTTTCGGGCGGATCTAAAGGTATTCTGGAAGTCGGCGCGGGTGCGCCGGCCACACACACTACGTCACACTGAAACATGCTTCGACAAGAAACGACGATCGTAAATAAATTGGGCTTGCACGCCCGGGCATCTGCAAAGCTGACGCAACTGGCGGCGAAATTTCAGAGTGAGGTCTGGCTGACCCGGAACGGTCGGCGAATCAACGCGAAGAGCATCATGGGCGTCATGATGCTGGCGGCCGGGATCGGCGCGAAGGTCGAAGTCGAGACCGAGGGATCGGACGAGGCGCAGGCCATGAAGGAAATTCTCGATCTCATCGCGAACAAGTTCGGCGAAGGGGAATAACGGTTTGCTGCGGTGATGCGGCGTCGGCAGGCGCGCTGTGTCACGCGGACCGTACTTTCACCGCACCACCGCTCACTGTCCTCGACGACAGCAAAAACACACACGGTTGAATCATCCGCCTCTGAATTGGGGAGACTTCCTTGTCTTTCACCCTGCACGGCATTCCCGTTTCGCGCGGCATCGCGATCGGACGCGCTTATCTGCTCGCGCCCGCCACCCTCGATGTCCCGCACTATCTGCTCGATCCCAGCCAGATCGACGACGAGATCGCGCGCTTTCGCAGCGCTCAGGCGACCGTCCAGCATGAACTCGATACCCTCAAGGACGAACTGCCGGACGACGCGCCTGGTGAGATGGGCGCATTTCTCGACGTTCACTCCCTGATCCTCAACGACACGCTGCTGGTCGACGCCGTCATCAAGCTCATTCGCGAGCGACGCTACAACGCGGAATGGGGGCTGACGACGCAACTCGAGGTGCTCGTCGCCCGCTTCGAAGACATCGAAGACGAATACCTGCGCGAGCGTCGCGCGGATATCGAACAGGTGACCGAGCGCGTGCTCAAGGCACTCGCCGGTGCGCCCGGCATTCGTCACGTGGTGGCCGAGACGCCGCGCGACGACATGATCGTCGTGGCCCGCGACATCGCGCCGGCCGACATGCTGCAATTCAAGTCGCAGACGTTCAAGGGCTTTGTCACGGATCTGGGCGGCAAGACGTCGCACACCGCGATCGTTGCACGCAGCCTGGGGATTCCGGCGGCGGTCGGCGTGGCGCAGGCCAGCCTGCTTATCAAGCAGGACGACGTCATCATCATCGACGGCGATAGCGGCATGGTCATTGTCGATCCGGCGCCGATCGTGCTCGAAGAGTACAGCTACCGGCAAAGCGAGCGTGCGCTCGAGGAGCGTCGTTTGCAGCGCCTCAAGCACTCGCCGGCGCAGACCATCGACGGCACGCCCATCGAGCTGTTCGCCAACATCGAATTGCCGGAAGACGCCAAGACCGCAGTGGCGGCGGGCGCGGTCGGGGTGGGGCTGTTCCGCACGGAATTCCTTTTCATGAACGAAGAGGAAGCGCCGGAGGAAGAGGCGCAGTTCGAGGCTTACAAGCGTGCCGTGGAGGGGATGCAGGGCCTGCCGCTCACGATCCGTACCATCGACGTGGGGGCCGACAAGCCGCTCGACAGTCACGAGACGTACGAGACGGCATCGAACCCGGCGCTGGGCCTGCGGGCCATTCGCTGGAGCCTGTCGGAGCCGCGTATGTTCCTCACGCAGTTGCGTGCGATTCTGCGCGCGTCGGTGTTCGGCAAGGTGCAGATTCTGTTCCCGATGCTCGCGCACGCGCAGGAAATCGATCAGACGCTCGAACTCGTGCGCGAAGCCAAAGCGCAACTCGACGCCGCAGGCCTGCTCTACGACCCGAACGTGAAGCTCGGCGCGATGATCGAGGTGCCGGCGGCCGCGCTAACGGTGCCGATGTTCCTGAAGCGGCTCGACTTCCTGTCCATCGGCACGAACGACCTGATTCAGTACACGCTCGCCATCGATCGGGCGGACAACGCCGTCGCGCATCTGTATGACCCGTTCCACCCGGCGGTGCTTCGTCTGATTGCCATGACGATCCGCGAGGCACACGCATTCGGCGTGCCCGTGGCCGTGTGCGGGGAGATGGCGGGGGATCCGACGGCAACGCGTTTGCTGCTCGGCATGGGGCTGCGTGAGTTTTCGATGCACCCGAGCCAGTTGCTTCAGGTCAAGCAAGAGATCCTGCGCGCGCACTTGCCCGATCTGGAGCGGCCGGTTCAGGACCTGCTCGCGGCAACCGAGCCTGAGGAGATGCAGGCGGCACTGGCGCGTCTGGCGGTGGCCTGAGCCCGCTGTCGACGTCGAGGGCCACAGTTCTCGAAAGTCCCCCCTCGCATCACTCACAAAAAAGCGGACGCTCCTTCGACGGGAACGTCCGCTTTTTTGCATCGGAAAATTGGGACGCCGCCGAGAGCAACGTCAGCTTTTCCTCAAAGTATCAATGCCGCTGTCCGCAGACTTTGCACTCCGGATTGCGGGCGCAGTGCATGGTGTGCCAACTCATCTTGCGTCCATCGAGCATCTGTAGCCGACCGACGAGCGGCGAGCCTACGCCGGTGATCAGCTTGATCGCCTCGGCCGCCTGCATGCTACCGATGATGCCGACGAGGGGTGCGAGCACGCCCATCGTGGCGCAGGCCTGTTCGGGGAAGGGTTCGTCGGCAGGGAAGATGCACTCATAGCAGGGTGACGCTTCGTTACGCACGTCAAACACACTGATCTGCCCGTCGAAGCGCAATGCGGCGCCAGACACGAGCGGCACCCCCGCCGCGACGCAAGCCCGATTGACGGCATGGCGCGTGGCGAAATTGTCCGAACCGTCGAGCACGACGGTGGCGTCGCGCGCGAGCGCCGTGAGGCGCGCTTCGTCCACGCGCTCGTTGACGACTTCGACGACGACGTCCGGGTTGATCTGCGAGATGCGTTCCCGTCCGGAGATCACCTTGGGGCGGCCTACGCTGTTCGTGTCGTGAAGAATCTGGCGTTGCAGGTTGGTGAGATCGACGACATCGTCATCGATCAGCGTGATGCGTCCGACGCCGGAGGCCGCCAGATAGAGCGCGGCGGGCGAGCCGAGACCGCCTGCCCCCACGATCACGGCGTGCGCGGCGAGCAGACGCTCCTGGCCCTCGATGCCGAGTTCGTCGAGCAGGATGTGGCGGGAGTAACGCAGCAGCTGTTCGTCGTTCATCGCAAAACGGAATGGAATAAAAAAACCGTGCCGGCTTTCGCGGGCACGGTTTGTAGTGTAAAGCCGATGCTTACTTCTTGTCCGACGGCTTGGCCGGCACGACGGTGTCCGTCTTCGGATCCGTCTTGGCGCCAGCGGCAGGTGCCGAGGCCTTCGAAGCCGCGTCCTTCGGCAGCGGGCCGGCGTTGGCTTCCAGACGCGACTTGGTGCGCTGCACCGGCTCGCCCTTGAGCTGGTGGACGGCTTGCTGGAGCATGAAGTCGTCGGCGCTGCCCAGATCCGGCAGGCGTTCTTCGCGCTCCTTCTTGCGCTCTTCCGGCGTCTTCTTCGCGTTCTCTTCTTCGAGGCGGCGCAGTTCTTCCAGGCGGCGCGTTTCGCGGGCGTCGATTTCCTTCTGCTCGTCGGGCGTTTGCGTGTTGTGCAGGTGGTTCTGGTAATCGATTTCGCGCGTGACCAGCACGTCGTCCGGATCACCCTTCGGATTCTGGTCGACCGGCACGTCCGGTTTGATACCGATGGACTGGATCGAGCGGCCGCTCGGCGTGTAGTAGTAAGCCGTGGTCAGACGCAGCGCGGTGTCCGGCGACAACTGACGTACGGTCTGGACCGAGCCCTTGCCGAACGTCGTCTTGCCCATGATGATCGCGCGCTTCGAGTCTTGCAGCGCGCCTGCCACGATTTCCGAGGCCGAGGCCGAGTAGGCGTTCACCAGCACTACCATCGGCACCGTCTTCCAGATCGGGGCTTCGCCCTTGAGCGGATCTTCCGGGCTCGCCGACAGACGGTAGTTGTCGAAGGTTGCCTTGTACGTCTGCTTGGCGTCTTCGATCTGACCGTTGGTCGACACGACCACGGCGCCTTCCTTCAGGAACGCAGCGGACACGCCGACTGCGGACTGGAGAATGCCGCCGCCGTTGTTACGCAGGTCGAGAATCAGGCCCGTGAGCGGTTGGTCTTTGGCCAGTTCCTGGAGCTTCTTGGCCAGATCCGGCACGGTGCGTTCCTGGAAGCTGGTGATGCGCACGTAGCCGATGCCCGGCTGGAGCAGCTTGCCCTTGACGCTCTGCACACGAATCTCGGCACGCACGATGGAGACCGGGAACGTACGCTCGTCCGACTTGCGGAAGATCGTCAGCGTGACCTTGCTGCCCGGCGCACCGCGCATGCGTTTGACCGCCTGGTCGAGCGTCATGCCGCGTACGGGCTTGTCGTCGATGCGGGTGATCAGGTCGCCGGGCTTCAGGCCGGCCTTGAACGCCGGGCTGTCTTCGATCGGCGAGATGACCTTCACGAGGCCGTCTTCCTGCGAGATCTCGATGCCCAGACCGGCGAAGCGGCCGCGCGTTTGCTCCTGCAGCTCTTTGTATTCTTCCTTGTCGAGGTACGACGAGTGCGGATCGAGGCTCGACACCATGCCTTTGATCGCTGCGGTCAACAGCTTCTTGTCGTCGACCGGCTGTACGTATTCGCGCTTGATCTGGCCGAACACTTCAGCCAGCAGACGAAGCTGTTCGAGCGGCAACGGTGTCGTAGCGCTTTGTGCGGACGCCTGCGAGAACGCGAGCGTGGCAGCCGCACCGGTCGCGAGGCCCAGCACGATCAGGCCGATGTGTTTGAGGGTTTGGCGCATATAGGCGTGGAATTTCCGGAATTTTGGGGCGCACGCCAATGGGCGCGCGCACTTTGGCGAAGTATAACCGTTTGCCCGCAGGCGGGACATTGCCCGTTCGACGGGAGTTTTCCGGAGTGGTTCTACGAAAAGTTTCGTTCAACGCCACGTTGTGAGGCAAATTTCGTCCAACGCCCCTCGCGCACGCACGGCTTTCGCTGATGTGACGCGCTCTGGACGGGGATCGCGCACCGCAGCGAAGGTGCCACGAGGGGCGTCGATGTCGTGTTACCGCGTATTACGGTTAGGCGTGCCCGAGTGGCAAGGCGTAGGGATTCCCCGAGTATGGCGCGAGGGAGGGGCGGCACGAGGGTGACGGGAGTATGGCGGGAGAATGGCACGTCCGACGGGCGTTCGCGCCGGAGCCGGCGTCGGAAGCGGGGTAGGAAGCAGAGTAGGAAGCAGAGTAGGAAGCGCCGAGCGCACCGCGAAGACGCAGTGCGCTCGAGCGCCACGTCAGGGCGATTCCCTCCAAGGGGTGATTTTGCCGCTGACATCGCGCGCCGGCGTCGTTTGCCGGCTTTGCTCGCGTGCTGACTCGATTACTTCGACTTGCCCTGCGCGGCGACGGCGGCCAGTGCGCCGGCAATCTTGTCCTGATCGCCCAGGTAATAGTGACGGATCGGCTTGAGCTCGGCGTTCAGTTCATACACGAGCGGCGTGCCGTTCGGGATGTTCAGGCCGGCGATGTCGTCGTCCGAAATATTGTCGAGATGCTTGATGAGGGCGCGCAGCGAATTGCCGTGTGCGGCCACCAGAACCTGCTTGCCGGCGCGCACGGCGGGGGCAATCGATTCGTTCCAGAGCGGCAGCACGCGGGCAACGGTGTCTTTCAGGCACTCGGTGAGCGGGATCTCTTCGCGCTTGAGCTTGGCGTAACGCGGGTCGTTGTACGAGCTGCGCTCGTCGTCAGCGGCCAGCGGGGGCGGCGGCGTGTCGTAGCTGCGACGCCATACGTGCACCTGATCGTCGCCGTACTTCGCGGCGGTCTCGGCCTTGTTCAAACCGGCCAGCGCGCCGTAGTGACGCTCGTTCAGTCGCCAGCTATGCACCACCGGGATCCACATCTGGTCCATGGTGTCCTGCACGTGCCACAGCGTGCGGATCGCGCGCTTGAGCACCGAGGTATAGGCGAGATCGAATTTGAAACCGGCCTCGGCGAGCAGGTTGCCTGCGTGGCTGGCTTCGGCGACGCCCTTTTCGGTCAGGTCGACGTCGACCCAGCCCGTGAAGCGGTTTTCCTTGTTCCACGTCGATTCGCCGTGGCGGATGAGAACGAGCTTGTACATGTGCAGACTTCAGTCAGAGTTGGAAAGCGGGGGCAGCCGACGGGGGGCCGGGTCGGTTCGCAGCGCACGGCACAGCCAGGCCCGGCAAGGGTTTGGCCGCAGCACTTCCGGAACGTTTGAGGGCTCAATACAAGGGCCGCCGACGTCGGGCGCAACGATTGGCAACGAGACCCGTCGGCGCAATCACGGAATATTTTATAATGATCGGATTCTTTTGATATTTTTCAGGTGGTTTGTGAAGTTCTTTGCCGATTACACCAACCTCGCGCTGATCGCCATCGCTCTCGTTTCGGGCGGCATGCTGGCCTGGCCGGTATTCAAGCGTGGCGGTCGCGGTCTGTCGACCATGGAAGCGACCCAGCTCATCAACCGTAAGGGCGCCGTGGTGCTCGATGTCCGCACGGGAGAGGAGTTTGCCGCAGGCCACCTGCCGTCTGCGCGCAATGTGCCGCTCGACGACGTGGAGCAAAAGGTCGTGCAGGTCATTAAAAACAAGGCGGCACCGGTACTCATCGTGTGCAAGAGCGGTCAACGCTCGGCGCGCGCTCAGACGCTGCTTCGCAATCTTGGTTATGCTGAGGCGTTCAGCTTGCAGGGCGGCATCGCCGCCTGGCAAGAAGCCGGCTTGCCGGTCGTCAAGTAATCAAGGAGTTGCAAGTCATGCCGAAGATCGTGATGTACAGCACGCAAGTGTGCCCGTACTGCCAGATGGCGGAGCGTCTGCTGCGCCAGCGCGGGGTCCAGGAGATCGAGAAGGTTCTGATCGACAAGGAACCTGCCCGCCGTGAAGAAATGATGACGCGTACCGGTCGTCGTACGGTGCCGCAAATTTATATCGACGAGCGTCATATTGGCGGTTACGACGATCTGTCGGCGCTCGATCGTGCCGGTGGTCTCTTGCCGCTCTTGCAAGCTGCCTGATACCGCCTGCAAAATAGGCGCCCAGCCGCGTGACTGCGCGGCTGTCTTCATTCCAAGGAAACGAAATGTCCGACCAGAATCAGCCGTTTTTCAGCATCCAGCGCGCTTACCTGAAAGATCTGTCGCTCGAGCAGCCGAATTCGCCCGCGATCTTCCTCGAGCAGGAGATGCCGACTGTTGAAGTGCAGTTGGACGTCGCTGCCGAGCGTCTGGCCGAGGAAATCTTCGAAGTCGCCGTGATTGCCACCGTGACGGCCAAGATCAAGGACAAGGTCGCGTTCCTGGTCGAAGGCAAGCAAGCCGGTATTTTCGAAATCCGCAACGTGCCGGTCGAGCAGCTCGATCCGCTCATCGGCATCGCCTGCCCGACGATCGTGTATCCGTACCTGCGCGCGAACGTGGCCGACACCATCAGCCGTGCCGGTTTCCAGCCGATCCATCTGGCGGAAGTGAACTTCCAGGCGCTGTACGAGCAACGTCTGGCACAACTGGCCGAGCAACAAGCGGCCAACGGCGAGACGCCGGCGTCGGGCATCGTGATGCCCGACGGCTCGTCCGCCCAGACCCACTAAGCGCTTGCGCTTGATCGACGCCATGGCCGGTATCGTGCTGGCCATGGCGTCGAGGTCTCCCACATGAAGATTGCCGTATTCGGTGCAGGTGCCTGGGGCACCGCAATGGCGAGTCACATGGCGGCACGCCATGATGTTGTCCTCTGGGCGCGCGATGCTGCGCTCGTGACACAACTGACCGCCACCCACGAGAATTCCGCTTACCTCCCCGGCTCCCCGCTGTCCCCCCGTCTGCGATTCGAAACCGATTTCGCAACGGCGATGGCGCATGGCACGGGCGAGCGCGCATTGTGTGTCGCTGCCGTGCCGGTGGCCGGTCTGCGCGCCCTGGCTGGCCATTTGGCGAACGCGGGCACGCCGCCGCAGAATCTGATCTGGCTGTGCAAAGGTTTCGAGGCCGACACCGGCCTGCTGCCGCACCAGATCGTGGCCGAGGTCTTTCCGAAAGTGGCAGGTGGTTCATTGTCCGGGCCGAGCTTCGCGCGCGAAGTCGCGCAGGGGCTGCCGGCCGCATTGACGATCGCCAGTGCCGTGCCCGCGCTTTGCGAACTGACGATTGCCGCATGCCACTTCGGTGCGTTGCGCATTTATTCGAGCGACGACCTCGTCGGCGTCGAAGTCGGCGGCGCCGTGAAGAACGTGCTCGCGATTGCGACGGGCGTGAGCGACGGCCTTGGCCTCGGCCTTAACGCACGCGCGGCGCTGGTCACACGCGGTCTGGCCGAGATGACGCGTCTTGGCGTTGCGCTGGGCGGCAAGCCCGAGACATTCATGGGACTGGCCGGCATGGGCGACCTGATTCTGACCGCCACGGGCGACTTGTCGCGCAACCGTACCGTCGGCTTGCAGCTCGCGTCGGGCAAGTCGCTGGACGAAGTGCTCGCGTCGTTGGGACACGTTGCCGAGGGCGTACGATGTGCGCGTGCGGTGCGCGATCTTGCGCGCGCGCATGGCATCGAGATGCCGATTACCGACGCCGTGTGCGCCACGTTGTTCGACGGTTTGCCCGCCCGCGCGGCGGTAGAAGCGCTGCTGCGGCGCGACGCCCGCGCAGAACGCGAGGACGACGCTCTTCCGGGCTGAACCCGTCCTCTGCGTTGCATGGCCCGCCGGCGATCCTTCCAGGGATGGCCGGTGAGTCGTTTCCCCGGCGACGGCCTCCCGCCGTCGACACTCGCAACAAGGGAGTCGAGCCCATGTCGCAAGTCGTCCGTCTTCACGCCTCTCAAGGCGATATCACGCAATCCCCGGTCGATGCCATCGTGAATGCCGCGAACGAGTCGCTGCTGGGCGGTGGCGGTGTCGACGGCGCGATCCACCGCGCCGCCGGACCGGAACTCCTCGAAGCCTGCCGCAAACTTCATGGCTGCCCCACCGGGCAGGCGAAGATCACACCCGGATTTCGTCTCAAGGCGAAGTTCGTGATCCATACCGTCGGCCCCGTCTGGCATGGAGGTGCAGACGATGAACCCGCGCTGCTCGCGAGTTGTTATCGCGAGAGCTTGCGTCTGGCGGCCGAGCAGGGGTGCCGGAGCGTGGCGTTTCCGGCGATCAGTTGCGGTGTTTATGGCTACCCGGCAGAGCTTGCCGTCCCGTTAGCCGTATTTGCCGTACGCGACGCGCTACCTCATTTCCCGAGCATCGAGCACGTGGAGTTCGTAAGCTTCGACGCCGCGATGTTCGCCAGATACCGGCGCGAACTCGCGAGTCAGGACCCGCCCGCGTAATCCTGTTGACGCCATGCCTCGAAGACGACGACGGCGACGGTGTTCGACAGATTGAGACTGCGGTTGCCCGGGCGCATGGGCAGACGCACGCGTTGCGTCGTCTCGAACGTGTCGAGTAATGCGGGGTCTAGGCCGCGAGTCTCCGAGCCGAAGACGAACCAGTCGCCGGGGGCGAACGACAACTCGCCGAAGGGACGCGAGCCGCGTGTGGTCAGTGCAAACATGCGCGTGGGATCCGGCGTTTCTGCGGCGAGAAAGGCCGCCCAGTCGCGATGCACCTTCATCTGCGCATACTCGTGATAGTCGAGCCCGGCGCGGCGCATGCGCGCGTCGTCGAGCGGAAAGCCGAGCGGTTCGATCAGATGCAGCCGTGCCCCGGTGTTGGCACACAGACGAATGACGTTGCCGGTGTTCGGCGGAATTTCAGGCGAGACGAGAACGACGTTGAACATGAGCGTTGGGGGCAGAGTTATGGAGCCGGCGGCGTGCGCAAGACGACTGCCGCGAGGACATGGGTGGCGCCTGCGCGCTTGAGTGCTGCGGCTGCGGCGTCGCAGGTCGCGCCGGTGGTCATCACGTCGTCGATGAGAACGACTCGACGTCCGCTGACGCGCTCGCTTGCGACAAAGGCACCTTGCAGATTGCGCCGGCGCTCGTCACGGGAAAGACGCCGCTGTGACGCGGTCGTCCGTTCACGATGCAACACGTGGGCGCTGGCCGGAAGATGCACCCGCCGCGATGCCACGCGCGCCAGTTCCCACGCCTGATTGAAGCCACGCGAGGCGAGACGCGACGGGGCCAGTGGCACCGGCACCAGCAACGGTGTTTCGTTGCGGTAGGGTGCGAGGGCGTCGCCAAGGCGTTCGCCGAATTCGCGCACAAACGGCAGCGCACCACGGTATTTCAGACGAATCATCAACATATCGAGCGGCGGCACGTAGTCTGCGAGCGTCAGCGCAGCATCGAACGCCGGTCGGCGCCGCAGGCATTGTCCGCAGAGGATAGGGGATTTGGTGCGGCAAATTGTCGCACCCTCCGCGACGGCGGCAGCCGATCCATCCAATGACAACGCCAGCGACGGTAACGCGATAGCGCACCGGTGGCAGCGACGCGACACGTCGGATCTGACCGCATCGAAGGCACATGCGCAGTCGTCACAGACCTGCCGTGCGGCCCGTCGGTGACAGACGGCGCAGTGATCGGGCAGCGCCACGCGCAGTAATGCGCTCGCGAGCTTGGCCAGCGTCAGGAAGGGGAGATCACGGGTGGGCACGGCGTTAGCGGAGATGAGTGGCTGGGTGTCTGGAACTGGACGGTCCGAACGGCAGGCGTGGCTGGCGCTACGGGAACGGTCGCGCGGTCTGGCGGCGGGTTGAAGCGCGTGACTGACCGGCAGGTTGGTGCCCGATGCGTTCTGACAGCAGCGAGTATACTGCCGACTCGCCTTTTCGCCCGTCCCATGAAGCCTTCCGTCGCCCCCCAAACCCCGTCTTCTGCGTTCTCCGCCCGCTTCTTGCGCACTGCGTTCGATCGTCGTGCGTCGAACTGGCAGGAGGCCGATTTCCTGATGCGGGAGGTGGCGTCGCGACTCGCGAGTCGGCTCGATTACATCAAACTCAAGCCTAGGCGCGTGCTCGATGCCGGGTGCGGTACGGGAGGCGATCTGCTGAGCTTCGGCGAGCGGTATCCCGAGGCTTATCGCGTGGGGCTCGATGCGTCGTTTGCGATGGCCAGGAGCGCAGCGGCGGCGGGTGCTGCGACCGGCTGGCGACGGCTGCTGCGCAGCACGCCGCCTTACGGCGTGGTGCAGGCCGATTTCGCTGCGTTGCCGTTTGCGCCGCGCTCGTTCGATCTCGTATGGTCGAACCTCGCGCTTCATTGGTACCGGGAGCCGCACCGCGTGATTCCCGAGTGGCATCGTGTGCTGAGCACCGACGGCTTGCTGATGTTTTCGGCGTATGGCCCCGATACGCTGCGCGAGTTGCGTGCGGCGTGGGCAGAAGTCGACGATGTTCCGCACGCGCTGGAGCCCACGGACATGCACGATCTGGGCGACATGATGGTGGCGAGCGGCTTCGATACGCCCGTTACGGACATGGAGCGCCTTACGCTCACGTTCGAATCGCCCGACACCTTGTTGCGCGACGTGCGTCTGCTGGGCGTGAATCCGTTGCCGGAGCGTCGCCAGGGGCTCACCGGGCGGGCGCGTTTTGCGGCCTTGCGTGCCGCGCTGGAGCGTCAGCGCGGCAGCGACGGCACGATTGCATTAACGTTCGAACTCGTCTACGGGCACGCCTGGAAGATCCCCGAAAAGACCGATGCCGCCGGCAATGCCGTTGTGCGCATTCAGGACATCGGAAGAGGCGGACGGCCCCGCTAAGCCTTCGCTGGTAACGTTTTGTGCAACGTCGCCATCGGCGCGACGGGTGCAATCTCGCCGGTTCCTTCCGGCATCTTCTGGCGTTCCCCAGCCTTTCCGCACCGCGTGACGAGGCTGACGTGCCTCGTCGGTGCGTGCCTCTGCGCGTCGCCGCATCCTGCGTCCTACACGACTATGCAGGTGTTCTGCGCTCGTCCTATTCGCTTAAATGACGCTTCACGGCGGGCATGAGTGACGGACAACGCGGATCGCAGTCCCTACGCATAGCTCATGCCATCGCGCCGTCGGCGGACGAACCGCGGACGAATTGCAGGCGCATTCTCGGGAGGTGAGCGGTGGGGTATCAGCACGAAACGTTGGCGGCGTTGCCGGAGGTGGCAGAGCTACCGCAGCGCGCGCTTGCGGGAAGCGATGGCGGTGGATCGCGTGATGCACATCGGCTGCGCGTCAATGGCGAATTCCTGCGTCCGACTGTCCCTGTATTCACTGCGATTAACGGCCTGTGTGCGGCCGCCGTTCACCTAAAACTCGAAGGCCTGAACGCTGCTGGTTCCATCAAACTCAAGACGGCGCTTCAGTTGCTCGACGACCTTGAAGCGTCGGGCCGGATCGACGCCGGCACGCAGATTGTTGAGTCCTCGTCGGGCAATCTCGGTGTGGCCCTGGCCCTGGTGTGCGCCAATCGTGGCTATCGATTCACCTGCGTGACCGATCCCAACACGTCAAGTCATGCCATTCGTGCCATGCAAGCAGCCGGTGCGCGTGTCGTGCGCGTCGATCGTCGTGACGCACAAGGGGGCTATCTCGCCACGCGCATCGCGTGGATTCGCGAGCAGATAGCACACAATCCGCGATGGATCTGGGTCAATCAATATGCGAACCCGAGCAACTGGCGTGCTCATTTTCGATGGACGGCCCCCGAGATTTTTTCGGCGTATCCCAACGTCGATCATCTCTTCGTCGGCGCGGGCACGACAGGTACGTTGATGGGCTGCCTGCGCTACGCGCGTGCGCATCGATTGCGCACGCGCGTCATCGCCGTCGATGCCGTCGGCTCCGTCACGTTCGGTGGCCCGCCGGGACTGCGGCGCATTCCCGGACTGGGGACGAGTTGCCGCCCACCGCTTTGCGAACTCCCGGATGCGGAGTCGCCAGACACCATTGTTCACGTCCCGGAAGCCGACACGATTCGCATGTGTCATGCGTTGGCCGAACGGGGCCTGCTCACCGGAGGGTCGACGGGGAGCGTGTTGCGAGCGGTGCAGATCTCGTCGGCGGATATTGCCGCGAGCGACACCGTAGTCGCCATTGCTCCGGACATGGGCGACAAGTACCTCGACACGCTTTACGACGCCGATTGGGCGGCCGTTGCTACCGACGACCCGCCGGGTTCGCGTCGCGGGGCATCTCCTCTCGTTGAAACCGTCTGCCCGTCACTGTCATGAACGCACTTCCTATTCCCCAGTTCCGCGTGTTCACCGGTGAGCAAGTCGACGCTGCCGTCCGTGACGGGAAGCAGGCCATTCTCGATGCCGTCGAAGCGGCGTATCGGGCCCATCACGCAGGGCGCACGGTCAATCCGGAGAGTCAGTTTCTCCGTTTTCCCGACGGTCATCGCAATCGCATCATCGCGCTGCCGGCGCATATTCGCGACGACGGCGATGGCGGCGGCGGGGTGACGGGGATCAAGTGGATTTCGAGCTTTCCCGAAAACATCGAACTCGGCATGCCACGTGCGTCGGCCGTGCTGATTCTGAATGATGCAACCACGGGCTATCCGATGGCTTGCATGGAGGCGAGCATCATCAGCGCGGCACGCACGGCGGCGAGCGCAATCAGTGCGCTGCGTTGTCTTGCGCGTGGAGCGTCGGCGCAGCGCCTGCGGGTGGCGTTCATCGGTGCGGGAGTCATTGCGAGGCATGTGGCCGAATGTATGCCGCTCGCAGGTCTCTGCATCGATGAGGTGACGATTCACGATCTGAACATCGATTACGCCGCTTCGCTCGCTACCCGAATTCAGACACACGTCGGGTATGACGCGCACACCGAAGCGTCGCTCGAAGTCGCCATTCGCCAGGCGGACGTGGTCGTATTCACGACCACGGCGCCCGCGCCGCACATCGACAACCCCGATTGGTTCTCTCATTGCCCGCTCGTGCTGCATCTGTCGCTGCGCGATCTCGCACCCTCGATCATTCTCGAGTCCTACAACGTGGTCGACGATATCGATCACTGTCTGCGAGCGCTGACCTCGCTTCATCTCACGGAGGTCGCAACGGGCCATCGGCGCTTCGTCACGACATCGTTGCCGCATTTGCTGTGCGGCGGCGAGCCTCCGGCGCGCGACCGCCCGATTGTGTTCTCTCCCTTCGGACTCGGCATTCTCGACATCGCTGTCGGGAGTTGGGTCTACGAGTGTCTGGCCGCTCGGCAGGCGCCGGTTCCCCGGTTTTTCTTCGATATGCAACGCGCATGACCACAGATTCCTTTCGCCCCTCTTCCCCATTGGATCAACACGCTTCGAGCCCCGCCGAAGGATTCGCCGACGTACTCGTCGGATTGCAATACGGCGACGAAGGCAAGGCAAAAATCATCGACGCCCTCGCGCCGGGGTACGACGTCATCGCACGCTTTAACGGCGGTGCCAATGCCGGACATACCATCGACACCCCGCAGGGTCGCATCGCCCTCAAGCAATTGCCATCGGGCGTCTTTCATCCACATGCGAAGCTATACATCGGGTCGGGCTGCGCCATCAACCCCTGGAAGCTGGCAGACGAAATCGAGCAACTGCATGAGATGGGCATTTCGCTCGAAGGGCGGCTGCACATCAGCGCACGAGCGGCGCTGGTGCAACCGCACCACATCGCCATGGACCGACGCGGCAGCGGCACGATTGGCACCACGGGCAACGGCATCGGACCATGCTATGCGGATCGCGCCTTGCGTGTGCGCAACGACGTACGTGTCAATCTGATGCTTGGCGATCTGATCGGGAACGAGGCGGATACGGTGGTTGCCATGCGCAATGTCTTCACGCGCATGATCAACTCGGAAGGGGGAACGTCGCCGTGGGTGGCCGAAATGTCCGACCTTCTGCTGGGGCTGCCGAAGGTGGCCGAGACGCTGCGTGCCTATATCGAACCGGATCGCGGATGGCTCACGAATCGCGTCAGGGAAGGCGCGCGGGTGTTGTTTGAAGGCGCGCAGTCGGTGTTGCTCGATGTCGTCGACGGGAGCCAGCCATACGTTACATCGAGCCATACGGTGCCGGCTTACGCCTATGTCGGCGGAGACCTCTCACCGAAGCACCATCGGCGAACCATCGGCGTTGCCAAGGCCATCATGTCGCGCGTAGGGCGGGGGCCGTTTCCTTCGGAGCTTGGCGGCGAGCGCTCTGCGCAGTACTGCCACGACGCGTCACAGTCGAGTGTCGGCAAGGCCGAGGAGCAATCCCGCTTTGCTGCGGACAAGTTGTTGCGCTCCAGTGATCCGTGGGATGTCGGGACAGCACTCCGAATGCTGACCGGCGAGTACGGGACGGGAACCGGACGGCCGCGTCGCATCGGCATGCTCGACCTCGCGCAGTTGCGAGAGGTTGTCAAGGCGCACGCCGTGGACTGCGTCTACCTCAACAAAGTGGACTGTCTGACGCATTACACGCATTCGATTTATCAAGGGGTGCCGATGCGCGTTCACCGCGACGTGCTGTCGGCGGATGTGATGCCCGATGTCCTGATCTACCCGGGGTTGACGGAACAATCACTTACGCTTGGACGTGAGGGGACGCTGGATGCCGCGATGAACGGTTTCATCGATTTCGTCGAGCGGCACATCGGCGCGCCGCTGGCGGGCCTCGGCCTCGGCCCGGAGCGAGCGAGTCTGGTATCGCTCGCTGCGCATCAGGTCGCGCCCGTCGCGGGTGTGTCACCGCATGTCTGATCAGCACCGACTTTCTGGCGGTGCGGGGCACGCGGCTCGCAGGAATGGGACGCACGATTCGGTCCACAAGCCTTGGCGCGAAGTCGCGGCCGTGACCCGTTGTGAGACGGAGGCGCCGTTCCCGCCGCTACAGTCAGACCACGTGTTCTTCAACGTGTCGCTTATGCCGTATGCCGCTCATCCGTTGGTGTGCGAGCGAGGTCAGGCAATGCGGCAGCGATTGAGCGCCCTGCGTCTTGAGGACTATCTGAACAAGACAGAACGTGTCGAACTGCACATCGTCAATCGCGCCATCGAACACATGCTCGACATTCCGGGAATCGTGTCGGTTAGCCGGGACGATCTGCTCGCCATCTACACGGATGAGGGTTTTCACACGTGGATGATGGAGCGCTTTCGCAGGCGATTCCTGAGTGTTACGAGATACGCGCTGGCACAGCGGCCGTCGTTAAGCGTCGTGCGCGTGCTGGCGTTGTGCGAGGCCGTGCCGGCGACGTATCGCGGATTGGCCATCGTCGCGGCGGCGTCTGTCACGGAGACGTTGATTACGAGCACGTTGCGTCAGGCAGGCGCATGCGACGAGATTTATCCGCCGGTGCGCACGCTTTTCGCGGAGCACGGCGCAGACGAGATGCGTCATCAAGCGGCGTTCGTTCGTTTCGCGAACGAGTGGGTGCCGTCGTTGTCGACGAAAGAACGTGAGTTTGTCGACGAGCTATTGCCTGAACTGATGACGGCCTTTCTCGCGCCCGAATTGCCCGCGTGGCGCACGCATCTGTGTGCCGCTGGGCTGGAAGCCGCCGCCGCTGACCGCGTGATTCGCGAAAGTGTCGATCCCCTGGAAGTGGGCGTTCAGATGATGGAGGCGGCGTTGGTGCCGCGTCGTCTCTTCGAGCGCTTGGGCATGTCATGCGCGGAGCGGTTTGCGCAGCGGGCGAGTCGTTGGCGGCCGCCTTGATAGGCGCCTGTCCTACAGGCCGCCCGAACGACGATGCTTGTGACGACCCCGTCGTTTTCAGGACGGGAGAATCGACAGAGGTTTCGCTGGGAGTTGTGCCAGTGGTTAGGCGGATGAAGCCTCGCAGGACGAGCAGTGTTTCGCCGCCATCGAAACGTTGACGAAGACGATCAGGAGGGATGTGTGACTAGCCATTGGCTCGCCCCCGATTTGACGATGAGTGCCCCGGACTACCGTGCGCTGCTCAGTGCGGCACTGTCCTTCAAGCGTCGGTATCCATTGCACACCGAGGGTGCGCTCCGGAACAGGACGATCTACTTTCTCTTCTATAACGCGTCGTTGCGCACACGCAGCAGCTTCCAGACCGGGTTGGCGCGATTGGGGGGAACCGCCATCGTGCTCGATCCGCAGAACGGGATCTACACCCCTGCGCTCCCCGACGCGGAGATCCCGTATTCAACGGAGCGTGTGTCGGACGTAGCACGAGTACTGTCGTCCTACGGCGACGCGATTGCCATTCGCATGTATGGGGCGCCTGCGGGGTGGGTGTACGGTGCGGCGCACCGGCATCTCGAGGCGTTCGCGCAGTGGAGCCAGGTGCCCGTCATCAACATGGAGTGCGACCGCTTTCACCCCTGTCAGGCGCTCGCGGACATGATGACGCTGCGCGAGCAATTGGGTGGGCTTACCGGGCGACGGTTGTGCATCAGTTGGGCCTACTCCGGAAGTTGGCACAAGCCCGTGGCAGTGCCTCAGAGTCTGTTGCTCGCCGCGGTCAAAACAGGCATGGACGTGACGCTCGCGCATCCGACATCGTTCGCCCTCGATCCGCAGGTGATGAAGGCGGCCACGGCGTTTGCCGAACAGACGGGAGCCCGCATTCGTGTGACGCACGACTTGCGCGATGGTGTGGCCGATGCGCACGCCGTCTACGCCAAGTCGTGGTGCAGTCTCGATCATTTGCCGCAACGTCATGGCGACCCCGTAGACGAGACGGCGATGCACGCGGCGTTCGAGCGGCATCGGGACTGGTGCGTCGATGCAGACGTCATGCGTCTCGCTGCGCAAAATGCGGGTTATCTGCATTGTCTGCCAGTGGATCGCGGACAAGAGGTGTCGGAGGACGTGATGGAGAGCCCGTTGTCGTGGGTGTTTCAGCAGGCCGGGAATCGGCTTCACGCGCAAAACGCCGTGATGGCGCATTTGTTGAATCCGGGGTGCCTGGCGTGATGCCGATATTTTCCTACCGCTATGTCTGTGTGCGATGCGCGACGCCGCAGCCATGGGGAGAGATTCGCTATCGCTGTCACGTGTGCGGACAGAATCTGCGCGTCCAGCGCAAAGCGCATGCTAACGCGCCTTCTGCCGAGGACATCGTGAGCACGTTTCGCGGCGGCGGAATGTGGCGATACGGTTCGCTACTCCCCGTGGAGGCCCATTGGGGTAGCCGATTGGGCGTTGGTGCAACGCCCTTGATCGACTGCGGCGACGACGGCGGTGTTCGCCTCTGGATCAAGGACGAAGCGCGCAATCCCAGTGGCTCGCTGAAGGATCGCGCCACAGAACTGGTGCTGGCGGTGGCGAAGCGGGCCGGGTGTACGCATACGGTGGCTGCGTCGACTGGCAATGCAGGGGCCTCGCTGGCTTGCATCGCAGCGTCACAGGGCATGGCGGCAACCGTTGTCGTGCCGGCCAGCACACCCGTCGTCAAATTGGCACAGATTCGGGCGTACGGAGCGAAAGTCTGTGAGGTCGAGGGGACTTACGACGATGCCTTCGAGATCGCCGAGCGTATGGCCGACGACGCCCTCGTGTGCTGTCGAAACACCGGTGCCAACCCGTTCACCCGAGAAGGCAAGAAGACATGTGCGTTCGAGATCGCAGAGGCCTTCGACTGGCGCGTGCCCGACTGGGTCATCGTGCCGACCGGAGACGGCAACATTCTGTCCGGGGTGGCCGCGGGTTTTCTCGATCTTTATGCGCTTGGCATTACGTCGGCGGTCCCGCGTTTGCTGGCGGCGCAAGCCAGCAGTTCGGACAGCATTGCGCGCGACTGGCGCGAGAACGACGAGGCGGCGCCTTTGCCCGAGTCGCCCACCGCGGTGACGCCGAAAACGGTAGCGGACAGTCTTTCGGTCAGCCGTCCGCGCGATCACTTTGCGGCATTGCATGCCCTACGTGCGACACGCGGGGCATGTGAGGCGTTAGACGATGTTCGAATCGTCGAGGCATCGCGAACACTCGCTCAGCGCTTCGGCCTGTGGTTCGAGCCGTCGGCGGCCGCTGGCTATGCGGCGCTGAAAGCCTGTCTCGCGACGGGGCGCATTCAGGCCGGGGAACGCGTCGTGCTGCTCGGCACGGGCAGCGGGTTGAAGTCGCCGCAGAGTTTCGACAGCGCGACGCCAGCGCACACGACAGCATTCGCGGAAACGGCCCCGTCTCGCGCTCCTGAAGATCGGCCGCATGGGCATCTGGGGACGCGTCCATGAGCCGCCCGCACGTCATCGTGTTGGGGGCGGGTGTCAGCGGCCTGACGACGGCAATTGCGATGTCGCTGGCCGAATGTCGCGTCGCCATCTACGCAGCGGAAGGACCGGCGCAGACGACGTCCGCGCTGGCGGCGGCGATATGGCACCCGTTCTATCAGGCGCCCGATTTTGTTTATCTGGCGCGAGCGCGACAGACCTACGCGACGATGCATCGGCTTTCGTCGGACACCTCGTCGGGTGTGGTCATGAAAGCACTGACGGAGTATTTCCGGCACGACGCCGGTATGCCGTGGTGGGCAGAGTGTGCCAGCGGTCTCAAACGTTTGCCGCAGGCCGAGGTGCCTTCGAGATTCGCGTGCGCATACCGCATGGATGTGCCAGTCGCAGACGCCGCGACCTATCTCGGATATCTCATGAACATGTTTCTTGAGCTCGGAGGGCAGTATGAGCAGCGACGCGTCGAAGATCCCATGACGTTGCTGGAGCACGCGGACTTCGTGGTGAATTGCTGCGGCTATGGCAGCCGGCAATTCGGTGACGACGATTTGTCGTTGTCGCGAGCCGTTGTATTGCGGGCAACGCGCGACGATGCCGTACGCGGCTGCTTCATCGACGATTCGGACCCGGCGATGCCGACCTATGTCGTTGAGCGGGACGATGACATTGTGCTCGGCGGCACGGCAGATCCCGATCTGACATCCACCGTGATCGGGGAGCGACAGATCGAGGACATCATTCGTCGTTGCACCCATCTTTGTGCGGGCGTCGCCGCATTGCGCGTGATCGACACGCGTATCGGATTTCGTCCGATGCGACGCGCGCCACGGGTGGCGCGAGATGACAGTCATTCGCGTCTGCTTCACAACTACGGGCACGGGGGCGGTGGTTTCACGCTGTCATGGGGATGTGCCAATGACGTCGTGCGACTGATGGGCAAGACGTCGACCGACGCGTCATGACAATGCAGCACCCGTGATCAACCGCAACCGCAACCGCAACCGCAACCGCAACCGCAACCGCAACCGCAACCGCAACCGCAACCGCAACCGCAACCGCAACCGCGCTCTCAACCACGATCCCGACCGTGAGGGGAAACTCGATGGAACTGGACCCGGCGACGCTCGACGAAGCGAGCATCTACAACTTCATGATGAGTACGATTCTGCCGCGTCCCATTGCGTGGGTGAGTACGGTCGATGCGCAGGGCAGATCGAATCTGGCACCGTACGCGTACTTCATGGGGGTGTGCTGTGTGCCAATGACGGTGCTGTTCTGCCCCGTGGTGCCGCCACCTCCCAAACGCAAGAAAGACACGCTGCGCAATATTGAAGCCGTGCCCGAGTTTGTGGTGAACGTGGCGAGCACGTCGTGCATCGACGCCGTGAATCTCTCGGCGGCACCGCTACCGCCCGGGGAGTCGGAATTCGACCTGACTGGCGTGACGCCGGTCCCTTCGTCGCGCGTGCGCCCGCCGCGCGTTCGAGAGGCGGCGGTCGCTTACGAATGCCAGGTTCGCGACATCATCGAGATCAGCGCCGCACCGGGCGGCGGATGGGTCGTGCTTGGCACCGTGCTCGCCGCACATGTGGACGACGCGTTGCTCGATCCCGTGACACATCACGTGGACTTGCAGGCACTAAGTCCGGTAGGGCGGCTCGGCGGCGGATCGTTCGTGAACGCAGCCAGCGACACGTTCACGTTGACACGCTACAAGACACTTGCCGATCTGGCAGCACGCAAGTGACGTTGTGGGGCACGGAGGCTGCGAGGTCGTCTAGCAATCCGTAGTCGCTCGCGAGTTGCACTGCCCTGTGACGACTCGATACGTCGAACTTGCGCATGACACTGCGCAGATGGAACACGACCCCATGCTCGGAGATAGTAAGGATGCGCCCGATCTCCCATGAAGTCTTGCCGCGCGCTACCCATCGCAGGCACTCTCGCTCGCGCGGCGTCAGAACGGGGGCATGCTGACTCGCCGCGTCGCGCAGCACGATGCGCCACACGGCCTCGTGTACATGCGTGGCAAGCACGGCGCCGGCGTGCTGCATCCATGCCAGCGCACCGGGATCGCGCGGATGCCGAAGGGCAGGATGCAGATGCGGCGGGCGCCGGGGCGACGACAGACTCAACGTTCCCGACGCGCCGGACGGTGTGAAGACGGGATACGTCACGCCGAAGCGCAACCCTGCTGCACGCTGCTCGCAGAGCAATTGCCGGGCTTCGGAGGATGCGTACAGTTCGGGCGTCCATTCCACCGGCGTGAGCTGCCGGCACGCGAGCGAGAGGACAGGATCGAAGGCTTCATACCGTTGCGTGTCGTAATGCTGCTGCCATGCGTGCGGCAGATTGCTGAGTCGTGGGGTGGCGAGCTTTCCGCCGGGCAGTGGGAAATGGCCGCGATAGCAGAAGTAGCGCTGCCGGAGCGTGCGACACAGCGTTGGCAGCAGCGTGCGCAGGACATCGAAGTCGGTGGCGGACTGCATGGCGCTCAGGCCGTCGGCAAACGAGCAGGGAGTGAAGTGACGCGTGGCTCGCATGGCATGACGATGTAGGGAACATGTTTCGCTTGTAGCATGCGTCTCAGGGTCGCGCGCATCGCGTGTCGCTCTGACGTGCGCGTCTTCACGCCGCATCGTCGCGACGGCGTTGCGAGATAGCGCTGCGAGAGTGCCGCGATAGCACCAAACTACGGGGCGCGACATAACGTCGCATGCGAAATTCGATGCACCGTCTACTGTTGATGGATATCGGACGAATCCCGCATCGCAGCGAAGCACGGCATGACGGCGAGGGGATCTGAAGTGTCGGTCGCGAATGCGATCGACGGAGGTATTCAGGACACCGCAACGAGTCGCGCCGTGTTGCAATGTGTCAAACCGGCCGCGCATAGGGAGTATCCCGTAGTTGTGCGGCCGCCGGAATTTCTGGCTAGGGGAATTACCGGATTTCCCTTTCGCATCAATGAGTTCAGGAGGATGCTATGGCGCGCCAAATACTCGGTATCAATGTTGTCGCTTCGAGAATGCGCGTTCTATAATGCGGCAGTTTGTCGCGGCCCGGATGCAACTAGTTCCTGGCCGTCGGACATGAAAGACCCAAAATGCCCCACGGGTGACGGCGATGCTCGCAGCCTCCTCTTCCGATGCCGGATCGGTGACGAAGGAATGGACGCATAAGCGCAACTGCGCGATATCGCCGCGCCAGTTTGTCCTGTTCTACCTGTCGTTGGCCGCCGTGTCACTGGGTGTTGCCTTGATTGCGGCGTGGCGCGGTGGGTGGTTGGTCTTGCCGTTCACAGGCCTGGACTTGCTCGTGGTGGGCGTTGCGTTCGTCATTCATGCCCGGCATGCCACAGATTACGAGGTCATTCGGTTGTCGCCCGTGAGCCTTGTGGTCGAGCAACGTTCAGCACAGAGGTTGACGCAGTTCGAGTTCAATCCCCGCTGGGTGCGTATCGACATCGAGAAGCCGCCGCGTACGCGCATTGTCTTGCGCTCGGGGAGCCGCTCGGTCACCGTCGGTGCCTATCTTGCGCCGCATCGCCGCGAAACGTTTGCGCGCGAGCTGCGCCGTTGTCTTGCCCAACAGGCCTGAGAGATGGAGACGATCTCGGGCGACCGCCAGGGAGGATTTGGATGGTAATTTTGGGTAAGGGAGCTATGAAAAAAACGAAACACGCCTTGGCGGCTTTCCTTGCGGGCGCCTCACTGCTCGCCGGCGCTCCGGCACTGGCGGCGGTCACGGATATGCCGGGGGGGCCGGCCGTCAACGAACTCAACTTCCAGCCGCCGGTCACCAAACTCGCGGAAGAGCTTCACAACCTTCACAACATGATGCTGATCATCTGTCTGGTGATCTTCATCGGCGTGTTCGGCGTGATGTTCTACTCGATCTTCAAGCACCGCAAATCCAAGGGCCATCAACCCGCGAATTTCCACGAAAGCACCACGGTCGAGGTGATCTGGACGGTCGTGCCGTTCATCATCGTGATTCTCATGGCGTTGCCCGCCACGAAGACCGTCGTTGCCATGAAGGACACCACCAACGCCGACATCACCATCAAGGTGACCGGCTATCAGTGGAAGTGGGGCTACGACTACCTGAAGGGCGAAGGCGAGGGCATCAAGTTCCTCTCCACGCTCACCACGCCGCGTAGCCAGATCGACGGCACGGCGCCCAAGAGCAACACGTATCTGCAGGAAGTCGACAACCCGATGGTCGTGCCGGTCAACAAGAAGGTGCGTCTGATCACCACGGCCAACGACGTCATTCACTCGTTCTACGTGCCGGCCTTCGGCATCAAGCAGGACGCCATTCCGGGCTTCGTGCGCGATACCTGGTTCAAGGCCGAGAAGGTTGGCGAGTATCGCGGCTTCTGCACCGAGCTGTGCGGCAAGGAACATGCGTTCATGCCGGTCGTGGTGAAGGTCGTCTCCGAAGACGATTACAACAAGTGGGTCGACGCGCAGAAGAAACAGATGGCGGCGTCCGCCGACGATCCGAACAAGACCTATACCGTGCAGGAACTGATGGAGCGCGGCCAGAAGGTCTACGCGTCGAACTGCGCCGTGTGCCACCAGCCGAACGGCAAGGGCGGCGGCGCGTTCCCGGCACTCGATGGCGGGAAGATCGTGACGGGCCCGGTGGCGGACCACATCAGCATCGTGCTGCATGGCAAGAATGCGATGCCGAACTGGTCGCATCTGAACGATGTGGAGCTTGCAGCCGTGATTACGTTCGAGCGTAACTCGTGGAGCAACAAGACCGGCGACGTCGTTCAGCCGGCGCAGGTGCGTGAAGCGCGCGGCAACAAGTCGGCGAATGCCGCAGGGGCTGCCGAGGCCAACGCAGCGAAGAACAGTTAAGTCGTTCGACCAGTTCGAAGCAAGGAGATTGGGTATGAGTTCCATCGCTCACGATCACGTGGCGGGTCACGACGATCACGCGCACGACCATCCGCACGGGTGGCGTCGCTGGCTGTTCGCGACGAATCACAAGGACATCGGCACGCTGTACATGATCTTCTCGTTCGTCATGCTGCTCTCGGGCGGCGTGATGGCGTTGATGATCCGTGCGGAATTGTTCGAGCCGGGCTTGCAGTTCATTCGTCCGGAGTTTTTCAATCAGCTCACCACCATGCACGGACTGGTGATGATTTTCGGCGCGATCATGCCGGCGTTCGTGGGGTTCGCGAACTGGATGATTCCGTTGCAGATCGGCGCGTCGGACATGGCCTTCGCGCGTATGAACAACTTCAGCTTCTGGCTGCTGCCGGTCGGCGGTCTGCTGCTGATCTCGTCGTTCCTCGTGCCGGGCGGTGCCACGGCAGCCGGCTGGACGATGTACGCGCCGCTGTCGGTGCAGATGGGGCCGGGCCAGGATCTGGCGATCTTCGGGGCGCACATTCTCGGGGCGTCGTCGATCATGGGGGCGATCAACATCATCGTCACCATTCTGAACATGCGCGCACCCGGCATGACGCTCATGAAGATGCCGATGTTCGCGTGGACGTGGCTGATCACCGCCTACCTGCTCATCGCCGTGATGCCGGTGCTCGCCGGCGCCATCACGATGCTGCTCACGGACCGTCACTTCGGCACGTCATTCTTCAACGCGGCGGGCGGCGGCGATCCGGTCATGTATCAGCACATCTTCTGGTTCTTCGGGCACCCGGAGGTGTACATCATGATTCTGCCGGCGTTCGGGATCGTGTCGCAGGTGATTCCGGCGTTCTCGCGCAAGCGGCTGTTCGGCTATAGCTCGATGGTGTACGCCACGGCGTCGATCGCGATTCTGTCGTTCATGGTGTGGGCGCACCACATGTTCGTGACGGGCATGCCGGTCACCGGCCAGTTGTTCTTTATGTACGCGACGATGCTGATCTCCGTGCCCACGGGCGTGAAGGTCTTCAACTGGGTCGCCACAATGTGGAAGGGCTCGCTCTCCTTCGAATCGCCGATGCTCTTCGCCGTCGGCTTCCTCTTCGTGTTCACGATGGGCGGCTTCACCGGCCTGATCCTCTCGCTGGCCCCGCTCGACATTCAGATGCACGGCACTTACTACGTGGTGGCGCACTTCCACTATGTGCTGGTGGCCGGTTCACTCTTCGCGTTGTTCTCAGGGTTCTATTACTGGGTACCGAAGTGGACGGGCCACATGTACAACGAGTGGCGCGGCAAGTTCCACTTCTGGGGCTCGCTCATCACCTTCAACGTGACGTTCTTCCCGATGCACTTCCTGGGACTGGCGGGCATGCCGCGTCGCTACGCCGATTACCCGGCGCAGTTCACCGACTTCAACCAACTGGCCACCATCGGCGCATTCGGTTTCGGCCTGATGCAGGTGTACTTCCTGTTCTGGGTCGCGTTGCCGACGTGGCGCGGCGGTCCGGCTGCCGAAGCCAAGCCGTGGGATGGCGCTGAAGGTCTCGAGTGGACCGTGCCGAGCCCGGCGCCGTTCCACACGTTCGAGACGCCGCCGAAGGTGCATTGATCATGGCAATCAGTCGCGAACAGCGGATGAGAAACCTGCGCACCGGGCTGATTCTCGGCTCGGTGGTGCTGGTGTTCTTCATCGGCGTGATGATCAAGACCAAACTGCTGGGTGGCCTCTGAATGGCCGGGCCGCGACGCGTCAACGCACGCACCTTCAGCAAGTTGCTGCTGCTGGTCGCGGTGATGTTCGGTTTCGGCTACGCGATGGTGCCGTTCTATCGCGCGTTCTGCGACCTCGTGGGCATCAACCAGTTGGGGGATCGCACGACCGAGATCAGCGCACGCAATTCGCAGGTCGACGAGAGTCGCACGATCACCGTCGAGTTCGACGCCAATGCCCAGGGGCCGCTGCGCTTCAAGCCGGCGAAGAGCAGTCTGACGGTGCACCCGGGGCAGATCGCGACCATCGAGTACGAAGTGGCCAATCAACAGCCGCATGAAGTGCGTGCGCAGGCGATCCCGAGTTATGCGCCGGCGCAGGCCGCGAGCTACTTCAAGAAGATCGAGTGCTTCTGCTTCACGCAGCAGACACTCAAGGCCGGAGAGGCCAAGGAGTTTCCGGTGGTGTTCGTGGTGGACACGAAGCTGCCCAAGGATGTGAATACGATCACGCTGTCCTATACTTTTTTCGATCTCGGCAGGAACGATGCCAATCAACGCGCGGACGCCCCAACGGGTGCGCAGGTTGGCGAGGTGAGCGCAGGAGCGACAGGAGGAGGCAAGGGCGGCAATGGATGACCTGAAGGAGGCGACCCAGCGCAAGCTGTCATTCGCTCAGACCATCAACGCGGTGTTCTGGTCGTTTTTCGGCGTGCGCAAGGGGCGTGATCACGACCGCGACATGGCGCAGTTGAACCCTGTGCATCTGATCATTGCGGGATTGATCGGGGGCATCCTGTTTGTCGTGGCGCTGGTGTTTTTGGCGAAGCTCGCCATTCGGCTCGCGACGTGACTGGCATAGACAAAGAGAACCAAGCCTGGAGAGATAAGAATGAGTGGTCAACACCAAACGGCGCCTTACTACTTCGTGCCGGCCCCCTCGCGCCATCCGGTGAGCTGCAGTATTGGCCTGCTGGTGGTGCTCGGATCGGCCGCCGCGTGGGTCAACGGACAATCGTGGGCACCGTGGACGGCGCTGGCCGGCCTGTTGTGGGTGCTGTGGGTGCTGCGCAACTGGTTTGGCGACTCGATTGCCGAGTCCGAGGGCGGTTTGTACAGCAAGCGCATCGACGTGTCCTACCGCTGGGGCATGAGCTGGTTCATCTTCTCCGAGGTGATGTTCTTCGCGGCGTTCTTCGGCGCGCTGTTCTACGCACGTACGCTGGCGATGCCGTGGCTCGGCGATCTGGACAACAAGCTGCTGTGGCCCGACTTCAGCGCCGTGTGGCCCAACACCGGCCCGGCGGGTGTCGTCGACGCCTTCGAGACGATGGGCCCGTGGCCGATCCCCACGCTCAACACCGCGCTGCTGCTGACGTCGGGCGTCACGCTCACGATCTCGCACCACGCGCTGCGTGCGAATCATCGTGGCACCGCGATCTTCTGGCTGTTCGCCACCGTCGTGCTGGGCTTCGTTTTCCTCGGCTTTCAGGCGTATGAATATCACCACGCCTACACCGAACTGAACCTGAAGCTGACCTCGGGCGTGTATGGCTCGACGTTCTTCCTGCTCACCGGCTTCCACGGCTTTCACGTGATGCTGGGCGCGATCATGCTCTCCGTCATGCTGGTGCGTTTGATGAAGGGGCATTTCACGCCGGAGCACCACTTCGGTTTCGAAGGCGCCGCATGGTACTGGCACTTCGTGGACGTGGTCTGGCTGGGGCTGTATGTCGTGGTCTACTGGCTCTGACGCCGATCTCGTCGAACGTTTGGGGACGCCGCCGGATTCCGGCGGCGTTTGCATTTGCAGGGACGGTGCTTGCCGGATAGGGCAGTAGGGGCATTCCGGGGCCGGATGACGTTGACGACGCGAAATGCGGCCTTATGTCGCACGGTTGTCATCGGCCGGGACGCCGGAGCGCTGCGTGCCGATGGCTGGCGTCGGCACTTGTCGTTGGGATAATGCGCAATCGGCGTGACGTTGCCGAATCCGGGGTGACGACGCAGACAAGGGATGGGGTGCGGCGATTTGCCGCAGGAGGGCCGCGCGGGACTCAGTATCGTATGCCCGTGCTGTGAATCCAGCCCATCCAGTTGGCGAACAGGATGAGCAGGAACAGCGTCACCGACAGGCCGACGCGCACCATAAGTGAATGTACGGTGCGATTTGACCGGCCCTTGTCCCGCATCATGAAAAACAATGCGGACGCCAGACTGCCAAGAATCAGGACGAAGGCGATGGCAACGATGATGCGCATGATCTGTCCGATGACGGGAATTCGTCATTATCGGGCAACGCACACCGGCTGGCACGCTGCAATGCAGTGTGTACGGCAAGTGTCCTGCGCGATCAAACGGTAGCCAGACAAGGAACGGATGTGTTGAAAACCCTCATGCGTGGCATGCGACCGGTACCGGCGCTGTTGATCCTGTTGAGCGTGATGCTCACCGCGGCGCTTGGCGTGTGGCAGTATCAGCGCGCACAGATGCGCCTGGCGCGTCAGGCGCAGATCGAGCAAGCCGAGCGTGCGCCGGTGTTGGCGCTGGGCGCACAGGCCTATTCGCTGAGCGACGTGGCGAATCGCCGCGTACGCGTGACCGGCCGCTTTTTGCAAAACCGCGTGGTGTATCTGGACAATCGTCCGCGTAACGAACTGCCCGGTTTCTACGTGGTGATGGCGTTGCAGGTCGCGCCGGACCACGTGGTGCTTGTCAATCGCGGCTGGCTGCCGCGCGACCTGCGCGACCGCGTGTCGATCATGCCGTATGCGACCCCGGCGGGCGACGTCACCGTCGAAGGGATTGCCGCGCCCGATCCGTCGCGTGCTTTCGAGTTGGGGCACGGCGGTTCGGCGCCAGGGCTGACGATTCGTCAGAATCTCGATGTCGCGGATTACGCACGCGAGACGTCGCTACCGCTGCAACCGTTCGTCATCATGCAGACGAACGACACGGGCGATCACCTGCTGCGCGACTGGCCTGCGCCAGCGAGCGGCGCGGATCGCAATTATGGTTACATGGCGCAGTGGTTCGGCATGTCGCTGATCCTGGCGCTGCTGGGGCTGCGTCTGGCGTATCGGCGCGGACGCCGGCTCGCCAAAGCCACCGATCACTTCAAGCGGGCATGAGGCGAATATGAGTGCAGATATGAGGACGCAGGGGCGCGCCGCGAGCCCCGCAGGCGCAGGCAGTCCCGCCATCGACCCGGCACAGCGACGCCGGGCGCGGGGCATGCTGGTGCTGCTCTTCGTGGTGTGCGCCGCCCCGGCCATCGCGGCGTATCTGATGTATTACGTCTTCAAGCCGCAGGGCGGCACGTCGGCGTACGGCAAGCTGATCGAGCCGCAGCGGCCGCTGCCCGCGCTGATCGTGCACGATGATGAGACAGGGGAGAACCTGCCGTTGTCGTCGCTTCAGGGCAAGTGGCTGATGATCAGCGCGGATACCGCTGAGTGCGACGAGAATTGCGTGAGCAAGCTCTTTTATATGCGGCAGATCCGCGTACTTCAGGGCAATGAGCGTACGCGGGTGGAAACGCTGTGGTTGGTGACGGACGGCGCGGCCGTGGCGCAGAAGATCGACGACGCCTATGCGGATACGCGGCGTCTGCGTGCCGATCCGGTGGCGCTGGCCTCGTGGCTGCCGACGCAAGAGGGCACGGGCCTGCGTGATCACATCTATCTGGTCGACCCGCTGGGCAACCTGATGATGGCGTTCCCGAAGAACGCCGACCCGGGCAGGATCAAGAGCGACCTGTCGCGACTGCTCAAGTGGTCGGGGACGGGTTGAGGCGCCGGGGGGAATGTCCTCTCGCCGATTGACGAAACAAGCAGGACCGAGCGCCCTTGTGCGCCGGACATGACGAAGAACTGACGCAAAACCGATGCTTTACCTTCTGGAACTGGGCTTCATCGGCCTGTGTATCGCGGTGCTGCCGCTCGGCTGGGTGCTCCTGCGCCGCGACGCGAACAAGTACCGCAAACTGGCCTGGGTGACGACCTTTCTCACGCTCGACCTGATCATGTTCGGCGGCTTCACGCGGCTGACGGATTCGGGCCTCGGTTGCCCCGACTGGCCGGGGTGCTACGGCACGTCGTCGCCGTTCGCCGCGCATGCCGACATTCACGCCGCGCAGTTGCTGCTGCCGACCGGGCCGGTCACGTTCGTCAAGGCGTGGATCGAGATGATTCATCGCTATTTCGCCATGGCCGTGGGCGTGCTCATCATCACCTTGATGGTGATGGCATGGGTCAAGCGCCGTGAGCTCAGGCAGTCGCCGTGGCTGGCGACCTGGCTGCTGGTGCTGGTGTGTGTGCAGGGGGCGTTCGGCGCGTGGACGGTCACGATGAAGCTGCAACCGGTGATCGTCTCCATCCATTTGATGTTGGCGCTCACTCTGCTAGGGTCGCTCGCGTGGCTGGCGTCGCGTCAGATGCCGCTGGCGAGCGTGGCGGCGGACCCCGGCGCCTTGCGCTGGCGCTGGGCGGCGCTTTTCGGATTGGCGTTGCTCGTCTTTCAGATTGCCCTTGGCGGATGGGTGAGCACCAACTACGCTGTATTGGCATGTACCGACTTCCCGACGTGTCAGGGGCAATGGATACCGTCGATGGACTTCCACAACGGCTTCCGGCTGTGGCGCGAGCTGGGCAAGACAGCGGGTGGCGAGGTGATTCCGATGGACGCGCTCGTGGCGATCCATTGGGTGCACCGGACGTTTGCGGTGGTTGTGGTGCTCTATCTGGCGTGGCTGGCGAGCCGGCTGCGACGTCATGCCGCGCTCAGAAAGCTCTCGATTCTGGTATTGATACTGGTGCTCGTGCAATTCGCGACCGGATTGTCGAACATTGTTTTCCAATGGCCGTTGCTCAACGCCATCGCTCATAACGGCGGGGCGGCGGTCCTGCTGCTATTGCTTGTCATGTTAAACTACCGCATTCGCGCCGCAAGTATTGCCAACGCGGCGCCTGTTGCGGCCGGCCTGAGCGATCAGGCAGACCTTCCGGCCCGCCAGAAGCCTCTCTCCACCGCGGAGCCGGCGGCTGCTGCGCTCGGCGCCCCGACTGGCCCGGCGTAGCGCATTGCCCTCTGAGTGTATGAAAAGCACGACCCTTCCCCATCCGCCGGCTAGCCGTATCGCGCAGTACTGGGCGTTGACCAAGCCCCGCGTGACGCAGCTCGCCGTCTTCTGTGCCGTTATCGGCATGTTCCTGTCCACGCGCGGCATGGTGCCGTGGCAGGTGCTGATCGGCGGCACCATCGGTATCTGGCTGCTCGCCGGGTCCGCTTTCGCCGTCAATTGCCTGATCGAACAGCGCGTGGACGCCCTCATGCGCCGCACCGCGTGGCGCCCGTCCGCACGCGGCGAGATTGCGCCCTGGCAGATCATCGTCTTCTCGACGATCTTGGGTGCTGCCGGCATGGTGGTACTCTATACGTTCACCAACGCGCTCACAATGTGGCTCACGCTGGCCACGTTCGTCGGCTACGCGCTCATCTACACGATCATCCTCAAGCCCTCGACGCCGCAGAACATTGTGATCGGCGGAGCGTCCGGTGCGATGCCGCCGGCACTCGGCTGGGCCGCGGCGACCGGCGCCGTGCCGGCCGATGCGTGGATTCTGGTGCTCATCATCTTCGTCTGGACGCCGCCGCACTTCTGGGCGCTCGCGCTCTATCGCCGTCAGGATTACGTGAATTCGGGGCTGCCGATGCTGCCGATCACGCACGGCGAGAAGTACACGCGTTTGCAGATCCTGCTGTACAGCGTTGTGCTGTTCGCGGTGTCGCTGCTGCCGTTCGCGCATCGCATGAGCGGTTATCTGTATCTCGTCTCGGCGGTGGTGCTCTCGGGCATCTTCCTTGGGTACGCGGTCAAGCTGTGGCGCAATTATTCCGACGAGCTCTCGCGCTCGATGTTCCGCTATTCGATCGTCTACCTCTCGCTGCTGTTCGCGGCGTTGCTGGTCGATCATTACGTGCAGATCTACCTGCTGGGCTAAGCGGCCACGACGAGCGAGTACACGCTCGCTTCGCCCGCCGCAGGGTGAGTCACGACGACAGGCGCGTTACGGTATTCTTGACCGGCGCGCCTGTTGTATTTTCGGAAGGCGTTTTTTCCATACGTTCTGGGGTCATTCGTTCATGAATCTTGCTGTCATCTGGTTGCGCCGCGCGATGTTGCTGATGGGGCTCACTGTGCTTCTCGCCGCGTGCGGCAAAGCGGGTCCGACGTTCCAGAGTCTCGATATCACCGGCAACAAGGAATTCGCGAAGGATTTCTCGTTGCAGGATCCGCAGGGCAAGACGCGTACGCTCGCCGACTACAAGGGCAAAGCCGTGGTGATGTTCTTCGGCTATACGCATTGCCCGGACGTGTGCCCGACCACGATGGCAGAACTCAATCAGGTGATGCAGAAGCTCGGCCCGGACGACGCGCAACGCGTGCAGGTGCTCTTCGTGACCGTCGATCCGCAGCGTGATACCTCGGAGCTGATGGGCCAGTACGTGCCCGCGTTCAACCCGGCGTTCGTGGGCCTGCGCCCGGCGGACGACGCGGCGCTCAAGGAAGTCACCAAGTCGTTCCGTGTCGTGGTCAACAAGGTCGAGGGCTCGACGCCCAACAACTACACCATCGATCACACGGCAGGCATTTACGTCTTCGATCCGGACGGCCAGTTGCGCCTGTTCATGCGCCCTGACGAGCCGGTCGACGCGATGGCCAAGGATTTGAAGACGCTGCTGAGCTAAGGCCGTCGTCTTCCTGGCCGGTGCATCGCCGGTCGTCGCCATCCATAAAAATCGCGCCCCTGGAGGCGCGATTTTTGTTTCTGCATCGGGATGGGCGTCCGGTGACGCCAGCGAGCGTTGCCGGACTCAGTTGCCTTCCTGGCTGCGACGTTCGAGATCGTCATGCGCTTCGAACCACATCACATTGATGATGCCGAACGCGAGCGCGAGGCCAAGGCCGAGAATCCAAGAGAAGTACCACATGTCGCGACTCCTTGATCAGTACATCGTGTGCGGGTTGTCGTTGACCGCCTCGATCGTCACGCGGCCCCGGATCACGCGATACACCCAACCGGTGTAGAGCAGGATGATAGGCAGGAAGACGATCACGGCGATGAGCATGATTTGCAGCGTGAGCTGGCTCGATGTGGCGTCCCAGACCGTGAGGCTGCTGCCCGGCGCGGTGGCCGAGGGCATCACGAACGGGAACATCGAGAAGCCGGCGGTCAGGATGATGCCGGCCATCATCAGGCCGGTAATGACGAACGTCCACGCGTAGGCACGGCTGGTGGCGAGCAGCGCCGCGAGCAGTGCGCACACGCAGGCGACGACCGGCGCTGCGATCATCCACGCATAGGTGTGATAGTTCGTGAGCCACAGGCCGGGGCCGGTGGTGACCTGCTTCATGAGCGGGTTGGCCGGCGAGTCGGTCGCGCCCATTTGCGTGATGGCGAAGCCGTCGACATGCGTGGCGACGAGCGCCCCTGCCACGAGGAACAGCAGCAGCGTGCCGAGTGCGGTGAAACGCATGATGCGTCCGGCGCGCGCGGCCACGAGCGGGTCGGCCTTCATACGCAGGTGGGCCGCACCGTGCGTGAGCAGCATCAGCAGGCTCACCAGCCCGCACAGCAGTGCAAACGGGTTGAGCAGGGCCCAGAAGGAGCCGGTGTATGTCGAGCGCAGGGTGTTGTCGAACGAGAACGGCAGGCCGAGCAACAGGTTGCCGAAGGCCACGCCGAACACCAGCGACGGTACCGTGCTGCCCACGAACAGTGCCCAGTCCCACGAATTGCGCCAGCGCGCGCTGGGCAGTTTGTTGCGATAGTCGAAGCCGACCGGTCGCAGGAACAGCGCGAAGAGCACGAGCAGCAGCGCCCAGTACAGGCCCGAGAACGCCGCGGCGTAGACGAGCGGCCACGCGGCGAACATTGCACCGCCCGCCGTCACGAACCAGACCTGATTGCCTTCCCAGGTGGGCGCGACAGTGTTGATGATGACGCGGCGCTCCGCGTCGGTTTTGCCGAGGAAGGGCAGCAGCGTACCGGTGCCCATGTCGAAGCCGTCGAAGAAGGCGAAGCCAATCAGCAGCACGCCGATGAGCACCCACCAGATCAGCTTGAGTACGGTGTAATCGATCATCATGATGTGGTTTCTCCCTGACGATCAGACCGAAGCGGCCTGACGATCGCTAGCGACCGCGCTACCGTGCGGGGCTTCCGTCTCGAAGTGATAACGGCCGGTGTGCAGCGAGGACGGGCCGAGCTTGACGTACTTCACCATCAGGAACATTTCGATGATGAGCAGCGCGGTGTAGAAGATGATGAAGCCCGCGAGACTCATGTACAGGTCGCTCGCGGAGAGCGACGACGTCGAGAGATGCGTCGGCAGAATGCCCGCGATGGTCCACGGCTGACGACCCACTTCGGCGACGATCCAGCCGAACTCGGCGGCGAGCCATGGCAACGGAATGGCCCACACGGTCCAGCGCAGGAACCAGGCCGAGCGCGGCTTGAGCAGGCGGCGTCGTGCGCACAGCCAGAAGGCCCACAGGAACGTGAAGAGGAACAGGAAGCCGAGGCCGACCATGATGCGGAACGACCAGAACACGGGCGCGACCGGCGGGATCGTATCGTTGGCCGCCATGTGGATCTGCTCCGGCGTGGCGTCGACCACATTCGGCGTGTACTTCTTGAGCAGCAGGCCGTAGCCGAGGTCGTCCTTGTACTTGTCGAACTCGGCGCGCACGGCCGGCGACGTATCGCCGCCGCGCAGTTTTTCGAGCGCCGCGAACGCGAGCATGCCGCGCTTGATGTTTTCCTTGTGTTCGTCGCGCAATTGCGTGAGACCGATCACCGGCGTGTCGACCGAGCGCGTGGCGATCAGGCCCATCGCCCAGGGAATCTTCACTGCGTAATCGGTGCGTTCTTCCTTCTGGTTCGGGAAACCGAACAGCGTGAACGATGCGGGCGGCTTGGCCGTCTCCCATTCCGCTTCGATGGCGGCGAGCTTGACCTTCTGCACTTCACCCGTGGTGTAGCCCGATTCGTCCCCCAGCACGATCACCGAGAGCGTGGACGCCAGGCCGAAGCCCGCCGCGACCGCGAAGGAGCGCAGGGCGAACGGCACGTCGCGACGCTTGAGCAGATACCACGCGGAGATGCCGAGCACGAACATGGCGGCGGTCACGTAACCGGCCGAGAGCGTGTGCACGAACTTCACCTGCGCCACCGGGTTGAAGACCACTTCCCAGATGCTGTTGAGCTCCATGCGCATGGTTTCGTAGTTGAAATGCGCACCGATCGGATTGTTCATCCAGCCGTTGGCCACCAGAATCCACAAGGCCGACAGGTTCGAGCCGAGCGCCACGGCAAAGGTCGTCGCCAGGTGGCCGATGCGCGAGAGCTTGTTCCAGCCGAAGAAGAACAGGCCCACGAACGTGGCTTCGAGGAAGAATGCCATCAGCCCTTCGATGGCAAGCGGCACGCCGAAGATGTCACCGACGTAATGCGAGTAGTAAGCCCAGTTGGTGCCGAACTGGAATTCGAGCGTGAGACCGGTGGTCACGCCCATCGCGAAGTTGATCAGGAAGAGCTTGCCCCAGAACTGGGTCATGTCCTTGTAGATCTGCTTGCCGGTCATCACGTAAACCGATTCCATGATGACGAGCAGCCACGACAGGCCCAGTGTGAGCGGGACGAACAGGAAGTGATACAGCGCCGTTATGGCGAACTGCAAGCGCGAGAGGTCAACGACTTCGCTACTGATCATGGCGGACACCTTGACTTTGGGTGGAGGACTGCGCTTCGACTGCCTGCGGCCCGATCAGGGCGCGGGCCACGACATCCGGCGGCAATTGCATATGCTTGGCCATCGGGGCGTCGAAGAACGCGTGCTTCAGAATAAACAGGAGTACTACCTTGATCGCGAGGACGATCAGGATTTCGAGGGCGAAACGGGACGGGCGGGTGCGCCAGCGCCGGGCCATCCAGGCGAGCAAGCCCGAGGCGGTCGTCGCGTTGCCGGGCGACGCGGCAGCGGGTGCGGCCGTGGCGGGCGGCTTCAGACTGCTAGGAGAGTGGGTGTCCATCCGTGACGGCTCCTGGCGTCGAAAGTCGTGTTGTCGGGAACAGCGTCGACTTCCGGCGCATTTTGCCTTATCGCTTGAAAATGTCAAACCGCAGCGCGGGGGCGGATGACACGCAGATGACGCTGGTTCGATGCGGATCTGCCGTTGTGGTCACGGCGGATGAGAAGCGGATTCGAGACAAGGGTCCGGCGCAGCGAACGGCCCCCGGGCCGTCCTTCGCACGCAGCATGGCCACGTACGAGCCGATTCTATCGAGCGGTCTGCCGCACGACCTTGCGATGTATCAAGTCGCGCACAAATGATGCGTGATTCTTGTCAGGGTGTTGCGTCGAGGCACGGTGGAAGCCGTTGCGACGCCTTGTGGCATAAGGGGGGGTAGCCCGACGGGGCGATCCGCCACACCCGGCGGATCGGCTCGACCCCGAAGGCGTCGCGATACGGTGCTTCATGGCGCGCATCGGCGGTCGAGCTCCGCCGGGGCGAAAAAATGCGCGCGCCGTTATCGACTTCGTCCCGCCTGATCAGCCAGGGAGTTGAGTCTTGCTAAGGAATCGTTCCAGTCGTTCCTTGTCGCTTGCACGCAGCTCAATAGACCGGCCATTCGACAAATGCAGTACTGCTGAATGACCGGAATTCTGGTTCCATTCAGTGCGCGTCACCTGTTGGCCGTCAGTAAGTTCAAGGAAACTCTCATTCTTTTTGACGTCTGAGTGGCCGCCAACATGAATGGTCACGTTGGAACGCACGTTCCCGAGCCTGACGATGTCCTTCTCACCGATCGTATAAATCTGTGTGTCATGGTAGACATTCTTCATGTCGACAACAGTTTGTTTTGAATTGTCAGTGACAATGGATCGGGAGAACGCGTCCGGATTGGCTGCGTGCGGATTTGGATCGTTGTCGGGAGTTTGTTTGCTTTTCGTATAGCGCTCGCCTTCCCGCAAGCTGAGTTCATAGGATGTCATCAAAACTGACGGCTTGATTGTCAACTCAAGCTCCCGGTCGCCGATCCTGCTCAGATTCTCACGCTGAGTTTTCGCCCACGCATCCGAAACATGCCCTCGATCGCTCAAGTCCTGGATAGACCCGTCAACATACGAGCGTGCGCTTTCTCCGGGGGCGCGTTCCCGAAGTTTATTGCCGTCTCGGCTAGCGATATCCGTTCGAATTACGTCGCGAAGGAATCGCCCCGTTTCCGTTCTTGCGAGGTGGTTGTTTTCCGCAATATTGATGTTTCGATTTTTATTCGTCCACTGTATCGCAGATTTCATTCCCTCCATGCGCTCATTCCGTGTCAGGTTGTGAACTGTTTTCAAATCGTTGGCGTGTATCGTCTTTCCGTTCTTGCTATTGAGATTTGAAGTGTCCACAAAGAACTTCCACCATTCGTTGGGGTCGTCGGACTGCGGCACGGGTGGGAGTGCTGATTTTTCTGGATTTTTGCTGTAAGCGTCTATTGCGTAATTGATGGTATTGGTAAAGACATTGTCCGCAGCTACGCCAGCCTTGGATTGCCCCTGTCGGGAACGAGGGTACGGAGTGTACTCGGAATTCGCACGGTAATTGAAATAAGTGTCGAATTGCTTTCGCACCATCTGATGGCCATCGTTGGTTGAATCTTTCCTGTCGGTGTCGGCAATTACAGGGTATTTTTTCTCTTTGGGTGGAGTGACTTCATTCTCGTCAATGACAATGAGGTTGGCGCCCTCGCCGTCGGCCACGCCGTGTTTCAGATAGGGCGAGCCGGTTTGTTGCGTGTGCGTATCGATGTTAGCGGAGCCACTAAAGAGCGTGCTGTGAGAATAGCCATATTGCTTTGAGATTTCTTGGCCATTTGCGGCCTGCCAACCCTCACCTTCTTTCTCATTTCTGCCGGAAGACTGCGATTGACGGGAGTTCAAATCCAAATGCAGATATGCTGAGTGGTCGTTGCCTGGTGCATTCGATCCATTCGGCTCCTTGCCGTGCGAGCTGTTTCCATCCGAGTTGACTGAGTTGAGGTAGTCCGATTTGTTGTTGTTGGTGTAGACGTTTCCGATTTTTATGCCGTACTGCGTTTCCAGATTGTTTATCTCGCCGGGGAGTTTGTCGGACTTTTCTTCAAGATAGATTTCTGCCTTTTTGACTTGCTCCGACTCATAGCTGAACTCTTCATGAGAGTGATCGGATTTTTTAATGTTATTTTGATCGTTGATCATGGAGGCAGTGTTGATCGCGTGTCCTGCAGCGAATAGCGCAAAACCCACCACGCCAGCCGAAGCTGAAACAATGGGCAACACGGACCCGCCCACGCCGAAAACCGCACCGATTTCAGCGAAGCTGCTAAAGACCGCCACGCTGCCGCTCGCAACGTTTATCGCACCGTTGGCAAATGCTTCACGATCCTTCGCATCATACATATCGATGGTTCCGCCTACGATGTTGTATGCCCCGTAGACAATGTTGCCAGCCTTGAGGAAGATCTTCGCATTCGGATTGTTGTTATACCAATTCGATGCTTCTTCCTTTAAGGCTGAAGCATCATTGGCGAATTTCTTTATTGATTCCGGAGTGTTGTCGGATATGGCTTTCCCGATTTTCGCCTTTACTTTGTCTAGCGTACCGACTTCAATTTTTCCACTTGCGTTGTCCAGAACATCCGTTTTTGTAAGAAGATTCTTGGCCTCATCTATGCTGGAGTAGGTGGAGTATATTTTGTAAGGCGTGTAAACAATTCCAACCGCGGCTTTTGTAAATTGATCAACTTCTTTTTTGGTGCCTGCATCATTCGAGATGTTAATCATTACCTCGTGATTGTCCAGCCCCATTGATTTGACGAAATTTTTGGTGGCGTCGAACAGCTTCGAGGAATCCGATGACTCCGATTTTGCCGCTGCAGCAAGGTTGTTATATGCAAGTTTTTGATCTTCTGTCTTGGGGCTGGTTTTTCTTTTTTCGTCTGATGTGGACAGTGAATAGTCTGGAATTTGAACATCGCCATTCGTGTCGATGTTTATGTTGATGGTGCTTGTTTGCGGCGGCGTGTAGCGAAACTGTTCCGCGCTATTGGAAGGTGCAGATTTTTTTGCATCCATTTCGGCCAGAATGGATGCGGTGCTTTGCGTCGAATTCGAACTCGGGGGATTGTTCGGCGTGGATTGAGTCCCGCCTGTGTTGTTCGAATTGATTTCCGGACTTCTTGCGGCGGTTCCGGTCGAGGTGCTGTTGTTTTCTTTGCCGTCGGCCTGTTCGGCGGCCGGCTCACCATCATTATTTTGAGGGTAATGGGATTGGTTTGCGTGGGGGGTGATGTTCATTGGCGTGAGTGAATGATGAATTGAAAAGCGCCCCCTTTTCATCGCTCAGGGCACATGGTTATTGCCCTGGATGTTCGCCGTACCTGTAAAGACCGTCAGCGTCTGGCGGTTAGCGTCGCTCGAGGTTCGCTGGTTTGTGACGAATTCGGGGGGGGGACCGTCAAAGGTGCTTTGGATTTTCATCTGCGGCGCATCCCATTTCAATTTGACTGGTCAGAAAATTGGCCAGTATCCGGTCAAAATCCGGGGCGGAAAGCCATGCTAGTCCTGGCTTGCGATGGACTCGGCCGCCCAATACGAATCCAATTGCGAACTTTCGAAGTTAAAAAAAAACCCCGTGAGTTTCACGGGGCTTGGCTGCCGGTCATCTCCGACAGGTGGCGACAGGAAATGTCGTGTGGCAATGTGTCACGCCATCTTGGACATCCCAATCAACGCATTATGCGTAGGCTTGCAGCGCGCCTTTCATCTTCTTCATGGCGGCGACTTCAATTTGGCGAATCCGCTCGGCGGAGACTCCGAATTCGTCGGCCAGTTCGTGCAGTGTGGCGCCGCCGCTACCGTCGTCGGCAACCGACAGCCAGCGTGCTTCGATAATGCGGCGGCTGCGTGCGTCGAGACGGCCGAGTGCCGTTTGCAGGCCGTCGCTTTGCAGATGGTCACGCTCGCGTGCGGCGATCACGGCGGTCGGCTCCTGATGGGAGTCGGCCAGATAGGCGATGGGGGCGAAGCTCGCGCTGTCGCTGTCGTCGCTGTGACCTTCGAGGGCGATATCGCCGCCCGACATACGCGTTTCCATCTCGATGACGTCTTCACGCTTGACGTTCAGATCGCGTGCGACCTGATCGATCTCTTCCGGCGTGAATGCCTGGAGGCCTTGCTTCTGGCTGCGCAGATTGAAGAAGAGCTTGCGCTGGGCCTTGGTCGTGGCGACCTTGACCGTGCGCCAGTTGCGCAGCACGTATTCGTGAATTTCGGCCTTGATCCAGTGCATGGCGTACGACACGAGCCGAACGCCCTGGGTCGGGTCGAAGCGCTTGACGGCTTTCATCAGGCCGATGTTGCCTTCCTGAATCAAGTCGGCGTGCGGCAGGCCGTAGCCGAGGTAATTGCGCGCGATCGATACCACCAGACGCAGGTGCGAGAGCACGAGCTGACGGGCGGCTTCAAGGTCGTCGCTTTCACGCAGGCGCTTGGCGAGCGACTGCTCTTCCTCGGCGGAAAGCAGGGGAATGCGATGGACAGCCTGAATGTAGCTGTCGATATTGCCCAGACTGCCCGGCAGCATCAAAGCCGACGGGGCAATAGCGAGGGCACGCGAGTTCGGCGCCGTGCCGGTGGCCGGCGTCGTCGGATGCTTGGTGGCGGCAGTACTCAACTGGCGGACTCCTAGTTAGCCTCTGGGAAAACATTTTAGCACTCTCTTTCGATGAGTGCTAAAGACGTTAGAACCCTTGCTGGGCGGGAAGTTTCCGCCCTCTCGGGGTTTTCCAGCACCCTCCGTGAAACGGGAGAAGTCACTGGCGCAAACGTGACTCGGATGGTGTAAATTGCAACCCAAGCCGCGAAGGTATTGTGATGGCGAAGACGGGAGGTCGGCATGGCTGGCAAGCACATTGACGCGGTACGAGAACTCGAATCGGCGCGCTTCGAAGCGATGGTGGAAGGCGACGTCGATGAGCTGGAAAAGCTCCTCGCCGACGACTTGTTCTACGTCCACTCGAACGGGAAACGCGAAACCAAACGCGAATTTCTCGAGGCGATCAGTTCTGGCCGCCGTCGTTATCTCGACATCGATGTCGATCCCAAGGCGCAGGAACTGCGCGAGTTCGGCGACACCGTGGTCGTTACCGGCAAGCTGAAAGTGGAGCTGGAAACGGCAACCGGCTCGCTTGCCTCGCAAATGACCTACACCGCGGTTCACAAACTCCTGTCCGAAGCCTGGCGCGTGATCTCGTGGCAGGCGACCCGCATGGCGTCGGCCGACTAAGTCGTTTGCCACCCCCGCTGATCCTCACCACGCCCGGTCCTCATCGGGCGTCTTCCCAAAACAGACGATTTGATGGGTTTCGGAATGGAATGTTCCGAAAAAACCATGTTTATTGCTTGAATTCGTGCTTTTCGACGAAATTCGGACGAGTTCGCCAGTGGTGCGGGCATATTGCGTCCTAATGATCGTCGACACCGGCCGGGGCAATCCGTCCGATCAGCCCCTCCCCCCCAGCGCCTGACGTATCACCTCGACCTGCCGGGCGATGGGGGCGGGCACTGCAACGTCTCCCGCGAGCACGGCTTCGATCCATCGGGCGGTAGCCGGGGCGTCGGCGGCGGGGAGCGTCGGGGGGACGCCCGTGGTGCCTTCTTCCGCCGCTTGCCACAACGTGTAGCGGCCATCCGAAAAGCCATCGATGGCGGTCTGACGGCGGGCGTCCGCGACCGGTTCGCCTTCCGTGCCACGCGCCAGTAACACGCCCGGTGCCGCGCTATTGGCGTCGTCGGCAAACATCTCACTCAATGTCTCCCGATATTCCGGATGCGTGTAGTTCACAAGCCGCAGCGCCGGGCCGGCAAACGGCTGCAAGAGCTTCACGACGGTATGGCCCGAGTTGCGCACCCCCAATGCCGCGCGCATCTCGAGCAGTCGCTCCAACGCGGGCGAAAGCGCCGCGATGGGCAAGTAGGCGACACGACGGCTGTTCAATGCCGTTTCCGCCTCAGCCGCCGAGCGGCAGGCGTTGTGCCCGAGCGCCGCGAAGATGGCGTGCGTGCCGACGCGGTTCGCCCCGCTGTGATGCTGGCCGTGCACCAGCACCGGAATGCCCTCGCGGGCAAGCAGCAGCGCCAGCAGCGGCGTGAGGTTCGGTTGCTTGCGCGCGCCGTTGTAGCTCGGCAGCAGGACGGGCGGCGGGGCGCCGGCGGGGGCGACGAGCGGGGGAAAGGTGGCATGCGCGGCGTCGAGCATCGCGCGCAGTTCAACGGGCGTCTCGCCCTTGATGCGGTAGGCGATCAGCACGCCGCCCAACTCCGCCGGGGTGACACGGTCGGCAAGGATGGCGTCGAAAAGCGTACGGGTTTCGTCGGCGCTCAGCGCGCGTGCGCCTTTCGCTCCCCGGGCGATGATTTTGAGCAGCGGCGCGCAGGCAAATGGGGCGGCAGAGGTCATGACGCTTCGAATTCGGGTTCGGGAGGTTCGTGGGCAAGTCTCCATCCATCATACGCAATCAGGTGTCATCGGGGCCAGCGCTTGCAGTACCATCTCGGGTTCGGACGCGACGCCCGACGGCGCTACCGCCCGTCTGCCGTGTCATCAAAATTCATGCTTTCGAGGTCTGCCATGTCCACGCTGTACAGCTATTTCCGCAGTTCCGCCGCGTACCGGGTGCGCATCGCCATGAACCTGAAGGGACTCGCCTACGACATCGCACCGGTGCATCTGGTGCGTGACGGCGGCGAGCAGCTCAAGCCGGCCTACCTCGCGCTCAACGTCAATGCGCTGGTGCCGACGTTCGTCGACGGCGACGTGAACATCCACCAATCGCTGGCCATCATCGAATATCTGGAGGACGTGCATCCGGCCCCCGCGCTCCTGCCGGCCGACCCGGTGGCGCGTGCGCAGGTGCGTGCCCTGGCGCTGGACATTGCCGCCGACATCCATCCGATCGACAACCTGCGGGTGCTGCGCTTTCTCAAGCGGGATCTGGGTGTGACGGAAGCGCAGAAGAACGCCTGGTACGTTCACTGGATCGTGGAAGGTTTCAAGGCGCTCGAAGCGCGTTTGGCCGCGCAGACCTCGCCGGGCAAGTTCGTCTACGGTGATACGCCCACGCTCGCGGACTGCTGCCTCGTGCCGCAGGTCTACAACGCGAACCGTTTCAATGTGGATATGACGATGTTCCCGCGCATTGCCGCCATCAACGCCCATTGCCAGACGCTCGAAGCGTTTCAGCGCGCCGCACCCGAAGCGCAACCCGACGCCGAGTAATTTCCCGATGTTCGATCCGGCTTTCTGGCGGGGCATGGCGCTTGGCGCCAGCCTCATCATGGCGATTGGCGCGCAGAATGCTTTCGTGCTGCGTCAGGGAATTCTGCGACGTCACGTGGGCGTGGTCGTCACCGTCTGCGCGATCTGCGACATGTTGCTGATCGCCGCGGGCGTGGCGGGCATGGGCGGCCTGATCGCGGCGTACCCGCGCTTCATCACCGTCGTGACGTGGGGCGGCGCCGCGTTCCTGTTCCTTTACGGTCTGCGTGCCTGGCGTGCGGCGTTTCGCGGCGCGGGGGCGTTGCAGGCCGACGGCAGTCGCGCGGCCACGCAAGCGATGAGCTGGCAACGCGCGGTGGTGCTCGTGCTGATGCTCTCGCTGCTCAACCCGCATGTCTATCTCGATACGGTGATCCTGCTCGGCGGCATCGGGGCGCGTGAGGCGTCGCCCGATAACGTGTGGTTTGCTGGCGGGGCGATGATCGCCTCGGTTCTGTGGTTCACGGCGCTTGGCTACGGTGCGCGTTTGCTGGCGCCGCTGTTCTCGCGCGCTCGCGCCTGGCAGATTCTCGACGGCGTGGTCGGCCTGATGATGTGGGGGCTTTGCGCAGGACTCGTCGGGCAGCAGATGTAACGATTCGGCAGGGGATGAAAAAACGAACGGCCCGACACAACTGTACGGGCCGTTCGCTTTATGGCAGGCGTTGGCTTACCCCAGCAGGGCGTCGGCGAATTCGCGGGCCGAGAACGGTTGCAGGTCTTCGACCTTTTCGCCCACGCCGATGAAGTACACCGGCACCGGACGCTGACGCGCAATCGCGGCCAGAATACCGCCCTTGGCCGTGCCGTCGAGCTTGGTCACGATGAGGCCGGTGAGCTGGAGCGCATCGTCGAATGCCTTGACCTGCGCGAGTGCGTTCTGACCGGTGTTGGCGTCGATCACCAGCAGCACCTCGTGCGGTGCGCCGTCGTCGGCCTTGCTCAGCACGCGCTTGATCTTCTTCAACTCTTCCATCAGATGCAATTGCGTCGGCAGACGGCCGGCCGTATCCGCCATCACGATGTCGATCTTGCGGGCACGCGCGGCGCTCACTGCATCGAACACGACCGCGGCCGGATCGCCGCTTTCCTGTGCGACGACGGCGACGTTGTTACGTTCGCCCCAGATGGCCAGTTGCTCGCGGGCTGCCGCGCGGAAGGTGTCGCCCGCAGCGAGCAGGACGGACTGGCCGTAGTGCTGGAAGTGCTTGGCGAGCTTGCCGATGCTGGTGGTTTTCCCGGCGCCGTTCACGCCCGCGATCATCACCACCATTGGGGCTATGCGGCCGAGCACGAGACTTTGCTCGAGCGGTTGGAGCAGTTCGACCAGCAGATCGTGCAGGGCGCGCTTGACCTGCTCGCCTTCGGTCAGGCGCTCGGCCTTGACCTTCTTGCGCAGGGCGTCGAGCAGGAACGTGGTGGCTTCCACGCCGGCGTCGCTCATCAGCAGCGCGCCTTCGAGTTCTTCGAACAGATTTTCGTCGACCTTCACGCCGACGAAGATGCCCGTGAGGCCCGCACTCGTCTTCGACAGCCCGGCCTTCAGGCGGGTGAGCCACGAGCGCTTGGCTGCCGGGGCCGGCTCGGGGGCTGCGACGATCTCGCCGATGGCCTCGCCGTGTGAGTCCTTGACGACGACGGGGGCGGCTGGCGCGGGGACGAGGGCGACCGGGGCGGCAGGCGCAGTGGGTGCGGTGGGCGTGACGGACGTGACGGGGGCAGCGTTCGCCGCCGTTGTGACCGGTGCGGGCGGTGCGACTGGCGTAATCGGGGCAGCCGGTGCAATCGCCTCGATGGCGGCCGACGTGATCTGCGGGGCAGGCGTCGGCGTGGATTCAACCGGCGTGCCGAGCGTTGGGACATCGCCCCGAGCCGGCTCGGACTGCGCCGTATTTTCAGCGGGGCTGACCGGGGCTTGCGGGGCCTCTACCGGTACCGCGACGGGCTCGGCGACCGGTGCTTGCGGTACGGGTTGCGCCGACGGTGCCACCGGTGCTGCGACGGGGGATGCTGGTGTCGGCGCCACGGGTTGAGCCACAGCGGTATCGATCTTCGCAGCACCGGTATCGCGCGTCGGGGACGAAGGTGCGGGCGTCTGCGGCGCTTGAACCGGCGCTGCGGACGCGGGCGACGCGGGAGACTTGGGCGACTCGTGCGATTCGGTGGGCTGCGTCGGCTCGGTGCTCGTCTCGGCGGCCTTGTTACCGCCCGACTTGAAGCGCTTGAAGAAACTGAACATGGGGTGAAGAACTCAACGTGGGGGCGCGCTATCGGCGTGCGGCTGTGATTTGTCCTGCGATTCGCGCCGCACAAAACACCCTACAATGGGCGGGTCGTTGTTTCCGACGCGGGAAATGCGACGTATTTTATCAGACACGAATCGACGTCCAGAACGGGCGAAAGGGGATTCATGACGGGAACCATGCGCTGGCGACACGCCTTGGCCGGTCTGGCATTGGCGGGTGCGATGAGCCTGAGCCACGCCGCCGATACCACCGGCAGCAAAACGACGGACAACACTTCGGAATTCACGCTATCGAACGGCCTGCGGCTGATCGTGCGCGAAGACCATCGGGCGCCGACGGTGGCCCACGTGGTCTGGTACCGCGCCGGGTCGCTCGACGAGTTTAACGGCACCACGGGCGTTGCCCACGCACTTGAGCACATGATGTTCAAGGGCACGAGTACCGTCGGGCCAGGTCAGTTCTCGCGTCAGGTCGCGGCACTGGGCGGGCGCGAGAATGCGTTCACCAGCAAGGACTACACGGGCTACTTCGAGCAGACGGAGAAGTCGCGCCTGCCGGAAATGATGCGTCTCGAAGCCGACCGTATGGCCCATCTGACGCTCTCGGCCGATGAATTCGCCAAAGAGATTCAGGTGGTCATGGAGGAGCGCCGGCTTCGCACGGACGACCAGCCGCGCGCACTCCTCTATGAGCAGTTGATGGCCTCCGCACTCGTTGCCAATCCGTATCGCCGCCCGATCGTCGGCTGGATGGACGATCTTCAGCACATGACCGTGCAGGACACCCGCGACTGGTACGAGCGCTGGTACGCGCCGAACAACGCCGTGGTCGTCGTGAGCGGGGACGTGGAGCCGGCGCAGGTCAAGGCAATGGCGGAGAAGTACTACGGTCCGCTCAAGCAGCGGGCGTTGCCGGAGCGTCGCCCGCAGAGCGAGCCGGCCCAATTGGGCGTGCGCCGCGTGTTCGTCAAGGCCCCTGCCGAGAATCCGACGGTGATGCTCGCGTGGCGTGCGCCGCGCTTGACCGACGTCGAGACGGACGACGATGTCTACGCGCTGCAAGTGCTCTCCGCCGTGCTCGACGGTTATGGCAATGCGCGCCTCACCAGCCGTCTGGTGCGCGAGCAGCGCATTGCGAACGAGGTCGGCGCGAGTTACGACGGCGTTGGCCGTGGCCCGCAGTTCTTCATCATGGACGGCACCCCCGCACAGGGTAAGACGACCGATCAGATCGAGAAGGCGTTGCGCGCGCAGGTGGCCGACATTGCGGCGCACGGCGTGACGCAAGCCGAGCTCAAGCGTGTGAAGGCGCAGGTCATTGCGTCGCAAATCTACAAGCGCGATTCGGTGTTCGGGCAGGCGATGGAAATCGGTCTGAACGAGATGTCCGGCATCTCGTGGCGTCAGATCGATCGCATTCTCGAGAAGGTGAAGGCGGTAACGCCCGCACAGGTGCAGGCGGTGGCCGGAAAATACTTTGGCGACGAGTCTCTGACGGTGGCGACGCTGCTGCCGCAACCGGTTGACGAAGCGACACGCAAGCGCCGCGCCCAAGGGGCGGAAGACCTGAAGAACATGCGCTGAGAGGGCCACACGATGATGAAAATTTCCGCACTGTTGCGTGCGTTGCCCGTGCCCGCGCGAACGGGACTGTTGACCTGCGTTGCCGCTGGCGCAATTGCGGCTGTTGCGCCGCTCACCGCCCGCGCGGCGTTGCCGATTCAGAGCTGGATCGCGCCGTCGGGTGCCAAGGTGATGCTGGTCGAGAGCCGCTCGATCCCCATGATCGATGTGAACATCGATTTCGATGCGGGTAGCCGTTACGATCCGCCCGGCAAGTCGGGGCTGGCGTTGATTACCGCTGGTTTGCTCGATTCGGGGGCTGCAGCGGTGGGTGGGCGTCCTGCACTGAGTGAGGCGCAGATTGCCGACCGTTTCGCCGACGTGGGCGCCATGGAGGGGACCAGCGCCGGACGCGACGCGGCGACCGTCACCATGCGCACGCTGTCCTCCGCGGCTGAGCGTGACGCGGCCGTGAATACGATGGCGCAGTTCCTGCAACATCCCACGTTCCCCGATGCGGTGCTCAAGCGCGAGGCGGCGCGTTTGTCGGCAGCGATTGCCGAATCCGACACGAAGCCCGATGCGATCGCCGAGAAGGCGTTCCGCAGCGCGATCTACGGCAGCCATCCGTACGGCGTGAGTCCGACGGTCGCCAGCGTGAACGCGGTGAAGCGTGACGATCTGCTGCGCTTCTATCGCGACATGTACAGCCCGAAGCGGGCGGTCGTCTCCATCGTCGGTGACATCGACCGCGCTCAGGCGGAGAAGCTGGTGGCCATGCTCACGGATGCGATGCCGGCCGGTATCGACCCTCCGGCGATGCCGGCGGTGGCGGGGCTGCGCAGTGCCGTGCAGATCGATCTGCCACACCCGGCCGAGCAGGCGCACATCGCGACGGGGCAAGCGTCGCTGGCGCGTAGTGATCCCGACTACTTCCCGTTACTGGTGGGGAACTACGTGCTGGGGGGCGGCGGTTTCGTGTCACGTCTCACGGCGGAGGTGCGCGAGAAGCGTGGCCTGACGTACGGCGTGTCGAGCAGCTTCATGCCGCAACTGCAGGAGGGGCCCTTCGAGATCAACTTGCAGACGCGTCGCGAGCAGGCGCCCGAAGCGCTCAAGGTCGTGCGTGAGACATTGGCGAAGTTCGTGCAGGAAGGGCCGACCGACGCGGAGATGCAGGCCGCGAAGGACAACCTGACCAACGGCTTCCCGCTGCGTCTGGACAGCAATCGCAAACTGCTGGCGAACGTAGCGGCCATCGGCTTCTACAACCTGCCGCTGGACTATCTCGACACATGGACGGCCAAGGTCGAGGCGGTGACGGCTGCGCAGGTGAAGGGGGCGTTTGCGCGTCACGTGCAGCCGGACCGGCTTGCTACCGTTGTCGTGGGTCCGAGCGATGTCTTCGGGGCGGCGAGCGCCGGCGCTGCGGCACCCAGTGGGACGCCCACGGCGGGCAAGAAGTCGAAGTAATCAGGGGCGCTACCGCTTTAGCGGCGGTAGCGACGTCGGTGGCGTTAGTGGTGTTAATGGTGTTAATGGCGTTAATGGCGTTAATGCCGTTAATGCCGTTAATGCCGTTAATGGCGGGAGCGGCGGAAGCGACGTCCGCGTCGTTAGCCTCGTTAGCCTCGTTAGCGGCGTTTGCACGATAACGCGCGATAGCCCCCGAGATGAACAAAAAACGGCACCGGGAATTCCCGGTGCCGTTTTTTCTTTGGCGTCGAAGATACGTCGGCGTTTGCCCGATAACATCACCACTTCCTATCGGAGAATCCGCCGGCGCAGCAGCACTAGTGCGACGGAAAAGCCGACGAGGGCGTAAAGCGCAAGCGCACCGGCGTGCAGCCAGGGCATGTCGATGGCGCGTCCGAGCATGGCGGGGCGAATCAGGGCCACGGCGTGGGCGAGCGGCAACCATTCCGTCACATGACGCGCCGCTGCCGGGAGTTGCGACAGCGGGAAGAACACGCCCGAGAGCAGCAGCATGGGTGTCATCACGAGGGTCTGATAGAACATGAAGAAGTCGTAGCTCGGCGCGAGCGCTGTCATCACCATGGCCAGACTGGCAAATGCCAACCCGGCGAGCAGGATGGCAGGCAGCACGACCGCCAGACTGTCGATATGTGCGTAGCCGAGCACGCTCGCCACCAGCAGGATCGCGATTCCCGAGAGCACCGCCTTGCTGGCGGCCCAAACGACTTCGCCGAGCACGACGTCGCCCAGCGTCAACGGTGTGTGCATGAGCGCTTCCCACGTGCGCTGGACATGCATGCGTGAGAAGCCCGAATACATCGACTCGAAGCTCGCGGAGAACATCACGCTCGAGCCGACCGTGCCTGCTGCGAGAAAAGCGATGTACGACGTGCCGTCGACGTCGCCGACCATCATCCCGAGGCCGAATCCCAATCCGAAGAGATAAATCATCGGGTCCGCGAGATTGCCGAACATCGAGGCGATGGCGAGCTTGCGCCAGACAAGGAAGTTACGCCGCCAGACACCGATCCACGATGTGACGCCAGGCAGATAGCGCGGCGCATCGGGACGGTGCCCCGGCGCATGGGGCCGCGGCGGCGCTTGTGTTGTTGAGACAGTCGCGCCATCTGCACGCGCGCGGTGGTCTTGATCATGCTCAGTCATCGCGCATCTCCCGTCCCGTGAGTTTGAGGAAGACGTCCTCCAGATTGGCGCGCCGATGCAGATATCGCACGCCGGGCTGGTCCTGAAGTGCGCTCACGACGGGGGCCGCGTCGCGTACGTAGCAGAAGTGCGTCTCGCCGCTGGTTTCGATGCGATCGGCCAGCGGGGCGAGTCGCGCGAGCAGGGGCTGCGGCACGTCGCCAAACACTTCCACGACATCGCAACCGATTTCACGCGCGATCAATTCGGGTGGCGTGCCCTCGGCGATCTTGCGTCCGGCATCAATGACACACAGCCGGTGGCATAAGCGTTCGGCCTCCTCCATGAAGTGCGTCGTGAGCAAGATCGTCTTGCCCTCGTTCATCAGCGATTTGAGCCGTTCCCAGATCAGGTGCCGCGCCTGCGGGTCGAGGCCGGTGGTGGGCTCGTCAAGTACCAGAATATCGGGGTTGTTGACGAGGGCGCGGGCGAGGGTGAGGCGGCGCTTCATACCGCCGGAGAGTTGACTCACGCGCGCGTCGGCCTTCGACTCCAGGCGCGCGAAGGCGAGTAGCGCGGGCACGCGCTCGCGGATATCGGCGCAGGAGAGTCCGAAATAGCGGCCGAAGACGGACAGGTTCTCGTGCACGGTGAAGTCGGGGTCCAGATTGTCGAACTGGGGCACGACACCGACGCGTCGGCGGGCCTCCGGGGCAAGGCGCGGGACGGACATGCCGCCGAGGCGGATCTCGCCCGCGTCCGGTGTGACCAGCCCCAGCAGCATGCGCAGCGTTGTGGTCTTGCCCGCCCCGTTGGGGCCCAGCAGGCCGAAACACTCACCTGGCGCGACGCGTAGCGACAGGTGATCGACCACTGGGCGGCCGTCATAGGCCTTGCATAGCTCGGTTATCTCGATAGCGGCGTTGGTCATGGCAAGTCTGGCGGTCTCCTGTCGGGCGGCCGGGGGGTGTCGGCGGCAGGGGGGGCAATCGGACTCTCACCGGCCGGGAAAGGTGCATTGCGGCAGGCTCGCAAGCCCTGATGCGGCATGGGGCGCGGACGATGTGGTATGTTTCGCCTCAACAATGTAGCGTGAATTGCCATGATTTTGGATTCTCAGCGCGTGCAACGTCACGCGCGCCCCCATTTTTGCACCGTCTGCGGTGTGCTCGGCAAAGCGGCGTCAGTGTCGCGGAGGACGGTATGAAGTCCGGTGCTGGGAACGTGGCACGTGGCGCGCCGCAACAGGTGCGGATCATCGGCGGTCAGTGGAAACGCACGCCGCTGCCGGTGCCGCCGGGCGACGGTCTGCGGCCCACGCCCGATCGCGTGCGCGAGACGCTATTCAACTGGCTCGGACAGGATCTGAGCGGCAAGCAGTGTCTCGACGCCTTTGCGGGCAGCGGTGCCCTGGGCTTCGAGGCCGCCTCGCGCGGTGCACAACGCGTGCTGATGGTCGAGCAGGCGGCGCCCGCCGTTCGACAGTTGCGCGCCAATCAGGCCAAACTCGGCGCAGACCAGATCGAGATCGTGCAGGCCGACGCAAGACGCCTGATAACCACACTCTCGCCCGGGGTTTTCGACGTGGTGTTTCTCGATCCACCGTTCGCGAGTGGCTGGCTGGGCGATCTGCTGGCGCCGGTCGCTCGTCTGCTTGCGCCGAATGGCGTGATCTACGCCGAATCCGACATCGCGCTGGAAGACGACGCGCTTGCCGCGCTCGACCTCGCGTGCCTGCGCCGGGCGAAAGCCGGAGCGGTGCATTATCATTTGCTTGAATCGATTCCGAAAACCTAGAGACCACAATGAATAAGTACGTAGCACCGGTCCCCAGCCGCGAGGAGACGTTGGCATGGTAGTGGCGATTTATCCGGGGACGTTCGACCCGCTGACCCGAGGTCACGAGGATCTGGTCCGCCGTGCGGCGGGCATTTTCGACAAGCTCGTGGTCGGGGTGGCCGATAGCCGAAACAAGAAACCGTTCTTCACGTTGGAAGAGCGCATCGACATCGCGCGTGAAGTGCTCGGACACTATCCGAACGTAAGCGTCGAAGGGTTTTCCGGCCTGCTCAAGGACTTCGTGCGCAAACATCAGGCACGTGTGATCGTGCGCGGTCTGCGCGCCGTGTCCGACTTCGAATACGAGTTCCAGATGGCGGGGATGAACCGCTACCTGTTGCCCGACGTCGAGACGATGTTCATGACACCGTCCGACCAATACCAATTCATCTCCGGCACGATCGTGCGCGAAATCGCCCAACTGGGTGGCGACGTCAGCAAGTTCGTGTTCCCGTCCGTCGAAAAGTGGCTGGTCACGAAAGTCGGCGATATATCGACCAAGGGCTGAGTTTCGCGCGCTTGCAAGATTCGCGATTCGTCGCGGCAAAGAAAAACCCCGCTGCGTCCTCCGACGCCTCGGGGTTTTTTATCGCTTGGTCGATCCGCCGTATCAGAAGCCTTTCGGCAGCGGGGCCTGCATCCATTTGACGGACATGGCGTTCAGACGGCCGTCGGCCTTTGCCTTGTCGATGATGGCGTTCAGCTTCGCGACCAGCGCCGTTTCTCCCTTGCCGACACCGATGTAGCAGGGCGTTTCCTCGACGGGGAATTTCAGATCGAACGCACGCTGCTTGCTCTTCTCGCGAACCGCATTCGCGACGATATTGCCCAGCGTGACGAGTTGCACCTGACCCGCCAGATAAGACGCCGCGGTCGCGTTGTTGTCTTCGTAGCGCTTGATGTTGGCGCTCTGCGGTGCGACGGCAGTCAGCGCGAGGTCTTCGGTCGAACCCCGCGTGACCGCGATGGTCTTGTTCGCGAGATCCGCGGGGCCCTTTATCACGATGTCCTGCGGGCCGTAGACGCTCTTGGGAAACGGCGCGTAGGCCTGCGTAAAGTCGATGGCCTTCTCGCGCTCCGCATTCTTGCCCAGAGACGAAATCACGACGTCGACCTTACCGGTCGTCAGATAGGCGATACGGTTCGTGCTGATGACCGGCACGAGTTCGACTTTGGCGCCGATTTCCTTGCCGATGAGCTCGGCCATGTCGATGTCGTAGCCATGGACCTTGAGGTCCGTGCCGATCGAGCCGAACGGCGGGAAATCCTGCGGGATCGCAATACGGATGACGCCGGTCTTCGCGACCGTTTGCAGTGCATCGGCGTGGGCGAGACCCGCGAGGCTTCCCAGCGACGCGACGACAACCGCTTGCAGCATCCGGCGACGACCGGTTTGATGAAAGAACGCAGGCATTGATCCAACTCCTAGGCTAAGGCGACGACGGAAGGGGCTTGCGTTCGCGAAATCGAGCGCAGGCAAACGAGGTCGTACTGGTACGACCAGTTGTGCTCAGTACAAAAGCACTAACCGTGCCAGTTCGCTCGAACCAAGGGGGGCGCCTGTTGAGAGGGGGAAGGTGGGGACGCGGCCTGTACTTTGCACGCGCTGCAGCGCGTTGTGCACCAAAGCGAGCCGGTCTGAGGGCGGAACCGGTGCATGGACGAGGGCGTGCGCCCGTTGCCGTCGCGGCGGGGTCAGTGGATGTCCGCCAACTTTCGTATAATCTGTAAAACGTTCAAGGAACCGCAACGGCTGCCATTCGCCAGGGTTCACGCAAGTTTATGAATGGCCAGAGGAAAGTGAGTCGAAAGTGGCACTGATGATTACCGACGAATGCATCAATTGCGACGTGTGCGAGCCAGAGTGCCCGAACGACGCAATTTCGATGGGGGTCGAGATCTACGAGATCGACCCGAACAAATGCACCGAGTGTGTCGGACACTTCGATGAGCCGCAGTGCGTGCAGGTGTGTCCGGTGGAATGTATCCCCATCAACCCGGAGCACGTAGAGACGCCCACACAATTGCTCGAGAAGTACACCCACCTGCAAGCGGCCAAATCGGCCTGAGCGATCGCAGGATGGCTTGAGCGGCGTTCAGCCGCTCATCCTGCATCTTCGCTGCTTATTCCTGCTTATTGTTCCTGCTTGGTTCTGCGCAGTCCCTGGCAGCCCGCCTATTTCCCCGGCGCGGCGTGCAAACGCATCATCGCCTTTTCCATCTCACCTTTGACTACCAGATCGACGACGTCGAGCGAGCGCGACATCGCGTCGTCGATTTGCGCCTGCTCTTCCTTGCGCGGCGGCTTGAGCACGAAGTCCACGACCTGCTGCTGGCCGCCTGCCGGTTGCAGTGTGCGCGGATGTCCGATGCCCAGACGCAGGCGCCAGAATTCGGGTGTCGTCAGATGTGCGGCAATGTCCTTCAGACCATTGTGCCCGCCGCTGCCACCGCCGCGTTTGAGCTTGACCGTACCGGGGAGCAGATCGAGTTCGTCGTGCACGACAAGAATTTCGTCCGGCAGGATCTTGTAGAAGCGCGCGAGCGCGACGACCGATTGCCCTGAGCGGTTCATGAAGGTTTGCGGCTCGAGCAACCACACTTCCTGTCCGGCGACGCGCGCACGTGCGGCGAAGCCATGGAAGTTCTTCTGGTTCGTGAGCGAGGCGCCGCATTGCTGCGCCAGCGCGTCGACGAACCAGAAGCCCGCGTTGTGACGCGTCGCTGTATATTCGGCGCCCGGATTGCCGAGCCCTACGATCAGCTTGATCATTTCGGTATCAGGAGGTTGGCACGCGCCATCGTGGCATGCGTACCGCCATAAAAAAACCCGCCGGGACATGATGTCGCGGCGGGTCTTGCGTCCAGCGTCGCCGCTGAAGGCTAGCGCACGAGGCTTAGGCAGCCGGCGTTTCGCCTTCAGCCGGAGCAGCAGCCGCTTCGTCAGCAGCAACACCCGCCGGTTGAACGGCTTGCGCCACCACCGGGTTTTCTTGCTCGATGTGCAGCGTCAGCGTCACGCCGGCGGGCAGCTTGACGTCCTTGGCGTGCACCGTCTTGCCGGCTTCCAGCGTCGACAGGTCGACTTCCAGGAATTCCGGCAGCTTGCCCGGCAGGCAGCTGACGTCCAGTTCGTTCAGGATGTGGCTGATCACGTTTGCAGCCAGCTTCACGGCCGGGGCGTTCTCAGCGCCCAGGAAGTGCAGGGGTACCTTCACGTGGATCGGCTTGTTCGCGTCGACACGTTGGAAATCCACGTGCAGAACCAGTTGCTTGAACGGGTGGTACTGCACATCGCGCAGCAGCACTTGTTCGGTCTTGCCAGCGACTTCCAGCTCGAGGATCGACGAGTGGAAGGCTTCCTTGCGGAGAGCGTGCCACAGTGCATTGTGATCGAGTTCGATCAGTTGCGGATCGACATTACCACCGTACACGATGCCTGCGGTCTTACCGGCATTGCGCAGGCGGCGGCTCGCACCCGTACCTTGCAGATTACGCTCAAAAGCGACGACTTTCATAACAACTCCTTGAACTGCCCGCGACCAGGCAGCGATTTCTTCCCGAATTCCCCGCAAAAAATGCGAGCTTCAGGAACAACAAAGGCGGGGATAGGCTCCCCGCCGACAGAACAACGGCGCCACACAGGCGCCGTCGCAAAATTTTACCGAACGCTTATTCCGCGAACAGCGACATTACCGAGTCGCCACGACGGATGCGCGAGAAGGTCTCGGCCAGCAGGTTCGCACAGCTCAACTGGCGAATCTTGCCGCCCTTCGAGTCGTCGCGCAGCGGAATCGTGTCGGTCACGACGACTTCGTCGAGCTCCGAGGCGTTGATACGCGCTGCGGCGCCGCCCGAGAGAACCGGGTGCGTACAGTAGGCATAAACCTTCTTCGCGCCACGTTCCTTCAACACCTGTGCGGCTTTGCACAGCGTACCGGCGGTGTCGACCATGTCGTCCATGATGACGCAGGTACGACCTTCGACTTCACCGATGATGTTCATCACTTCGGCGACGTTAGCCTTCGGACGACGCTTGTCGATGATGGCCAGATCGCAATGCAGTTGCTTGGCCAATGCACGGGCACGCACCACACCGCCGACGTCCGGCGAAACCACCAGCAGGTTTTCGTGGTTCTGTGCACGCACGTCTTGCAGCAGCAGCGGCGAAGCGTAGATGTTGTCGACCGGGATATCGAAGAAACCCTGAATCTGGTCGGCGTGCAGGTCCATCGTGATGATGCGCTCGACGCCCGCGATTTGCAGCATGTTGGCCACGACCTTCGCCGAGATCGCCACGCGCGCCGAACGGGGGCGACGATCCTGACGGGCATAGCCGAAATACGGGATGGCAGCGGTGATCCGGCCGGCAGAAGCGCGCTTGAGCGCGTCGACCATGATCATCAATTCCATCAGATTGTCGTTGGTCGGAGCGCACGTCGACTGAAGAACGAAGACGTCCTTGCCACGCACGTTTTCCTGAATTTCGACCTGAATCTCACCATCCGAGAACCGGCTGGCCATGGCTTTGCCAAGCGGGATACCGAGGGTGTCGACGACCGCTTGGGCCAGGGCGGGATTGGCGTTCCCGGTGAATACCATCAGGTTATCACTACTCATCTGGCTACCTGCGGGACGATTGGATGCTGAGACTGTACGACAGAGAAATTGGCAGGGGAGGAAGGACTCGAACCCTCGTATGCCGGAATCAAAATCCGGTGCCTTAACCAACTTGGCGACTCCCCTACACTAACCGATACCCTTGCTGTGTCGTAGGAAACACAACAAAGTAAAACCCTTTTACGCGAAGGCGAACATTGGATGTTCGGCCAGGCTAGTGGTCACTTGACCGATCCAGCGCTCTGGCAACCGCTTGCATGCCGCTTCCGCTTCAGCTTTTGTGTCGAATACTGCAAACACGCTGGCTCCGGATCCCGTCATGCGTGCCGTGGTGAAGGTTCTGAACCAGTCAATCACAGCAGCGACTTCCGCGTATTCTCGAGTGACAACCGCCTGCATGTCGTTACGGAAAATTTCATCCGTTTCGAACACGTTTTTGTTGGCGTGCTCAAGAAAGAACGCCATTGTGACGATCTTCGTATCCCTTGTCAACAGGGGATCCGTAAATATTTTGTTGGTGGCGACATGCACGCGCGGATTGACCACGAGAAAGTGCCATTGCGGCAGATTCACGGCCTGCAACGCCTCGCCCAGGCCCTCGGCAAACGCGTTGCGGCCAAAGACGAAAAACGGTACGTCCGCGCCGAGTTTCAGGGCGAGCGTCTGGAGGGTTTCGCGCGGCAGGTCCAATTGCCACATGCGGTTGAGCGCGAGCAGGGTCGTGGCCGCGTCGGAACTGCCGCCACCGATGCCGCCGCCCGCCGGCAGCCGCTTCTCGATGCCAATGTCCACGCCGAAACGCACACCGCAGTGTTCCTGCAGCAAGCGGGCTGCCCGTACCGTCAGATCCGTCTCCGGCGGCACACCCGGCAATGGGTTCGTGTGCACGATCTGACCGTCGTCGCGGCGCTCGAAGTGCAGCGTGTCGGCCCAGTCGATCAGTTGGAAGACGGTTTGCAGTTCGTGATAGCCATTGGGCCGGCGTCCCACAATGTGCAGGAACAGGTTCAGCTTGGCCGGGGCCGGGCAGTCACGCAGGATTTCGTACATGGCAATGCGAAACGATGGCTATCGGACGGCGGCGCGGCAACGCGGCCGCGTCGGTGTCCTGGGATGGGGGAGGATTCCCGGGCCCGATGGGATCGAGGAGAGATCGACAGGGGATCAACGCGCGTCTGAAGCGCACCCAAGTCGCGCTCAAGGCACCGTTGACGTGCCAAGCGCGCCTGACCGGGCGGCGCCAAGGATAGCACCGTTGATGCGCGGACGTCGCTGCACACACACGCTAGCGCCTGACGTCCAATCGAGATCGTGCCGGGCACGCCAGATCGAATGGCGAACGCCCGTGCGTTATTCGTCGATGACCAGCCGCACGGCCAGCGGGGAGCCGTCGAGCTCGCGCGACAGATCGACGCGCTTGACACGCAGCGGCGTGCCATCGAAATACGCCTGATAGTCGATCGTCCACCCGTCTTGCTTCAGATGCGTCGGACGTTGCGTTTGCGGATCGCGCTCGATGCTCGCCGGCGAACCCGGCGCCCCCTGCATGCGCAGCCAGTAGCGCAGGCCGCCGACAGGCAGTGCAAAGCCCAGCGCGTCGTGCATCACATCTTCGAGACGCGGCCCGGTCAGAGGCGCCTTGCCGGGCAGTTCGAGCGACGCGCTGCGCGGATTCTCGCGCACGATCGCCTGCGTCTGTCCAAGCGGATCGAGCAGTTGGACGGTCGCGTTTTCGCCGTTCTGCTGCCAGTCGAAATTCCCGTACGTGTTGCGAGCCTCGCCGTTTTGCTCGTAACGCACGGAGAAGCGGCCGCGATAGTGTTCGACGCTGGCACCCGCCGACGGCTCGACAGGCGCCGGCGGCGTCAGGCTGGCGCACCCGGTAGCGAGCACGACGGCCGAGCAGGCCAGTGCGAATGCAGCCGCCCGGCCGAACCGGGCCAACGAGACGGTTGTCCGGGCGCCAGCGCGACGAACGGCAACGAACGGCAATACCGCAGACTTCGACAGCATGTGCATTACGGTGCGACGTTGTAGCGTTTCATGGTCGAGCGCAGCGTGTCGTCATCGCCATCGAGCTTGAGGGCTTCGCGCCAGGTCTTGCGCGCTTCGTCCTGCTGGCCCGATTCCCACAGCACCTCACCCAGATGTGCGCCGATTTCCGCCTGCGCCTGAATGCCATAAGCACGACGCAGCAATTCGAGTGCCTGTGGCTTGTCGCCGAGGCGGTACTTCACCCAGCCCAGGCTATCCATGATGTACGGATCGTCAGGCGAGAGCGACGACGCCTTTTGCAACAGCTTGAGCGCCTCCGGCAAGCGCGTATTGCGCTCGGTCAGCGAGTAGCCCAGTGCGTTGTACGCCTGAGCATTCTCCGGCTGCGACGTCATGACCCGGCGCATCGCCTTTTCCATCACGTCGTAATGCTTATTGAGCTCGGCAACCATGCCGTACTGATAGAGCAGATCCGGATCGTCCGGATTGTTTTTGACCTCGACGGCGAGCAGCTTCTCGGCGTCGTCATAGCGTTTGGCCTTGACGAGCAGGTCCGACTCGGCGCGCTTGAGCGCGAGTTGCTCACGCGGGTCGCTCGACTTGATGCCATGCAGCAGCGCGCGGCCTTCGTCGACCTTGCCCTGATCGGCGAGCAACTGCGCACGACCAATCTGCGCAGGCAGATAGACGTTGCTGTCTTCGCGAATCTTCGAGAGCCACTTGTCCGCGGCGGGGTAGTCCTTGCGATCCTGCGCGATCTGCGCGAGGTAGATGTAGGCCTGCGCGCCGTCGGTGTTTTGCTGTTCGGCTTCCGCGGCGTACTTCTGCAAATACTGCTCGGCTTGCGCGGAATGGTTGGCATGCAGGTTCAGCAGCGCCAGTGCCATGAGCGTCGACAACTCGTGCGGATAACGCTTCTCAAGCGTCTCGAACTGTTTCTGCGCAACGTCGAGCTGATTGTCGGCGAGCAGCAGCTTGGCGTAGGCGAAGCGCGCTTCCTTGGCGTTCGGATTCCGATCGAGGAACGCTTTCAAACCGGCGATGGCACTGGTGCGCTCTTCGGGGCCCATTTGTCCGTAGAGCAGTGCGGCGGCCTCGTAATCGGGCTTGAGCTTGAGGGCGGTCTCGAGCGACGTGCGCGCTCCGGCGGTATCGCCTGCGTCGAGTTGCGAGCGGGCAATGGCCAGTTGCGCCTCGGGACGCTGCATGTCGTTCGCCAGCATGCGATTGAGCGAGTCGATGCCCGTGGCTCGTTCCGGGCTGCGGGCGATCATCTGCTGCAACTCGAGAATGGCCTGCCCGCGACGCGCTTCCGGCACCTTGTTCAGTTCTTCGACGAGCAGCGGCTCGGCTTCGGCCAGATGGCCGGTGCCCACTTCGAGGCTGGCGAGCAATTGCGAGGCCGGACGCCACGAGGGATCGAGCTGATGCCACAGCTTGGCGGCGATAAGCGCATCGCCGAGCTGACGCGCACCGAGCGCGATCTCGACGGAGCGACGCGCCATGCGCGGATCCTTCGTGCGATTGGCCAGGGCGATGTACGTGTTGAAGGCGGGGGCCAGACTGCCTTGTTGCAGGCTCAGTTCGGCGGCCAACACCTCGAAGACGATCTCGCTGGAGAGCGTGACATTCGGGAGTTTTTCTTTCGGGACGTCGGCATTGGGCGAAACGTCTTCGCTATCGGCGTCCGCATCTGCGCCGCTGGCGGCGCCCGGAGCACTCGCCTTGGCGGGCGAGGCAGTCGGCGCAGCCGCAGGGGCGCTGGCCGGCGCGGCGGGCGCCTTCGGTGCCGTCTGGGCGGCAGGCCCGCTTTGGGCGAATGCGCTCGAAGATGGCAGAAATGCCATGATCGCGCTGGCGCAGGTCACGCCGAGCGCCGTTGCACCGGCCCACGCCCCGCGGGCCAGGGCGCCGCGCAGGCGCAAAACCACGGGTGCCACGGTGACCGCAGTATTGTCGGCGGCGGGAATGGACAGGAATCGGGTGTTCGGCATAGGGATCCACGGCAGGTTTCGAGCGATTGTAGCGCGCCCGATACAATAGAGTCTAAATCCTCAGCAAACGTTCGCAGGCATGCCTGAACTCCCAGAAGTCGAAGTTACTCGCCGCGGTATTGCGCCGCACGTGGCGGGCACGCGTATTGCGCGTATCGACGTGCGCAACGCCTCCTTGCGATGGCCGGTCCCCGACGGACTCGACACGCTATTGCGAGGCGAAACGCTCATCGGCGTGACCCGTCGCGGCAAGTACCTGCTGCTCGAATACGCGCCCGGCTGGCTGCTCGTGCATCTGGGTATGACCGGGACGTTGCGCGTCATGCCGGAACCGCAGTCGCTGCCGGCCGCCGGCGTTCACGATCACATCGACCTCGTCTTCGAGCGATGCGCGCTTCGCTATCGCGACCCGCGCCGTTTCGGCGCCGTGCTGTTCCATCCGCGCTCGGTGGGCGACGTGCTCGCGCATCCGCTGCTCGCCAGCCTCGGCGTGGAACCGCTCACCGACGATTTCGACGGCGCATGGCTCTACGCCGGCACACGCGGACGGACTATCTCCATCAAGCAGGCATTGCTCGCGGGCACCATTGTCGTGGGCGTGGGCAATATCTACGCGTCGGAGAGTCTCTTTCGCGCTGGCATTCATCCGCGCATGCAGGCGGGCAAACTGTCGCGTCCACGGGCCGAGAAGCTCGCGCAGGCTGTCAAAACGGTGCTCGCGGCGGCGATCGAGAAGGGCGGCAGCACCTTGCGCGACTTCGTTGGGAGCGACGGCCAGAGCGGCTACTTCCAGCAGGAGTATTTCGTCTACGATCGTGCCGCACAGGCGTGTCGCGTGTGTGGCACGACGATCCGGCAGATCGTGCAGGGGCAACGATCCACGTTCTTCTGCCCGCATTGTCAGAAATAACGCGTGCGTTCACGGCAGGTCGAGCCGACGTTCAGCTCAAGCGTCCAGCTCACTGACATGCCCTCAAGCGCAGCACATGAAGCTTCCCCCGAAACCGTGATGAAAGACTCTCCCAACGACTCCGCCGCCAGCACGCTCGCGCAAACCTTTGCCGAGCGCCTGATCGCCTGGCAGGCCGAGCATGGCCGCCACGATTTGCCCTGGCAAAACACGCGTGACGCTTATCGCATCTGGCTCTCCGAGATCATGCTTCAGCAAACGCAGGTCGCCACGGTGATTCCGTATTACGCGCGATTTCTGGCGCGTTTTCCCGACGTCGCCGCACTGGCGAGCGCTCCGCAGGACGACGTGATGGCGCTCTGGAGCGGCCTCGGCTACTACTCTCGCGCGCGCAACCTGCACCGTTGTGCGCAAGTCGTCGTGGCCGAACATGGCGGACGTTTCCCGTCGGACCCCGAGACACTTGCGACGCTACCGGGCATCGGCCGCTCGACGGCGGCCGCCATTGCCGCCTTCGCTTACGACGCGCATGCCGCCATTCTCGACGGCAACGTCAAACGAGTGCTCGCACGCGTATTCGGCATTGAGGGCTTTCCAGGCACGCCGAAGATCGAGCGCGAAATGTGGACGTTGGCCGAATCGTTGCTGCCGCAGCGCGATTTGCCCGCCTACACGCAGGGCATGATGGATCTGGGCGCAACGCTGTGCGGACGCGGCAAGCCGCGTTGCGGCGAGTGTCCGTTCGATGGCGATTGCGTCGCCCATGCAACGGGACGCGAGCGTACCTTGCCGACATCCAAGCCGAAGAAGGTGCAGCCCGAGCGTTATGTCGATGTCCTGGTGATTCGTGCGGGCGATCGCGTGTTGTTCGAGCGGCGTCCCGATAGCGGCATCTGGGGCGGTCTGTGGAGTCTGCCGGAGCTCACGCCGCCGACCGACGCCCGCGATGCGGACGATGCGACGCTACGCGAGCGGCTCACCGCGCATGCGGCCGCGCTGGGGGTGAAGCAGGGGACGGTCCAGTCGCTGGTGCCGCTGCATGGCCTCACGCATGTCTTCACTCATTTCAAACTTCACTTGCGGCCGTGGATGGTGACGTTGTCCGCGGCATCGGCCAAATCGATCAACGACGCATTGACGTCGTCGAACCATTCGCATCGTGCCTGGCTGGACGGGGCAGGGGTGACGGCAGCGGGTTTGCCTTCGCCGATCCGAAAAATTGCCGACGCCCTGTCGCTGCACGTGACGGGCGACGGCCAGCTTTCGCTACCGGCCTGAAGCGGGCTGGCGGGGCTGGACGATCAGCTCGATTCAGCCCATCCCGCCGATTCAGTCGATTCAGTCGATCACTTCGCGTCGATGGGCGCGAGTTCGCGGTGCCGCACGAGCACGCTGGCTTCGTTACGAAAGCGCTCGCCAAGCGTCTCGGAGATAAACACGGAGCGATGCTGACCGCCGGTGCAGCCGATGGCGACCGTCAGATAGCTGCGGTTGTCGCGCATGTAGCTCGGCAGCCATTTTTTCAAATAGCTGGCGATATCGTTGATCATCTCGTCGACTTCGGGAATGGCCGACAGGAAATCGATCACCGGCTGGTCACGCCCGGTCAGCGGGCGTAACTGCAGGTCGTAATACGGATTGGGCAGCGAGCGGACATCGAACACGAGATCGGCATCGAGCGGCACGCCGTGCTTGAAGCCGAACGACTCGAACATCAGCGTAAGCCCCGTCTGATCGTGCTGCACGAATTTGCGAATCCAGCGGCGCAACACACTCGCACGCAGATTGCTGGTGTCGATCTGGTGGCCGAGTTCGGTCACGCTATTGAGCATCTCGCGCTCTTTTTCGATGGCTTCGACGAGCGAGCCGGTCGCCGAGAGCGCGTCTTCGTCAGCCACGGAGAGCGGATGACGACGACGTGTCTCGGAGAAGCGCTGCACCAGCGTTTGCGTGGTGGCGTTGAGGAACAAGACGCGCACGTCATGGCCGAAACGGCGCAGGCCACCGATGATCGGGGGGAGGTCGGCGAGCGAGCCGCCGCTGCGCGCATCGATGGCGACCGCGAGACGTGTGTAGTTCTGCGTTTGGAGATAGACGGCGAGCTCAGGCAGAAAGCGCGACGGCAGATTGTCGACGCAGTAATAGCCCGCATCCTCGAGGACATTCAGGGCGAGTGATTTGCCCGAGCCGGATACACCGGTAATCAGTACGATCTTCATGACATTTCCCGAATACAACCCTCATGGTAAGCGATTGTGTCGTACGGGTGTCGAGCGGGAAAAAACGAGGCTGTTCCCCCCGTTTTTTTCCTGAGTTTGCGTGAAATCCTGTCGTGCAAACGAAAACGGCGCCCGCGAGGGACGCCGTCAGGCAAATGGCGGTGAAAACCCCGTCTCAGGCTGCCGGTGCGTTCGACAGACACGACTTCATGAACGCCTTGCGGTCGTCGCCCTTCTTGCCGCTGGCTTGCGCGTTACAGGTCTTCATCTTTTCCTGCTGCGTCTGCTTGGCGGCCGGTGCGGCGCCCCCAGCGGACAGGCATTGTTTCATGAAGGCTTTGCGGTCGTCGCCAGTCTTGCCGGTGGCCTCCTTGTTGCAGGCCGTCATCTTGTTCTGCTGCGAGTTGGCTGCCTTGGGGGCGGATGCCGTCTGGGCAAACACGGGCGATGCGAGCAGCGGGGATACCAGGAGCAATGCAGCGAGTGCTTTCTTCATGATCGTCTCTCCATAAGGTCGACACGCACGGGCACGGGGATGGACCGCGTTGCGATTACAACATGATAGAAAACGCGCCGCAATCGCGCGGCGTTGACAGAAAACCGCAAAAGTTGCGGTATACCCGCAGGTTTGGGAAATGGGGGGCGTCGCCGTACGTGGCGACATTATTGCCCTATGCCACATGCCGTGCGGCAGTGGTTCAGAGCAGTTTGCCTTCGGCGTCGTCCGAATCCTTCATGGCCTGATGCTGGCGGGCCATGAAGTCCTTGAGCGTATCGATGCCGCGCAACTGCAAAATCGTGTTACGCACGGCGGCTTCGACCAGCACGGCGAGGTTTCGCCCGGCCGCCACCTGCAAAATCACCTTGTTGATGGGCAGGCCGAGTACATCCACCGTTTGCGCTTCGAGCGGCAAACGCTGGAATTCACCGTCGGGGCGGCGCACCAGCTGAACGATCAGCTTGAGCTTCATCTTCCGGCGTACGGCCGTTTCACCGAAGATCGTCTTGATGTCGAGCAGGCCCAGACCGCGCACTTCCAGCAGGTTTTGCAGCAACGGTGGGCAACGGCCCTCGACGAAATCCGGCCCGAGGCGCACGAAATCGACCGCGTCGTCGGCGACCAGGCCGTGGCCGCGGCTGATCAGTTCCAGGCCAAGCTCGCTCTTGCCGAGACCGGAGTCGCCGGTGAGCAGCACGCCCATGCCCAGAATATCGATGAAAACGCCGTGCATCGTGGTTCGCGGGGCGAACACACGCGAAATGTACATGCGCAGGCTGTCGATGACCGACGCCGTCTTCAACGGCGTGGTGAACAGCGGTGTGGACGAGCGGGTACAGCGCAGCACCAGATCGGGCGGGACTTCATGGCCGTCGGCAACCACGAGGAACGGCGGCTCCAGCGCGATGACTTCGCCCATGTGCCGCTTGCGGTTTTCTTCCGTCAGCCGCTTGTAATAGTCCAGTTCAGCCTCACCGAGCACCTGAATCCGGTTCGGGTGGATGAGGTTCAAGTGACCCACGAGGTCGGCGCTGGAGGTGGCATTGGCCACGCTCTCGGGCGTGAAGCCGCGCTCCCATCCCTCGTGGCCGGTCAGCCACGACAGGCGCAGCGCCGCGGCGTTGTCGTCGAAAATGCTTTGCGCGTTGATGCCGGTCAGTTCCACCGCGTCGCCTCGTTCGGTTGGATGTGAGAGCTACTGAATTCGTCTGTGTTCGCGGGCGGTTCGTACCGGGTGGCGGCGGCTCAGGGCTGCCAGTTCGCGAGCGCGGTATGGATTTCGTCGGCGCTGGCTGCGCTGGTCAATGTCTCGCGCATCGAGCGATCGGAGAGCAACTGCGCAATTTCCGACAGGATCTCCAAATGCTGCTGCGTCGCCTGCTCGGGCACGAGCAGGAAGAACAGCAGGGAAACCGGCTGCCCGTCGGGGGCTTCGAAAGGAATGGCATCTTCGAGGCGCACGAACGCTGCCATCGGATGCTTCAGGCCTTTGATGCGGCCGTGGGGAATCGCCACGCCTTCGCCGAGCCCGGTCGAGCCCAGACGCTCGCGGGCGAAGAGGTTGTCGGTGACCAGGGCGCGCGACAGGCCGGCATTGTTCTCGAAGAGAAGACCGGCTTGCTCGAAGACACGCTTCTTGCTGGTGACAGACAGTCCAAGCAGGATGTTGGACGCAGGTAAGAGTTTGACTAAACGGTTCATCTTGTAATGCGGGCGAACGCTTAGTCGCCCTCCAACCCCCGATTGACCTCGCATTATAGACCACCCGCTGCCGAGCCCGCGGCAATACACGGAACTGCGCGGAACCATACAAAAGGGGCCGTTCAACGGCCCCGCGGTGGGTGATGCCAGACTTACGACAGACGGATATGCGCTCGGGTGGTTCCGTGCGGGTTTTCGTCAGTGTCAGCCAATGCGACTACCACGCCTGGACAGAGTTATTGCAGCGGTTCCGCCTCGGGAGGTTGCTGGTGCTTGATGGCCTCGCGACCGTGATCCTGAACCTTATCCTTGTACTGCACTACCTTGCGGTCGAGCATGTCGATCAGCTTGTCGATGGCGGCATACATATTTTCGTCACACTTCTCGACGAAAATTTCCTTGCCCTTGAGATACACGGTGACGCTGGCGATCTGGCGTCCGGCCTTCTCCTTGGTCTTGTCGACAGAGAGGATCACCTCGGCGCCGATGAGCTGGTCGAAATGCCTCAACACGCGTTCGAGCTTGTTGACGACAAATTCGCGCAGGGACGGCGTGAGTTCGAGATGGTGTCCACTGATCTTCAGATTCATAGCTGCTCTCCTTGCTGAAATGCCGAAGTGCAGGCCACGTCATCAGCGACGCTGGCTAGCGGGAGTGCGAGCCATTGGCATGACGCAATGTCGCACTGCGGCGTTATGCCCCAGCGAGCCAACATGGCACACCAGGACTGTCCTACAAAGATTTGCGCAAGTTCACTGCGGGGATTCGCATCGCCTCGCGGTATTTCGCGACAGTGCGCCGCGCCACCACAAAACCTTGCTCTGCCAGCAGTTCCGCGATACGGCTGTCGGAAAGGGGGCTCTGCGGGTCTTCTGCTCCTATGAGTTGCTTGATGAGTGCGCGGATGGCAGTCGACGAAGCGGCGCCCCCGGCTTCCGTTGCCACGTGAGATCCGAAAAAGTACTTTAGCTCAAAAGTTCCGAATGGAGTGAGCATGTACTTACTCGTCGTCACCCGTGAAATCGTGGATTCATGTAAACCCAGCGTATCAGCAATCTCGCGTAAAACCAAGGGCCGCATGCCGATTTCGCCATGCGTGAAGAAGTTCTTTTGACGCTCGACAATGGCCTGCGCCACCCGCAGGATCGTATCGAAGCGCTGCTGGATGTTCTTGATGAGCCAGCGGGCTTCCTGCAACTGCTGTTGGAGGTTGCCGGTCCCCGGATCGTTCCGGTTGTTTCGGAGAATGCGCGCGTACATTTCGTTGATGCGCAGGCGCGGCATCACTTCGGGATTTAGCTCGGCGAGCCACCCGCTGCTGCCCTGCTTGCGCACGAGCACGTCGGGTATGACGTAGTCGGCCTGCGGCGAGCCATAAGCGGCGCCGGGGAACGGGTCGAGGGACCGAATCAGTTGATGGGCGGCGCGCAGGCCGTCTTCGGTCACCCCTAGCAGGCGGCGCAGACGCGTGTAATCGCGCGCGGCGAGCAGTTCCAGGTGATCGGTGACGATCCGCAGCGAGAGCGTGCGCACGCCGCTGGCGGGCAGACGCTGGAGCTGCAAACGCAGGCATTCCGCGGGGCTGCGGGCCCCGACGCCGGCCGGATCGAAACTTTGCAGCAGGGCGAGCGCCGCGTTGATCTCTTCGGTCTCGAGCGCCAGTTCTTCGGGCATGTCCGCCTCGATCTCGTCGAGCAGGGTGCCGAGATAGCCGTCTTCGTCGAGCGATTCGATCAGGAATTCCACCAACGCGCGGTCGCGCGGGCTGGCCTTCGTCAGGCGCAACTGGGCCAGCAGGTGTTCGCGAAGATTGGGATGATCGATGTGCAGTTGCGGACGGCCGTTGTCGTCGTCGTCCGACGCGCTACCTGAGCGGGCGAAGTCGTTCAGACTCCAGTCGCCGCCGTTGTCCTGCGCGTTGTCGTCGAAGCGGGCTTCGCCGTCGAGTTCGCGCGATTCGTCGTGACCGTTGGCGGTCTCGGGGCCGTTATTCGTGCTGCTGAGCGACGTGCTCCGCTCGTTTCGCAGCGACCCGTCCGTGCCCACACGAACCGAGCCGGCGAGCCAATCGTCCTCGCGCTCGAGCATCGGGTTCTGGGTGAGGGCGTGCTCGACTTCCTGCTGGAGTTCGAGCGTCGACAGTTGCAACAACCGGATCGATTGCTGCAACTGGGGCGTGAGGGTCAGGTGCTGCGAGGTGCGAAGTTGAAGAGTCGGTTTCATAGCGTGTCTCGCCTTCATTGTAGAGGCTTTGTCACGTCAACGGAACCGGCCCGGCTGCCTATCGAAGGCAGGGTTTACATGCGGAAAATTAGCTTTACATCCGGAAATTTTCGCCCAGATAAACGCGCCGGACGCTTTCGTCGGCAACGATCTGGTCAGGCGTGCCGGCGGCGAGCACCGAGCCTTCGCTGATGATGTAGGCGTGATCGCAGATGCCGAGCGTCTCGCGTACGTTGTGATCGGTAATCAGGACACCGATACCTCGGTCCTTCAGGAAGCGAACGATACGCTGAATTTCCAGCACGGCGATCGGATCGACGCCCGCAAACGGCTCGTCGAGCAAAATGAAGCGCGGCTGCGTCGCCAGCGCCCGCGCGATTTCCACGCGACGGCGCTCGCCGCCCGAGAGCGACATGGCCGGATTCTCGCGCAGATGGCTCACCTGGAGTTCGTCGAGCAGCGCTTCAATGCGGCGTTCGATCTCGTCGCGCTTGAGCGGTTTGCCCTGTGCATCGATCTGCAATTCGAGCACGGCGCGAATATTGTCCTCGACCGTCAGCTTGCGAAATACCGACGCTTCTTGCGGCAGATACGACACTCCCATACGGGCGCGCTCGTGAATCGGCAGTTCGCTGATACGGTTGCCGTCGAGCTGGATTTCGCCGTCGTCGGCGGGCACCAGACCCACGATCATGTAGAACGACGTCGTCTTGCCGGCACCGTTCGGCCCGAGCAAACCCACGACTTCACCGCTTTTCACGTCGAGCGAAACGTCCTTGACGACGGTACGTGCGCCGTATTGCTTCTTGAGCGAGCGCACGACGAGCGCGCTGGGCTTGCCCGAAGGCGCGGTATTCGGGTTGAGGGCCGAAGCGTTGCTGTTGGCAGAATTACTCACGCGGATTCCCGATGTTCTTGGAGGGAGACAGCGGCGGCAGATCGCCCTTGGGCGGCGCTGCGGCCGGCTTGCTCGCGCCGCCCGGCGGCGTTGCCTGTGCACCCGTCGCATTACGCGGAGCGAGCGTAGCGCGCACACGGCCGTTCGGATTGTTGGGGTTGACCTGATCCGCACCGCTGTTGGCGGTGTACACCTCGTTGTATGTGTCGTACGTGATCACGCTGCCGTGAATCTCGTCGAGCACCTTCGTGCCGCCGGCGAGGCGCTTGAGCGTGGCCTGCGTGGTCAGCGTAGCGACTTCGGTCTTGCCGTTGTAGTAGATCGTCTGGCCCCAGCCGTCGATGTACTCGTCGACGCCGTCGCGCTTCTGACGCATATAGGCGAGCGGGCCGCCCGGCTTGTAGTAAGCCGTAGCGTACTGATAGCCCTCCGGATCCTGAGTCACTTCGACGCGATCGGCCTTGAGGAGAATCGTCCCCTTGGTCATCGTCACGTTGCCGGTAAAGATGTTGACCTGCTTGAGGTCGTCATAGCTCATGTGATCCGACTCGATGTTGAGCGGCTTGTCGCGGTCGGCATGCTCGGCGTGAGCCAGCGGCGACGCCAGTGCGCTGAGCACGGCGAAAGCGGCTGCCAGCGCGCGCAGGGCACGCATCGATACGGAGGCGGGTCGCAGGTTAAGGCGATCGGTCATGGGGTCTTGGAGCCCTGTTTGGTCTGAGGTGGCGCGCTGGGCGCGGCCGGCGATGCCGGGGATTTGCCGCCTAGCTCCGCCGGCTGGATCGTGCCGTGAACATTGCCGAGCAATTGTACGGCGCGCGAGATGTTATTGAAAATCATGCCGGTGCCGAACATCACGGACGAGCCGCGAATCAGCTCGACGGGCAGCTCCGTGCGTACGATGTCTTCGTTCACGAGCACCTGGAAGTGTTCCGACAGCGCACGCATTTCCGGATCGCGCGGCCCGGCCTGGCGCACCACGACAGCATCTTCGTACATATCGACGATCGACATATCGGCGTTGAGCGTGCCGCGCTTGCTCGTGGCGGTCACTTCCGGCTGATCCGGCGTGAACGCCCGCACCGCAGGCATCGTCATGGCCGTGGTCTGATCGTCTTCGAAATGCGTCATGTGAACGGCGTTGACGCGGTACTGCGTCATGCCGCTGGGCGAGAGCATGGAGATCACCATGTCGTCGGCGTAGTAATCGGGGATGTGCTGTTTCACGTACGGCGTGCGATCGGCGTCCGACGGCAGCGTACGTTGCACGAGCCAGTAGGTTCCGGCGGCCAGGCACGCGAGCACGACGATGGCGAGCAGCGAGGCAGGCGAGACGCGTTGAATGGCCATGAATGGATCGGCTCCCTCGACGCGTCAGGCGAGCGCTTGCGCGAGCAGGGCGTCGTAACGTCCCTGAGCGCGCAGGATGAAGTCGCACAGCTCGCGCACGGCGCCCTCGCCGCCGCGGGAGTCCGCGACCCAGTGGCAGCGCGCCTTCACTTCCGCGTGGGCGTTGGCCGGGCAGGCCGCGAAGCCGACGCGCGTGAGCACGGGCAGATCAGGCCAGTCGTCGCCGATGTGGCCGCAGACGTCGGCCTCTACGGACAACTTGGCGCACAGGTTTTCGAACGCAACGCGTTTGTCGTGCACACCCTGATAGACATGCGCGACGCCCAGATCCGCCGCCCGCCTGGCGACGATATCGGATTTGCGCCCGGTGATGACGGCCGTCACGATGCCCGACTCGGCGAGCAGCTTCAGGCCGTGGCCGTCGAGCGAATCGAAGGTCTTGATGACCTCGCCGGCCGGACCGTAGCGCAAGCCGCCGTCGGTGAGCACACCGTCGACATCGAACGCCATGACTTGCAGGCGGGCAGCCCGCTCGATGGCGGCGGCTGCGTCGAATGGAGTAATGCGGGGTTGACTCATGGAATGGAGACTCACACGACCTTGGCGGCAAAGAGGTCGTGGACGTTCAGCGCGCCCACGAGGCGGCCGTTCTCCGTCACGAGCAATTGCGTAATGCCGAAACGCTCCATCAGCTCGGCGGCTTCGGCGGCAAGCTGATCGGGACCGATCGTGCGCGGGCCTGCCTTCATCACGTCGACCAGCGTGAGCGACGTGAAATCGAGCGTGCGCTCGAACAGGCGGCGCAGATCGCCGTCGGTAAAGATACCCACGACGTGATCGTCGGCGTCCACAATGGCGGTCATGCCGAGCCGCTTTTGGGTCATTTCGACGACGGCGTCGGACAGACTGGCGTCGGTGCGCACTCGCGGAATGGCGTCGCCGGTGCGCATGACGTCGCGCACGAAAGTGAGCAGACGCCGGCCAAGCGCGCCGCCCGGATGCGAGCGGGCGAAGTCTTCGGCGCCGAAACCGCGTGCGTCGAGCAGCGTGACGGCAAGCGCATCGCCGAGGGCGAGGGCTGCCGTGGTGCTGGCCGTAGGCGCCAGACCCAGCGGGCAGGCTTCCTTTTCGACGCGGGCGTCGAGATGCACGTCGGACAGACGTCCGAGGCTCGAATTGGCGTTGCCGGTCATGGCGATGAGCTTGGCGCCGAGGCGCTTTATCATCGGCAGAATGCTCACGAGCTCGCCCGTTTCGCCGGAATTGGACAGGGCGACGACGACATCGTCTGTCGTAATCATGCCCAGATCGCCATGGCTGGCTTCGGCGGGGTGGACGAAAAATGCGGGTGTGCCGGTGCTGGCAAATGTGGCGGCCAGCTTGCGGCCGATGTGGCCGGACTTGCCCATCCCGGTGACGACCACCCGTCCGCGGCATGCGAGCAGGAGCATGACCGCTTCGAAGAAGCTGTCGTCGAGGTGCGCGGAGACGCGTTCGATGGCGTCGGCTTCAGTGCGCAACACCTCCCGGGCGACCTCTAGTGCCCGGCCTGGATTGATTTTCGCTATCATGCGCGGAGTATATCAAAACGGACGCGGCGCCGAGGGACAGCCGCGCCACGCCTGGCCCCGCGCCCGTCCGGGGCATCGTGCGATGCGTGCCGGTTTCCGTTCGCGGGCCACTGCCGGGGCGTCACTGGCACGACCCTTGCATGACACTCGCCGGGCAAAGCGGCGCAAAACGCCTTGCTCCCCCGGAAAAACTCAGGAAACCGACCCTAGCTGATGGCTTCACCGCTCGAACTCACTCTCGTTCTGTTGTTCGCCGCCTGCGTCGGGGTGGTGCTGTTCCGCATGCTCCATCTGCCGCCCATGCTGGGCTATCTCAGCGTGGGCATCGTGATCGGCCCGCACGCGCTCGGATTGGCCTCCGATTCGCAACGCGTGCAATACCTCGCAGAGTTCGGCGTCGTCTTCCTGATGTTCTCCATCGGCATCGAATTCTCCTTGCCGAAGCTCAAGAGCATGCGGCGCGTGGTGCTGGGGCTCGGCGTGTCTCAGGTCATGGGAACGTTGCTCGTCGCGGTTGGCCTGGGCGCGCTCGTCAATCTGTTCTGGTCGTTCTCGTGGCAGGCGTCGGTGGCGCTGGGCGGCGCGCTGGCCATGTCCTCGACGGCCATCGTCACAAAAATGCTCGCCGAGCGTCTCGAACTGGAGACGGAGCACGGCCGCAACATCATGGGCGTGCTGCTGTTCCAGGATCTGGCGGTGGTGCCGTTGCTGATCCTGATTTCGGCGCTCGGCGGCAATTCCAAGGCGCTGGTGCTCGCGCTCTCGCTGGCGGCGCTCAAGATCACGGGCGCCCTCGCGCTGCTGCTGTGGATCGGCCAGAAACTGGTGGGCCGCTGGTTCCACATCGTAGCGGCGCGCCGCTCGCAAGAGCTCTTCATGCTCAACCTGCTGCTGCTCACGCTGGGGTTGGCGTACATCACGGAACACCTGGGCTTGTCGATGGCGCTGGGGGCATTCATTGCGGGCATGCTGATCGCCGAGACGCCGTTCCGTCATCAGGTGGAAGACGACATCAAGCCGTTTCGCGACGTGCTGCTCGGCCTCTTCTTCATTACGACCGGCATGCTGCTCAATCCGGTCATCGTGGTGAAGCAGCCGTTGCTCGTGCTGCTGTTCTTCGTCGGTCCGCTGCTCGTCAAATTCACGCTCATCGCGGGTCTTGCGCGTCTGTTCGGCAGCCCGCCGGGCACGGCGATCCGTACCGGGCTGGGGCTGGCGCAGGCGGGCGAATTCGGCTTCGTGCTGCTCAATCTGGTGATCGACCGGAACCTGCTCGATCCGTCGCTCTCGCAAGCGGTGCTCGCCGGCATGCTGCTCTCGATGCTGTGTGCACCGTTTCTCATCATCAACGCCGATCGCATCGCACTGCGCTTCGTGGCCAACGAATGGATGATGCAGTCGTTGCAGATGACGAAGATCGCCACGCAGAGCATCAAGACCTCGGGCCACGTCATCATCTGCGGTTACGGACGATGCGGCCAGAACCTCGCGCGCATGCTCGAACAGGAGGGCATCGGTTACGTGGCGCTCGATCTCGACCCCGATCGCGTGATGGAGGCCGCAAGTTCCGGCGAGACGGTCGTGTTCGGCGACGCCGCCCGGCACGAAGCGCTCGTTGCCGCAGGGATTCATCGGGCCGCAGGCATCGTGGTGACGTACGACAGCACGCCGGCCGCGCTCAAGGTACTGGCGCAGGTGCAGGCGCTGGAGCCGACGTTGCCGGTAGTCGTGCGCACGGTCGACGACACGCACATGGACGAACTGATCGCGGCGGGTGCGACCGAAGTCGTGCCCGAGATCGTAGAAGGCAGTCTGATGCTGGCGTCGCACGCGCTGGTGCTCATGGGGGTGCCGATGCGCCGGGTGCTGCGTCGCGTGGCGCAGGCGCGTAACGAGCGCTACAGCCTGTTGCGCGGCTATTTCCACGGTCTGGACGACGAAGACGACGAGGGCGAGCGCGAGCAGGTGCGCTTGCAGTCGGTGCCACTGCCGCTGAGCGCCGACGCCGTTGGGCGCACGCTTGGCGAACTCCGGCTCGACAAGCTCGGCGTAACGGTCACGGCGATCCGCCGGCATGGCATTCGCGGCGTGGAACCGGTGGCGGAAACGCGCTTGATGGCGGAAGACATCGTTGTGCTGCGCGGCTTGCCCGACAAACTGGTCGCGGCGCAGAACCGTCTGCTCGGGGAAGCATAGGCGCGCAGCGCCTGGCAGACGAGCACCGGGCGTTCGGGCAAAGTGGTAACTCCCGGGCGCTCAAGGGGGACGCCGGGCCTTTTTGGCATAATGTGGCGTGTTCCCTATCAGTACCCAAAGAAGGATCCCCGTGCAGATCGACGAGTCACCTGCCGCCTATATCAAGAGCCAGATCCGCACCGTGCCGGACTGGCCCTCGCCCGGCGTGCAGTTCCGCGACATCACCCCGTTGCTCAAGAACCCGCGCACTTTGCGGGTACTCATCGATGTGTTCGTGCATCGCTACATGGCGCAACGCCCCGATTACATCGCGGGTCTCGATGCGCGCGGCTTCATTCTCGGCTCGATCCTCGCGTACGAGCTGAATATCGGATTCATCCCCATTCGCAAGAAAGGCAAGCTGCCTTACCAGACGGTGGCCGAAGAGTACGAGCTCGAGTACGGCAGTGCGACGGTCGAGATCCACGCCGACGCCTGCGGTCCGGGCGACCGCGTGCTGCTGATCGACGATCTGATCGCCACGGGCGGCACAATGCTCGCGGGCAAGAAGCTGCTTGAGCGTCTTGGGGCGACGGTCATCGAGGGCGCGGCCATCGTCGACCTGCCGGAACTGGGCGGTTCGCGCCTGATTCGCGACGCGGGTCTGGAGCTTTTCCTGCTGTGCTCGTTCGAAGGCCACTGAGCGTTGCCCGTCGCTGCGCACTTTCCCCCAACCTGATTCACGTCACTGACTCTCCGACCCGGACGCACCGATGCCCAATCTCTGGCTGTTCCTGCTGACCTCGGTGGCGATCACGCTCGCGCCGGGCCCGGACAACATGCAGGTCATCGCGCGCGGCATCGCACAGGGCCGCCGTGCGGGGCTGGCGGCGGCCGCCGGCTTCACCTTCGGTTGCCTCTTTCACACGACGATTGCCGCCGTGGGGCTGGCTGCCGTGTTGCGTTCGTCGCCGTGGGCATTCGAGGCGATCAAGCTGGCCGGGGCCGCGTATCTCATCTGGATCGGCATCAAGGCGCTTCGCGCGCGCGGTGCGCTCGCCCTGGCGAACGACGCCACCCCGCAACCGCTGCGAGCCGTTTTCCGTCAGAGCGTGTTGGCGAACATGCTCAATCCGAAGGTCACGCTGTTTTTCCTCGTGTTCCTGCCGCAATTCGTGAGCGCAGACGCCGCCCATCCGGGCTGGCAGATGCTGCTGCTCGGCCTCGTGTTCATGGCGCAGACCATCGTCGTGTTCAGCGCTTATGGCTGGTTTGCCGGGGTGCTGGGGACGTGGCTCAAGCGCCGTCCGGGCGCGGGGCGCTGGCTTGACCGCGTGGCCGGTGCGATCTTCATCGGTTTGGGGTTGCGCGTGGCGTTGCAGGGTTAACGCGCTGCGGTAAGCGCAATACGTATGACGATGTCGGCTATCCCGACGTCACCCAAGATTTCGTAGTCCAACTGATATTGTCCGATCATGCTTGCCGAACAACGCCAACAATACGTGCTCGAACAACTTGCCAAGACCGGGGCGCTTGCGATCAGCGATCTGGTGCGGGAGCTGGGTGTCTCGCGCGAAACTGTGCGACGCGACCTCAATACGCTGGCCGCACGCGGACTGCTGCTCATGACGCACGGCGGGGCGCTCGCCGCCGATCGCAGCGAGCCCGACTGGACGCTGCGCGAGAACCTCAACGCCGTGGGCAAGCGCGCCATCGGCGTGCGCGCCGCAGAACTGGTGCCCGACGGTGCGTCGGTCATCATCGACTACGGCACGACCACGCGCGCCGTCGCGCAGGCGCTCCTCTCCAAGCATCGGCTGCGTATCTACACGAACGACTGGCAGATTGCGCGCCTGCTGGGCCGTCATCACGATAACCGCGTGACGCTGCTCGGCGGCGAGTTGCAGGACAACGAAGACGCCGTGCAAGGCTGGGACGCTATCAACCAGATCGCGCAATACCACGCCGACTTCGCATTCATCGGCGTGGGCGGTGTGACGGAAGACGGCGGCATTACCGACTTCAACCGCGCGGCGGCCGAATTGCGTGCGCGCATGCTGCTGTGCGCGAACGTGTCCGCCGTGGTCGCAGATCACACGAAGTTCGGTCGCGTGACGCCCGTGCGCATCCGTCATTTCGAAGCGGCCCGCTACCTCATCAGCGACGCCGCGCCGCACAAGAGCATGCTCGCCCAATTGCGCGCTCGCGGCCCGGAACTGTTGATTGCCTGATCGACTTGGCTGCATCGACCCGACTTGTCGCGTTGATGCGAACCTCCCCCTCCAGCCCGCGGCGCCTGCCGGTACCCTGACCTGACTGCGCGCCAATTTAAAGTCGCTCCGTCCGGGCACCGACAATCCGCCGCTCGCTCATTCTGTTCGCAGGCCGAATCGGCCCTGACTCCCCCGATGGCCGTGCGCGCCATCGGTCGCCACAGCACGCCACACGTCGCCAAGCGTTGCCTGCGTCCCTGAAACAGTCCGTCGCGCATCGCTTCACGAGGCGCTGGCCGCATGGCCTTGTGCGGCCGTTTTTCCTGCCGATACCCGCTCCCCGGGATTCCGGAAATATGTAGACAAAGTGGTTGCCCGACTCGAAGGGCGGCGCCGCACCATCTCATTCGTCCTGACGAACACGCCGTTTTGGCAACACCCGAAGTCGTCCCGAAAACGTTGCCAAATCATTGAGTAGATAAGGATTTTGCCTGCCTCGTAAAAAGCTGTTCGATTGTCACTGTCTTGTCATCGGGGCTTTTTAGACTGCGTTCACTTTTGGCACAAATTGCCACAAAACAGCTAGTCGAGCGATGCGGGCGACGCAACCTCTTCGTGGGGTGTCGCAGGAAGCCGAGCATCGGGGCCGACCGGCGATCTGACTCACAGGTGAACCGTGGACGAAGCGATTCGAATCGAGCGACTGACCAAGACTTTCGGGAGCCGCCGTGCCCTCGACGAAGTGGCGCTCAAAGTCATGCCGGGCGAAATGGTTGCCCTGATCGGAGCCTCGGGCTCTGGCAAGTCGACGCTGATGCGTCACATTGCGGGTTTCGTTCCTGCCGATCAGCAACCGGGCAGCATCGAGATTCTGGGCCGCCCGATTCAGCGCGACGGACGCATCGTGCGTGAAGTGCGCCAGATTCGCCGCGACATCGGCTTCGTCTTCCAGCAGTTCAATCTGGTGGGCCGCCTGCCGGTCATCACGAACGTGCTCACTGGGCTGCTCGCCCGTGTGCCGCTGTGGCGCAGTCTGATGTTCCGTTTCACGTCGGCCGAGCGTCAGGCCGCACTGACGGCGCTCGCCGAAGTCGGCATTGCCGATCTGGCGTTCCAGCGTGCGAGCACGCTCTCGGGCGGCCAGCAGCAGCGCGCGGCGCTGGCGCGCACGCTCGTACAGGGCGCCAAGATCATTCTCGCGGACGAACCGATTGCGTCGCTCGACCCCGAGTCGGCACGCAAGGTGATGGACATGCTCGCGCGCATGAACCGCGATCACAAACTGACGGTTGTCGTCTCGCTGCACCAGGTGGATGTGGCCATGCGCTATTGCGTGCGCACGGTCGCGCTGCACCAGGGGCGTGTGGTGTACGACGGCCCGTCCTCGGCACTCACGCCCGACCTGCTGCGCCGCCTCTATGGCGTGCAGGCGAGCGAGTTGTTCAACGAAGCATCCGATACCTCGGAGCGCGCGACCGGCGACGCGAATGCCAAGCCGGCCGACGCAGAAGCACCTTTCCTTACTTCGATGTCCCTAAGCCTGACCTGACCAGGAGCTTGCTCTCATGAAACTGTGGAAAACCCTGCTGGCCGGCGCGGCCATGATCGCCTCGGTAGCGGCGGCACACGCGCAGGAAATCAACTTCGGCATCATCTCGACCGACTCCAGCGCAGCACTGCGCCAGCGTTGGCAGCCGCTGATCGACGATATGGAGAAGCAAACGGGCCTGAAGGTGACCCCGTTCTTCGCCACCGACTACGCCGGCGTGATCGAAGGCATGCGTTTCAACAAAGTGCAACTCGCGTGGATGGGTAACAAGGGCGCGATGGAAGCCGTAGACCGCTCGCAAGGCGAAGTCTTCGCGAAGATCATGTACGCCGACGGTACCGAAGGCTACTACTCGCTGCTGATCTCGAACGCGTCGAGCCCGTACAAGACGCTCGACGACGTGATCAAGAACGGCAAGAAGATCAACTTCGGCCTGGGCGATCCGACCTCGACATCGGGCACGCTGGTGCCGGGCTACTACGTGTTCGCGAAGAACAACATCGACCCGCGCACGTACTTCAAGACCGCGCGCAGCTCGAACCACGGCGCGAACCTGATGGCCGTGATCAACAATCAGGTGGACGTGGCGACGAACAACACCGAAGAGCTCAACAAGCTCGAAGCAACGCATCCGGAGAAGGCCAGGCTGGTTCACGTGATCTGGAAGTCGCCGCTGATCCCGTCGGATCCGCTGCTGTGGCGCAAGGATCTGCCGGACGCAACGAAGAAGAAGATTCGCGACTTCTTCCTGGCCTACGGCAAAGACGCCCACGAGAAGGAAGTGCTGAAGAACATCTACAACTACGGCGGTTTCCGCGCGTCGTCCGATGCTCAACTGCTGCCGATCCGTCAGCTCGAACTGTTCAAGCAGAAGGTGCAGCTCGAGTCGGACACCAACATCGATGCCGCCAGGAAGCAGACGCAACTGGCCGATCTCGACAGCAAGCTGGCGGCGCTCGACAAAGAACTGAACAAGACGAAGTAAGCGGTTCGCGTCATCGTGTTTGAGCGTTTGACGCAGGCAAATTGATTCAAGCGACGGCGAGCCCGGTCACCGGGTTCGCCATCTCCCCGGCGGTCCGATTTTTCACCGGCAGAAGCTGTGCCGGTATGACTAGTGGTACTCGACATGAACACCAGCGTATCCCTCACTGCAAATGGCCGCCTGCCGGGCGAGCCGCCCAAGCGTTCGTGGCTGTCCTTGATCAGTTGGGGCATTTTCTTCCTGGTCCTGGTGTGGTCATGGAGCGGCGCCGACATGCGTCCGCTCGATCTGATTCGCGATTCCGGCAACATGAGCCAGTTCGCGCACGATTTCTTCCCGCCCGATTTCCACGACTGGCGCGTGTACGTTCACGAGATGATCGTGACGATTCACATCGCGGTGTGGGGGACGGTGCTCGCGGTGGTGTGTTCGATCCCGATGGGCTTGCTCTCGGCGTCGAACATGGTGCCGGCGTGGGTGTATCAGCCGGTGCGTCGCGTCATGGACGCCTGCCGCGCCATCAATGAAATGGTCTTCGCGATGCTCTTCATCGTGGCGGTGGGTCTTGGCCCGTTCGCCGGTGTGCTCGCCCTCTGGATTCACACGACAGGCACGCTCTCGAAGCTGTTCGCCGAAGCGGTCGAAGCGATCGATCCGCGTCCGGTCGAAGGCGTGCGTGCTACGGGCGCGCGCGCCATCGACGAAATCCTGTACGGCGTGCTGCCGCAAGTCATGCCGCTGTGGATCTCGTACACGCTGTACCGCTTCGAGTCGAACGTGCGTTCGGCGTCCGTGGTCGGCATGGTGGGCGCGGGCGGTATCGGCGTGGTGCTCTACGAAGTGATCCGCAGCTTCCAGTACGCGCAGACGTGCGCCGTGATGGTGATCATGGTGATCGTCGTGACGTGCATCGACGTCTTCTCGGCACGCGTTCGCAAGATGGTGATCTGACGCTTCAGGCGAGCGTGGTGTGTAGCAACAGAAAGGGCGCTTCGGCGCCCTTTTTTGTTGCGCCCAGCCTCGACTTTTTTATTCCTATCAAAAAAGATGTTTTCAATCGGGGTTGGCCAAACAGTCCGTGGAAGCCATGCACCTCATCCTGAAGGCAAAGAGGAAGTTTGAGGCACCTGACTTCCGACTGCGACAATTGTCTGTTCGGAACCCTGCGTGCAGTGCCCGACGTGTCAAGCGAACGGGCAGCTTAAGCGATCCGCTGACCCACCCTATACGTCGCACGCGGAATCGGCGGCATGCCGGGACGAACGGCCACGCGCACTATGTCCGCACGCAGACCCGGTACGATGCCGCCGCGATCGGTCAGACCCGCCGATTGCGCGGGATTCCACGACACCGTACGCATGGCCTTCGACAGCGTCCAGCCGGCATCGGCATGATCGTTATGCAACTGGAACGCCGCCTGCAACAGGCTCGCAGGCACATAGTCCGACGACAGGATATCGAGCACGTCTTCACGGGCCAGTTCTGCTGCGGCCACATTGCCCGAGTGCGAACCGCCGCGCACGACGTTCGGTGCGCCCATGATGACGCCAATCGACTTCTCGTGCGCCGCGCGGGCCGCCTCAAGTGTTGTCGGGAATTCGGAGAGCGCCACACCGTCGCGCGCGGCTTCCTCCACGTGTTCGAGCGAGGTGTCGTCGTGACTGGCGAGCGGCAGGCCGCGCGCACGGCTCATCTCCACAATGGTGCGGCGATGCGGGATCGCGTACTTCTCCTGCTGCGCCTTCAGGTCGGCCAGCATCGCGTCCCACTGCGCGTCCGGCACCTTGCCGTTGCGCTCGTGATACTGACGGTGCAGCACCGGGTTATGCCACTGACGTTGCCCGGGCGTGTGATCCATCACCGACACGAGCCGCAGCAGCGGGTGATCGCACATGTCGGCGAACGTATCTGCGGCGTCCGCCGTGGCGATTTCGCAGCGCAGATGCAGGAAGTGGTCCGCACGGAACAGCCCGGCGGCGATGGTGTCGAGCAGCGCCTGTCCGCACTCGGCCTGCACCTTGCGGCTGCGCAGTCCCGAGGCGTCGCGCTCGCCGATCACCAGCGAGTCGAACACGGTGGTAATGCCTGCAGCAGCCACCTGCGCGTCGTGAATCGCGAGCGCGGCGTGCGTATTCCAGAACACGCCGGGGCGTGGTGCGAGGTGCTTCTCCAGATTGTCGGTATGCAACTCGACCAGACCCGGCACCAGGTAGTCGCCTTCCCAGTCGAGGGCGTCGGGGGCCTGCGTGGTGCCTTCTTCCACGGCATGAATGCGACCCTCGCGCACATCGACTACCCCGGTGAAGGTAGTGTCGGGCGTAACAATGCGAGCGTTCTTGATAAGCATGGACAAACTCCGGGGGTTAGTGTGCGGGGCGAAGCACGGGGCGCATGGCGAGCGTGCGCGTGGCCACTTCGTCGCGGGTCGCCTCGTCGTGGAAGATGCCCACGATGGCGCTGCCCGCAGTGCGGGCTTCGGTCATGAGTTGCGACACGACGGCACGGTTCTGCGCGTCGAGCGATGCGGTCGGCTCGTCGAGCAGCAGCACGGGCGCCGCGGCAATCAGCCCGCGCGCGATGTTGATGCGCTGCTGTTCGCCGCCGGAGAACGTTGCCGGGGCGAGCGTCCAGAGCCGTTCGGGAATGTTCAGGCGGGCGAGCAGATCGCGTGCGCGCCCTGCGGCGTCGCGCTCGCCGTGACCGAGCCGGCGCAGCGGCTCCGCCACGATATCCAGCGTGCTCACACGCGGAATCACGCGCAGGAACTGACTGACGTAGCCGAGCGTGGTGCGGCGCACGCCGAGCACGTCGCGCGCGCTGGCGTGGGTCAGGTCGATCCAGCGCTCGCCCTGACCGGCATCGTGACGAATCTCGATGCGGCCTTCGCCCGCGAGGTAGTTGCCGTAGAGGCAGCGCAGCAGCGTGCTCTTGCCCGAGCCCGAGGGGCCGACGAGCGCCACACATTCGCCGCGCCGCACCGTCAGATCGACGCCTTCGAGCGCGGGAATCGCGGCGCCGCCCTGAGCGTGCAGACGGAAGGTCTTGTGCAAGCCCAGGGCGCGCAGCATGACGTCGTTTTCCGGGGTGCCGAGCGTGAGCGGTGCGCTGGACGTCGCAGGGGGAGTGAGGGTCGTTCCGGAGTTCATACGGGCAGCACCGAGGAAACCAGCAATTGCGTATAGGGATGTTGGGGGTCGTCGAGCACCTGATCGGTCAGCCCGGCTTCGACTACACGCCCCGCCTGCATGACGATGAGGCGATGCGCGATGAGCCGCGCCACGCCGATATCGTGCGTGACGATGATGGCGGCAAGATGAAGGCGCTCCACCAGCGAGCGCAGCAGATCGAGCAGACGCGCCTGCACCGACACGTCGAGACCGGCGGTCGGCTCGTCCATGAACACGAGGCGCGGTTCGGTCACGAGGTTGCGCGCGATTTGCAGACGTTGCTGCATGCCGCCGGAGAACGCGCCGGGCATCTCATCCACGCGCGCCGGATCGAGTTCGACCTGCGCCATCCAGTGACGTGCCTTCTCGCGGATATCGCCGAAGTGACGCGCCCCCACGGCCATCAGCCGGTCGCCGATGTTGCCGCCGGCAGACACGTTCATGCGCAGTCCGTCGCGCGGGTTTTGTTCGACGAACCCCCACTCGGTGCGCAGCAGACGACGCTTGTGCGCTTCATCCAGCACGCGCAGGTCGTGCAGCGCGCCGTCGGTGCCGCGGTAGTGCAGCGAGCCCGCATCGATCTCGTGGCGCAACGCCAGCGCGTTCAGCAACGTCGACTTGCCCGAGCCGGACTCGCCGACGACGCAAACGACTTCGCCCGGCCACAGATCGAACGTCACATCGGCGCAGCCGATGCGATCGCCATAATGCTTGCCCAGACCGGCCACGCGCAGCAGCGGCTCGTCCACCGGCGCAGCGTTGCGCAGGGCCAGAGTGGTGTTATCGGTCACGGCGTTCATGCGGGCTCCTTCGCTGCGTGGGCGGCATCCGCAACGCTTGCCGAGGTACGCTCGCCGCAGTATTCGCTGTCGGAGCACACATACATGCGCGTGCCGGCGTCGTCCGTGATGACTTCGTCGAGGAAGCTGTCGGTCGCGCCGCACAGGGCGCAGTGCGCGTCCCACTTCTGGATCTCGAACGGGTAATCGTCGAAGTCGAGGCTCTCGACCGACGTGTATGGCGGAATCGCGTACAGACGTCGCTCGCGCCCCGCACCGAACAGTTGCAGCGCCGGGTTCATATGCAGCTTGGGGTTGTCGAATTTCGGAATCGGGGAGGGCGACGAGAGATAGCGCCCGTTCACGATCACCGGATAGTCGTAAGTTCTCGCAATGGCGCCGTGACGCACGATGTCCTCGTACAGACGCACGCGCATGAGGCCGTACTCGCCGAGCGCATGCAGCTTGCGCGACTCCACAATGCGCGGTTCGAGGCGGAACATCGGCTCGGGCATCGGCACCTGAAACACCAGAATCTGGCCGTCGCGCAACGCGGTTTCGGGAATGCGGTGACGGGTCTGGATAAGCGTGGCTTCCGAGGTCTTCGTCGTGGTGGCGACACCGGCGGTGCGCGCGAAGAAGCGACGAATGTTTACAGCGTTGGTCGTGTCGTCCGCCCCCTGGTCGATGACCTTGAGCGTGTCGTTTGCACCGATCACGGCGGCGCTGACCTGAATCCCGCCCGTCCCCCAGCCGTAGGGCAACGGCATCTCGCGGCTGCCGAACGGCACCTGATAGCCCGGAATGGCCACGGCCTTGAGCAGACCGCGGCGAATCATGCGCTTGGTGTGCTCGTCGAGGAACGCGAAGTTGTAGCCGTTCGCCGTGGCGGCGCTCGCCGCAGACGACGGCTGCGGGGTGTCTTGCAACGTGGCGGCGTCGTTCATGCGGCCTCCTGAGTGTTCTGGGTGGCAGCGTCGGTGGCGTTGCCATGGGTCTGCGTCCCGTATTTCGCGGCGTGCTCGGCGCGCAGACGGCGCACCAGTTCCAGCTCGGCCTGGAAGTCGACGTAGTGCGGCAGCTTCAAGTGCTGCACGAAGCCGGACGCCTCGACGTTGTCGCTGTGATAGAGCACGAATTCCTGTTGCTGCGCGGGCGAGGTGATCTCGTCGCCGAGTTCGGTCGTTCGCAGGGCACGGTCGACGAGCGACATCGCCATGGCCTTGCGCTCGTTGTGACCGAACGCAAGGCCGTAGCCCTGCGTGAACTGCGGCGCAATGTCCTGATTGCCACCGAACTGCGTGACCATCTGGCACTCCGTCACCGAGATTTCGCCGATGTCGATGGCGAAGCCGAGTTCTTCCGGCTCGATCTCGACGGACACATCCCCGATACGAATTTCGCCTGCGAAGGGGTGATCGTTGCCGTACCCGCGCTGCGTGGAATAGCCCAGCGCGAGCAGGAAACCTTCGTCGCCGCGCGCGAGGTTTTGCAAGCGCGCGGTGCGCGACGCGGGCGTGAAGAGCGGCGAGTGCACGAGGTCGTGCGGCTCGGGGTCGGCGCCCTGGGTGCCAAGCGCTTCGAGCAGACCGTCGCGCTTCATGATGTCGGTGACGCGCGTGGTCGCCCCGATGGGCGGCACGTTGGGAATGGCTGAAGTGCCGTGTGCTGCGGCTAGCGTCGTGTCGTTAGTGACTTCGCTATGCACCTCGCTGCGCACCTCGCCGGGCAGCGCGGTGTGCGCCGCGGCGTCGGCCGTCTCGCCTTCTGCGAGCAACGCGAAGTCGAGCAACCGCTGGGTATAGTCGTACGTGGCGCCGAGCACCTGACCGCCGGGCACGTCCTTGAACGTCGCGGAGATGCGGCGCGACAGACGCATCGCGGCGGTGTCGATGGGCTTCGTGGTGCCAAGACGCGGCAACGTCGTGCGATACGCACGCAACAGGAAGATCGCTTCGACGAGATCGCCGGCCGCCTGCTTGATCGCCAGCGCCGCGAGCGTTTCGTCGTACAACGCGCCTTCGCTCATCACGCGCGAGACCGCGAGACGCATCTGCTCACGAATCTGCGTGACGGTGAGTGCGGGAATATCGGGGTTGCCGCGGCGCGCTTTGGCGAGCAGATCCCAGGATTGTTCGATGGCGCGCTCGCCACCTTTGACTGCGACGTACATCAGCAAACCTCCACGTGCGTGGTGCGCGGCAGCCCGAGCACCGAGTCGCCGGCGGCGATCAGCAGGTCGAGCCCGGCGGGAAAGCGCGGTGCGAGTGCGGCGCGAGCCTGCCAGAAGGCGGTCGTCAGACCGCCGACGGTGACGTCCGCATGCGTGGCGATGCCGGGGCCGCGCAAGCGCAGATGCAACCCGTCATTGCCGATATGACCTTCGTTGAGCGTCGGCACATCGACGATCAGCGTGGTGCTGTGCTCCGGCGACTCGGCCGTGCCGAGCGCGAAGTGGTCGAACGCGGGGCAGCGCGCGGGATCGGTGATTAGCGCAAATTGCACGAGTTGTGCGCCTTGCGTGCTGGCTAGGTCGGCCTCGCCGCTGAGCAGCGGGGCACCGGTGTGAAAGCGCAGCGCGCTGGCGACGCCGGCGAGCGGCGATTGCAGCCACACGCACGTCGAGGCGTCGGTCAGCGCGAGGAGCGTGGCGCGTGCGGCGAGGCTGGCCTCGCTGCTGGCAGCGAGCCGGTGGCCGACGCTGCGCAATTGGCCGGGACGCGCGAGCGCGTCGAGCACCGCACGAAATACGCCTTGGGCGTCGTGGACCGGATCGTCGAAACCGGGTTGCAGTTCCGACCAGTCGGGCGTGGTTGCCGTCAACATTCAGGCCTCCCGGACCATGGTGAAGAATTCGACGCGGCTGGCGGCCGTGTCGGCGTCGTTCTGCGCCGCGGTGGCGGCCAGACGTCGAGAGATCGCCGTGAGCGGACCGGCGGCGAGCCTGCTGCGGTGCTGCGGCATTTGCATGAGCGCGTCCAGACGCGCCACCCGCACCGCGCGATCGGCGTCGCGACCCAGTACGTAACCGGTGCCGACCACGCCGTCCTGCTGGCGCAGCGTGCAGCGCGTGACGGTCGTCTCGCCGAGGTTGAAACGCTCGCCGCTGCCGCCAACGCGGCCCTGCACCAGCACGAGACCGGTTTGTGGCGCGCGCAGCCAGATGAACTGCGGCGCGTCGGGGCAGCGCGCGATGGCGTCGTCGAGTTCGTCGCGTGTGGCGCGGGCGAACAGCGCGAGCCACTTGGCGCGCTCGGGTCGCTGCGCCGGGTCTGGCGAGGCGGTGCTGCCCTCGTCACCTGCTGTATCGGAAGATGTGAGTCGCATGATTGTCTAGTCGTATAGACGTGTGTATGATCGCAATGACTTCAGGGGGTACGGCTTGCGGACCCATTACAACTTTCCGGGGTGTCAATTTGATGACAGCACAACTCGAACGTGGCGGTGGTGTTGCCGTCTGGCGGCAGATTGCGCAGATTCTGGCGACCGAGATCGGTGAGCGCCGCTACGGCGAAGGTTTGCCCGACGACCGTTTGCCGAGCGAGACCGATCTTGCGCAGCGTTTCGGCGTCAATCGTCACACGGTGCGACGCGCAATTCTCGGGCTCGCGGAGCAGGGGCTGGTGAGCGTTGAGCATGGCCGCGGTACCTTCGTGCAGGCGGCGGCCATCGGGTACGTGATCGGACGCCGTACCCGTTTCACCGAAAACCTCTCGCAGAACAATCTGAAAACGGCGCAACAGATTCTCTCGGCGCACAAACTCAAGGCCGAAGGGAGCGTTGCGCACGCGTTGGGCCTGCGCGTGGGCGCGCCCGTCTATCGTCTTGAGTTGGCGCGTCGCAGTCTTGACCCGCAGGGCATCGAACTTCCGCTCGCTTACAGCGAAAACTGGTTTCCCGCGACGCGCTTTCCGGACTTCCCGGAAGTCTTCGCGCAGCACACCTCGATCAGCGCGACCCTCGCCAGTTTCGGCGTGACGGATTACACACGCCGGGAAAGTCGCATCGGCGCGCGCATGCCCGATGCCGATATCGCCAGGCACCTCGGCATCAACCGTCAGCAACCGGTGCTCTGTGTCGAGAGCACCGATGTGGACGAAGCGGGCAAACCGATCAAGTACGGCACCGCCTACTTCCCGGCGGATCGCATGCAGCTCGTGGTGCAGGGAGATTCGCAATGAGCGGCGCGCTGCAACGTGGTCTCGATCTGTCCGTGGCGCGCTTCGCGATCTACTACACCCCGCCGCCGGGCTCCTGCTGGTGGAACGAAGGCAGCCGGTGGCTGGGCCGCGACGCGATCACCGGACGCGATCTGCTTGCGCCGAGCGTGCCGGGCCTCTCTCGCGCGCTGTCCGACCTGACCGTCGATCCGCGCCGCTACGGATTGCACGCCACGCTCAAGGCGCCGATGCGGCTCGTGCCGCAGGCGCAATTGGGTGATCTGTCGGGCGTTGCGGCGGCGCTGGCGGCGCGCCATGCGCCGTTCGATCTCGTAGTGCATACCGATGTCATCGACACCGACAACGGCAAGCGTCCGGGCTTTGTCGCGCTGCGTCCCAAGGCAGGCGCGGACGACACGAAAGCGGTCGATGCGCTCGCCGCCGATTGCGTGCGGGCGTTCGACGATCTGCGCGCCCCGCCGACCGACGCCGAACTGGCCAAACGCAACCCGCAACGGCTGACGTCGCGGCAGCGCGAATGGCTCGCCCAATGGGGCTATCCGTATGTGTTCGACGAATTCCGCTTTCATGTGACGCTCTCCGATCGTGTCGACGCCAACGATGCGACGGCAATCACCGACTGGTGGCGACCCCGCGTGCAGGCGCTCGGGCCGATGCGCGTCGACAGTCTCGCGATCTTCGTGCAGCCGTCGCCGGGGGAGCCATTCCTGTTGCACGAACGTTTCGCGTTCGGGGAGGCGGCATGAATCGCGCGCGTCTCTTCTATGTGATGGGGCCGTCCGGGGCGGGCAAGGATTCGTTGCTCGACTATGCGCGCGGGGTGCTCCATGTGTCCGATGCGCTTTCGTCTGGCAGCTCACCGGTGTTGTTCGCGCACCGCTACATCACGCGTGCGCCTGCCGACGGGGAAAATCACGTCGCGCTGTCGCAAGCCGAGTTTGCGCTGCGACATTCGCTTGGCTGCTTTGCGCTGGATTGGGACAGTCACGGCTGCCGGTACGGCATCGGTATCGAAATCGATGCGTGGCTGAGTGCGGGGGCGAGTGTTGTGGTCAACGGCTCGCGCGCGTTCCTTGCGCAAGCCGTCGCGCGTTACGGGGAGCGTCTGCATCTGGTCGAGATTCGCGTCGATCCGGAGGTGCGCGCGCAGCGTCTGGCCAATCGCGGTCGCGAATCGGGCGAAGCGCTCGACAAGCGCGTGGCCCATCAGGTGTCGTGGACGCCGCCCGAAGGCGTTGCGCTGTCGGTGGTCTCCAACGACGGCGCCCTCGCAGTGGCCGGGGATCGCCTCGTCGACCTGCTCTGCGGGCGGCACGCCGTCTGAAGACGAGGTTGAGGCAAGGAGTACGGCATAACGTCGCGCCCGCCGCGCCTGGCGGGCACGTCGTGCGTATGACGATGATATGAATGTGGCAATACGTGTCGTTATTTTGCAAATTATTGCAAAGATGACGCGCTTTGCGTAACCTCACGTCATCGCACACGACATTGCCCGTCCGACGCCTGGCGCTTGCCTCACCTTTTGCCTGGGCAACCGGCGCGGGTTCATCCCGGAGCCCCTCATGACCTCTGCTTTGCCCACTCATGCCCGCGTCGTCATCGTCGGCGGCGGCATCGTCGGTTGTTCCGTCGCGTATCACCTCGCCAAACTCGGCTGGACGGACGTCGTTCTGCTGGAGCAGGGACAGTTGTCCTGCGGCACGACGTGGCACGCGGCGGGGCTGGTCGGTCAGTTGCGCTCGCAGGAAAGCATGACGAAGCTCATCCGCTACTCCACGAAGCTCTACAGCGAACTGGAAGCGGAGACGGGGCTCGGCACGGGCTGGAAACAGTGCGGTTCGCTATCGGTGGCGCGCAGCCCCGAGCGCATGACGCAACTCAAGCGCACGGCCGCCATCGCGCGCGCCTACGGCGTGCAGTGCGACGTGATCTCGCCGCGCGAGGCGGGCGAACTCTGGCCGGTCATGCGCACCGACGATCTCGTTGGCGCCGTGTGGCTGCCCGGCGACGGCAAGGCCAACCCGACCGATCTCACGCAGGCGCTGGCGCGCGGGGCGCGCAGCCGTGGCGTGCGCATCGCCGAGAACACGCGTATCACGCAGATTCACACGGCGTCGCCCAACGGCATTCGCACGGCGACGGGCGTGTCGTGGCAAAACAAGGACGGCGAGCACGGACACATCGACGCGGAGATCGTCGTCAACTGTGCCGGGCAGTGGGCCAAAGCCGTGGGCCGCATGTGCGGTGTGAGCGTGCCGCTGCATTCGGCCGAGCACTACTACATCGTCACGGAGCGGATCGCCGGCGTGCACACCGACCTGCCGGTCATGCGCGATCCCGACGGCTACATCTACTTCAAGGAAGAAGTCGGCGGTCTCGTGATGGGCGGCTTCGAGCCGAACGCCAAGCCGTGGGGCATGAACGGCATCCCCGAGAACTTCGAGTTTCAACTGCTGCCCGACGACTGGGACCAGTTCGAGATCCTCATGGAGCACGCGCTGATACGCGTGCCTGCGCTGGAAACGGCGCAAATCCGGCAGTTCTACAACGGACCGGAGTCGTTCACGCCGGACAACAACTTCATGCTCGGCGAAGCGCCCGAGCTGCGAAATTTCTACGTCGGCGCGGGTTTCAATTCGATGGGCATCGCGTCGGCCGGCGGGGCGGGCATGGCGCTCGCGGAGTGGATCGTGGCGGGCGAGCCGACGATGGATCTCTGGCCCGTCGACATTCGCCGCTTTGCGGGCTTCAATGGCAACGACACCTGGCTGCACGACCGCGTGAAGGAGACGCTGGGCCTGCACTACGCCATGCCGTGGCCGAATCGCGAACTGGATACCGCACGGCCTTTCCGCCGCTCGCCGCTGTACGCAACGCTGCTCGCCAAGGGCGCGTGCTTTGGCAGCAAGATGGGATGGGAGCGGCCGAACTTCTTCGCGCCGTCGCCGGCGCAGGCGAAGATCGAGTACCGCTTCGGCCAGCAGAACTGGCATGCGTGGAGTGCGGCGGAGCATCGGGCGTGCCGTGAGGCGGTGGCGCTGTTCGACATGAGTTCGTTCTCGAAGCTGCTCATCAAGGGACGCGACGCCGAGCGCGTGTTGCAGGCGCTGTGCACCAACGACGTCGCCGTCGCGCCCGGACACACCGTCTACACCGGCATGCTCAACGAACGGGGCGGCTACGAGTCGGACTTCACACTCACGCGTCTCGCGCCCGATCAGTACCTGATGGTCACCGGCTCTGCGCAGGCCACGCGCGACATGGACTATCTGGAGCGACGCATCGCCAGTCTGCCCGACGATCCGCGCTGCACGGTGGTCGACGTCACCGGGCAATACGCGGTGCTCGCGTTGATGGGGCCGAACGCTCGTGCGCTGTTGCAGCAAGTGTCCCGGGCCGACTTCTCCAACGAGGCGTTCCCGTTCGGCACGAGCCGTGAGATCGATCTCGGTTACGCGACGGTGCGGGCCACGCGTCTGACGTACGTCGGTGAGCTTGGCTGGGAGTTGTACGTCCCCGTTGAATTCGCCGTCGGCGTCTACGAGAGACTGCATGCGGCGGGCGAAGCGTTCGGCCTGAAGGATGCGGGCTACTACGCCATCGACTCGCTGCGTATCGAGAAGGGCTATCGGGCCTGGGGCCGCGAACTGACGCCGGACACGAATCCGGTCGAAGCGGGGCTGACGTTCGCGTGCAAACTGGCGAGCGGTGTTGCGTTCGTGGGACGTACGGCCGTCGAACGCGCCAAGTCGAAGGGTGCGAGCCGACGGCTCGTGAGTGTGGCGCTCGACGGTGCAAGCGACCGGATGCTTTGGGGCGGCGAGGCGGTGTTGCGCGATGGTCAGCCTGTCGGGTTCGTCTGCTCGGCGGCGTTCGGTCACACGATCGACGCCCCCGTCGGCCTGGCATTTCTCACGAATCCCGACGCGCCGGTGACGGCCGAATACGTGGAAGCCGGCCGGTATCAGGTCGATCTGGCGGGCGAACTGATCGACGCACGGGTGCAACTGCGTGCGCTGTACGATCCGAAGGGCGAGCGCGTGAAAGCCTGACGGGGGCTTGTCGCGCGTCCCCCGCGAGCCCCGCAGCAACGCCCGTCACGAGTGCCGCGCAGGCGGCCCGCCTCGGCGTCGACGTTTGCCGCAACACCGGACACGGGCGGACTGGCCGCCGCTTCTGTAAAATGCCGCTTTTGCTTCGATTTCGTGCGCCTGCGTCGGGCGCGCGTCCGGTCCCTGACGTATGTCTTTTGCTTGTATTGCGGCGGCACGCCGCTTCGACGACAGAGCGCATTTGCCGCTCGTGATCGGTTCGCAGCGCTACGGGTGGATTCGCCGCAGCGACGTCGAGTCGCTGTGCCGCTGGCCCGAGGTGTTCGAGATCAGCTCGCTCGCGGTGCGTATTCATCCGCGTCACGACACGTGCGAAGCCCGCACGGCGGCGCTGACCCCTGTGATCGAAGCGCTGGCGGCCGAGGGGCGCATCACCGGCTGGCGCAACGAGCGCTACGCGATCCGTCAGCGTCTCTACGACACGCCGCTCGCGTGGATCGAACGCGCGGCCTCGCGCTTTTTCGGCACGCGTACGTTCGCCGTGCATGTGAACGGTTTCGTGCCTGCCCGTTTCGTCGGCGAAGCGCCGAAGATGTGGCTTGCGCGGCGCAGCGTGTTCAAGGCGACCGACCCCGGTTGTCTCGACAATACGGCTGCGGGCGGCATCGGTAACGGCATTGGCGTGGGCGACGCGCTCGTCAAGGAGTGCTGGGAAGAGGCGGGCATTCCGGCGTATCTGGCGAATGAAGCGCGTCCGGGACGCACGCTGCACATCCTCGCGGAGATTCCCGAGGGCGTGCAGTCCGAGCAGATTTTCGTCTACGATCTCGCGCTGCCGCGCGGTTTCGTCCCCGAGAATCAGGACGGCGAGGCCAGCGCGCACTGGCTGTGCTCGGCGGGCAACGTACGCGACGTAATCGCACGCGGCAAGATGACTGTCGACGCGAGCCTCGCGAGTCTCGACTTCCTGCTGCGTGAAGGTGCGATTCGCGCCAGGGACTGCGCGGGGATCGAGGCGCTGTTTAAGCCGGCGGACGAGTAAGCCCGGTCAAAAATCGAATCCACGAATTCCAACACTGCAACGACATTGCAAGCCTTTGCCCAGGAGCAATCATGGCACCGATCGAAAATAGCTACATTCTGAAGTTGTCCTGCCCGGACCGTCCCGGCATCGTTCACACGGTGGCGGGTTTCCTGGTCGAGCGCGGCGGCAACATTCTCGACTCGGCCCAGTTCAACGATCGCTTCACGGGTGGCTTCTTCATGCGCGTGCATTTCCAGCAACTGCCGGGCCAGACCGATCTGGCCGCGTTGCAGCGTGACTTCGCGCCGCTCGCCGAGCAGTTCGGGATGCAGTGGGAACTGGTCGACGCCGCGATCAAGCCGCGCGTCATGCTCATGGTCTCGAAGATCGGGCACTGCCTGAACGATCTGCTGTTCCGCTACAAGACCGGCCAGCTCAACGTCGAAATCCCCGTGATCGTCTCGAACCACAAGGATTTCTACCAGCTGGCGGCGAGCTACAACATTCCGTTCCATCACCTGCCGCTCATGAATTCGACGCCCGAGTCCAAGGCGGCGCAAGAAGCCAAGGTGCTCGAACTGGTCGAAGACAACAACGTCGATCTCGTGGTGCTCGCCCGCTATATGCAGGTGCTCTCGAGCGATCTGTGCGCGAAGCTCGCCGGCCGTGCCATCAATATCCACCACTCGTTCCTGCCGAGCTTCAAGGGGGCGAAGCCGTACTATCAGGCGTTCGACCGCGGCGTGAAGCTGATCGGGGCGACGGCGCATTACGTGACGTCCGATCTCGACGAAGGTCCGATCATCGAGCAGGAAGTCGAGCGCGTGGATCACACGATGGATCCTGAGCAACTGACCGCCATCGGTCGCGACGTGGAGTGCGTGGCGCTCGCGCGCGCCGTGCGCTACCACGCCGAGCACCGCATTTTGCTCAACGGTCACAAGACGGTGATCTTCCGTTGATCGACTGATGCGTTGATGCGTCGATGCGTGTAGTCGTGGACTATGCGAGGCAGGCATCGATGCAGAACACCGTAAACGCAAAAACGCCCGGGACATTATGGTCCGGGCGTTTTTGTTTGCCGCGATGGCTTGCGAGAAGCGCCTCGCGCGTTAGCTGCGCTGCGCCAGCTCACTCCCCGCATCGCGCGAGAGGCGAGCGATCGAGATCGTCGAGCTCACGGCGATCAGTCCCACGACAAGGAAAGACCAAGGGAAGTCGACGTTGGTCACATGATCGCGGCCGTGTAGCCAGGACGACGTCTGCAACACGGCCGCGCCGATGGTAATGCCGAGCGTGAGCGACAACTGCTGCGCGACGCTGGCAAGGCTCGTCGCCTGACTCATGCGATGCGCGGGCACATCCGCATACGAAATCGCGTTCAGGCTCGTGAATTGCAGCGAACGGAAGCAGCCGCCGAACAGCAGCGTGCAGAGAATGACCAGATGCGACGTCTGGTCCGTGAAGAGACCATAAGCGCCGATGGTCGCCGCCGCGACGATCGCGTTCGTCATCAGCACCCGGCGAAAGCCCCAGCGTTGCAGAATGCGCAGCGATAGCGTCTTCATGAACATGGCGCCCGCAGCCGAGATGAACGTGAGCGCGCCCGACTCCATGGGTGTCATGCCGAAGCCGAGTTGCAGCATCAGCGGCAGCAGAAATGGCGTTGCGCCCACGCCGATGCGAAACAGCGTGCCGCCGGCGACACCGGCGCGGAACGTGGGGATGCGAAATAGATCGAGCCGCAGCAGCGGATGTTCGAGACCCTTGGCGTGACGCAGATAAGCCACGAGCAACGTCGCGCCGGTGGCGACGAGTCCGAGCGCCAGCGGCGTTGGAATCAGATGACGCCCGATGGTCGAGAGCCCCAGCATCAGGATCGATAGCCCGAAGCCCGACAATATGAAACCCTTGACGTCGAGCGGCGGCACTTTGTCTTCATAAAGATCGGGAATGTATTTCGTGGCGAGAATGAAGCCGAGCACGCCGATGGGAATGTTGATGAAGAAGATCCAGCGCCAGTGCCAGTACGTCGTGATGAAACCACCCAGCGGCGGGCCGAGCACCGGCCCGACGAGCGCGGGAATCGTGAGGTAGTTGAGCGCGCGCACCATGTCGCGCTTCTCCACGGATTTGAGCAGCGCGAGGCGTCCGACCGGCACCATCATGGCGCCGCCCATGCCTTGCACGAATCGCGCGATCACCAGTTCCGGCAGGTTGGTCGAGATGCCGCAGCAGATCGAGCCGAGCACGAACACGCCGATGGCCGTGCGAAAGACGTTGCGCGTGCCGAAGCGATCGGCGATCCAGCCGCTGATCGGAATGAAGACCGCGAGGCTGATGAGATACGTCGTCAGGGCAAGCTTGAGCGTAATCGGGCTCTCGCCGAGATCTTTGGCGATCAACGGCAAGGAGGTGGACAACACGGTGGAATCCATGTTCTCCATGAACAGCGCGCAGGCAACTATCAGCGGAACGAGCATGAGGCATGACGTTGCCGTCGCGGCAACGAGAGAGTCATCGAACGAGACAGGTCAGCCTGTCAACAGGCCAACGCGAACGAACGGGGGCAGGGGCACCCTGGCGTTATAACAAATTTCGATAGCCCCCGTCCCGCTCCCGTGCAAAGCCAGGCGTGACGCGGGTTTCCGATGGATCCACGTCGCGCAGCGTCGTTTTGAGGGGCGGAATGCCGTGTCGCGTCCCGATACGTCGTTGCACCCGATGAACCCGCCGCCGTGCGCTATCGACGCGGGCGCCGCCCTCGTCACGCTGTCGATCGACGCCCCCGTTGAGGGCATTCGAGGCGTCGCCGCGCGGATCCGGCTGCCTGACAGTCCGCCGCCGGCGCGATAGCGACGCCTTCGTCGCTGCAGCGATCGAGGCGCCCATTCAGGGTCATCAATATGACTAATGCGACGAAAGGAAGTCGCGTAGCACATGGAGGTGTGTGTGGGCGTCCCCGTCTTCGAGTCGATGCGCAGCCGTGAGCAACGTGAGCGGACCGTCGCTCAAGCGCGTGCGCAATTCCGAGAGCGTGGCGTTGTGATCGGCGTCGAGCGCGGCGAGCTCCGTGAGATAGCGCTGACGGAACCCGTCGAACTGCTCGGGATTTTGGTGAAACCACTGCCGCAACGGCGTGCTTGGCGTGACGTCCTTCGCCCAGAAGTCGATGTGTGCTTTCACCTTGGCCAGACCGCGAGGCCACAGACGATCGGCGAGCACGCGTTGCCCGTCCGCAGGATCGGGGGCGTCATAGGCGCGTTTGAAGTGAATGTCGAGGGGCTTGGCTTTGCCCTTGTGCGAAGGGCTGGCGGACGTGGCTTTGTCCGGTGGTGCCGCGTCAGTGACTTTTGATGACGGCATGGGGGACGACCTCCGGGAGTGGGCGCGAGAGCGCGCAACACTCGAAAGCTTACCGGAGGCGGCCGAGGCAGGCGAGTCCCGCTTCGGCGGGCAACGCCCTCTCGCGTTGCTGGCCTTCGGCGCTTTCCCTGGCATGCCGCAATGCGCTGCTTTCTGCGCTTTGCGTTTCTCGCCGGCGCGCGCGACAGCATGGCCATGGTTTGCCGGTGCAGCAAGTCTCCTGTCAGAAGCGCCAGTTGACGTTGCCGAACACGGCGTTATCACTGAGCTGGCGGCTGAACTGGCCGGAGTAGCTCACACCGACGGTGACGGCGTCGCCGACGAAGGCGTCGACCCCAGCGCTGACCACGGCGGCATCGCGCGCAATCGGCACACCACTCACCGTAAATGCGGCCGAGGTGCCGGAGAACGCCAAACGCATGTCCGGCGTGTTCGACCCATACGCGTGACGCCAGCCGGCCGAAAGACGCAGTCGTCCCGACGCAGCGAAGCCCGGGCCGAACGGCAGTTCGCCGCGCAGACCCGCCGTCGAGAACGTGACGCCTTGCGATTGCTCGTCGGCGTGCAGAGCGGCAATGCTGCCGGACTCGTCGAAGGCGTTGGTGCGCACGCGGGCGTACGCCACATTCGCGAACGGTTCGATGCTGACGCGACCCGCATCCAGACGCCACGCCGCCTCCGCGTAGACCTGCCAGACGGCAGCGTCGTAATTCGCCCGTGCCGTTTGCGCGATGGGGCCGATAGCGATGGCGCGCTGCGAACTGATTTGCTGCCACGCATACGCGCCGCCGACGGTGGCGCCGAGGTGTCCGAAGCGACGATTCACATAGGCACCGATCTGCGCGTCGTTGCTGTTGCCGGACGCGCTCGACCCCGTATTGAACGTGCTGTGGCCGAGGCCGCCGAACGCGCCCGCACGCCATGCCCCGGCGAACGGCGCGTCGACACCGGCCAGCACACCCATGCCGCGTCGATACAAGGTGGATGCGCCCGAGCCACCGTCGGCGACCGACTTGTTGCGCATCTGTCCGTCGTTGCCGTAGACGGACGCCCACGCCTGTGTCGCGCGAGGTTGCGAGCGGCAGTCGGTGTTGCGATCGGATGACACCGATCCGCTGGACGCGAGGTCGTCCCCCGACGACGAGACGTCGCAATCCAGCGCGAGCGACAGGCTCTCACGCAGCCGCTGCGAAATGGCGTCACGTGCGATCTGCGTCTGCCCCAGCAGCATCGACGCGACGGACGCATGCAGACTTCCATCAAGGCTCGCGAACGCCGCCGGTGCGGTGGCTGCGGTGAGGCCGAGCGCAGCCTGATAGAGGGCGCTGCCTGCGCCGAGTGTCGCGACGGCAGCGGCCGCCGCTCGTTGATTCGGCGTGACGGCACCGGCAGGAAGCGGCGTGCCGTTTGGCGCAAACGTCAGCAACACGGACGTCGGCGTGTAACTCACTTGCGGCGTGAGATAGAGGAGGTTGGTCGACGTCGACGCGAACTGCCCGGAGACACCGCCCGCCGCAGAGACGATCACGGCACCAGAGGCGTCAGCCGGTTGCGTTCCCGGTGCGGCATCGACGACGAGATTGCTGCCGCCGACGCTGGCGCTGCCGGTCGCGCTGACCTGGCTGGGCGCGGTGCCGGGCGCTGCGTTGACTTGCAACGTCGAACCGGGGGCCAACGTGAGATTGCCCCCGACGCTCAGTGTCGAACCGGGCGAACTGACAATGATCTGGCTACCGCTCGCCCCCGTCAGCGGTCCGGTTTGTGCCCCTGCGCCGGTGCCGCCAGTGCCCCCGGCAGCGGGGGCAGGGGTCGTCAGCGTGGCACCGCTTTGCACGGTCACCGGTGAGTTGCCGAGGCCACCGATGCTGAGCGTGCCGCCTGCGACAGTGGTGGGGCCGGTCAGCGGGTTCTGGCCGCCGAGCGTGAGTGTGCCGCTGCCGGTTTTCGTCAGGCCGCCCGAGCCGGAAACGCTGCCGGGGAAGTTGCCGGACGTCACCGTCACGGCGCCACCGTCGATCGCGAGGCCGCCTTGGGTTGTGCCATTCAGCGAGGGGAGTGTGATGTCGATTCCCTGCGTGGTGAGATTGCCTCCCGTGAGCGTGAGGCCGCCTGCCGCCGGGCCGCCAAGACCTGTCGGGGACGTGACGGTGACATTTCCGCCGATGACGGTCGTGCCGCCGGTATAGCTGTTGTTTCCGCCGAGCGTGAGGTTGTTCGGCGTGTCGAGCGAGAGGGCGCCGCTGCCGGTGATCGGGCCGTCAAGGGTGAACGCCGAGGTGCCGGTGACGGTGAGCGTCGCGCCATGACTCAGTGTTATGTCGTTGCCGAGCGTCACGGGTACGTTAAGGGGCGTGTTCGCCGAGAGCGTGCCGCTTCCATTGACGGCCAGGCTGCCGCTACCGAGTGAGGTGGCGCCGCTGATGCTCAATGCCCCCGCGTTCAATGTTGTGCCGCCGGAGTAGGTGTTCGACGCACTCAACCGGAGCGAGCCGCCGCCGTTCTTGACCAATCCGCCGGTACCTGACACCGTCGCGTTGAGCCCATGGTTCCCGCTGTCGCCGGCGATCAATCCACCACTGCCCAGCACCAGCTGCGTGTTTGCATCTGCATCGATTGCGGCGAACGCGAGCGGTGCGGACGATGCCGATGCGTCGAGCGTCGACCCGGCATTGCTCAACGTCAGGCCCGCGCCTGGACTCAATTGGCCCGACGGGCCGAGCGCCAGCGTGCCGCCCGTGACTGATGTCGTCCCGGTGAACGTATTGTTGCCCGCTAACGTCACGGTGGCCGCGCCTTGCTTGGTGATGCCACCCGTGCCGCCGATGATCCCGCCGAACGTGCTGTTCGTCGTGCCACCGAGGGTGAGAGACTGCCCGCCGAGCGACACCCCCGATCCGGCCGTGCCATCGAGCCCCGCGATGACGACCGGGGACGTGGCCTGCGAAATGTTCAGCGCCGTACCGCTGGCGAGCGTCACGTTATTGGCGCCGGAAAGCGTGCCGCCCGCGCCGAGGGCGACGGTGCCATTCGTCACGTCGATGCCGCCGGAGAAGGTGTTTTGCCCCGTGAGCGTTTGCGTGCCCGCTCCGGCTTTGACGATGCCCCCCGCGCCGGCGATGGACGCCGCCAGTGTCTGGTGGGTGGCGTCGCCAAACGTCAGCGTGTTACTACCGAGATTCACCGTGCCGCCGGTGCCTGCGAGCGTGGCGAGCGTTTGATTTGCGGCGGCGGCGATATCGAACGTGGCGTTGGCTCCCGTCACCGCCACGTTGGCCCCGTTCGCCAGTTGACCTGTCGCGCCGAGCGCGAGCGTGCCGTCCGCGACGGTGGTCGTGCCCGTGAATTGCTGTTGGCCGACGAGTGTCTGCGTGCCACTGCCTTGCTTGACGATACCGCCCGTGCCGCTGATCGTGCCGCTCACGGTGTGGCTCGACGCGTCGCCGAAGGTCAGCGTGTTGCTCCCCAGCGTGACGTCTGTGCCTGCCTGCGCCGTGAATGCGCCGATGGTGCGGTCGCCGTTCGCTCCGGAAATATCGAGCGTCGCCCCCGGACTCTGCAAGGTGACGGCGCCAGTCGGCGACAAGGTTCCCGCGCCCTCAAGCGCGAGCGTTCCCGCCTGCACCACGGCGCCACCGGTGAACGTATTCGTACCGGTCATCGTTTCGGTGCCAGCGCCCACCTTCACTAGACTGCCGCTGCCCATGACACCACCGCTGTAAATCTCATTCAGGCCACTGGTGCCGACTTCGAGCGTGTTGCTACCCATGTTGATGGTGCCGCCGCCGGTGAGGGCGCCGAACGTCTGCGTGCCGTTGCCTGCCGACAGATCGAAGGTCGCTCCCGTCTGCACATCGACGACACCTGCGGCATCGAGACTCGCGCCTGCTCCGAGCGCGAGCGTTCCTGCGTTGACGTTGGTCGCCCCGGCGTAGGTGTTCTGCCCGTTGAGCGTGAGGGTGGCGTTGCCGTTTTTCGTGATGCCGCCTGCGCCGCTGACGGCGCCGTCAAGCGTGAGGTCGTTCGAGCCGACCACGTTCAGATTGCCGCCCAGCGTGATCTGATTGCCGAGCGTGCTGGCTTGCGTCGCGTCGAGCGACGTGCCGTCCGCGAAGCTCACCGTTCCCGTACCCAACGCGCTGTTGCTCCCCACGGCGATGCCGCCCGCCTGCACGCTCACGCCACCGGTGAAATCGCTATTGCCCGACAGCGTTTGCTCCCCGTTGCCGAGCTTCACGAGACTGCCGCCCGCGCCGTGGATGTCGGAGGCGAGCGCACTGCCGGAGGCGTCGGCAAGCGTCAGTGCCGTGTTACCGAGGTTGATCGCACTGCCCGCGACACCGGACGCCGTGGCGGCCGTCTGATTGGGGCCTGTCGAGATATCGAGGACTGCGCTCGCGCCATCGAGGGTGACGTTATTCCCGTCGAGCCGCGTTCCGTTGCGCAACGCGAGCGTACCGGCGTCGATGCTCACGTCGCCGGTCAACGCGGCACCGCCGTTGAGCGTTTGCGTTCCGCTGCCTTGTTTGACGAGGCCGCCGGTCCCGTTGAGCGCGCCGCTGAAGGTGGCGTTCGTCGCACTGCCCAATGTGAGCGTCTGCGTACCCGTGTTGACGGTGCTGCCCGCTACCCCGCCCAGCGAGCCGATGACGGGGGCGGTGGCGGCGCTTACATCCAGCGTGGCACCGGACGTGAGCGTCACGTCGTTGGCGCTCGACAATGTGCCGCCCGCACCCAGCGCGAGCGTGCCGCCGCTCACACCGACGTTGCCTGCAAACGTATTCTGCGCGCCCAGCGTGAGGGTGCCACTGCCGTTCATGTTCAGGGCGCCAGTGCCCGAAATGACGCTTGCGAGCGTGGTGTTGTCGTTGTTGAAGACCGTGAGCGGGTTGCCGCCCCCGAGGACGATGCTGCCGCCTGTTCCGGAGAGATGCCTCACCGATAGACCGCCCGCCGCACTGATGTCGAACACCGCTCCCGGACCGGTCAGGGCAACAACGGCACCCGGACCCAAGTTGCCAGTCGGACCCACCGCGAGCGTGCCGTCGGCAATCGTCGTGGTGTCCGCGTATTGCTGCAAGCCGAGCAGCGTCGTCACGCCGCTGCCTTGTTTGACGATCCCGCCGTTGCCACTGATGATCGCGGCGACGGTATGGCTCGTCGCATCGCCGAAGGTCAGCGTGTTGGTGCCGAGTTGAATTTGTGTGCCGGCATCGGCAGACAGTGCACCGATCGTCACGGGGCCGTTGGCCCCCGAGATGTCGAAAGTCGAACCCGCGTTGTTCAGCGTGACGGCACCGCCTGAAGCGAGCTCGCCCGCGCCGCCCAGCGCCAACGTTCCCGCTTGTATGACGGTGCCGCCGGTGTAGGTGTTTTGCCCTGTGAGCGTTTCGGTGCCCGTGCCGATCTTCACCACCGACCCCGAGCCGGTGAGGCTACCGCTGAAGGTGTCGTTGCCTGCGCCGCCAATCTCGGTGAGCAGCGCGCCAATGTTGACCGTGCCCGCACCGTCGATGGCGCCGATGACCTGCGTTCCATTACCCGCCGAGAGGTCCAGCGTCGCCCCGCTGGCGACAGTCACGGTCCCGGCGGAATTTAGCGACGCCCCGGCGCCGAGCGCCAGCGTGCCCGCGTTGATCGACGTCGGCCCGGTATAGGTGTTGCTGCCGCCGAGCGTCAGCGTTGCCGCGCCCGCTTTGGTCAAGCCTCCGTTTCCGGAGAGCGCGCCGTTCAACGTCAGATTGTGGCTCCCGAGTACCGTCAGCGTGCCGAGCAGCGTCGCGCTGTTGCCGAGCGTGACCGCCTGCGTGCTGTCGAGCGTGACGTTGGCACCGAACGTGGCCGCGCCCGTCCCCAACGCCGCATCGTTGCCGACGATCACTCCTCCTGCGCCGACGCGCACGCCACCGGAAAAATCGCTCGCGCCCGAGAGCGTCTGAACGGCGGAGCCTGCAATGACGAGTGAGCCGCTGCCATGAATCGCGCCGCCGTAGGCTGCGTTGGTGAGGTTGTTCAGCGTGAGTGTTTGCGCGCCGAGCGAGATGGCGCTGCCCGATACGCCGGTCAGCGCGCCAATGGTCGACGCCCCTCCGCTGCTGACGTCGAACACGCTGGTCGCGCTGCCAAGCGTCAGTGGGTTCGCTCCCTGAAGCGACGCGCCGCCGCCCAACGCGAGCGTTCCATCGGCAATGTCGATGGCGCCCGTATAGGTCTGCGATGTCGTCAGCGTTTGCGTGCCCGTGCCCTGTTTGACGAGACTTCCCGTGCCGCTCAGCGTCGCGGTCAGTGTCTGATGGGTAGCATCGCCGAAGGTCAGGGCGTTGGCCCCCAACGTTACCGTGCCGCCGGTGCCCGAGAGTGCGCCGATGGTTTGTGCTCCCGACGCCCCGCTGATGTCGAATGTCGCCGTCGGGCTGTTCAGCACGACAGCCCCCTGCGACGCGAGCGAGCCGCCGCTGCCGATGGCGAGCACGCCGTCGTTGATGGTCGTGCCGCCCGTCCAGTCGCCAGCGCCTTGCAGCGTCAACGTTGCGGCGCCCGCTTTCTGCAACGTGCCGTTCCCCGTCACCGAGCCAGTGAGCGTGAGGTCGGCGCTGCCGAGAATGGTCGACGTGCCGGCGAGCGTAATGTCGTTGCCGAGCGTGAGCGCCTGAGTGGTGTCGAGCGTGGTCTGATTGGCCATGGCGAGCGTGCCGGTGCCGACGGCGTTGGCATTCCCCAACTGAAGCCCGCCGGTGTTGACAGTGACGCCCCCCGTGAAGTCGCTGGCGCCCGCCAGCGTCTGCACGCCTGCACCCTGTTTGACCAGCGCACCGGTGCCGTGAATGCTGCCGTTGAATGTCTCCCCCATGTCGTCGCCAAACGTGAGCGTGTTGGCGCCGAGTTGCACCTGCGCGGCACCCCCGCTCAGCGAGCCAATGGTTTGTGGCGCGGCGGCGCTGATGTCCAGCGACGTTGAACTGTCGCCGAGCGTCACGTCGTTTTCCGACGACAAGCCGCCGCCCGCACCGATGACGAGTGAGCCGCCACCGATCACGATGCTCCCGGTAAACGTCTGTTGTGCGGTAATCGTCTGCGCACCCAAACCGAATTTGACGATCCCGCCGCCATTCCCGGTGAGCGTTCCGGCGAACGTCTGATTGCTGTCGTCCCCGAACGACAGCGTGTTGTTGCCGAGACTGATCACGCTGCCAGCGGCTCCTGAGAGCGCCCGAATGGTCTGGTTTTCCCCGCCGCTGATATCCAGTACCGCACCGCTCGCGAGGCTCATCGGGTTGGCGGAAAGCGTGCCTGTGCCGCCGAGTGCCAGCGTTCCCTGATTGATGCTGATCTGACCGGTGAACGCGTTTTGCCCGGTCAGCGTTTGCGTGCCCGTCCCCTGTTTGACGATGCCGCCCGTGCCGCCGATGCTGCCCGCGAACGTCTGGCTCGTGGCGTCGCCGAGGGTGAGGGTGTTGCTGCCGAGCGTGACCTGGCTGTTCGACGTGCCGCTCAACGCGCCGATGCCGACCGGCCCGGCACCGCCGACGTCGAACGTCGCCCCGTCGGCCAGCGTGACGACATTGCTGCCCACGAGCGTATTGTTGCCCTGGAGCGCGAGACGTCCCGCTGCGACATCGATACCGCCGGTGAAGGTCTGCGCGCCGGAGAGCAGGAGTGAGCCGGTGCCTTGCTTGACGATTCCGCCTGTTCCCGAAATCGTGCCGCCGAACGTCGAGTTGCCCGCGCCGCCGACGGTCAGTGTCTGATTGCCGATGAGCACCGTCGACCCGACAACGCCGGACAGCGCCCCGAAATTCATGCCCGTTGCCGCGGAGAGATCGAGCGTCGCGGCACCGCTGCTCAGTGAGAGCGGCGTGGCGTTGGCAAAGGCGCCGTCGAGCGTGAGCGTGCCCGCGCGCACGTTGATGCCCCCGGAGGCGGTGCTCGTGCCAGTCAACGTCACCGTGCCCGTGCCTTGCTTGACGATGCCCCCGCCAGCGCCGGTGAATACACCGGCAAACGTCTGGCTGGTTACATCGCCAAAGGTCAGCGTATTGGCGCCCAGCGCGACCGATGTGTTGGCAGCGCCCGACAACGCACCGATGGTTTGCGCCGAGGCCTGACTGATGTCGAACGTGGTGTTACTGCCCGCCAGCGACACGGCGCCGGCGGGCGACAGCGAGCCGCCTGCCCCGAGCGCTATCCCGCCCGCGTTGATCGTCGTGCCGCCGGTAAAGGTGTTCGTACCGCTCAGCGTTTGCGTGTCGGCATTCGCCTTGACGATGCCGCCTGTGCCGCTGATCGTGCCCGCGAATGTCCCCGCCGCGCTGTCGCCCAGTGTCAGGCTGTTGCTGCCCAGCACGACCTGTGTGTTGCCCACGCCGGAGAGTGTCGTGATCGTTCTGTTGCCGTTCGCATTCGATATGTCGAAGACGGCGCCAGCGCCCGAGAGCGAGAGCGGTGTGCCGCCGGTCTGTAGCGTGCCCGCGCCCGACAACGCGAGCGTGCCCGCGGCGACGTTGACGCCCCCGCTGAACGTATTGGCTCCCGAGAGCGTGACCGTCTGCGTGCCCTGCTTGGCCAGACTGCCGCTGCCCCCGATCGCGGTCGACAGGGTCAGCGGTACGCTGCCGCCGAGCGTCAAGGTGCTGCCGCCGCCGAGGGTGATCGGGTTCGCAAGCGCGAGCGGCGCATTGGCATCGAGCACGCCGGTCGTGCCGGACACCTGAATCGCGCCGCTACCGAATGCCGCGCTGTTGCCCGCGATGAGCGTGCCGCCTGTCAACGACGTGCCGCCGGCATACGTGTTGGTGCCGGAGAGCGTCAGACTGCCCGGGCCCGCCAGCGACACGCCGCCGATGCCGCTGACCGTATTGCTGAGCGTGAGGGGATTGGCACCTGAGACGGACAGCCCGTTGGCGCCAAGCGTCGCCGGCAGGGCGATCGTCAGACCCGTGGCGGCCGCCTGCATGGCGCCGCCGTTGATCGTGAGCGAACCGGTGCCGAAGCTGCCTGCGTTATTGAAGATGGCGAGGCCGCCGTTGAGGGTTGTCGATGTGACGGCGAGCGGCCCCTGGAGCGTCCACGTGCCACCGTTCACCGTCGCCTGCGAGAAGTTCACATAGCTTGTCCCGTTGAGCGTGCCGGTGCCTGTCGCCGTGGCGTCGTTGGTGGTGTTCTGAAGCACCAGCGAGTTGTTGCCGCCTGCGCCGCCATCGACTACGCCGGTTGCGGCAAAACCGAGATTGAACCCGGTGACGGGCAGGGCGCCGATGCCGGTGCTCCCGCCATCGTCGAGCGTCGAGCCGGTGATCGCCGTGAACGTGTTTGTGCTGTTCGTTCCGAGCGAGACGCTGCCGCTGATCGTGCCTGCGTTGCTGAACGTATTGCCCGCACCCGCCGCGCCGTTCGACTGAAATGCGACGCGTCCGAGGATGGTGCCTGTGTTGGAGAAGTTGACGGCCCCGCCGCCATACGCCGCAGCGACCGGTGCGCTGCCGTTGCCCGTGAGCGTCACGCCCAGGATCGGTGTGGCGCCGAGGGTGCCGCTGTTGTTGATCGTGGTGGTGCCACCGGTGGCGTTCTGCACCGTCAGCGCGAGGCCGGTCAGTCCCGGCAGGCTCACGCCGAGTATGCCGACCGTGCCGCGCATGGTGCCCGTGTTCGTCACTGTCTGCGTGCTACCGCCGGCGTTACCGTTGCCGATGACGGTGCCCGTCGCAAGCAGCCCGATGCCGCCGAGCAACGACGGATCGACGGTGCCGGCATTAACGAGCGTCACATTGTTCCCCGTCAGCGTTAGGGCGGTGCCGCCGACACCGAGCAGGACGCCGATCCCGGCGCCGTTGTTGACGTTCACCTGCAAGTTGTTCGCCGCGTTGGCGTACGACGGCGCCAACGGGTTCGCCGCACCGCTACACGTCACCACGCTGCCTGCCGCCGTGCAGGTCGCCCACGACGACATCGGCACCGCGGCACCCAGCAGCGCCATGCAGGCGAGGCAAACGCGAGTGAGGAATGGCGACGCGCTACGCCGCGCACGGCGCACGCGCGACGCCGGAGCACCGGCGCTTTGTCTCGCCGTCTCCGGCGCGGGGACGACATCGACGCGGCAATGCCGCCAGACCAAACGATAGAGGTGTTGGTTCATCGTGCTCCGGTTTCCAATGGCATGGAATGCAGACGGGGCGGCGCGCGCGATGGCGACGCACCCTGGGCAGGCGACATTCGGGGGGGGAGGCGACGACAGCAGTGGACGAACGATGGATGAGCCCGGCAGACCCGATGAACCGGCGCGTCCCGATACCTGACGAAGCGTTAATGCGCGGCTATTAACGTGCGGGCCATTCTAGAAAGCGCGATGCGTCAGCGCCCGTCGTGTTGCGCCGACGTGCGCCGACGTGCGCTGACGAGTGACGGGCGCCGATGCGAAATTTGACCGGAGAATCAAGGCAGATCGAGACCGTGCGAAGCACCAGACGACGCCATGGCGGCGCCGCGATAAAAAGCGAAGTTTCGGACGATTCCCTAGATCGATGATGGCGAGCGACTGTCCGGGGCCGCTCGCCGTCATTACCAGCGACCGTTGACGCGCAAGTCGTCACGCCGCCCGAGTGAGCGGTGCGACCTGACGGATACCGAGCGACGCCAGCGACTGCGCAATTGCCGTGACGACATTGCGCATCTCGTTATCGTCGATAGCGCCGATGCAACCGACGCGGAACGTTTCGATCTGCGTGAGCTTGCCCGGATAGAGGATGTAGCCCCGCTCGCGCACTGCCGCGTAGAACGCCTTGAAGTCGTACTTGCTGTCCGTGGGCGCATGAAACGTGACGATCACCGGCGCCTGCACGTCCGGTGCGAGGAACGGCTGGAAGCCCAGCGACGCCATGCCGTCCACGAGCGTGCGGCAGTTCTTCCGATAACGCTCGCCGCGTATCGGTTGCCCGCCTTCGACGAGAAACTGATCGATGGCGGCGCGCAGCGCGGCGACCACATGCGTCGGCGGCGTGAAGCGCCATTGCGTGGTCTTCTGCATATAGACGTACTGATCGTGCAGATCCATCGCCAGGGAATGACTGTTGCCGCCGCTCGCCTCCAGCACCGACTGCTTCGCGATCACGAAGCCCATGCCCGGCACGCCTTCGAGGCACTTGCCGCTTGCGGCGACGAGCGCGTCGAACGGCATCGAGCGGGCATCGATTTCCACGGCGCCGAACGAACTCATTGCGTCGACGATCAGCCCCTTGCCGTGTTTCTGGCAGACGCGCGCGATCTCGGCGAGCGGGTTGAGCACGCCCGCCCCGGTTTCCAGATGCACTTGCGCGACGTGCGTGATCGACGGATCGCGCGTGAGCGCCTCGTCGATGGCCGCAGCACTCGCCGCCTGATCTTCGGCGATCGCGAGCGCGATGGCGTCGCGCCCCAGATAGCGGCAGATCTTCAGAATCCGCTGGCAATACGCCCCGTTATCCGGCACGAGAATGCGGGCGTTGCGCGGTGTGAGCGTGCCGATGGCGGCTTCCACCGAGAACGTTCCCGAGCCTTGCAGCGGCACGCAAACGTACTCGTCGCCCCCATGCACGATGTCCACGAGATCGCGGCACAGCGACGCCGTGATGCGGTTGAACTGGGCGTCCCACGAGCCCCAGTCGCGCAGCATGGCCTGTCGGGTGGCCGGCGACGTCGTGAGCGGGCCGGGGGTGAGCAGAATCGGTTCCTGACCGAGAATCATGACCGCCTCCTATCAAGCGGGAAAACTGGTGAAATGAGCAAGCGAAAGAAGTAACAACACCGTCGGCTTCGATGAGATGTGCATCAATGCCCTTGACGAACGCGGGTAGCGCCCTGTGCCACTCCCGAGGGTTGCCGCCATGCCTGCGTATAACGCTCCACCACGATTTGAACGCCGTGATAGAGCGCACACACCAGCATCGACGTGAGCACGACCAGCGTGGCCATGGCCGCCGCCGGTCCGATGGAGCCGGTTTCGTCCATGTTGACGATGGCGACCGACGCGAGCGACGTATCGGCCGAGTAAAGGAACACGACAGCGGAGACCGTCGTCATGGCGTTCACGAACAGATACCGGCTGATGTCGATGATCGACGGCAGGCAGATCGGCGCCGACACCCGCCAGAACGTGCGATAGAAGGGCACGCCCAGCGACGCCGACACATACTCGAACTCCGGATCGATCTGCTTGAGCGCCGTTACCGCCGTGAGATGGCTCGACGAGTAGTAATGCACGACGTTGACGATCACCAGAATGGCGAGCGTGCCGTACAGGTTGTGCAGCGGGTTCGCCTCGGAGACGAAAAAGAAGATGTACCCGAGGCCGAGCACCAGCCCCGGCACGCCCATCGGCAACACGGCCATCATGCGGATGAACCCGCGCAGCCAGGCCATGCCCTGCGTCTTCTCGAGCAGATAGGCGATGACGAAGATCGCCGCCGTGCCCCATACCGCGCACCAGAACGCCATTTGCAAGCTGTTCACGTACGAGTCCACCGCGCCGCTCTCGATCAGGCCGAAGCGATAGTGTCCGAGCGACAGGCTGAAGTTGTACGGCCAGAATTTCACGAACGATGCGTACACCGCCATGCCGAGAATCGCGAGCATGATCGCGGCCATGCCCCAGCACAGCGCGGCCATCAGCCAGTCGAACCCGCGCGACGGCTTCGGCGCATACGGCACCGCGCGTGCCGAGAGCAGCGCCTGCTGCTTGCGCTGCACCACCGAGTCCACGAGATACGTGATGCCCACGGGCACCAGCAGCACGAGGCCGACGACCGCGCCTTTCGAGAAGTCCTGCTGACCGATCACGAGCTTGTAGATGTCGGTGGCGAGCACGTTGAAGTCGCCGCCGATGACCTTGGGAATCCCGAAATCCGAGATCGCGTAGGTGAAGACGATCATCGCCGCGCTGATTACCCCGTACTTCGCGCCCGGCAATGTGATGGTGAAAAAGCGTCGCAGCATGGGCGTGCCGAGCGCGTTGGCCGCTTCGTAAAGCCGCGCGTCGGTGAGCGAGAGCGCCGTGATCAGAATCATCAGCGCGTGCGGGAAGGTGGCGTTCACGAGCGACATCACGATGCCCAGCGGCCCGTAGATATCCACATCTCCCATGAACGGCCGCAACAAGCCTTGATTGCCGAACCAGAAAATGAACGAGATCGCGGGCAGTAGCGTGGGGCCGAGAATCGGGATCAGCGCGATGTTGCGCAACAACGTCTTGTGACGAATGCCACTGCGCGTGAGCGCATACGCGAACACGAACGCGAGTGGCACCGTGATGCAGGTTGTCGCCACGGAGATCCACACGCTGTTCCAGATCGAGCCGAACAACGCGGGAGACTGGAAATACTCACGGAAGTGGCGCATACCGACGAAGTGCCCGTCGCTGTCCTGCACGCTCTTGATGAGAATCGCGGCCATCGGCGCGAGCAGGAAGAGCACGCCCGCAGCCGCCGCAACGAGCAACAGCGCCTGTGCGAGACGATCCGTCCAGTGCGAGGCGAGCTTGACCTGCCGTGAGGGACGCGCCGCGTGCGCCGCCGCCGAGGGCGTAAGACCCGCCGCAGACGGCGCTGCATGCGCTTGCGGCGTATCGGTCAGTGTCGAGGATACAGAACCCATGGTGGCTACCCCTGACGAAAGACGCGCACGGCGGCGCTCGGCACGGCGAAGCGCAAGGCGCCGCCAGCGGCCGGTTGCAGGGCCTGCATGTCCGCAGGGGAGAGGTCGGCGTACAGCGGGTGCTCGCAGGCATGCATGCGTAGCGTCACGCGTGAGAACGCGCCGAGAAACTCGATCTTCTCGACGGCGCCGTCGAAGACGTTGACGGTGTCGTCTAGATCGCCGAGGTCGCGCACGCGCACGTCCTCCGGCCGGAAGAAGACGCGGATGTCTTCGCCCGGGCGGCAACCGTTGAGGGTGCCGCACGTCAGCTCGTACTGCCCCACGCGCACCCGTCCCGCGTCGCCGAGACGCGCGGGCAGGATGTTGGTCTTGCCGACGAAATCGGCAACGAACGGCGTTGCCGGATGTTGATAAATCTCGCCGGGCGTGCCGACCTGCTCGATCACGCCGTGATTCATCACCACGATGCGATCGGCCATCGACAGCGCTTCTTCCTGATCGTGCGTGACGAGAATCGTCGTGATCCCCAGACGCTGTTGCAGCGCCCGAATCTCGCTGCGCAGACGCACCCGCACGCGAGCATCGAGCGCCGAGAGCGGTTCGTCGAGCAACAGCAGGCCGGGCGATGTCGCCAGCGCTCGAGCAATGGCAATGCGCTGCTGCTGACCGCCGGAGAGCTGGCCGGGGAACTTGCCGCCCGCATCGGGCAGCCCGACCATCTCCAGCAGTTGCGCCACACGCGCGTCGCGCTCGGCGCGCGGTACGCGCCGGTTCGTCAATCCATAAGCGACGTTTTGCGCGACGCTCAGGTTCGGAAACAACGCGTACGACTGGAAAACGATGCCGTAGTCGCGCTGCATCGGCGGCAGCAAGGAAATGTCACGGCCGTTTTGCGACAGCGTGCCCTGCGTCTGCGCTTCGAGCCCGGCAATGATGCGCAGCAGCGTGGTCTTGCCACACCCCGACGGGCCGAGAAAGCAGAGCATTTCGCCGCGTCGCACGGTGAGGTGAATGTCGTGCAGCACCACGGTGTTGTCGAAACGTTTGTGGATGCCGGCGAGATTCAGGTAAGCGCTTTGAAGCGTGTCGTCGCTCATTCGGTGGACCTCCTGCATTGCGTGGGTGCGCGTGAGTTCGCATGCGTGCCTATGCATGGCGTGGCGGTGCCGGACGTTACTTCTTCTCCGACTTCGCGCCGTAGCGCTTCTGCCACTCGGTCAGCACCGACTCGCGACGCTTGGCGATGTCCGTGAAATCGTTCTTCACGAGCAGATCGGGGTAGTTGTCGGGAATCGTGTCGAACTTCTTCGCCACGCCGGGATACGCCACGATGGCCCAGTCCTTCGCGTACATCTGGTTCGCTTCCTTGCTCGCGAGCCAATCCATGTATCGCCTGGCGGCGTCGAGTTTCTTCGTCGTCTTCACGATGCCCGCTGCCTCGATGTCGTAACCCAGTCCTTCCTTCGGGAACACGAGCTCGATGGGCGCGCCGGCCGCCTTGGTGCGATGCGCGTTGAATTCGAACGAAATGCCGATCGGGTACTCGCCCGCACCCGCGTCGCGGCACGGCTTGGAGCCCGAATGCGTGTACTTGACGATGTTCTTGTCGAGCGCGTCCATGTACTTCCAGCCGCCGTCGCTGCCGAACATCTGCAACCAGGCGGTCACGTCGAGAAAGCCCGTGCCGGAAGTCGCCGGATTGGGCATCACGATCATTCCCCTGTAGATGGGCTTGGCCAGGTCTTCCCACGACGTGGGTTTGGGAAGATTGCGCTTGGCCGCTTCGACCGTGTTGAAGCAAACGGTGGCGCCCCATACGTCCAGACCGATCCATGACGGCGGATTGGCCTTGTCACTGTACGCACGCGTGAGTTGATCGAAACCCTTGGGCGTGTACGGCGTGAGCAGGCCTTCCTGCTTGATCAGCGCCAGGCTCGACGCGGCGAGTCCCGCGATCACGTCTGCCTGCGGATTGGCTTTTTCGGCAAGAACCTTGGCCGTGACCACGCCCGTGGAGTCGCGCACGTATTTGATTTCGATATCCGGATTGGCCTTCTGGAACGCTTCGGCGTACGGACGCATGACTTCGACTTCCCACGCCGTGTAGACGGTCAGCGTGGTCTTGGCAAGTGCGTGGCCGGCCTGGGCGGCGCAGACGAGGCCCGCGGCGAGAACGGCGGCAGCACGCATGGCACGGCGTAAGGATAGGTTCATGGATGGCTCCTGTGGGTCGCGATCCGGGTCGCGTTGTGAGTACGGTTGACGCCCTCTATGAGGCGATTTGTTGCATGATATTGGCAAAATATGTCGTTTTATTGAAACCCTTTGCTTTTGTCATCTGTTCGTCAAATACCTCAAATAGTATGGAAATCGTTGATTCAGATAGGGTTTTGTCGTTGCCTCAACTGACTCACCCCGACGGCTTTGCGAAATCTGTCTGCAATGTCGGATGTGTTTTGTTGACAATCTACAAATTGCTGTGCTTGAATGTCAACAACAAAAATAATCACGTGATGCCACAAATTGCCACGCGAAGATGCCAGGGCAATTTGTCTCCCGGTGCGATGGCGTCGCGCGATAGCACTAGCGTCCAGAGATAAGGAAGACCCGTATGACCCCGAAGCCCACGTCGCCCACGGCGATCGAGTTGTTGCAAAGTCAGTCGCTCACCACGCTCGTCCAGCACGAGATCGAGCGCCAGATCATGGCGGGCACGCTCACGCCCGGCACCAAGCTCAACGAAATCGAGGTCGCAGGCAGCCTTGGCGTGTCGCGCGGTCCGGTACGCGAGGCGTTTCGCGCGCTCGAAGAGGCGGGGCTGCTGCGCACGGAGAAGAATCGCGGGGTGTTCGTGCGCGTGATCTCGCTGGAAGAGGCCGAAGAGATCTACGCGTTGCGCGGCGTGCTCGACGAGTACGTGGCGCGCACGTTGGCCGAGTCCATTACGTCCGAGCAGCTCACGCGTTTGCGCGAATCCGTCGAAGCGATGCATCGCGCGGTCGAGGCGGGCGACAGCGAGGCGTATTACCAGTTGAATCTGGCGTTTCACGACGCGCTCGTGGAGATGGTCGGTAACCGAAAGTTGCTCGATACCTACCGCCGCCTGGTCAAGGAACTGAGTCTGTTCCGTCACGAAGCATTGACGGGCGACGCCTCTGCGCCGCCTAAGTCGGAGCGCGAGCACCGCGACATCGTGAGCGCGATTGCGTCGCGAGATCCCGAACGTGCGGCGCAAGTCACGCGCGATCACCTGACGCTTGGCCGCACACGCATTCGCGAAATGCTGGCACGTGCGCCAGGTGCGCCGGTGACTTCGGCGCAGGCGAAAGCCGGCTGAACGCCCGATGCGCGAGTTTTTGACGATGTTGTCTTGTTGATTTTCCGGCCGCAGACGGGGTATTGCGCGAAGTGCGATGCCCGCCACGGTCAACCGAGTTGCTCTTGAGGAGACCCGACGTGAACCAGCCCGTACAGATCCAAGTGAACGGCCGCCAGTACCGGCTGCCGCAACAGACCACCGTCATCGTATGCGTGGACGGTTGTCAGTTCGAATACCTCGAAGCGGCCGCTGCCGCAGGCGTCGCACCGTATCTGAAGCGCCTGCTTGCCGAAGGCGCGGTTTTCCGTGGCGACTGCGTCGTGCCGTCGTTCACCAACCCGAACAACCTGTCGATCGTGACCGGCGCGCCTCCCGCCGTGCACGGCATTTGCGGCAATTACTTCTTCGACCCGGCCGCCGACGGCGGCCGTGGCGCGGAAGTCATGATGAACGACCCCGCCTATCTGCGCGCGGGCACCGTGTTCGCGGCGGCGGCCGACGCCGGTGCGAGCCTCGCGGTCGTGACGGCCAAGGACAAGCTGCGCAAACTGCTCGGCTATCGCATGAAGGGCATCTGCTTCTCGTCGGAGAAGGCCGATCAGGTCACGCTCGAAGAGAACGGCATCGAAGACGTGCTCGGTCTCGTCGGCATGCCCGTGCCGGACGTCTACAGCGCGGAACTCTCGGAGTTCGTGTTCGCCGCGGGCGTGCGCCTGCTCGAGACGCGTCACATCGACCTGATGTATCTGTCGACGACCGATTATGTTCAGCACAAGTGGGCGCCGGGCACCGAAGGCGCGAATGCCTTCTACGCCATGATGGACAAGTACCTCGCCCGCATGGACGAACTGGGTGCGGTCATCGGGCTCACGGCCGACCACGGCATGAACGCCAAGCACGATCCGAAGACCGGCGAGCCGAACGTGATCTATTTGCAGGATCTGCTCGACGACTGGTTCGGCAAGGGTGTCGAAGCGGGCGGCGCGCGCGTGATTCTGCCGATTACCGATCCGTACGTAGTGCATCACGGTGCCCTCGGCTCGTACGCCACGATCTACCTGCCGGCCGACGCGGATCGCGACGCCATGCGTGCGCGCATTGCCGCGCTGCCGGGCATCGAAGTGGTGCTCACCAACGCCGAAGCCTGCGCGCGTTTCGAACTGCCGCCCGATCGCGTGGGCGATCTGGTGATCGTGAGCGATCAGTCGGTCGTGTTGGGCACGAGCGTCAGCCGTCACGACCTGTCGGGGCTGACCGTGCCCCTGCGCTCGCATGGCGGGATCTCGGAGCAGACGGTGCCGTTGCTCTTCAACCGCAAGACCGAAGGCATTCCGGGCAAGGCGCGACTGCGCAACTTCGACATTCTCGATGTCGCGCTCAATCACGTTTGAGTCACCGTTGATTCACGTCTGACGCCTGCCCCGAAAGAGCCGCAACAAGAAGCAACGGCGCGCAAACCTCAGAACGTTTGTGTCGCCGGGCCCCTGTCCAGTTGGAGACGCAGTGGAGAACCCCATGAACGCGCCGCATAAGCTGCACCCCGAGTTCCGCGCCGAAGCGCTTCGCATCGGTGGCGAGAAAGTGACCCGCGAACGGATCATCGAAGTGTTCAATCCGTATTCGGGCGATCTGGTCGGCACTGTGCCGAAAGCCTCGCTCGACGACGTGCGCCGCGCGTTCTCGATTGCCAAGCAGTACCGCTCGACGCTCACGCGTTTCGAGCGGGCCAACATCCTCGACAAGGCCGCTGCGTTGTTGCGTGCGCGCACGCCGGAGGCGGCCGCCATCATCACGATGGAGTCGGGGTTGTGCAAGAAAGACGCTGTCTATGAAATCGGCCGGGTGGCCGACGTGCTGGGTTTCGCGGCGGGCGAGGCGCTCAAGGACGACGGACAGGCGTTCTCCTGTGACCTCACGCCGCACGGCAAGAAGCGTCGCGTGGTCACGCAGCGCGAGCCGCTGCTCGGGGCGATCTCCGCCATCACGCCGTTCAATCACCCTATGAACCAGGTGGCGCACAAGGTGGCGCCGTCGATCGCCACGAACAATCGGATGGTGCTCAAGCCGTCGGAGAAAGTGCCGCTCTCCGCGTTCTATCTGGCCGACACGCTTTACGAAGCCGGTCTGCCCCCGGAGATGCTGCAAGTCATCACGGGCGATCCGGTGGAGATTGCCGACGAGATGATCACGAACGAGAACATCGACATGATCACGTTCACGGGCGGCGTGTCGATCGGCAAGTACATCGCATCGAAGGCGGGCTATCGCCGCATCGTGCTGGAGCTCGGCGGGAACGATCCGCTGATCGTGATGGAAGACGCCGATCTCGAACGCGCCTCCGATCTCGCTGTGCAGGGCTCGTACAAGAACTCGGGGCAACGCTGCACGGCGGTCAAGCGCATGCTCGTGCATCGGGACATTGCGGCGCAGTTCACCGAACTGGTCGTGGAGAAGACCCGGGCGTGGAAGTACGGCGATCCGGCGGATGGCGACAACGATATGGGCACGGTCATCGACGAGGCGGCTGCCCGTCTGTTCGAGGCACGCGTGAACGAAGCGGTGGCGCAAGGGGCGCGGCTACTCGCGGGCAACAAGCGCGATGGCGCGTTGTACTCGCCGACGGTCATCGATCGCGTCGATCCGAAGATGACGGTGGTGCGCGAAGAGACCTTCGGGCCGGTGTCGCCGATCCTCACGTTCGGCAGCATCGACGAGGCCATCGCCATGTCCAACGGCACCGCGTTCGGCCTGTCGTCAGGGGTGTGCACGAACCGGCTCGATTATGTAACGCGCTTTACCAACGAATTGCAGGTGGGGACGGTCAATGTTTGGGAGGTGCCGGGATATCGCATCGAGTTGACACCGTTTGGTGGTATCAAGGATTCGGGACTCGGCTACAAGGAAGGTGTGCAGGAGGCGATGAAGAGCTTCACGAACACGAAGACCTTTACGCTGCCATGGGGGATCTGAGGCCGGGTCTCCCGCGGTAACGGATGGGCGCCACAGGCGGCGAAATCGTCTAAAATGGCGCGGGTTGCGGCCTGCGGACCCGGTCTGTGCCCCTTACGCAACAAGGCTTAGCAGAACCGGCGCAAAAATTGTGACAAATTGATGACACGATTGTTGCGCTGGTCGATTTGGTGTACGGTGTGTCGATTGGGGATACGCATGACGCGTGAACTTCATACGCATCCCGACGCCAGTGTTGGACTGACGCCGGATGCCTGTCTGGCAAACCAGGGCACGCGTCATCTTGGCGGCGCGAAGCGCTGCCTGTCCCGTCGACAATAAGATCACGGAACACTGGCATGCTGACACTGCTCAACCTTCTCTCCGGCGTGGCGATGCTGATCTGGGGTACGCACATTGTGCGTACCGGGGTCCTGCGCGTCTATGGTGCCGATCTGCGGCGTATTCTGTCGCACAGCATTTCGAACCGCTTCCTTGCGTTCGCTGCGGGCGTGCTCGTCACGGGCCTTGTGCAGAGCAGCAACGCGACGGCGCTCATTGTCTCGTCGTTCGGCGCGCAGGGCCTGATTGCGCTGGCCCCCGCACTGTCCATCATGCTGGGCGCGGACGTCGGCACGGCCCTCATGGCGCGGATCCTGACGTTCGACCTGCACTGGCTCTCGCCGTTGCTGATCTTCTTCGGCGTCATCTTCTTCCTGTCGCGCAAGCAAACGCGTGCCGGCCAGCTTGGCCGTGTCGCCATTGGCCTCGGACTCATCATTCTCGCGTTGCAACTGATCGTGGGTGCGACCACGCCGATGACCGAAGCGGCAGGCGTGAAGGTGCTGTTTGGCTCGCTGACGGGCGACGTCATGCTCGACACGCTTATCGGCGCGCTGTTCGCGATGGTGTCGTATTCGAGTCTGGCGGCTGTGTTGCTGACGGCGACGCTGGCGTCCTCCGGTGTGATTTCGCTCAAGGTCGCCCTGTGCCTCGTGATCGGCGCGAATCTGGGCAGCGGAATGCTCGCGATGCTCACCTCGGCCGGTCAGAACGCGGCCGGTCGCCGCGTGGTGTTCGGCAGTCTCATCTTCAAGCTGATCGGCTGCCTGATCGTGCTGCCGTTCGTCGACTACGCGCCGCTGCTGGTGAACTGGCTCTCCGACGCCCCCGCGCAAGCCGTCGTCAACTTCCACGTGCTTTACAACCTGATTCGCTGCGTGGTCTTCCTCGCGTTCACCGAACCGATGGCGCGCCTGTGCGTGCGGTTGCTCGCGGAGAAGCCGGAGGCCGACGGGGTGACACGTCCCCGTCACCTGGATGAGAGTGCGCTGGAGATGCCGTCGGTGGCGCTGGCCAACGCCACGCGCGAGACGCTGCGCATGGGCGATCTGGTCGAGCAGATGCTGCATGGATTGCTCGACGTCATCAAGAGCAACGACGTGGTGCGCGCCCGCGAGACGCGGCGTCTGGACGACGACGTCGACCATCTCTATACGGCCGTGAAGATGTACCTGACGCGCGTGTCGCGCGAGAACCTCAGCGAGCAGGACAGCCGCCGCTGGACGGACATCATCTCGCTCACGATCAACCTGGAGCATGCGGGCGACATCATCGAGCGCATGGTCGTGGAAGTCGAGGAGAAGAAGATCTCGCACAAGCTGTCGTTCTCGGAGGCCGGGTTGCAGGAGATCTGCGATATGCACGCGCGACTCGTGACCAACCTGCAACTCGGGTTGTCGGTGTTCCTGAACACGGACCTCAGGAGTGCGCAGCGGCTGATGGCCGAGAAGGAGAGCTTCCGCGATCTGGAGCGCGCCTATTCGTACACGCACCTGAACCGTCTGGCAGGTCAGTCGGTGCAAAGTATCGAGACGAGTTCGCTGCATCTGGACATCATCAGCGATATGAAGCGTCTCAATTCGCTGTTCTGCTCGACGGCATATCCGGTGCTCGACGACGCCGGTGCCCTGCGCAAGAGCCGGATGCGCGACAAGCCGAAGGAGAGCAAGGAAACGAAGGATCTGAAGGCACCCAAGGAGACGAAGGTGTCGAAGCTGGCGGCGCTTGCCGATGCCGCGACGGCCGCTGCCGGTACTGTCTCAAGTTCTCGCGACGATAACGAGAGTTCTCACGATGGCCCTGAGCCTGCCGGACATCCGGACCCTGTTCGATAAATTCGGTTCGATCGCCTACAGCGGCGAACCTGTCACGCAACTGGAGCACGCGCTGCAAAGCGGCGCGCTTGCCGAGAGCGAGGGCGCCGACGAGGCGCTCGTCGCCGCCAGCTTTCTCCACGATCTCGGCCACCTGCTCAATCTTCAGGGCGAAACGCCCACCGAGCGCGGCATCGACGATCTGCATCAATATTTCGCGCTGCCGTTCCTGAGACCGCTGTTCAGCGACGCCGTGCTCGATCCGATTTGTCTGCACGTGGACGCCAAGCGTTGCCTGTGCGCCATCGATCCCGAGTACTACGGCAAGCTGTCGGTGGATTCGGTGCGCAGTCTGGCGTTGCAGGGCGGGGTGTTCCGCGAGGACGAAACCAAAACGTTTCTGGCGCGCGAACACGCGCAGGCGGCACTTCGGTTGCGTCGCTGGGACGACCGCGCGAAGGTCGCCGGTATGCCGACGCCTTCGCTGGATCACTACATGCAAGTGCTTGAGCGCGTGACGATGCAGTAAGTCACGGCGAGCACTCGCGCTTACTGTGGCAGCCGCTCGCGCAGGTCTGCGGGCACCAGCTTGAGAACTGCGTGCCGCGCGGGCTGCCAGAACACCGACAACAGCAGCAGAGCGCCGCCGACCACGACGGCGACCACCGCGAGCGACTGCGTGCCTGTCGATGTCATCAACACGTTCACGATGGCACTGATGACGTAGAGAAGCGACGACATCATGAGCGCGCGACGATCGATGACCAGCGAGATACCCGTCAGCAGAACGAACACGGCGATGGCGGCGAAGGGATAGGCGGGCATCAGCGCCCAGAAGATCGGGTGCGTGACCATGCAGGCGGCCAGCAAGTGCAGCCAGAAGGCGACATCCGAGCGGATGGTCGTGCGCTTGCGGTCTCGGGCGTCCCAACGTAGCGCCCAGCCGAAGATCGCGAGACCAAGGGCGATGTTCGCGACACGCAGCGCGCCGATGAAGGGCTCGTCGAGCAAAAGGACGAACACGATCCACGTCATCGCGACCGCGCCGCCAATGCCCATCGCGAACGTGGCCGGTACGCGAAAGCGTTTCCAGTAAAACACCGTTCCGATGGCGAGGGCGACATAGCCGACCATCATCGGCAACACGATGCCCGACACCGGTTGCTCCGTGACGGCGCTGGACTCGTCAAGGCCGTTCACCCAGTAAAGGACGCTGAAGCCAAAGCTGGCACACGTCGCGAGAAAGCCGAAGGCGTAGTAGAGCGCGGGCAGCGCCATGCGGCGGCGTCGCACGAATATCTCGGAAAGCCCCCAGAACATGGCGGCGCCGATCAGCGCGGCGAGCCAGCGTGGCAGCGAAATGGTCAGCCATGCCGTGCCGAATAGCAAAAGCAGCGACGCGACAAAGACGAAAACGTCGTTGAAGCTGGTGATGAGACGCATCGGTTCGTCGTCGATGCGTTGTTGCGACGGCACGTCTGCCGTGTTGGCTTCGCTGGGTTTCGAAAGGTCAGGTGTGGTCATGGCGAGGGTGTCGTCGGCGTTGATTGCCAAAGTGTATCTATCCGACGAGCCCAATTGGCGCGAAATCCATAGGATATTGCGCAAATGAATGCCTGCACCGACCGATGGGCAGGCGCGCCTCGCGCGCCCCTGCCGCCGCCGTCAGTCAGATGACCGACGCAACCATTACCCTGCCAGCGCAGTCGCCTCGATTTCCACCGCCACGCCATGACTGAGCGCAGGCACCGGTACAACGCAGCGCGCCGGCTTTGCCTCGCCTGCCCACTCGGCGTAGACCTCGTTGAACGGGCCCCAATCGTCGACGCTCGTGATGTACACGCGCACCTGCACCAGATGGCCGATGCTCGTTCCGCAAGCGCGCAGGATCGTTGCGACGTTATCCAGCGCCTGCCTTGCCTGCACGGCGAATGGCGCACCCACGAGGCGCTCGCCCTCCGGCGTGATGGGCAACTGGCCCGAGACGAACACGAAGCCACCCGCGCAAACCCCGTGCGAATAATGGCCGCGCGGCGGTTGCAATGTCGCTACGTTGACGGATTCGATACCGCGTTCCTGTGTGCTCATACGGCCTCCCCGAGCGTGAGTTTGGCGAAGCGCGCCAGATCGACGTTGCCGCCGGACAGAATGACACCCACCCGTTTGCCGCGGATGTCGATTTTTCCTTGCAGCGCCGCCGCCGCCGCGAGACAACCCGTCGGCTCGACCACGATCTTCATGCGGCTCGCGAAGAACTTCATCGTTTGCACGAGCTCGTCGTCCGTCACCGTGAGAATGTCGTCCACCAACGCGCGGATCACCGGGAATGTGAACTGGCCCAAATGCTGCGTCTGCGCGCCGTCGGCAATCGTGCGCGGAGTCTCGATGTGCACGATCTCGCCCGTGCGAAAGCTCTGCTGAGCGTCGTTGCCGGCCTCCGGCTCCACACCGAAAATCTCGATATTCGGATTCAACGCACGCGCTGCGACCGCGCTGCCCGAGAGCAGGCCGCCACCGCCTAGACACACCAGAAGGACATCGAGCTCCCCGGCGTCTTCGATCAACTCTTTGGTCGCCGTGCCCTGTCCTGCCATGACATGCGGATGGTCGTAGGGCGGGATCAACGTCATGCCGCGCGCTTGTGCCAGACGTTGCGACAACGCCTCGCGATCTTCCTTGTAACGGTCGAACAGAATCACTTCCGCGCCGTAGCCGCGCGTGGCGTCGATCTTCATCTGCGGGGCGTCCTGCGGCATGAGGATGACGGCCGGCACGCCGAGCTCACGCGCGGACAGGGCAATTGCCTGCGCATGGTTGCCCGAGGAGAACGCCAGCACGCCGCCACGCTTCTGCTCTGCGGTGAATTGGGAGATCGCGTTGTAGGCGCCACGGAACTTGAAAGCGCCCATGCGCTGCAGGTTCTCGGCCTTGAAGAACAGGCTCGCGCCGGTCATGGCGTCGGCCGTGCGCGACGTGAGCACCGGCGTGCGATGCGCCGCTTCCCGGATTCTGTCGTGAGCGGCGACAACGTCGCCATACGTAATCGCTAGCGTGGGGGGAGTCATGATGCGCCTTTCGGGTCGGAGAGGTAGGTGTAGACGGTCGAGCGGGCGATGCCCAGTGCGCGCGCCACTTCGGCATGCGCATGACGCAGATCGAGCAGCCCCCGGCCTTCGATGAGACGGATCGCTTCGCGGCGTTGCGCGAGCGTCAGCGCCTGCGGCGTGGTGTTGCGCTGCGCGGCGAAGTCGGTAATGAGCGGGCCGATGTCGTCGAGGCGACGGTTGGAGAGCGTCTCGTTGACCGATGCCGGGGCCTGATTCGGCACGTTCACCAGTTGCTGAACGCTCGCCGCGGCCGCCGCCAGCATCGAAATGTCCATATTCAGGCAGATGGCGGCGACGTACTCGCCACGGCTGTTCTTCAGCCCGATGGACGTGCTCTTGGCGGGACGCCCGTCCGGAAACCGGTTGGCGTAGTTCGCGATGACTTCGGGGAACGCCGGATCGGCAATGCGCGCGAGGCCCATCTCCGTGACAGCGTCGCCCGGCTCGCGGCCCGACAGATTGTTGGCGATCGCCACGATGGCGTGATCGGGATCGGTCAGGTCGTGCAACACCACTTCGACGAGTGGCGCGAACGTCTGGCCGAGCGCTTCGACGATCTTGCGTCCTTCACGCAACAGCAGCGTGTTCTCGTCGAGCTTGCCCGTGGCGGGAGATTTTGCGGAGTTCATGATTTGACATTGTGTCATTGAGTGACGAAATGTCAAGTCGAGGTCAAAAAATGACGCCCGGTGTCCGTGGCGCCTTGTTCGGAGGCGCCAGACAGCGGGCGTGACAGCGTGCCGACGTTACGACGTTACGGCGGTACGGCCGAGCGAGACACTCAGACGAGCTTCTTCTCTGCCAGTTCGCTCTTGAGATAGCCGTAATAGATGGGCGCGGCGACAAGCCCCGGCAGTCCGAACGCGGCCTCCAGCACGATCATGGCAAGCAGCAATTCCCAGGCGCGAGACTGGATCTGCGTGCCGACGATGCGCGCGTTCAGGAAGTATTCGAGCTTGTGGATCACGATCAGGAAGATCAGCGCCGAGATGGCCACGTACAGCGACACGGACAGACCGAGCACCACGATGAACGTGTTCGAGATCAGATTGCCGACGACCGGCAGCAGGCCGACAACGAACGTCACGACGATCATCGTCTTGCGCAGCGGCAGGTGAATCCCGAACAACGGCAGGATGGCGAGCAGAAAGATGGCGGTGAATAGCGTGTTGATCGCGGAGATCTTCACCTGCGCGAACACGATGCGCCGGAAGGCGTCGCCGAACAGCGTGACGCGGCGCGTGAGCGCCGCGGCGAGCGGGCGCATATGCTGCACCGGACGCACGGTCGAGAGCGCCACGAGCGCACCGAGCACCAGCCCGACGATGATGTGCACTGTCGCATTGAGGGCTTCCTTGCCGACGAGCGACATCTCCTGCGTGTGATCCTTCAGGAATCCCGTCACGGCCTCATGGATATCCTGGCTATCCGCCGGCAGACGGTCGGTCAGCCACATGGGCAATTGCGTGCGCGCCTGTTCGACCGCTTCCATCATGCGGCCGTTGATGTGCTCCAGATGCCCCGCGTCGCTGCGGAAGAAGGCAATGACACCGAAAATGAGCGCCGTCATCAGCGCAACGATGAGGGCGGCGAGCAGCGCCACTGCCACGAGTCGTGCACGTTCGCTCGAGATGCGTAACTGCAGGCGCGGTCCCAGCACGTGAACGAGCTGATAGACCACCATGCCCGAGAGCACCGCCGAGAGCAGATGGATGCTGAGAATCAGCCAGAGCGCCACGGCGGCGAAGACATAGCTCGCCAGTTCGACCCAGAAATTGCGGTCCGGAGTCCAGCCAGAGCGCGGTTCCATGAAATGACGTCCTTAAAAAATTGCGAGTGCGCCGCCACGTGTGACTGGCGACGCGCGACGCACGGTGCCGGGCAAACGCTCGCCAGGCGTTTCCCCCGGCGTCTTACTTCGTGCGCGTGAGCAGCGGGGCGAGATACTTGCCGGTGAAGCTGGCCTTGTTTGCCGCCACTTGCTCGGGCGTGCCCTGCGCAATGATCTGCCCGCCGCCTGCGCCGCCTTCCGGTCCCAGATCGATCACCCAGTCCGCCGTTTTGATCACGTCGAGATTGTGTTCGATGATGACGACCGTATTGCCCTGATCGCGTAAGCGGTGAATCACCGTCAGCAGCAGTTCGATGTCGTGGAAATGCAGCCCGGTGGTCGGTTCATCAAGGATATACAACGTTCGGCCGGTATCGCGCTTGGACAGTTCCAGCGAGAGCTTCACGCGCTGGGCTTCGCCGCCCGAGAGCGTGGTGGCCGACTGCCCGAGACGAATGTAACCCAGCCCGACGTCGAGCAGCGTCTTGAGCTTGCGCGCGACGACCGGCACCGGCTTGAAGAACTCGTGCGCCTGCTCGACCGTCATGTCGAGCACTTCGGAGATGTTACGTCCCTTGTACTGGACTTCCAGCGTTTCGCGGTTGTAGCGCTTGCCGTGGCAAACGTCGCAAGGCACGTACACGTCCGGCAGGAAGTGCATCTCGACCTTAATGACGCCGTCGCCCTGACAGGCTTCGCAGCGTCCGCCCTTCACGTTGAACGAGAAACGGCCGGGATCGTAGCCGCGTTCCTTGGCCGCCGGCACGCCCGCGAAAAGCTCGCGAATCGGCGTGAACAGCCCCGTGTAGGTGGCGGGGTTAGAGCGCGGCGTGCGTCCGATGGGCGATTGGTCGACGTTGATGACCTTGTCGAAGTGCTCCAGCCCTTCGATCTGGTCGTACGGCGCCGGCTCGGCCGACGAACCATAGAGATGGCGGGCGACGGCGTGATACAGCGTGTCGTTGATGAGTGTCGATTTGCCCGAACCGGACACCCCCGTCACGCAGGTGAGCAGCCCGACCGGCATATCCAGATTCACGTGCCTGAGGTTGTTGCCCGTGGCGTCGAGAATGCGCAGGCTGTCCTCGCCCGGCGCGCGGCGCTCGGCGGGTACTTCGATGCATCGTGCGCCCGACAGGTACTGCCCGGTGAGCGACTCGGCCGATTGCTCGATCTGCTCGGGGCTACCCTGCGCGATCACGGTGCCGCCGTGAATGCCCGCGCCGAGGCCCATGTCGACAACGTAATCGCTCGCGAGAATCATGTCTTCGTCGTGCTCGACCACGATCACCGAGTTGCCGAGGTCGCGCAGATGCTTGAGCGTGCCGATCAGCCGGTCGTTATCGCGCTGATGCAGGCCGATGGACGGCTCGTCGAGCACGTACATCACCCCCGTGAGGCCCGAGCCGATCTGCGACGCGAGACGAATGCGCTGCGCCTCGCCGCCCGAGAGCGTGTCGGCGCTGCGCTCCAGCGAGAGGTAATCGAGGCCGACGTTGTTCAGGAACGTCAGGCGCGCAACGATCTCTTTCACGATCTTGTCGGCGATCTCGCGCTTTGCGCCATGCAGTACCAGTTCGTGGAAATAGCCGAGCGTCTCGCGCAGCGGCAGATTGCCGATTTCGTAGATGGCGCGTGCCTGTTTGTCTTCGCCGACCTTGACGAAGCGCGCCTCGCGACGCAAGCGGCTGCCTTCGCAGTCGGGGCAGGCACGGTTATTCTGATACTTGGCGAGCTCTTCTCGCACGGCGACCGAATCAGTTTCGCGATAGCGTCGCTCCAGATTCGGGATGATGCCCTCGAAGGCATGCGAGCGCACCGAGGTGCGTCCCTTCTCGTTCACATACGTGAAGGGAATTTCCTGCTCGCCCGAGCCGTACAGCACGATCTTCTGCGTGTCTTCCGGCAGCTCCTCGAACGGCGTGTCGACGTCGAAATCGTAGAACGCCGCGAGGCTTTGCAGCATCTGGAAGTAAAACTGGTTACGTCGATCCCAGCCCTTGATCGCGCCGGAGGCGAGCGAGAGCGCCGGGAAGGCGACGACGCGCTTCGGGTCGAAGAACGTCATCTGGCCGAGGCCGTCGCAGGTCGGGCACGCGCCCATTGGATTGTTGAACGAAAACAGACGCGGTTCGAGTTCCTGCAACGAATACGAGCACACCGGGCACGCGAACTTCGAGCTGAACACGTGTTCCTTGTCGGTCTCCATTTCCAGCGCGATGGCCCGGCCGTCGGCCAGCCGCAGCGCCGTTTCGAACGATTCCGCCAGACGCTGCTTCAGATCGGCGCGCACCTTCACGCGGTCGACGACCACGTCGACGGAGTGTTTTTCCGTCTTCTTGAGTTTGGGTAGGGCGTCGATGTCGTAGACACGCGCCGTGCCTTCGTTGGCCGCGCCACCGCCGGAGCGGATGCGAAAACGCACGAACCCTTGTGCTTGCATCGATTCGAAGAGATCGGCGTGCTCCCCTTTGCGATCGACGACGATCGGCGCGAGGATCATGAGCTTGGTGTCTTCGGGAAGCGCGAGCACGGCGTCGACCATTTGCGACACGCTTTGCGACTCGAGCGGCAGGCCGTGGTCCGGGCAATAGGGTGTGCCCACGCGTGCGTAGAGCAGACGCAGGTAGTCGTGAATTTCCGTGACCGTGCCGACCGTCGAGCGCGGGTTGTGCGACGTGGCCTTCTGCTCGATGGAGATCGCGGGCGAGAGGCCTTCGATCAGATCGACGTCGGGCTTCTCCATCAGTTGCAGGAACTGACGCGCATACGCCGACAGGCTTTCGACATAGCGACGCTGACCTTCTGCGTACAGGGTGTCGAAAGCCAGCGACGACTTGCCGGAGCCCGACAACCCGGTGATCACCACAAGCTGGTGACGCGGCAGGTCGAGATTGACGTTCTTGAGGTTGTGGGTACGAGCCCCACGAATACGAATGGTTTCCATGACGGTTCCGGGTCGTCGCCGAGGAATCCGCGCGGCGAATTGTCGCGGGGCGGGATCCGGCCCCCAAGAGCCTGAGTCTCCCGGGACGTCGGGCGCCGCCGCACGGCGTTGGCCGGGCATCGACGCAGCAGGCGGCGGAAGCGGTCGGGCGGGCCGCTGGGGGGGAAATCCGGGCGGCTAAACCTGCTAATATACCTAAGTTTGATTGCCGGGGCTGATCCCTGCTGACGGCCTGTCTTGAGCCGCCAGGCGGCACGGGGTACAGATGGGGACGAACTGCCCGATTTCCAGAGGCTGGCGCTCACCCGTCGCCCCTGGGACAGAAGCCAGTCATCGGCGCGGCTGCCGGGCGGCTGACGTGACGTCCGTCCGGGCTGCAATCATCAGACGATTCCGAGGCTGCACGCGCTTTTTCCATCTCTCAGGACGTAATGTCTACTGATTCCGTGACTTCCGCATCCCCTGCCTCGACCCGCGGCCGAGGTGGCCGCATGACCCCGCTAGAAGTGCGCGCCAGTGCGTCGCTCGCGGGGATTTTTGCACTGCGCATGCTCGGCCTGTTCCTGATCATGCCGGTGTTCTCGGTCTTCGCTCAGACGATTCCGGGCGGCGACAACACTTTTCTCGTCGGGCTGGCCATTGGCATCTACGGCCTGACGCAGTCCTTGCTCTATATTCCGTACGGATGGGCGTCCGACCGTCTGGGCCGCAAGCCGGTCATCGTTTTCGGCCTGATCGTGTTCGCGATCGGCTCGCTGGTGGCGGCGATGGCGCATGACCTGACGTGGATCATCGTCGGCCGTGCGATTCAGGGCGCGGGGGCGATTTCGTCGGCAGTCATGGCCTGCGTGGCCGACCTGACGAGCGACGCGAACCGTACCAAGGCGATGGCGATGATTGGCGGCAGCATTGGCGTGTCGTTCGCCGTGGCGATCGTGTGCGCGCCGTTTCTGTATCACTGGCTGGGCATGAGCGGCCTGTTTTCGGCCATTGGCATTCTGGCGGTGCTGGCGATTTTCGTGGTGTTGTGGGTGGTGCCGACACCGCCCGTGCATGCCAAGGCCGGGCCTGCGCCGTTCTCGGAGGTGTTGCATAACCCGGAACTGCTGCGTCTGAATTTCGGTGTGTTCGTGTTGCATGCCACGCAGACGGCGCTGTTCGTGGCGATGCCGCGCATGCTGGTCGCCGCAGGCTTGCCGGTGGCGCAGCACTGGGAGATTTATCTGCCGGTGATGGGGTTGTCGTTTGTGGCGATGGTGCCTGCGATCATTGCGGCGGAAAAGCGTGGAAAGATGAAGGTGGTGCTGCTCTCGGCGATTGCGCTGGTGGCGGTGGCGCAGGCCGCGCTGGGCGGGTTGCCGCCGACGGTGGGCGTGATTGCCGCGGTGCTGTTTGTGTACTTCCTGGGCTTCAATGTGCTCGAAGCGTCGCAGCCGTCGCTGGTGTCGAAACTGGCGCCGGGACAGCGCAAGGGCGCGGCCGTGGGTGTCTACAATACTACGCAGGCACTCGGGCTATTCTGCGGTGGAGCACTAGGGGGTTTTCTTATGACCCACTACGGTCAAAACGCAATCTTCCTGACTTGTGCTGCCGGGGCTTTCGTGTGGCTTATAATCGCCGCACCGATGAGGACGCCAGTGCCTCGTCAATCCTGATCGGGTTTCAGCAATACCGGAGAAAGATTTATGGCATCAGTCAACAAAGTGATCCTGGTCGGCAATTTGGGTGCCGACCCCGAAGTCCGCTACATGCCGAGCGGCGACGCGGTCGCGAACATTCGTCTGGCGACGACCGACCGTTACAAGGACAAGCAGTCCGGCGAATTCAAGGAGATGACGGAATGGCACCGCGTGTCGTTCTTCGGTCGTCTTGCCGAGATCGTCAATGAGTACCTGAAGAAGGGCTCGTCGGTGTACATCGAGGGCCGTATCCGCACGCGCAAGTACCAGGCGCAGGACGGCTCGGAGCGTTACAGCACCGAAATCGTGGCTGACCAGATGCAAATGCTCGGCGGCCGCAGCGGCGGCGGCGAAGGCGGCGGTGGTGGTGGCTACTCGCGCGGTGGTGGCGGTGGTGGCGACGAAGGCGGTGGTGGCGGCTACTCGCGTGGCGGCGGTGGCGGTGCTCGTCAGCAAGCCCCGGCCAAGCAGTCCGGCGGCAACTTCGACGACATGGACGACGATATTCCGTTCTAAAATTTATTTTTTTGTTAACGTACACAAAACCCCGGAGCCTTGTGCTGCCGGGGTTTTTTCATTGTTTACATCGAATTGTGATGCACCCCTGAAGTCTTTGAAAGATTGGTAGGTCATTACCTTTTCGGAGATTTATCCGTCATGCCGATTGCGTTCTGCGCATCGACTATTTCCAATTCGTTTCATCCTGACAGAGTTCGGGCTTGGGATCTTCGGGATGTGTGGGGATTTCGTAGGGAAAGGCGACTGGACCAACGATAGCAGTGTGACGCAGCCAGGGAGCTTGGCCGGCAGCCCGATGGCAACGTCAGCATGGTGGCTGGCAACGCCCTGTTGGTTCGTGGCAGCGACATCATGGCGGGCAAGGACATCACGGGTGCCGTCCAACACATCACGATCGAGTCGGTGCTCAATCGTCAGCATCGCGACGAGACGCATGCGTGAAAGAGTTCCGGTTTCACGCCGGCGGTGAAATCGCCGGTGATCGATGCCGTGCAGAACGTCACCAATTAGGTGAGTGCTGCGGCAAATTCCGGCGGCGGCACACGCGTGTCCGCGTTGCGCGGATCGCCTTTGCAAAGAGAGTCGCTTTGATGGCTTCAATCGACCCTGGCTGGGCGGAAAAATCGCAGGATGAAATTTCCCGCATCTTGGTGTCATCACCGTATAACGACAAGGTCTGAATAAGATTAAAAAATCTATTCGCGAAAAAGACGAGAGTAAGCGGCAATCCGCCAAATTTCAAAACCCCATCAGTTTCACTCACATGCCATGAAATTGGCATGCCCCCGCCACCCCGGACTATTGCTCAATGACGCGAGAATTTCTTCGGCAAATGTGGGGAAAATTTCGCCAGCGAAGATAATGGAACGATTTCCATATAAGCCCTGCCACTTACCGCTGCACCGTTTATCACGCCAGTCACGGAGGAGTAACTCTCCATATAGTATATATTATGAATGTCAATTAAATTAGCAATGCCCATGAATTTTGAAAACATCGACCCAAACAACGTCATTTCCTGATCATCGATACAAGAAGTAACAATTAACTGACCTCCAGGGACAGTAACAATTTCTGCTGTTGGATAAGTGACGCCACTACGAGGACTGGTCCAGACAGGACCTGCCGCACTATCGCCCAATGCCTGTGGGTCTATTTCACTATAGGTGCCGTCAGCCTTTATGTAGGTGCCGTATGCCAGTGTGGTCCTGTCGTCAAGATCCTTGAGAAGGGAAATGCAATATTTTGTGCCATCCGATAGTTCAATGGCATACCAGTGCCAACCTGTTGCGATGCCACTGGGAGTGCCAAACTCATGATCGAACCATGAGACGCCGACCACTGGAACGACCAACCCATTATCCCTAATTACACCGGATGTTTTGAGATCGGTAAATGAATAGTATCTTAAAGATCCGGCAGCGTTTTCTGGCATCACTCCCTGATTGCCGTGAAGCACAGCCGGATTCTGTGCCTGCAAATTCAGGATCAAATCATATTTTTTCGAATTGCCACTCTCCTGGGGAACAAAAAAACTACCACTTATCTGACCATTTCCGTATTTCGCATTCATCCCCCAACCCAGCAGATTAATATTGTATCCACCATTCGGCAACAGCAAATCAGGTTGAATTGTAATTTTACTTGAACTGAAATGAGCGCTTCGATTCAAGTCGGAGATTGCAATATTCCCAACGTAAGCGGAAGATATCGGGAATAACCCAAGCCCCGAACGAAAAAATGTCATTTGATAACCGTAATCGTGCACAATCCCAAAAATATCCGTACCCGAAAGATGTCCAGTGTAGTACCACCACTCCAATGGCACATCGTGCGGAGACTCATCTCGCAGAATAGAGACGGGGGCCTCGACGCCAACATTCGCGTTCCCGGGTAATTTCACCGCCATTGGTTCACGGACCAATCCGGCTCGCACCAATGCATGATTTACGGTATTTGAAACCGCCCACTTCAAATACAATGCGATATTCATGCCTCCCCCCACATTGCATTGCCCCCTAGCCACACATACCATTTTGTGTTCCATGACTCCCCGGTACACAGCTCCCAGTCTTACAACAAGACCAGCAGGTGGCCCGATCATGTCGAATGAAAGGAACCGACCAACGCTGCCAACCGTAGTCTAGTAAAGTCCGTTTTCGGACAAGAAGACGAATATGACGAAGTGGTTCGCGGAAAGACAAGTAATCGGGTTTGTGAAAAAAGCCGATGGCTCCATGGAGGTGTCGGACGCTCACCGGCGAAAGACCTTGCAGGTGAGAGCGCTCGGATCAACAGGCTGCTGGCCGGGGCAACGATCGACATGGATGCGTTGAAGCTCGTCAGGGGAAAGTCCTGAGCCCGCAAGCCAAACGCAACGCAGTGGCGGCAATTCGTGAAAAGGTCACTTTCGTCATCGACCACGGCATTCCAGGTTTTTATGTCGCTCGTGCACTGGACCGCGCTGCTCGCGTCCGCGTCTACCCCCAGGTGGCGAGTCACTGCTTACTACGCTTGCGCAGGCGTAGGCGTCATCGCGGTCTGTCTCAAGGACTATAACGAGCCACGGCTACACGTCATATCGAACCACCTTCGTCAGCAGAGCTCGCCGTGAAACTTCGCGCAACAGCAATGCTCCTGCCGCATTCCGGGAACTGGGCTAAAGGACTTTGCTAGGAGTTTTTTGGCCTTGCCGAAGGGGGGCAGGTCAATTCGCGACTCGCACTGAGGTAAGCACCTCAGCCACCACGACTCCATCGGCAATGACGTCGCAATTGACGTTGAAGCGGTGATCTATTGGACTCTCACTAACATACGTTGCGACAAACGACACAGCTGTCGCTGCACCGATTAACTTATGTGCGACGAGTTCTGCCGTCAGCACATCATAAGACGCTGAGCGTCCGAGACGGTGTTCAATAAGCCGTCCCACCACCCGTAACGAGCAGGAAGCGAGAATGGCGACCGGCCAGGCAGGATAGTTCGGAAAATGTCCCGCAAATTCGTTAACAGAGAGTTGCCGACTATGGGCGACTAATCTGGTAGCCGACGGCGTGTCGAAGCTCAGCGGCACCGGTCGAACATACGGGGACGCTTCGGGTACCGCTATAGGGTGGTGCCGAAACCCTTCGAACATGCGATTGAACAGCGACTCCCGAAGGCATTGGTAACGCACGGTCAGCCGCGCAAAGGGGGCACCGTCGGACACATAGGAATCGACTTCAAGACTGCGGTGATTGAATCGGACCACGCGCGCGTTGGCTTGGAGTAACTCGCCATGAGTCTTGATGAGCGGTTCTCGCAAACGGATATAGCTTGCATGAGTTGCAAGATAGTAAGTCAAGTGGTGATCAATTTGCGCGGCCGCACATGATCCAAGGATCGCCAGATGCCGACCTATTTCCGCCGCCGTGACGGGGCCTGTTTCGCTCCCCAACGGCTGCTCTACAATAAACTCACCGTATATCTCTCCGAGAGTATTTTCGCGCAGTCGCTTGAACGCAAAATAGGGCGGCTGTACGGTGATTCTGCGGCATATCTCTTCAACTTCGATATCCACGAAGCCTGACGACTGACGTTTCTCGGGGTTCGACGAGGTATCCACAACATCCCTCTCTTTCAATATCTGTCCAAACGATCCGATCAGCGCGCGTCCCTCACCACTTCCCTTCTCATTGAGCGATCCTCCGCGCCATGTTTCCGCTTCTTCCGACGCTGCCCGAGCGTCGTCGAGGAGGTCGAACAACTGATCGGCACCGCTCCCTCCAGATCCGGAAATTTGCCTGCGCCCGGCACCAGGGCCGATTGCACCCGCGCACGCGGCCATCTTTCACCATCGTGTAGGCATCGAGTTGCCCGTTGACGAACCGGACCAGGCAATGAAACTGATTCTTTGCTTCGTCGTACCGATAGTGCAGCGTCTCATGCGAACGGCCACCGCCAGTTCGAGAGTGGCGCAAGCCGGGCGGAGCGTAGCAGATCATGTTATAGCGGGCGCGCGGACAGCGAATCGTTGAGCACGTCGACGTATTGGTCTCCAACAGGCCGCTCACAATCATGACGCTATCCCTGTCAGGGTGGAACGCGTGTTGCTCCTGTCGACACTCAACCCGTCGGGCAGCGCTAGGTTCATCTGCTTGACCAACATTTCCCCCCTCCTCAGCGCGGCCGCACAGCGCAGACGTGCCCGTGCTTGGATGTTGCAAGGCTCACTCAATTCCGACGAAAATGGCGCGATTCACGATTCATATCAAAGTATCTTTTGTAGAAGTAATCAAGCGTTTTCTTGCACGGACATACCTATCGATAGGAAATCACATTCGAGATCCTAACCACCATGAATCGACTCGCCGTTAGACCGGGAAAATTCGGTGCCAATAGGGTAGTACGTGGCATTTCGAGAGGTGTTCGCGAAGTCCTGCAAGGCGAGCCCTATGCCCTCAATCGACCGGTCGACCGGTCGACTAACATGACGTAGAGCCTTTATGGAAAATAGCTTGCGGCCGGTTTGAAACCTGGCGGTTTTTCACCTGCCACGCCGAAAAATCCGTCTACGGCTTTCTGAGCGATCGCTATGCTTCCCTATCACTCTGGCGCTCGGATCAGGCTTTTGCAGACTTCCTGCTGGCCGATCGCTACCGCAATGTCACCAACAGATTTGTTCAGGCCGTTGCTGTACACGCTGCCCGATGGGCAACTGGCATGAGTCGTACACCTGCTTGCCTTGCTGCTTGTCTGCGCAGCAGTGGGTGCGTTAGCGCTCAGTCTTGCGGCGCTCGTGCGTCAATTGCATCTCTTCGACTGAGCGCCGCGTGGGAACCCATTCCCTGCAAACATGACCGGACGGAAGTTCGACTCGGCAATGCACTCCATCTCAGGGGCGCATCTAGTGCTTTACCGGTCGTTCTCCATCGACAAAACCCCAGCACTCACCAACGCGGATGCTCCGGATGAAACACCGGCTTGAACAGATATCGACGGGCGATCTGACCGTATCCGCGATAGTAGAAATTCCCGTTGCCTTCGAGGGACGCTTCGCGGTTGCGGCGGAAGTGCCTCGGGATCTCGTACCACGGCATCGTCGGTGCGCGATGGTGGACGTAGTGGATATTATTGAAAAGATAAAGCAGTCCGAAAACCGCATTGGATTCGACGATGGCGACCCGCTCGTGAGGCGAATTGCCCCAACGATGTTCGGTAAATGTGCGAAGTTGCCCGAGCATCATTCCCGGGTAGACGAAATAAAGTAAATAATCGCCTAACTTCATATCGCAGACGACGATTACGTAATAGAGAATCGGAATGACGCTGATGAGGTGAAATATCCAGACTTTTACGTCCGAGAAATTACCGGCCGCCAGTTTGAGAATTTCCGTTTTCGCGAGTTTGTACAGACGCAGAAACGGGCCAAGTATCAAGCGAAAGGCGAGCGTCTGATTCGCCAGATAGATGGCGCGCCAGACCGGCCCATGCTGCTCCCACGCGGACGGCGAATGGTAAGCACTCTCGGTGTCTTTCTCGGGATGCGTCAAATGAAAATTGACGTGATGCGTGCTATGCCCCCGGTGATACATCGGATACGGAAGCCACAGGTTCAACGGCGGCCAGACCAGCGCCCAGCGGAGCTTTTTGGGAATGTGACGCAGGGCGTGAATGGCCTCGTGCTGCAACGAGAAATGCAACTGCGCAATGTAGCCGCCCAGCAGAAACAGTAACCATCCCGGCACCGCGGCGTGCCATTTCACCAGTGCGGCCCACGACAAATACAAGAGGAACGCCAGCACGAAAGTCGGTGCTTCGTATCGTTGCCACCAGCGCTCGGACGCGCGGGAAATCGAAGGCTTTAGCGGTAACGTAGTCATCAGGTAACTTGATATTAAATAATAAGATGACAGGGCGACTACCTGACATGAAGCCCCGCATGCTATCAGGAGAAGCAGGCGTTCTTTATCTGGTTTTTCACATTGCAAATCACAAATGATTGCTTTGCGATTATTAAAAAATCATTAGCATCGATGCCTTGAACCCGCGTTGGATCGCCCGATTACTGAGTCATAGATGGTCAAAGATGGTTAATGCCGCTCCCAACGAGACGGTCCAGTCAGCGCAGGATTCGGCTGCGCCGCACGGCTCCTCGATCTCCCCTCACTCGCTTCGGCAACGACTGCTCGACACCCGAGAACTCGCATTGCTGGACGTGCGTGAGGCGCGTCAGTACGTCGATGCGCATTTGAATCTGGCGCGACTCGCCCCGTTGTCCACGCTTGAGCTGGAAATTGGCAAGCAGGTGCCGAGAACGAGCACGCCTGTCGTTCTGGTCGACGAGCGTGGTGAATCGAATGGTCCGGCACATCGCGCACAGAAGCTGCTGGGAAGACTCGGCTATGACGACGTCAGCGTGCTCGCCGGTGGCGTGCAGGCATGGATTGGCGCAGGACTGCCGGCGATCGATGGCTATGGCACGCTCGTCAAAGCCTTCGGCGATCTGGCACGTCAACACTTTGCAACGCCCGTGATTCGCGGCGAAGACCTGCGCTCGCGACTGGCGAGTGCGCATCCCACGACCCTGATCGACGCGCGGCCACGCACCGAATTCGAATTCCTTTCCCTGCAGGGCGCCGACAACTATCCCGGCACCGAACTCTCGCTGCGTCACTGGCCCGAAGCCGAGCCGGAGCCACTCTGGGCGATCAATTGCTTTAGCCGCACGCGCGGCATCATCGGCGCCACCACGCTGGCGCTGCTCGGGCGCCGCAACGTCGCCTTTGTGGAAGATGGCGTCATGCAGTGGGCGCTGGAGCGCGCCCCGGTCGTGCAGAACGCCGGGGTGGCAGACCAACTGCCGCCCGCGTCGGACGAGACGCTGCACCACCGTGCCAGCGCACTGATCGATCGCTACGGTCTGACGGTGATATCGCCCGACGACGTCGAACGTTTTCGCGAGCAAGCCGACCGGACCCTTTATGCGTTCGATCTCCGCCCGGCGAGCGAAGGCCGGCCCTCGCAGACGTCCCAGACGTCCCCGACGGCTGCCGTGCGTAGCGTCGCCGGGGGACAGTTGTTCATGCATTTCGAGAATCTGATCGGCACGCGCAACGCCCGCATTGTGCTGTTCGACGATCCGCATCGCTTGCGTGCGGCGGTGACCGCTTTCTGGCTGAGCCAGCTCAATCAGGCCGAGATTTTCATCGTCGACGGCGAGCCGCGCGTCGATGCGCGTGACGAGCAGCGCAGCGACGCCCGGGCCGACGACACCCAGGACGGTTTGACGCCCGAGGCGCTGGCCGACCTGATCGCATCGCAGAAGGCGCACATCGTCGACGTCGGGCCCAGCCTCGACTACGAAACCCATCATCTGCCGGGCGCCTATTTCGTGCTGCCGTCGGCATTGGGCCGCTTGTCGCCGCTGCTGGTGACGGGGCGCCCCATCGTGTTCACCTCACCCGACGGCGCCGCAGCACGTCTTGCCGCCCGCGACGCGCGTGAGCAGTGGCCCGGCCACACCTTTGCATGGCTGACCCGCGGTACGAAAGGCTGGCAAGCGCAAGGGCGTCCGACGGAACCGCACTGGACCCCGTTGCAACTGCTGGGGCCGTTCGATGACGATTGGGGATCGGTGATGCGGGTCGCAGGACCGCGCAGAAATCGCGTGTGGGCCGACTACCTCGTCTGGGAACGGGAACTGAGCGCGCGAGTGCGTCAGGACCCCACCGTGCAGTTCCGGTTCTTCGAAACCGCCGGGCTGTAGCCAAACCCTTTCTCCCGCCGCGGCGCTCGGCCGGCCCGACACCCGAAGGCCGGCGTCGACGATTGTGCGTACCTGATTCTTGGATGCTTACTTTGGAACTCATGATGAACTTCACGCGAAACCGCTTCCTCCGGGCCGCACTGGCGATGTCCCTGCTGTCGGCCGCCGCCTTCTCCGTCAAAGCCCAGACCCCGTCGGACACCTTGACGGTGATGTCGTGGGGCATTACGCAATCCGCCCTGAAAGTGGTGAACGAAGCGTTCACGAAGAAGACCGGTGTGAAGGTGCGTCTGATCGCGCAAACCGGCTCGGCGGAAGGACTCGCGCGCCTGCAATCGATGCGCAATGCGCCGACGATCGACGTGTGGATGTCGACGTCCGCCGTTGCCGAGCGCGCCTTCACCGACAAACAGCTTTTCGTGCCGCTGCCGGCCGACAAGATGCCCAACCTGAAGAAGCTGCCGCCCGCACTGGTCACCGCGGGCTACGCCTCGCTCTACCAATATCCGCTGTCCATCGGCTATCGAACGGACGTAGTGAAGACGCCGATCACGTCCTGGGCCGATCTCTGGAAGCCCGAATTCAAGGGCAAGCTGGGGCTTCCCGATATCACGGCCTATCAGGGCCGCATTCTGCTGATCGCGCAGGCGGTCAATGGCAAGCCGGGTAACGTCGACGCCGCCTTCGATACCTTGAAGCAAGTGAAGCCGAATATCGCCATGCTGTACTCGTCCGATGCACAAGCCCGTCAGGCGCTCGCGCAAGGCGACGTGTCGGTGCTGGTCGAGACGCCCGCTCACCTGAAGAAAGTCGCCGACGCCGGCGTGCCGCTCAAGATCGTGAGCCCGAAGGGCACCACCATTGGCTCCGACGTCGCGATGATCGTGAATACGCCGAACGCGGACAAAGCGGCGGCTTACATCAACTTCCTGCTCGATACGAAGAACAACACCCAGATCGGCGAGATCCTGAACATGGCCCCGGCCAACCGCGAGTCCACGATTCCGGAAGCGCTGGCCAAGGTGTCGCCGTCCGCCGCCGACGCCGTCATTCCCGACGAGACGGAGATCAACCGCAACATCGCGGCCTGGTCTGCGCGCTTCAAACGAGACATCGCGCAATGACCTTGCAGCAGCACCTTGCGTCCCCCTCGCCCGAAACGAGGGGGGGACGGCTGACGATCGACAACGTCTCCAAGCGGTACGGCGCTTTCGCGGCGGTCGACGGCATCTCGCTGGAGGTTCCGGCGGGATCGCTGCTCACGCTGCTCGGCCCGAGCGGCTGCGGGAAATCGACGTTGCTCCGCATGATTGCCGGCTTCGTGGGCGCCGACACCGGCACTATCGCGCTTGGCGGCAAGCACATTCTCGATGTGCCTCCCAACAAGCGCGACGTCGCCATGGTTTTCCAGAGCTATGCCCTCTTTCCGCATATGACGATTCTGGAGAACACGATGTTCGGTCTGAAGATGCGACGCGTGCCCAAGCGTCAGGCGCGAGTCGAGGCCATGCAGGCGCTCGACCTCGTGAAGCTCACGGATCTGACCGAACGTTATCCGTCGCAACTGAGCGGCGGACAACAGCAGCGAGCCGCGCTCGCGCGTGCGCTCGTCACCCACCCGAAAGTCTTGCTGCTCGATGAGCCGTTCGGCGCACTCGACAAGGATTTGCGCGATCAGATGCAGCTCGAATTACGCAAGCTCCAGCAGTCGGTGGGTGTTACTACCGTGTGCGTGACGCACGATCAGCGCGAGGCCATGATCATCTCGGACTACATTGCCGTCATGCGACACGGCAAGGTGGTGCAGTTCGGCACGCCGCTCGATATTTACGATGCACCCAGGAGTCGCTTCGTGGCGGATTTCGTGGGGTCGTCCAACAGCGTTAGCGGCCGGATCGGGAAAATCGATTCGCAGGTCGCCGAGTGCATTCTGGATAACGGTGACCGTCTGCAGGTGCCGGCTTCCAAGCATCTGGCATTGGGCCAGACGATCGAGCTGGCGATCCGCGCGAACGCGATCCGCCTCGCCGTCGACGGGCAACGCACAGCGTTGCCGCAGACCTCCGAGACGCATGCAACGCTCGCCGGGATCGTCGCGTTCTCGATCAATCTTGGCGACATGGTGAGGTACGAAGTGCGGGTGGGCGAGGGGCGGTATTTCGTGGTCGAAATCGAGCGCCAACCGGGGCAGCTGATGATCCCGAACGGCACGCCGGTGGATCTGAGCATCGCAGCGCAATCGTGCATGGTGCTCGACGCATGACGGCCCGTATCATCCGCGCATTTACGTCTCAGGCGTCATGGTGGTTCATTGCCCCGTCGCTGCTGGTGCTGGCCATTTTCCTGTCCGGCTACTTCCTTCTCGTCAAGGCGAGTCTGCTGCATCCGCTGCCGGGACGCTTCGACGGGGAGGGGCCCCTGACGCTGGATAACTTCGAACGCTTTCTTCGCACGCCGTCGGAGTGGCGCGTGCTGCTGCAAACGCTCAAGGTTTCCGCCGGTCTCACGATTGCCGCGATACTCATCGGGTTTCCGGTGAGCTTTGCCATCGTGCGCGCGCAAACGGCGCTGCGCCGCTTCCTGATCGCCGCCTTTGTCCTGACGCTGCTCTCGGGCACGGTGACCCGTGCTTATGCGTGGCTGATCATTCTGGGCAACAAAGGCGTGATCAACGGCACGCTGATTCGGCTCGGCATCATCGACTCGCCGATTCCGATGATCTACAGCAACGTCGCGGTGTCGATCTCGCTGGTTCACTACATTCTGCCGTTTTTCGTTCTCACGCTGATCGGCGCACTGAAAAACGTGCCGCGGGCATTGGAGGAGTCGGCGGTGAGTCTCGGCGCGTCCCGGTTGTCCGCGTTCTGGCATGTGACGCTGCCGCTGAGTCTGCCCGGCATCGTCGCATCGAGCGCGTTGTCGTTTTCCATCGCGGTGAGCTCGTTCATCTTCCCGTTGCTGCTGGGCGGCGGACGTGTGCGCTTCGTCTCGAACGAGATCTACGACCTGATCTTCGTGAACTTCGATTTGCCCATGGCGGCCACCTCCGCTTTCATCTTCTTGCTGACTTCGCTATGTGCCGTCTGGCTATTCTCGACCCTGCAACGATTCGCCGGTGGACGTCTGCACCGGCAGGCACATTGAGGGAGGCGCTATGAGTGCATCGTCGCGAGACTTTTCCAGTTGCCCGCCGGCGCTCAAATACTTCTCGATCGTGGTGGCGGTGCTGATGCTCGCGCCGGTGGCCATCGTCGTGCTGTATTCGTTCAGCGCCACCTCGTATTTCTCTTTGCCGCCGACGAAATTCTCCTTGCAGTGGTTCGAGAATTTCTTCAGCAATGACGGATTTCGTGAGGCGTTCAAGAACAGCCTGCTCATCTCCTTCATCGTGGCCCCGATCACGCTGATTATCGCGGTGCCCGCATCGTATGCGTTGACGCGCGGAACGTTTGCGGGCCGTCAGGCGATCACGGCATTGCTGATGTCGCCGATCATCGTGCCTGGTGTCGTGTCGGGGGTGGCGTTGCTGGCGTTGAGCTACAAGGCGGGGATCGGCCCGGGATTCGGCGCGCTCGTGGTCGGCATGATTTGCGTTTCATTGCCTTACGCACTGCGGGCGTTGCTCGCGAACATGCATGGGCTGCGTCACGAACTGGAGGAAAGCGCGAGGAATCTCGGGGCGACCAATTGGCAGGTCTTCCGTCTGATCGTGATTCCGCAATTGCGCCCCGGTTTGCTCGCCGGGGGCATCTTCATCTTCGTGGAGACGATCGATAACTTCACGATTGCCTCGTTCCTCGTGACGCCGACCACGACAACCTTGCCCGTCGAAGCCTATTACTACATTCGCGACTTCGACGACCCGACGGTCGCGGCCATGTCGTGCGTTCTCTTCCTGCTCTCGACGATCCTGGTATTTGCGCTGGATCGGGCGATCGGGTTGGAGAAAGCATTCACCACCGCGTGACGCGACGTGAGGCGGGGTGAAGCGAGGCGGGGAAAATTCGCTTACGCCTTCGATGAGGCGTGGCCAGGCTGCGCGAACAGCAGCAGGAAGCCACCGGCGATGGCGATGTTCTTCAGAAAATTATTCAACTGAGCGCTGAACTGGGCGGGGTCGGCGATCCAGAAGCGATGGCCGATGAAGGCCGTTGCCACGGTGTAGATCGCGAGTGCGAGCGCCAGCGGCTTGAGACGCCAGCCCAGAATCAACGCGATACCGCCGCCGGCTTCAATCAGGATGACCAGCACAGCAACGACTTCGCTGAACGGCAGGCCCATGGCCGTGAAGTACCCGACCGTCGCCTTGAAGGCGAAAATCTTGCGAATGCCTGCGATCAGGAACAGGGCCGACATCAGCACCCGTGCAAACCATTGAGTATTGAAACGAAGCATGGTGATTGTTCTCATCCAAAAGCAAACTGCATCCGATGACGATATCGGCGATCCGTACGAGCTCGTTCCTGCGCGTGCTGCCGCAGGTGGCGAATATCATATCGACGCGATGCGCCGCAAGATATGCGGGATCGGGTAACTTAAAGTTGCACGGACGGAACAATCGAAGATCGTCTTTTCGACGGCGAAGCGTGCTAGCCGAGATGCGCGGCCAGCACGCGTGCGTGACTCGACAGGTTAGCGCGGGGCGCGGGCGCGGCGTTTTCCACCGGCCGCGCCGCTCGACTTGCCCGTGTCCGGTTCCGCTGGCGATGCGGCGGACTTCCCGCCATTCCAGCCTTTCCCTGCGCGGTCGCCCCTCGTTGCGGCAGCCGGCTCCGCTGCAAAGGTGCTGCGATAGGCGAACAGGCCCGGCGTGCCGCCCGTCGCAATGAACAGCACATTGCTGTTGGGCGAGAACCGATCGGTGGCTATGTCCGCGAGCAGCCCCGAGAACGCCTTGCCCGAATACACCGGGTCGAGCAGAAGGCCCTCCGTGCGCGCGAGCAGTTGCACGGCGTCGATCATGGCTTGCGTCGGAATGCCGTAGGCGTCGCCACGATACTCGCCGTGCACGAGGACATCCGCCTGTTTGTCGAACGGCGTGCCGCTTGCGCCGAGCAGCGCGAGTGCCTCCTCGACCAGGTGCACCGTTTTCGCATGCGTTGACGGCTGATCCAGCAGCACCGAATACGCCTGCACGATCTTGCCGCGCTGCGCCGCGATCTGGAATCCCGCGACCAGACCCGCTTGCGTGGCGCTGCTGCCGTTGGGCACCACGACATGATTGAATTCGATGCCGCTCCCCGCTTCGAACGCCAGAATCTCGTGCGCACAGCTGGCATATCCCAATGCCCCGAGCGGCGACGAGCCGCCGGTCGGAATTACCATAGCTCGCTTGCCTTGCGCCGTCAGTTCCGCAGCGCGCGCGTTCGCGATTCCCATGACATCGCTGCCCGTGGGCAGGAAGGTCATGCGAGCGCCGAATATCCGGTCCAGCAGGACATTCCCGCCTTCGTGATAGTCCGTTCCCGGCACGGGCACCATGTCGGCCAGCAACAGTTCGCACGACAGCCCCAGTTTCGCGCAGGCGGCCGCCGTCAGACGTGCGTGATTAGACTGAATCCCGCCCATGGCAATGACGGTGTCGACGTTTGTCGCCAGCGCCTCCCCGAGCAGAAACGCCAGCTTCCGAAGTTTGTTGCCGCCACCGCCGGTGTCTCCGAGATCGTCCCGCTTCACATAAATGCGGATGCCTCGTTTGTCTGCACCGCACGCTTTTTCCAGCCGTTCCAGACGTGCTACGGGCGTGGGCTGACTCATTAAACTGACGGTCGGAAACGTGTCGAGCGCCGACTTCAACGAAGAGATCATGGTGGCTCCGGGCGTGGCGGGTAAAGGGTGAAAAAGTATACGGATATCTGAAATTGTATGATCGTCGAGCCATGCATTCCAGCCTTGATTGACGAGCATACGTGACCTACACCGACAACGCATCGCTATCCACTGCCGAGCGTGCCTACGAAGCGATTTGCCGGCAGAGTCTGTCCGGAGAATTGCCGGAGGGCGCACCGATTCGTCAGGATGAAATCGCGGCGCAAATCGGTGTGAGCAAGATCCCGGTGCGTGAAGCGCTGATGCGCTTGCAATCCGAAGGCTGGGTGTCGCTCAAGCGCAATGCGGGCGCCATCGTGTCGCCGCTCACCGCGAGCGACCTCGCGAACGAGGGCATGACGATGTTGCTCGCCACGCACGAGAACGAAATGGGCTTCGCACGCGAGGTGGCGTCGGAAGTCTGTTTCCTGTGCGATGGCGTCGTCTGTGAAGAGGGGCCGCCGGAGCAGATTTTCGGTGACCCGCAACAGGAGCGCACGCGCGCGTTCCTGCGAAGCATGCGTCAGGCGAAGCGTCTGTAAGCATTGCCCCCTCGGATGGTGCCGTTCGAGGGGGCTTTCCCTTGTCTTTACCGTTGCCGTTGCCCCTACGTTCGCGACTCAGGCCACGCAGGGCCCGGTCGAATCCCGCAGAATCAAACGCGTTTGCACCGTGCTGACCGTCGGCGGTTGTCCCGCGCGCTTGCGCAGGAAGATTTCGACGGCCGATTCGCCGAGCGACTGCGTCGGAATGGCGACGGTCGTCAGCGGTGGTTCGAGCAGCGACGCCAGTTCGATATCGCCGATGCCAACGACCGACACCGACTTCCCAACCGTCAGGCCGCAACGCGTGACCGCGCGATACACCAGCGGGGCGAGCAGATCGTCGTCGCAGACGAACGCCGTCGGCCGATCCTCCTGAGACAGCACGGCTTCGATGGCTGCCGACGACGTTTCACCGAACGGCACCTCGATCTCCCATCGGGCCTCGTACGAGAGGCCATGCGCCTGCAAACCCTCCCGATACGCACGTGAGCGCACGCGAAACGTGTTGGCTTCCAGATCGAAGCCCACGCGCGCAATGCGCTTGTGCCCCAGCGACGCGAGGTGATCGACCATCTCCCTGACGATGACTTCCGATGGGATGAAGACGTCCGCGCCGTCCGGCGAATCACCGTCGACCACGACCACCGACGTCGGCATGATCTCCAGCGCGCGCGCCGTCCAGGACGCTTCCCAGAAAATCATGCCGTCGAAGGCGTGGGCATCGAGACTCAGCAGCAGACGCTCGGGGTCGTTGCCATATTCCCCGGTGTTGATGAGTACCGTCGCGTAACCGTGGGTCGCAGCGTTGCCGATGATCGACTTCAGGACCGATGCGAAGTAGGGGTTCGAGACGTTCGGCACGCCGAGCGCCAGCAGCTTCTGCGTGCCGAGCTTCAGGCCGCGCGCCGATGAATTCGGCCGGTAGCCCAGCGTCTGCGCCGCCTGAAGGATCTGATCGCGCCGCTCGGGCGTGACGCGTCCCTCAGCCTTGCCGGCGAACACCAGCGATACGGTGGACTGGGAGACGCCCGCCAAGCGGGCAACATCGCGGCTCGTCGGCCGCCCTGCCGGTAGTTTTTCCTGCTTATCGCTCATTGAGCTCATTCGGGCGTTGAGTTTCTAAAAATACAGGTTTAGTGGTTAAAATCCGTCAGTCATACGTATGACATGATCCGAAATGCATACTTCGACGCATTCGCAGTGTAAGGGGAAATTGCAATGAAGCGTCGTACCTTTCTCGCCGGCACCGGCATTCTCGTGGGTGCTCCGGCGGTCATCATCCGGCAGTCGAGCGCCCGCAGCTTGTCGCACGGCACGTCCTTTCCGTTCTCGGTCGCCAGCGGCGATCCGACGCCGGACGCCATCGTGCTCTGGACGCGTCTGGCGCGCGACACCACCGACACCACGCCCGTCGCCAGTGGCCCGGTGAATGTCGAATGGGTGGTCGCGACCGACCGTCGACTCTCGAAGGTCGTGCGGCGCGGCGTCGCCGTGGCGCAACCGATGTACGGCCATTCGGTGCATGTCGATGTCGCGGGCCTGGCCTCCGATCGCGAATATTGGTACGCCTTTCGCTGCGGCAACGAACTGAGCCCCGTCGGCCGTACGCGTACGCTGCCGTCCGAGCGCGGCGACATGTCGCGCTTCCGGTTCAATGTCGTGTCTTGTCAAAACTGGGAGCAGGGGTATTTCGATGCTTACGACGGCATGGCCGCCGACGATCCGTCATTCGTGATGCATGTGGGCGATTACATCTACGACGTGAGCCGTGGGGGCGGTGTGCGCGCACACGAGCGACAGGCGTTGCCGATGACGCTCGACGACTATCGCCGCCGTCACGCGCTGTATAAGACTGACGCCGCATTGCGACGTGCGCATGAAACGTTCCCATTTATTCTGACGCTGGACAATCACGACGGCCTCGAAGACGACACCGCCGACATCACGTTGCTCAAACGCCGCGCCGCTGCCTATCAGGCGTGGTATGAGTTTCAGCCGGTGCGCTATGCGCCGATGCCCGCCTCGCCGGCCATGCAGATTCAGCGCGGCTACGACATCGGGAATCTGATGCGCATTACGATCCCTGACACGCGTCAGTTCCGCGATTCGGAGACGCCATGCGCGAGCGAGTCGGACGGAAAGTTCGCGTTCGGCGTCTACGAGCGCGCGTGCAAGCACAGCGAAGCGGCAGAGCGTTCGATGCTCGGCCGTGGACAAGAGCTGTGGCTGGCGGACCGTCTGCAAAAGTCGCCTGCGCAATGGAACGTGATCGCGTCGACGGTGAAAATGACGCCGTTCGACATGCGGCACAATGGCGAACTCTATCGCTACCTGCAATCGTGGGACGGCTATCCGGCCGAGCGCAATCGCATCCTGGACCAGATCGTGGCCGCCCGCGTGCCCAATCCGGTGTCGCTCTCGGGCGATATCCACTCGTACATGATCTCGTCCGTCGTGCGCAATGTGGGCGACGATCCGCGCACCGCGCCGATGACCGAACTGGTGGGCACGTCGATTAGCGCACTCTGGCCCGAGCCGCTGGCCAGGCCGATGGCGGAGGGCATGCCGCACAACCCCCACGTCAATTACTTCGCGAGTGAGCAGCGCGGCTATATGCGCTGCACGGTGACGCGCAACGAGTTGCTCACCGATCTGCTTACCATCGACTTTACCGATAAACCCGGTGGCACCGTTCGCACGAGCAAGCGCTTCGTGGTCGAGAACGGCAAAACCGGCGCACTGGAAATCTGAACGCCATGAATCACCCCGACAACCTGTTGCAGCAAGCCTTCTTCCCGCATGGCGATGTCATCGCCGCCGTGCTCGACACGCTGGGTGTCTCTGCCGACCGGCAAGACAGCGACGACGGCTCGCACGACTGGTCGCATCTGATTCGCGTGTGGAAGCTGGTGACGCAGATCGCTGCCGACGAACCCGCGCTCGATCTGGAGATGCTCGCGGTCGCCACGTTGCTGCACGATTGCGTGCAAGTGGAAAAGACGGACCCGCGTCGCGCGCAGGCCTCGCGTCTGTCGGCGGACAAGGCGAGCGAGGTCTTGCGCACGCTGGGCTGGGACGCCGCGCGCATCGACGCCACCGCGCACGTCATCGAAGCCCACAGCTTTTCGGCGGGTGTCGAGCCCCGTTCGCGCGAGGCTCGCGTCTTGCGCGACGCCGATCGTCTCGACGCCATCGGCGCCATCGGCATCGCCCGCACGTTCTACGTCGCGGGGCGCAACGGCTCGCGACTTTACGACCCGCTCGATCCCTTCGCCGCGCACCGTGATCTCGATGACCGCCGCTTCGCGCTCGATCATTTCGAGACGAAACTGCTGCATCTTGCCGACGGGCTCCTGACGTCCACCGCGCAACGTATCGGTGAGCATCGCATTGCCACGATGCGGGCGTACGTCGACCTGCTGCGCGAGGAAATCTCGCCATGACAGCCACGGGAGATCCGTGCGGCCACGTATCTCCCGACCCCTGATCTCATAGCGCTGACGAATAACACATGAAAATTCGTCAACCGTTGTCTATTTAATTAGTTATGCAAACTAACATGATGAAGATGCCGCTTGCGGCAGGTCTGCTGCTGGGTGCTGTCTGCGCGATGCCGTGCGTCGCGCAGGCGCAAAGTTCGGTGACGTTGTACGGCATCATCGACACCAGCTTGCAGTATGTAAATCACGCGGGCGGAAAGCAGAGCCAGATTTCGATGGTCACCGGCAACGGTCTCGGCACGCGCTGGGGGCTGACCGGCACCGAGGATCTGGGCGGCGGATTGCAAACCGTCTTCAAGCTGGAGAACGGCTTCGATTCGACCAACGGACGCTTGTTGCAAGGCTCGCGCGAGTTCGGACGGCAAGCGTATGTCGGCCTGACGAGCCGCGAGTGGGGTTCGGTGTTGATCGGGCGTCAGTACGATCCGCTCATCGATCAGGTGCTGCCCACGCAGGGCAACTTCTTCGTGGCGGGCTACTGGACCGCGCCGGGCGACGTCGATAACTCGCAGAACACCGCGCGAATCAACAACGCCCTGAAGTGGACCAGCCCGGTGTGGCGCGGCGTGCAGATCGAGGGCATGTATGCGTTGGGCGGTGTGCCGGGCGCGCAAGGCGCGGGGCAGACGTACAGCGCAGCGGGCTCGTACACCTTTGGTCCGGCACGTGTGGCGGCGGGATATCTGCACATCGACAACGGCAACGCCGTGGCGGGCACACGCGGCACGAGCACGACCGACTTCCTCTTCGTCAGCGCCGTGAACCGGGCGTATGCGAGCGCGAAGTCCATCGACATCTACCGTGCCGGGGGACGGTACACCTTCGGCAACGTGACCCTCGGCGGTTACTACAGCCAGTCGTATTACAACGCCGACGCCGCATCGACCTTCCGAACGACGCAGCGCTACGACAGCTACGGCGTCTATGCCGTGTGGCAGATCTCGGCCGCGCTCACGGCACAGACGGGGTACGACTATCTGAACGCGTCGGGCGACTCGTCGGCGCACTACCATCAGGTGAGCGCTGCCGTGGACTACAGCCTCAGCAAGCGCACGGACCTCTTCTGTGTAGTGACGTATGCGCACGCGACCGGCTACAACGGTATCGGCCCGGCGCAGGCGGCCATCGCGACGGTCTATGTCGACGCGGGCACCCGTTCGCAGATGTACGTCACCGCCGGTGTGCGGCACAAGTTCTGAGCCGCCGCCGCATCGCAAGTCAGGCCCGCGCCGTCGCAACGTTCAGTCTGCGACGGCGTCCAGCGGCACTTCCAGCCCGACTTTCACGTTGCTCATCGAGACGAGTGTCTTGAAGCGCTTGACGTTGTTGCTCTCGAAGAAGAGCGCGCGCGTGAGCGCCGTGTACTGCGCCATGTTCTGCACGACCATGATGACGACGAAGTCGCATTCCCCCGCAACGTAATAGCACTGCTGCACCTGCGGACACGCCAGAAAGCTGCGCTTCATGGCGTCGAGCAGATCGAGCCGCTCGTTTTCCACCTCGACCTCGGTGATGATCGTGAGCGGATAGCCCACACGCTCAGCATCCACCAGCGACACGGTTTTGCGCGTCACCCCTTCCTCTGCGAGCTTCTTCAGCCGCCGGTTCACCGCGGCGGATGACAGATTGACCTGCGCGCCCAACGCATGCTGGGGCGTCGTCGCGTCTTCCTGAATCGCGGCGAGCAAGGCGATGTCGTAGCTGTCGAGGGTCATGGTGCGCAATAAAAACTCGATTAGAGTGCCAAAAATGCGTAAATCGTACGCACTGGGCGGAATATTATTCAGGCTGTCCGATGATACTCCGCTAGCGGCAACCCCCGGCATTTGGCGCCGCGCGGTGCCTCGGCAAAACGGATCAAGCGATTCGCAAACGACTCGCAAACGACTCGCGCCTCCCGATTCCCACAAGAACCACCGACCGACTCATGTCCGACATCAAAGCCGCTGTCCCTCTTCATCTGAATGGCCCCGTTCTGCTGCAACAACTGCGCGCGCTGGGCGAGATCGGTGCCGATCCCGTCGCGGGCGGACGCACACGCGTCGCCCTCACCGATGCCGAGAAGGCCGGTCGCGATCAGGTCGTCGCCTGGATGCGCGAGCTCGACCTGCACGTGCAGGTCGACCGCATCGGCAATATCTTCGGCACGCTGCCGGGGCCGGCGAAAGCCACGTCGGGCCAGCTGAACGAAGTGCCACGCCCGCTCATGATGGGGTCGCACATCGACACTGTCATCAACGCAGGTGCGCTCGACGGCTGCTACGGCGTGCTCGGCGGGCTGGCCGTCGTGCGGGCGTTTCGCGATGCGGGCATCGTGCCGTCGCGGGCGATCACGGTGGCGGCGTTCACGAACGAGGAGGGCGCCCGCTTTCATCCCGACATGATGGGGTCGCTGGTGCACGCGGGCGGTTTGCCGTTGGAGGAAGCCCTCGACGCCATCGGCACAGACGGCGCGCGACTGGGCGACGAACTCGCGCGCATCGGCTATGCCGGCGAGATGACGCCGGGCACACTCGTCCCGCACGAATACCTCGAATTGCATATCGAGCAGGGGCCGGTTCTCGAAGCGGAAGGGCTGGAGATCGGTGTCGTCGAGAACTTGCAGGGGATTTCGTGGCAGCAGATCACCGTGCAGGGCAACGCCAACCATGCGGGGACGACGCCAACGCGCCTGCGTCACGACGCGGGCTATGTCGCCGCCGCCACAGTGGCCGAGTTGCGTCGCATCGCGGTCGAATCGGGCACGACGCTCGCCACCGTCGGCACGATGACGTTCGAGCCGGGCGTCATCAACGTGATTGCGCGCCGCGCCGTGTTCACCGTCGACATGCGCGATCCGCACGAGCAGCGTCTGGCGGCCAGCGAAGCGCGTCTGACCGAGTTCCTGAAGAAGATCGCGCAGGAGGAGGGCGTGCGCATCTCGACGGAACGCCTCGCGCGCTTCACGCCCGTGGTCTTCAACGCCGAGTTGGCCGATGTCATCGAGGCGAGCGCCAGGCGCATGGGGCTGTCGTACAAGCGCATGACGTCCGGGGCCGGACACGACGCTCAGATGATCGCGCGCATCGCGCCAGCCGCGATGATCTTCGTGCCGAGCCGTGGCGGCATCAGCCACAACCCGCGCGAGCATACCGACGACGATCAACTGGTACGCGGCGCCGAAGTGCTGCTCGATGTCGTCGCGCAACGTCTTGGTGTGGCGCAACAGGCTCACTTACCCCAATAGGCCCACGAAAGCCGCTAACCCCGAGCCCCTGAACATCCCGTAATACCGGAGCCCCCCAAATGCTTTACGTCAATCCTCATGCCACGCGCGTGCCGTATCCGGCCGATCTTCAGGACATCATGAGCATCGCTCGTGCGCAGGAAAGCCGCGAGTGGCTTGCGCATTGGGATGGGCTCACGCCCGGCAGCACGCCGCTGCGCTCGCTGCCGGATCTGGCGGCGTCGCTCGGTGTGCGCAGCGTGCTGGTGAAGGACGAAGCGCGGCGCTCCGCGCTCGGCAGCTTCAAGGCGCTCGGCGCGCCGATTGCGCTGGTGCGTCTGTTGTTGCGTCAGTTCGAGGGGAGAGGCTTCACGGCGAAGTCGCTGTTGAAGGGCGAGGACCGCGATGCGTTGACCGGCTTCACCACCATTAGCGCCACGGACGGCAATCACGGCCGCGCGCTGGCCGCCGCAGCGCAGCGCATCGGATGCCGTTGTGTGATCGTGCTGCACGCCCATGTGAGCGACGAGCGCGAGCAGGCGATTGCCGCCTACGGCGCCGAGATCGTGCGCATTGCGGGAAACTACGACGATTCGGTCGAAGAGGCGGCGGCGCTTGCGGCACGTCATGGCTGGCATGTGGTTTCGGATACGTCCTACGATGGGTACGAGGTCATTCCGCGCGACGTCATGCAAGGTTATGGCACGGTGGCGGCGGAAGTGACTGAAACGTTGGCGGTGCAGAATGGCGGTGCATCGCAGGCGGCCAGCCCCATCACGCATGTCTTTCTGCAAGGCGGCGTTGGGGGATTGGCCGCAGGAATCGTGAGCTATCTTTGGGAGCGTTGGGGCGCGCAGCGTCCGGCGTTTGTGGTGGTGGAGCCCGAGCAGGCCGATTGTCTGTACCAGAGCGCCATCGCCGGGAAGGCCGCATCGGCATCGGGTTCGGTCGATTCGGTGATGGCCGGGTTGGCATGCGGCGAGACGTCGCCGCTCGCGTGGCGTTTCCTGCAACCGTCGGTGGACGCGTTCATGACCGTCACCGATGCGCAGGCGGTGCAGGCGATGCAGCGTCTCGCGCATGGCAGTGACAGCGACGTGCCCTTCGTCGCCGGCGAGTCTGGCGTCGCTGGGCTTGCGGGATTGATGCGCGCGGCGGCAACGCCCGCAATGGCGTCTGCGCTTGGCCTCACGCCGGATTCGCGCGTCCTGCTGATCAGCACCGAAGGGGCGACGGCACCTTCGGTCTACGCGGAACTCGTGGGTGAGTCTGCGACGTCCGTCGAGCAGCGCCAGCAGGCGTGGCTTGCACGCTAACGACACTATCGACCACGGCATTCGGAGACGTCACGTATGCGTCAGGACATCGCACAAGACACGTATTTCGCCAAGGCGCTGACCGATTGGCGACGCGCCTTCCATCGTCAGCCGGAGACGGGTTTCGAGGAAATCGGCACATCGAAGACGGTCGCGACGATTCTCGAGAGCCTCGGGCTGGATGTGCATCGCAATATCGGCGGCACGGGCATCGTGGCGAACCTGCGCGTGGGCGACGGCACCGGGAGCATCGGCATTCGTGCCGACATGGACGCCCTGCTGATCGCCGAGCAGGCGCCGGGGCGCGAATACGCGTCGCAGGTGCCGGGAAAAATGCACGCGTGCGGCCATGACGGTCATATGTCGATGGTGCTGGGTGCGGCGAAACTGCTCGCCGAATCGTGTGACTTCAATGGCACCGTGCGCTTCATCTTCCAACCCGCCGAGGAACACGGCCGCGGTGCGAAGGCGATGATTGCCGACGGATTGCTGGCGCGCTTTCCCATCGACGCGATCTACGGCGTGCACAACATGCCGGGCATCCCGGCGGGACGCATCGCCACGCGCACCGGCGGCATCATGGCGAGTGAAGACAACTTCGTCATTCGGATTCGCGGCAAGGGCACGCATGCGGCGCGTCCGCATATGGGGGTCGATCCGCTGGTGATCGGCGCACAGATCGTGGTGGCGCTTCAGACGGTCGTGTCGCGCAGCGTCGATCCGGGGCTGTCGGCGGTGGTGTCGTGTACCGAATTTGTCACGGACGGGATTCGCAACGCCATTCCGACGAACGTCGTCATCAAGGGCGATACACGCAGCTATACGCCCGACGTTCAGCAATTGCTGGAGACGCGCATGCGCGAAATCTGCATGGGTGCGTGCGCGATGCACGGCGCGCATTGCGAATTCGAATACACGCATGAGTTCGCGCCGACGGTGAACTGGGCCGGCAACACGGCGCTCGCCGTGCGCGCGGCGCAGAAGGTGGCGGGCGAGGGGATGGTCGACGCGCAGACCGCGCCGATGATGGCCTCGGAGGACTTCGGCGTCTTCTTGCAGCACGTGCCGGGCAACTTCGCGTTCATCGGCAACGGCTACGGCGACGAACCCGGCGCGATCCCGTTACACAACGCTGGCTATGACTTCAACGATGCGATTCTGCCGCTCGGCGCACGCTACTTTGCGCAGCTCGTGCGCGACAGCCTGCCGCGCTGAGTTCAGCGCACCGGCGTGAGCGGCACGGCCCCGGCGTTGATGACGGCGTCGGGCAGTTCGCGCACCGCTTCGAGCGTCTTGCGAATGTGTGCCGCGAGCAATGACGCCGCGTTGTCGGCATCGCGTGAGAGACAGGCGTCGAAGATTGCCTGATGCTCTTCGTGGACGTCGCGCGGCACCGGACGATGCGTGATCGACAGCCGTCGATAGCGCTCCGACTGGCGATAGAGAATCGCCAGAAAGTGATGCAGCCAGCGCGACGGGCACGCGCGAATCAACACTTCATGAAAGGCGCGGTTGCGCGCTTCCCATTGGGCGAACAGGCTACCGTCGCCGGTCTTGCCGTCCCCCTCGCCCAGGCGGTCTTCCGCGAGCGTAAGCAGGTGAAACGCGCTCGTCAGGTCGGCTTCCCACGTGTCGTCGCCCAGCGCGACGGACTGGCGTAGCGCCTCCGTTTCCAACTGCACGCGCGTCTCGGTGATGTCGATGAAATCGGCCAGCGAGATCGGCGTTACGCGAAAGCCCCGATGGCCGTGCTGGACGACGAGGGCGTCCGCCACCAGCAACGCCAGCGCTTCACGCAGCGTCCCGGCGCCGACTTCGTAACGATCCTTCAGATGCTCGACGCGCAGCTTTTCGCCCGGCGCGAGATGCCCCTCGACGATGTCGCTGCGCAGACGCATGTAGGCGCTTTGCGCGAGCGTGACGTCGGCGGTCGGGGCGGTCGAGGCAGTGGACGGGGTCGGGCTGTGCATGCGTCGGGTGGGTCGAGTGGCGTGGCGAGATTATAAGCAGCTTCCCCCCCGATTGTCGCAAAATAGACAAATAATCGATATAAATTAAAATTCTCGAGAAAATATTGACGAGAACCCGAGCGCGGATTTATCGTGTGCGCCATGCCGACGTTCCCCTCCCGGTGTGGAGGTCCGTCGCCGCGTACCCGGTGCAACCCGACAAAACGAGAGTGAGACATGAAGCATTTCCAGAACTTCATCAACGGCGAGTGGGTGTCCAGCGCCCGCACGTTCGAGAACCGCAACCCGGTCGACAACAGCCTGATCGGCGAGGTGCACGAAGCCGGACGCACCGAAGTGGACGCCGCCGTGCGTGCCGCCCGCGCAGCGCTTCAGGGGCCGTGGGGCAAGATGACCGTGGCCCAGCGCGTGGAACTGCTGCACGCCGTGGCCGATGGCATCAACCGCCGCTTCGACGACTTTCTCGCCGCCGAGATCGCGGATACGGGCAAGCCGCACGGTCTGGCGAGTCATCTGGACATTCCGCGCGGCGCGGCGAACTTCAAGGTGTTCGCGGACATGATCAAGAACGTGCCGACGGAGTCGTTCGCGATGACCACGCCCGACGGCGGCAACGCGCTGAACTACGGCGTGCGCTCGCCGCGCGGCGTGATCGCGGTCGTCTGTCCGTGGAACCTGCCGCTGCTGCTGATGACATGGAAGGTCGGCCCGGCGCTGGCGTTCGGCAATACGGTGGTTGTGAAGCCGTCGGAGGAAACGCCGGCTACGGCAACGCTGCTGGGCGAGGTGATGAACGAGGTCGGCGTGCCGGCCGGCGTCTACAACGTGGTGCACGGCTTCGGACCGGAATCGGCGGGCGCGTTCCTCACGGAGCATCCGGGCGTGAACGGCATCACCTTCACTGGCGAGACACGCACGGGCGAAGCCATCATGAAGGCGGCAGCCAATGGCGTGCGTCCGGTGTCGTTCGAGCTCGGTGGCAAGAACCCGGGCATCGTGTTTGCGGACGCGGACTTCGACAAGGCCGTCGCGGGCATTACGCGTTCGGCTTTCGATAACAGCGGTCAGGTGTGTCTCGGCACCGAGCGGGTGTATGTGCAACGTCCGATCTTCGAGCGCTTCGTGGCGGCGCTCAAGGAGCGCGCCGAAGCGCTGAAGCTGGGCGATCCGTATGCGCCGGGTACGAACTTCGGCCCGCTCGTCTCGCAAGTGCATCGCGAGAAGGTGCTCTCTTATTACGCGAAGGCGCGTGAAGAAGGGGCGACGGTCGTGACCGGGGGCGGCGTGCCCGAGATGCCGGCGTCGATGAAGGACGGTGCGTGGGTGCAGCCCACCATCTGGACGGGTTTGCCGGAGACGGCATCGGTCATCCGCGAAGAGATCTTCGGGCCGTGCTGCCACATTGCGCCGTTCGACACGGAAGAGGAAGTGATCGCGATGGCCAACGCCACGCCTTACGGCCTTGCTGCAACGCTCTGGACGTCGGACGTTAGCCGTGCCCATCGCATGGGCGCGGCGCTCGAAGTCGGCGTGTGCTGGATCAACGCGTGGTTCCTGCGCGATCTGCGCACGGCCTTCGGTGGCGCGAAGCAATCGGGCATCGGACGCGAAGGTGGGGTGCACTCGCTGGAGTTCTACACCGAGTTGCGCAATGTCTGCGTGAAGCTGTAAGCATCACGAGCACAAAGCGCCAAGGGCCTCGCTGACCCGCCCATCCGGAACGGCCAGCGAGGCCCTTTGTCTTGTCATGACGTCTACAACGGGCGTTGGCCCGCTTGCGTCACTTGCCGGTCGCCGCCATCGCGCGTGCCAGACGTGCCACGCCTTCCTCGATGGCCGTCACGGCCGGTGCTGCAAAGGACAGGCGCAGCGACGCCTCGTCGGCATTTTCGGCAAAGAACGCCGTGCCCGGCACGAACAGCACCTTCTCGGCAATCGCGTTCGGCAGCAGCTCGCTCGTCTTCACCGACGCCAGCCGCGCCCACACGAACATGCCGCCCTGCGGCGCGTGAAACTGAATCGCGCTGCCCAGCTTGTCGGCCAGCGCACTGCACATGGCTTCGCATTTGAGACGGTAAGCCTCGGTGATCTTCGGCAGATGATGCGTCAGCGCCCCGGCCGCGAGATATTCGGCGGCGACGGCCTGCGTCCACGGCACGCTGCACAGATCGACCGTTTGCTTGGCCACGACGCAGCGCCGCGCAATTTCCGGCGGCGCAACCGTCCAGCCCACACGTAGCCCCGGCGCGACGATCTTCGACAGGCTGGAGAAGTGCACCAGCCAGTCGCGTGACCCCGGCACCTCTGCCGTCAGGGCGAGCAACGTCGGCACGGCTTCGCCCGCAAAGCGCAGGTCGCCATAAGGATCGTCTTCGACGATCACGAAGCGGTATTCCACGGCCAGCTTGAGTAGCGCGATACGACGCTCGCGCGAGAGCGTGGCGCCCGTCGGATTGGCAAACGTGGGCACCGTGTACAGCAGCTTGGGCGCGGCAATCTTGCCCTCGCGCAGCAGCGTGCCCAGATGCTCGATGTTCAGGCCGTCGGCATCGACCGGCACCGTGACGATCTTCGCCTGTTGCAGACGCAGCGCCTGCAACGTTGCCGGGTAAGCGGGCTGCTCGGTCACGACGACATCCCCGGGCGCTACCATCACGCGCAGCAGCAGATCGAGCCCCTGCTGCGAGCCGGTCGTTACCAGCAGTTCTTCGGCGGCGCACGGCGCGCCACGCGAGGCCATCAGCGCGATGAGTTGCGTCTTGAGTTCGGCGAGGCCATCGGTCGGGCCGTATTGCAGGCAGCGCGTCGGCTGGGCGAAGGCACGTTGTTGCGCGGCGGCGAGGCCGTCGGCGTCGAACAGGTCGCTCGCGGGGTAGCCGCCGGCGAACGAGATCATGCCCGGCTCGGACAGGTATTTGAACAGCTCGCGAATCGGTGAGCCGGCCGGATTGGCGAACGGAGAAGTGAATGCGTACATGGGGGCCTCGCTAGTCAAAGCGTGACGGAAAGTGGCGGTCGGGGGAGTCTCTGCACCGGACGCGGTGACGCGTCCGGCACATGCAGCATTGGTGGCAGACCCGGTGCGTCGTGCATCGTCGCGCATCGTCACGAATGGAGATGCTCGACACCGGGGCCTGCTATCGCGACTTCACTCGATCGAGAAGTCGATGCCTTGCGCGAGCGGCAGGGCGGAAGAGTAGTTCACGGTGTTGGTCGCACGGCGCATGTAGCCCTTCCACGCGTCGGAGCCCGACTCGCGGCCGCCGCCGGTTTCCTTCTCGCCGCCGAATGCGCCGCCGATTTCCGCACCGCTCGGGCCGATGTTGACGTTGGCGATACCGCAGTCGCTACCGGCCGACGACGTGAAGCGTTCGGCTTCGCGCAGATCGTTCGTGAACACGCACGACGACAGACCGTGCGACGACGCGTTGTTGGCGTCGATGGCTTGCGCGAAGTCGCTGTACTTGAGCACGTACAGAATCGGCGCAAACGTTTCCGTCAGCACGACTTCCGTTTGCGACGGCATTTCGACGATGGCCGGCTTCACATAGAAACCGCCTTCGCTGCCGGCAACGGTGTGGCGCTCGCCGCCCGTCACCTTGCCGCCTTGTGCGCGAGCCTGATCGAGTGCGTCCTGCATGCGCTTGAACGCGCCTTCGTCGATCAGCGGACCCATGAGGGTGCCGCGCTCGAGCGGGTTGCCGATGGCGACCTTGCCGTACAGCGTCTTCAGACGATCGACGGTCTTGTCGTACACGCTTTCGTGCACGAACAGGCGGCGCAGCGTGGTGCAACGCTGACCGGCGGTGCCGACGGCCGAGAACAGAATGCCGCGCAAGGCGAGTTCCGGGTTGGCGCTTTCGGTCACGATGCCGGCGTTGTTGCCGCCGAGTTCCAGGATCGAACGGCCAAAGCGGCGTGCGACTTCAACACCGACCTTGCGGCCCATTTCGGTGCTGCCCGTGGCGCTCACGATGGCCGAGCGCGGATCGGCAACGAGCGCCTCACCCACGTCGCGACCGCCGACGATCAGCGCGGTCAGGCCTTCCGGTGCGTCGCCGAATTCGGCAATGACTTCTTCCATCAGCTTGTTGACGGCCAGGGCGGTCAGCGGCGTTTTTTCCGACGGCTTCCACACCACGGCGTTGCCGCACACGAGCGCGAGCGCTGCGTTCCACGACCACACGGCCACCGGGAAGTTGAAAGCGGAAATGACGGTGCAAACGCCCATCGGGTGCCACGTCTCGGCCATGCGGTGGCCCGGACGCTCCGAGGCGATCGTCAGACCGTACAGTTGACGCGACAGGCCGACGGCGAAGTCGCAAATGTCGATCATTTCCTGAACTTCGCCCAGCCCTTCTTGCAGGATCTTGCCCGCTTCGAGCGTGACGAGGGCGCCCAGCGCCTGCTTGCGCTCGCGCAGCTTTTCGCCCAGCAGGCGGACCAGTTCGCCCCGACGCGGTGCCGGCACATTGCGCCATGCGGTGAACGCGGTTTGCGCGCGGGCGAGGGCGGCTTGTGCGTCGGCCACCGATGCGCTGGCCACGCGGCCGATCAGTTCGCCGTTGATCGGCGAGTGCACGGCGATGTCGCCGGTTTCGGCCAGTTTGGCAATGCCCAGTTCGTTGAGGATGGAAGTCGCGTTCACGTTAATACCCTTATGGAATTCAGTGTTGGCCGCCGGTGCTGATGACCGGTGTCGGCAGATAAGGCCACAGCACAGGCGCACACACGTATTGTGCGCCGGAAGTCGTGAGCTCTCGTATTACCCGGTTACTTGGCGTTGGCCGTCATCTTGAAAATACCCTGCGCGTTGCCGGCGTCGAAACGCAGATCGATCTTCCAGCAGCGCTTGGCGGTGTCGTACTCGCGGTGACGCGTGATGAATTCGTAGAACGAACCCGGCACGTCGCGCGTGACGATCTTGCCGTCCTTGCCACGGAATTCGCGACGCACGGTGTCGGCGCGATAAGCCGTCTGAAACACGCGGCCCGAGCGCGAACGCTCGACTTCGGGCTTCATCGGGCGGCCCTTGGCCTTCTCGGCGTCGGACAGCGCGAACACGTCTTCCACGCGATCGGTCGCATGGTTGAACGCGTTGCCTTCGGTGGAGATCCACGCCATTTCGGCCGATTCGGCCAGCAGCAGCTCGTAATCGGCTTCGCTCGGCACGTCGTGCTGACGCGCAAATGCACCGACGATCACCGGCAGCAGGGCTTGTGCGGACTCGAGCGGCAGCGTGCCGTCGCGCTCCAGTTCCCAGAGCTGACCGGCAGCGGCCGGCGTGAGCGGGTCTTTCGAGGTGCCGACCACACGCGACACGGCTTGCTGGAACGTCTCGGAAAAACGCTCCGGATGCAGCTCGCTCACGAAGAATTGCGAAATCTCTTCCGGGGCGTCTTCATGGGCGTAAGCACGGCCGGTCATGCCGAGACGGTCGAGCGGGTAGCGGCCGTTCAGACGGAAGCCCAGCGGACGCAGAATACGCGCGAACGCGGCTTCGCCCGGCGGCAGGGCGCCGTTCTGATCCCAGCGCACCGTGCGCAGCGCGCCATGATCGAAATAGACGCCACCGCCCGCAGCAATCGCTTCTTCGGTGTAGGTACGACCGTTTTGCGAGCGCGCCAGCAGCCCTTCGAACAGCGCCATGTTCATGGCTTGCGCCAGTTCGGCGCGGGTCACGCGGCCCGGCTCGAAATCGGCCAGGATCGAGGGCGAATTGAGCGTGGCGAAAAGCGCGTCGGTACGCGCTTGCCCAATCAGGGAAACCAGCAAGGACTGCACGTTGGCATTGCGCATCGGGTTGTCTCGCAGGGGGGACGCCATCTTTGGGCGTCGCAGGGTGTCAGGGCGGGGCACGGAACACGGTCGTTCCATGCCTTCTTGCAGTGACTGCATTATTGGAACGGATGCCTCGCCCGTAAAGCGAGATAAAATTGCCACTTGATGCGTTTTTGGAATCAATATGCGCAAATTCAAAACGCCCGGAACGGCAGCGCTGCTGGCCTTCGAGGCCGCCGCCCGGCATGAGAGCTTCACCCACGCGGCGCGAGAGCTGTTCCTGACCGAGAGCGCAGTGTCGCGCCAGATCGCCACGCTCGAGACGCAACTCGGCGTGCGCCTGTTCGTGCGCGCGAAGCAGCGCGTCGTGCTCACGCGCGCCGGGCGTCTGTACGGCACCCAGGTGCGGCGCACGCTGGAACAACTGGATCGCGACACGCTGGCGATCATGGCGCACGGCAGCGGGGGCGGCTATCTGGAGCTGGCGGTGCTGCCGACATTTGCGTCGGAGTGGTTGATTCCGAGAATGAAAGACTTCGACGATCGGCATCCGGACGTGCGCGTGAACATGGGCGTGCACACCGACCTCTTTACGTTCAACGAGACACACTTCGAAGCGGCCATTCACTTCGGGCAGCCCACGTGGCCGGGCACGTCGTCGGATTATCTCTTCGGCGAGGAAGTGGTGCCCGTTTGCAGGCCGTCGCTATTGAAAGGGCCGGTGCGAACGCCTGCCGATTTGCTGGCGTACCCGTTGTTGCACTCGACGACGCGTCCGAGCGCCTGGACTCAGTGGTTTGCCGAGCAGCGCATCGAAGATCATCGAGCGTTGCAAGGCGTGCGCTACGAGCTTCATACGATGCTCATCGCGGGGGCTGCGGCCGGACTGGGGATTGCGCTGGTGCCGAAGTTCTTCGTCGAGGGCCCGTTGGCGACGCTTGGCCTCACGATCCCGTTCGATGTGAAAAGCGTGGCCGAGTCGGCGTATTACCTCGTCTATCCAACGGAGCTCACGCACGGGCAGCCACTCAGCGTGTTCCGCGAGTGGCTGTTGAATCAGGCGACGGCCTACCGTCCGGTATAGCGCCCCGGGCGGTGCCACGCCACGACCATCGCGCTCATGGCGACGGCAGAGAGGGCGGACCAGGCGACGCGTCCGGCCGGAATGGTGGTCAGCGACGCGAGCAGAATCGTTGTGTCGATGCAGACCTGCGTGATCCCGGCATTGATGCCGCGCTTGCGTTGCAGCCACAGCGTGACGATGCCGGTACCGCCCACTCCCGCGCCATGGCGTGCGAGCGCCAGAATGCCCATGCCGCACAGGGTGCCGCCAACAAACGCCGCGAACAGCGGATTGACGAAGGCGACGTCGAACGTCTGCGGCATGGCCGCGAGTGCGAAGGTGATGCCGAAGCTCGCGACAGTGGATTTGAGCGCGAAGCGCGCGCCCATCGTGAAATACGCGAACAGGAAGAACGGAATGTTCACCAGCGTAAAGATGGTGCCCACCGGCAGGGGAAAGACGTAAGAGGCGAGCAGGGCGATGCCGGCCACGCCGCCGGTGACCAACCCGGCAGCCTTGAGCAGCACCAGACCGACCACCACAAATGCCATGCCGATGACCATCGCATAGATATCTTCGAGCACGGAGTGCGGAACGCCGATTGTGTCGGTTGCCGCAATAGCGCCGCGGGTTTCCCCCGCCATGGCGCCCGTATCATGTTTCATGATCTGTAAGTCAGGAACAACAAGACGGCGCGTCCGACTCTCCTGGTGTCGTCACGCGCCGCCGGCGATTTCCCGCGTCGCTGTCTCGGGCGACGCGCAGCTTCACAGCGTGTTATGTCGTCATACCTGGGGTATCAACGCGCGATTACGCGACGTGGTGGACCCAGCCGAACGGATCGGCGACCTTGCCACGTTGAATGCCGGTGAGCTGATCGCGAATGCGCTTGGTGACCGGGCCTTCGCCGCCGTCGGCAATGTTGAATTCGCCGTTGGCGTGACGCACCTGACCGATTGCCGTCACGACAGCGGCCGTGCCGCACGCAAACGTTTCCTTCACACGGCCGCTGGCCGCATCGGCCTGCCACTGGGCGAATGCATACGGCGTTTCGTTGACCGTGAGACCCTCGCGGCGGGCCAGTTCGATGATGGACGCGCGCGTGATGCCCGGCAGGATCGTGCCGGAGAGCGGTGGCGTCTGGAGCGAGCCGTCGTCCATCACGAAGAAGACGTTCATGCCGCCGAGTTCTTCGATCCAGCGGTGTTGGGCAGCGTCCAGGAACACGACCTGGTCGCACCCCTTAGCGCTCGCTTCCGTCTGCGCAATGAGGCTGGCGGCGTAGTTGCCGCCGCACTTGGCTGCGCCCGTGCCGCCGGGGGCCGCACGCGTGTACTGGTCCGACACCCACACCGTCACCGCCGACTTGCCGGGCTTGAAGTACGGGCCGACCGGGCAGGCGATCACGCAGAAAATGTACTCATGCGCGGCGCGCACGCCGAGGAAGCTCTCCGAGGCGAACATGAACGGGCGGATGTAGAGGCTGCTGCCTTCCGCGCCCGGGATCCATGCGCGGTCGATGTCGACCAGCTTTTCCACGGCTTCGAGGAACACGGCTTCCGGCAGGTCGGCCATGGACATGCGCTGGGCCGATTCACGGAAGCGCTTGGCGTTGGCTTGCGGGCGGAACAGCGAGATCTTGCCGTCTTCGCCGCGATAGGCCTTCATGCCTTCGAAGATTTCCTGCGCGTAGTGAAGCACGGCGCACGCCGGATCAATTTCGAACGGACGGCGGGCTTCCACCTTCGCGTCATGCCAGCCCGTGCCTTCGGTCCAGCGGATCGTGACCATGTGGTCCGTGAATACGCGGCCAAACACCGGGTTCGCCAGCTTGGCGGCGATTTGGTCGGCGGGGGTGGGGTTGGCGTGCGGCTCCACGACAAAACGCAATTGATTATCGGCGCTCATGTTTCTTCAATGTCTCGGCAGAGGTGGCTTGAGTCGTCAGTGCCGTTAACGTAAACGGCAAGGTGGCGACATTTTCCTCCTTTCGGGGCCTGCCTGTCGACTGAATTCACCGCACGTCCCGCCACGACGGGCTTCCCGGAGCAATGGCGCCGAAAAAAATCGGAATTTGTACGATTTTTGCAAGAAAAATGCGTGATCCAGTGACGCTCGTGTTGCCTGCGTTTGCCATGAAACCTTGCCAGGCAGGGGTAACAGTGTGTAAAAAATCATTTCCGGTCACAGGGCGACTGACACTCGACATTTAAGATCAGAGGCGGATGATGACGGGAGCGGTACGCGCCGCTGGCGAACGTTCTCGTCCGATGAGAGCAAAGGGAGAGGAGACGGATGAAATCGACAACGATTCGGATGTTGCGCGCCTATCTGCTCGTGGCTTCGTTGGGGGCCGCCTGCATCGACGCCTGCGTGGTGATCGCCATGCTCGTATTCGACGTGCCGGAGCGCGTCTTTACCTCGGCTGATTTTCGTCTCGCGATGGCGGCGTCGTTATTGCTGTTGATGCTGGCCGCGCGTTCGGTGGCGTCGGCCGCGTTTCAGGCGGCGCTGGACAGTCGCCACGCCACGCTCGACGGCGCGCAGGGTCGAGGCAAAGTCGCGTTGCGCGACGATTGCCCTTGCCGCGCGCTCGTGTTGCTTCACATCCGCATCCATCGTCAACGACTGGCGATGGTCGCGGTGTAACGGGACCCGGCTCCGCGCGGATCCCTCAACGCTTTCAGACGGCTTGAGCGCCACCCACATCGCCCACATCGCCCACATTCCCCAGATCGCCCGGACGCGGCGGGCGCGTCATCGCGATCCACTCCTGCACCGCTGGGCGCAGGAACTGACGGCGGGCATACTCGGCGAGCGCGGGCGGCACGACATCGTCGTTGTACACGAGACGGTTGATCATCAGCGCGAGGTCGATGTCGGCAATGCACCACTTGTCGAACAGCGACAGGCGGCCGTTGGGCAACAGGCTCTGGGCGATGGCGATCAGCTTACTCGCGGCGGCGTAGCCGGCGTCCGTCAGCGGCTTGTCCGACGGGCGGTAGAAGATGCATTCCGTCGAACGATCCTCACGCAAGGCCCCCAGATCGCTACGCAGCCACGCCTGCACCTGACGGGCACGCGCACGCTCACGCACATCCGCCGGGTACACCGGCACCTCGGGGGAAATCGTCTCCAGATATTCGTCGATGGCGGTCGATTCGGACAGCGTGAAGTCGCCATGCACGAGCGTGGGCACGCGCCGTGTGATCGACAGATCGGCGTAGCCCGGTTCGTGATGCGCGCCCTGCCCGAGATCGACGGTGCGAAGGTCGAACGCAATGCCTTTCTCTCGCAACGTGACGAAAACCGACAGTGCGTAGGGGCTGGTGAACTGAGCGTCGACGTAGAGCGTGAGCGAAGCGGGGGCGGCGGCTGACACGGTGGACTCCTGTATCGGAAAAGGCGGGTGCGAATCACCCGCAGACACCTATGTTGCCGCACTCGCGCGGTGATAAGCTACTGCACAAATCGCTGGCAAGCTGTGAGCCGTATTCACACCTTGCGGTCCCTTGAGCGCACGAGTTTTCCCTGGTCCCCCACGTCCCATGCACACTTCGCAACGCGCCCGCCCGCCGCTGGCGAATCTAGAAACCGTCTGTCTTGTGGCGCGTCACGGCTCGTTTACGGCGGCGGCCGAGGCGAGCGGCCTCACGCATGGCGCGATCAGCCGCCGGGTCGGCGCCGTTGAGAACTGGCTCGGCTGTGCGCTCTTCGAGCGGCACGGCCGGGGCGTGAGTCTGACCTGCGACGGCCAGCGCTTTCTCGGACGCATCGAACATGCCTTCGACGTGATCGACGCGGCCGCCGATCAGTGGCATCAGGCGCGCAAGCTGCCAGCGGTGCGTCTGAGCGTGGTGCCGTCGTTCGCCAAACTCTGGCTGCTGGAGCGGCTTCGCTCGCTCGAAGCAGGGCAGCCGTTCATCGACATTCAGGTCACGACCGAGCACCGCAATGCAGACGTGGGGGCGGGCGAAGTCGACATCGCCTTGCGCTACGGCCGCGGCGGGTGGGCGGGCGTCGATGCGGAGCCGCTCATGGCAGAGACGCTGTACCCGATCGCGTCGCCCGAGATCGCGCAGTGTCTGAGAGGCGCGAGTGCCACCGAGATGCTGGCGATGCCGCTGTTGCACGACTCGGATCTGACGGGCTGGCGAGCGTGGTGCGGCGCGCAGGGCGTGTCGCTGCGTCCGCGTGCGCGTGATCGTCGTTTCGAGGATTACACGGTCGTGCTCGCTGCCGCCGAGGCTGGACTGGGCATCGCGCTCGCCCGTGCGCCGCTGGCGAACGACTGGATTGCGCGCAGTCGTCTCGTTCGCCTCTCGGATCACGAAGTCGCGTGTCCGTTGCAGTACCACGTGGTGACGGCCAAGCGCGAGAAGCGTCCTGAAGTGCTGGAGGTCATTGCGCGTCTGCATGCCGCGGCGCGCGCAGGTGCGCGCACGTAAATACCATGAACGCGGGTGAGCCCATGGGCGGGGTTTCCCGCACTGCACGGGCCGCCGCTCGTTGCCTAAAATGCGGGACAGCCCCGCCGGTGCGATGCGCGTCATGACCATCGCCTGCTCACAAGACGATGCGACGAGACGTTCGGACGCACGGGGGCTGCTGCGCAGCACACGTTGGCGCAGACTGATGCTCCTAATGTTCGTAGTGTTTCTTGCAGGACTGCACGGCCGCGGATGAACTTACGCTCGCTCGATCTGAATCTGTTGCTCGTGTTCGAATCGCTGCTGCGCACGCGCAGCACGACCGTCACCGCCGAGGAACTGAACCTCACGCAATCGGCCGTGAGCAATGCGCTCAAGCGTCTGCGTCTCGCGTTTGGCGACCCGCTGTTCGTCAAGACCGCGCAAGGCATGCTGCCGACCGATCTCGCCGCCTCACTGGCACCGCCCGTCACCGAAGGGCTCGGGCTGATTCGCGGTGCTGTAGAAGCGCCGCAGGACTTTGTGCCTGCCAAAGCGCAACGGACTTTCCGTCTCTATCTCAGCGACATCGGCCAACTGATCTTCATGCCGAAGCTCATGGCGACGCTTGCGCTCGAAGCGCCCGGCGTGCGTATCGTCACGGTGGACACCACGCCGCGCGAAGCGCAGAACGCCATGGCGATGGGCGACATCGATCTCACGCTGGGACTCTTTACGCGGTTCTCGGCGGGCTTTCACCAGCAGCGGCTGTTTCGCGAGCATTACGTTGCGCTCGTGCGCGAGGGGCATCCCACGATTCGCGGGCAACTGAGCGCCGAAGCCTTCTTCGAGGCGGCGCATGCGGTCTATCGTCCGACGGCTGGCCATCACGATGTTTTCGAGACGGCCGTCGAGCAATGGTTTGCGCAGTCGGGGCATCGGCGGCACGTGGCGCTGCGCATGGCGCATTCGATGGGGCTCTCGGCGCTCATCGCCGCGAGCGATCTGGTGGTCTGCGTGCCGACGCGTCTGGGCCGCGCCCTCAAGGCCGCCGCCGATCTGCGCGCTTACGCCCTGCCGTTCGACGGGCCCGAGTTCGACATCTCGCAACTCTGGCACGAACGTTTTCACACCGACGCCGGCCATCGCTGGCTGCGCAGCACGATCTTCCGACTGTTCCACGGCGAAGACTGATCTGATCGCGCAACGCGCCACGCACGACTGACGCTTGTTCACACGAGACGTCTGCACGACCGCGTATCCATGCTGCACCCCCAATTCACGCCGTAAATACCGCGCATTTACGCAATTTGTTGGCGTCACGCGACGCCGGTCCTTATCGTATCCCTCACGACATCGACGTCATCGGGTCATCGCCCGGGACACAAACAATATCCGCAGGAGACACGCGGTGATCAATCTGCACGACATTCGTTACGTGCGGCTGGGGACGCGCGACCTCGAAGGTGCCACACGCTATGCGCGCACCATTCTCGGGTTGCAGGAAGTGCGTCGGGAAGCCGGTCACGTATTCCTTCGCAGCGACAGCCGCGACCATTCGGTGTGCTACTTCGAAGGCGATCCCGCCGACCACACGGTCGCGTTCGATGTCGCCACCGACGCTCATTTCGATGCCGCCGCCGCGCAACTCGACGCCCTGCGCATCCCGTTTCGGCGGGGGACGCGCGAGGAGGCCGACATGCGCCGCGTGGGCGATTTTCTGACGTTTTGCGACCCTACCGGCAATCAGATCGAACTGGTGCTGCGCGCAGCGCAGACCGGCCGTCGTTATCACGGCGAGCGCGATGCGGGCATCGATTCGTTCAGCCACGTCGGGCTATGTACGACCGACGCGCGTCGCGACGAAGCGTTCTGGACGAGCGTGTGCAACGCCCGTGTGTCGGACCGCATCGGCGAAGTACCGCTACTGCGCATCGACGATGTGCATCACAAGATCGCGCTGTTCCCCGCCCAGCGCGCGGGCATCCAGCACGTGAACTTTCAGGTGGACGGCATCGACGACCTCATGCGCTCGTGGTACTTCCTGCGCGAGCAGGGCGTGCCGATTCGCTTCGGGCCGGGGCGTCACCCGACGTCGCACGCGATGTTCCTGTACTTCGCGGGGCCGGACGGCATGGTCTACGAGTATTCCACGGGCGTGCGCAAGATCGCGCCGGAGGACGAGGCGACTTACGTTCCGCGTCAGTTCCCGTTCGATCCGACCGGGTTCTGCATGTGGGGCGCGAAGCCCGAGATTCCCGAGTTTTCGTCCTGACCTGTCCCGACCTGCCCACCCGCTCGCCCATGACACACGTTTCATTCGACGCCGAACGCATCGCCGGTATCACCGAGCTTGATCGCGCCGTGCGCGTGGCCGCCCGCACGCTGGCGCGCGCAGGCCTGGCGCACGCGTACGGCCATTGCAGCGCGCGGCTCGATACCGATCATTTCGTTGTCTGCGCCGCCCGCCCCATGGGCCTGCTCGGCGCGGGCGAGCCGGGCACTGTCGTGCCCGTCGACGGCCCGTTGCCCGACGGCGTGCTCGGTGAAGTCCGTCTGCATCAGCACATCTATCGCTCGCGCCCCGACATCGGCGCGGTGGCGCGCACCATGCCGCCCAAAACCATGTCGCTCTCGACACTGCGCCGCACCCCGCGCGCGCTGCACGGGCCGGGCACCTACTTCGCCCCCGGCGTGCCGCTGTGGGACGACCCGCAACTGATCCGCTCCGACGAACAGGCGGCCGCCGTCATCGCCACGATGGGCACGAATGCCGCCGTGGTGATGCGTGGCAACGGCGCTGTCGTCGCTGCCGACACGCTCGAAGCGATGGTCGCCCTCACGTGGTATCTCGAAGACGCTGCCCGCGTCGACCTCGACGTGCTCGCACTCGAAGCGGCGCTGCCCGCAGCCGTCCTCGAAGACGAGGCGTGCCGTGTACGCGCCACCCGCTCGGGCCGGATCATCGAGCGCATGTGGGAATACCTCTCGGCAGGCGATCCGGAGTTGCCCGGCAGGTCGTCGTCACACCCAGGTTCTTGATGTAATCGCCCCCAACCGGCTGCGTGGCCCATGGATAGAGCGTCGTCGACAGACGCCACGGCCCGCGGCTCAGCCTGCGGTAATTGCCGCACAGGAGACAGACATGGAAATATCCGCCCTGATGAATCGCAGGGGCATCACGCCATTTCAATGGCGCGTGATTGCCCTGTGTTTTCTGATCGTCACACTGGACGGTTTCGACACCGCCGCCATCGGCTATCTTGCGCCGGCCATTCGTAGCGAATGGGCGATGGCGACGACCAGCCTCGGCACGGTCTTCGGCGCGGGGCTTGGCGGCCTGATGCTCGGCTGCTTCATCTTCGGCCCGCTCGCTGACCGTATCGGCCGCAAGCGCGTGCTGATTCTCTCGGTGATCCTGTTCTCGCTGGGCAGCATTGCGTCGGCCTTCGTCCATAGCCCGACCGAGCTTGCCGTCATGCGCTTCGTGACCGGTATCGGTCTGGGTGGCGCAATGCCCAATGCCATCACCCTGAGCTCCGAGTACTGCGCCGAGCGCATTCGCTCGCTGCTTGTGACGGCCACGTTCTGCGGCTTCACGCTGGGCTTTGCCATCGGCGGCGAGATCGTTGCGCAGACGCTGCCGCATATCGGCTGGCGCGGCGTGCTGATCGCGGGCGGTGTGGTGCCGCTCGCCATCGTGCCGGTGCTCATGCGCTGGCTGCCGGAGTCCATGCGGTATCTCGCGGCTCGTGGCGATCGTGCCAGCGAACTTCTCGCCATTGCGCGTCATATCGATCCGAAAGTCACGCGTATCGACCCGGAAGTCGCACCGGCCGATGCACCCAGTTCGGCCGTGGGCGGGCTGTTCTCGCGTCGTTATGTCGTGGGCACGCTGTTGCTTTGGGCGACGTACTTCTGCACGCTGTGCGCGTTCTATTTGCTGACGAGCTGGCTGCCGCTGGTCGTCAAGGACTCGGGCTATACGCTTGAGCAGGCCGCACGCATCGGCGCGATGCTCCCGCTCGGTGGCACCGTCGGCGCGGTGCTGATCGGCTTCGCGATGGATCGCACGAGCCCATATCGTGTGCTCGCGGCATCTTACGTAATGGCAGGCATTGCGCTGTGCGTGCTGGGCTCGGTGACACATCAGTCGGGCTGGCTGATGGTCGTTGTCTTCCTCGCGGGCTTCGGCGTGGCGGGTTCGCAGACCGGGGCCAATGCACTCACGGCGGCGTACTACCCGACCGCCTCGCGTGCGACCGGCGTAGCGTGGGCACTCGGCGTGGGACGTCTCGGTTCCATTCTCGGGTCGAGCCTCGGCGGCGTGCTGATCGCCACGGCATCCGGCACGGCGCAGGCCTTCCAGATTGTGGCCATTCCCGCGTTCCTCGCGGCGGGACTCATGCTCGCGATGCGCCGGCGCGTGAGCCGTGTCGGTTCTCTCGCGGCGGCGGTCAAGCCTGCGACGGGCGTGGTCTGACCCGAGCGCAAGAACAACGGGGCGAGCGTTACGCGCAAGCCCCCGAAGTACCCGCCGCCCGAGCGTCCCCCGATGCTCGTGCGGCGGCGTTGCAACTGGCCGAATCCACTGACAACAGGCCAGACCACCACACGATCCAATGGAGACTTCACCGTGACCCACAAGGGACTGCCCGCGCTCGCGCTGGCTGCCGGCCTCGCTTTGTCCGGCACATCCGCCTCTGCCCAGAGCGTGACGCTCTACGGCATTCTCGACACCGGCGTCGAATACCTTTCGCACGCCGGAGCCAACAACAGCTCGCTCGTGCGCATGCCGGCCAACACCGGCGCTCTGCCGTCGCGATGGGGGCTGCGTGGCGACGAGGATCTCGGCGGCGGTCTGCGCGCGTTGTTCGTGCTCGAGAACGGTTTCAACGTTCGTGCGGGCGACCTGAACCAGGGCGGACGATTGTTCGGCCGTCAGGCGTGGGTGGGGTTGTCGAATCAGTACGGCACGCTGTCGTTTGGCCGTCAGTATTCGATGACGTTCTGGGTGATGAGCGACGCCGATATTCTCGGCCCTGACCTGTACGGCAGCGGTTCGCTGGACAGCTACATTCCCAATGCGCGCAGCGACAACACGCTCGCCTACAAAGGCGTGTTTCAGGGCCTGACGGTGGGCGCGACGTATTCGTTCGGACGCGACAACGGCGGCACCGGCAACTCACCGGGGCAAGGCACGTGCGCTGGCCAGACCGCTGGACAGATGACGTCCTGCCGTCAGATCTCCGCGATGCTGAAGTACGACACGGCATGGTTCGGCGTGGCGGGCGCGTGGGACGAACAGCGCGGCGGCGCGGGGGCGGCTGCCAACTTCTTCAACGGTGCGGCGACGGTGCCGCTCACCAGTTCGTCGGACAAGGACACGCGCTGGCAGTTGAACGGCTATGTGAAGGGCGGCAACTGGAAGGCGGGCGCGGGGTGGTTGGGACGTCGCGTGCAGACGGCGTCGGCTGCCGTCGCCGACGTGAATTCCGACATGTTCTACGTGGGCGCGTTGTATCAGTTCACCCCGACCTTCGCAGTGGACGGCGAGGTGTTCCGCATGTTGAATGCGCGCCAGAACACGCGAGCGACGATGGCCACGCTGCGTGGCACGTACTTCCTCTCGAAGCGCACGGCGGTGTACACGCAAGTCGCCTGGCTCGGCAACAGCGAGCACGCCGCGTATTCGGTCAGCTCGGGCGGTGCGGGCGGCTCGCCCACGGCAGGCACAAGCCAGTTGGGCGTGAACGTCGGCATGCGTCACACGTTCTGATGGCGAGATGCGACGTGATGCGGCGGCACGTCGCCTCGCATGACGAACAAAAACGGCGCACCGGTTTTACGGTGCGCCGTTCTCGTCGATGACGCTTCAGTCGTTCAAAGCAGACCGGCTTCGGCAAGTTGCGCGCGACGCGGGTCTCCCTGGCGCGAGAGCATCCAGCCCGGGTACTCGCTCGGCAGTGCGCTGGCGGCATCGATGGCGGACAGCTCGCGAGCGCTCAGCGTGACACGCGTGGCAGCGATGTTATCGTCGAGCTGATCGGCACGCTTCGCCCCGATGATGACCGTCGAGACGACCGGTTGCGCGAGCAGCCAGGCCAGCGCGATCTGCGCGACCGACACGCCCTTCTCGGCGGCGATACCGCGCATCACGTCGATGACGTCATAGGCGCGCGCTACATTGACGGGCGGGAAGTCGAAACGCTGACGCCGGGCGCCGTCTTCCGACTGGCCGTCACGCGTGTATTTGCCCGAGAGCAGGCCGCCGGCGAGCGGGCTCCACACCATCAGGCCGACGTTTTCGCTGCGCAGCATCGGCACGATTTCGCGCTCGAGATCGCGTCCGGCCACGGTGTAATACGCCTGAAGCGACGCGAAACTGGCGAGATTCAGACGCGCCGAAATGCCCTGCGCCTTGGCGATCTGCCAGGCAGCCCAGTTCGAGACGCCGATGTAGCGAACGTGTCCCTGACGCACCAGCGTGTCGAGCGCGCCCAGCGTTTCTTCGATGGGCGTGGCCGGATCGAAGCCGTGCACCTGATACAGATCGATGTGATCGAGTTGCAGACGCTTGAGGCTTGCCTTGACGCCGTCCATGATGTGATAGCGCGACAGGCCGCGCGAGTTGCTGCCTTGCGCACCGGTCACACCGAAGACCTTGGTGGCGACCACGACGCTGTCGCGCGGCACCTTGAGGTTGCGCAGCGCCTGACCGGTGAGAACTTCCGACTGGCCTTCCGAGTAGACGTCGGCGGTGTCGATGAAGGTGATCCCTGCGTCGAGCGCGCGGCCGACGAGGGCGTCGACATCGTTTTGCTGCAAGTGGCCGATCTTGCTCCACAGTTCGCCCTGTCCGCCGAAGGTCATCGTGCCCAGGCACAGTTCCGAGACGAAGAGGCCGGTGTTGCCGAGTTTTCTTTGTCGCATTGCATCGCTCCGTTGATTGCCGCCCGTCGCATGTGACCGCCAATGAGGGGAACGGCGGTGTGCACGGGATGGGATGCATTATGCGTCGCGGGGCATCAGGCAAGCAGTACCTGTTCCTGCACATTTCCTGCCTGATTCTGCAAGGGGCCGGATTCGCGGGCGTCGTCCGGCAGGTTTTTTGGCCGCAGAGCACTGTCGAACATGGCGGGAAGGTGAGGGGTGACTGTCGTGCGAGGTGCGTCCTTTCATGAGGTCGTGGCGCGAATCTTGCCGGATCCTCCGGAATTTCTGCCCGATCGTGTCGATGTGGGCCCGGAGGATCAGGCAAGTTTCGGTGGCGAGCGTATGCTGTAGCCCATTGCGGCCGCGGTATCGCGTGCGGCCGGTCTGTCATGAGGACACTTGCATGCATCTCGTCAAAACGCCTCCTCGCGAGGTGATACCCCCGCGAGAGTTTGTGGATGACCCGTCGCACGCTGCGCGCACGGAACTGGTGCGGTTGCTCGACCGTGCCACGCACGGATTGGAGGGCACCGCGCCCACGGCGGTGGACGGCCTGCTCGTGCATCGCATTCTGCATCCGGGCGGTCCGAAACCGGCGATGCAGCAACCGGCGTTTGCCGTCATCGCGCAGGGCGAGAAGCGCTTGCAGATCGGCGAGGAGCATTACGCGTACGACCCGATGCATTACATGGTGTCGTCGGTGCATTTGCCCGTGGTGGCACAGGTGTCGGGGGCGAGCGAGCAGTCGCCCTATCTGGGGATGCGCCTCAATCTCGTGGCCGAGGACATCACCTCGCTCATCGGCGACGAGCATCTGCCACCACCTGCGCCGGCACCGTGCGGGCGGGGGCTGTACGTCAACCGCCTCGATGCGGCGTTGGTGGACGCCGTGCTGCGTTTGCTGCGATTGCTGGACACCCCGCGCGACATTCCGATTCTGGCGCCGATGATCAAACGCGAGATCGTGTATCGCCTGCTGATGAACGGACAGGGCGTATTGTTGCGGCAGATGGCATTGCAGGACAGCCAGATGAACCGCATCGCGAATGCCGTGCGCTGGTTGCGCGATCACTATGCCCAACCGTTGCGGGTGGATGCGTTGGCGCAGGAAGTGCACATGAGCGTGTCGTCGCTGCATCATCACTTCAAGCTGGTGACGGCGATGAGTCCGTTGCAGTATCAGAAGCAACTGCGTTTGCAGGAAGCGCGCAGGTTGATCTTCGCCGCGGACATCGCCGTGGCGGCGGCCGCGCAGGCAGTGGGCTACGAGAGCGCTTCGCAGTTCAGCCGCGAGTACGCACGCGTTTTCGGAGACGCACCGTTGCGCGATAAGCGCCGGTGGTTGCAGGACGGCGATGCAGGCGCACCGCGGGGGTGACTTCAATCCCCCAACCGACCCAGCATCGCCTTCGTCACCCGTTGCTGCGACGCCTTCTCATACGCCGCCCAAGGGTCTTGTTTCAGCGCAGTGAGCCGGTCGACGGCATTGCGCACGTTCCACGCGTCGGCGCCGGGTAAATCGGACAATTCCTCCCAATGCACCGGCATCGAGACAGCCATGCCCTCGCGGGCGCGGGCCGAGTAGGCGCAGACCGTCGTGGCCCCCCGGTAATTGCGCAGATAGTCGATGAAACACTTCCCGACGCGATGCTTCGGGCCCATCGTCGCCGTGAAGCGGTCCGGGAAGACCTGCGCCATATGTTGCGCTACGGCTTGCGCAAATCCTTTGGCGACGTCCCACTCGTGACGTCGCGCCAGCGGCGTCACCACATGTAGCCCTTTGCCGCCACTCGTTTTCACGAAACTCTTCAGCCCTAGCTCATCCAGCAAGCTGCGAATCAGTCGCGCGTCTTCCACGATCTGCGCAAACGCGACGCCTTTTCCCGGATCCAGATCGAAGATCACGCGATCGGGGCGCTCGATCAGATCGCTGCGCGCGTTCCATGTGTGGAACTCCACCGTTCCCATCTGCACCGCGCTGACGAGTCCGGTCGTGTCGTCGATCTGCATGAGCGGCTCATGGTCCGGATCGAGTGACGGGTCGAGCACGTGCACGCCCGCTATCGTCTTCGCGGCATGCTTCTGAAAGAACATCTCGCCGCCGATGCCCTCGGGAGCGCGCAGCACCGCGACCGGACGCTCGGCCAGATGTGGCAGCATCCATCGACTGATCGCGTGGTAATACTCGGCGAGCTCGGCTTTCGTAACGCCCGAGTGCGTGTCCATCACGCGCTCGCCGTGCGTAATCTTCACCGGTAACGCGGCTGATTTTGCGTTCGACCGAGCAGTGCCTGGCATCGATGGCGTTCCCTTTTTCGTGTTGAGCGCGTTGAGCGTGCCGATCGTGTTGATGGAGCCGTTGCGACGAACCTCGCGCCGAATATCCTTCGCGGGCTTATCGCTGCGCATGGCGAGAAACGAGGCCTGTCGCACGTGAGCGTCGCGCGTCCATTCGGCGAAGCGCACTTCTGCGACGAGTTTCGGGCGCAACCAATGCACCCGTGCCGCGCCACCCGGACGCGGCGCGGGTGACAGCGGTGGACTCGCGGTTTCGAGGGCGTCGAGTCGTTTTCGCAGGCGCAGTAACGCCTCGGTGTCGAAGCCGGTGCCGACTTTCCCGGCGTAGCGCAGCGTCTTGCCATCCTCATCGTAGTAGCCGAGCAGCAGCGCGCCGAAGCCCTGACGCGAACCGGCGGGTGACGTGAAACCCAGCACCACGAACTCCTGCCGCTGCGAGCACTTGAGCTTGCGCCACGCGTCGCTGCGCGCGCCGACGTACGGCGAGTCGTCGCGTTTGATCATGATGCCTTCGAGACCCGCTTCGCATGCGCTGTGCCATAGCGACTCGAGATCGCCGTCCACGGGGTGAAGTACACGCACGGCGTCCGTCTCTTTGCCTTCGAAGAGGTTGGCGAGCGCGGCCTGACGTTCGTGCAACGGCTTGTCGCGCAGATCGTGTCCGTTGCACCAGGGCAGATCGAAGACGTAGATGAGGATCGCACTCTGCGCGTTTTCGTCGAATGCCCGCTGCAACGCCTGAAAATCCGGTAAGCCCTGCGCGTTCGTGACGACGGCTTCACCATCGAGCCATGCATTGGGCAGGCCGCGTTGGCGCAGCGCTTCGACGGCGGGCTGGAAGCGATGCGTCCAGTCCTGTCCCGAGCGGGTGAAGATGCGGATGTCGTCGCCTGCGACGCGGATCAGCACGCGATAGCCATCGAGCTTGAGCTCGGCGTGCCAGCCGTCGGGCGACGGCGCCTGATCGACCAATGTCGCGAGCATCGGACGCATGTCCGTGGGCGGCGCGACGCCTGATTTGCGCGTCGCTATCGGTTTCTTCGCAGACGTCGACGCGGTGACATCGTCGCGTCGATGAATCAGCAACCATTGCGGCTGGCGAGCGGGTTTGTCCGTGCGAACGAGCGTCCAGTGCCCGTTCAGCCGCTTGCCATGCAGCGTGAACGACAGTTTGCCGTCGGCGTAATCGCGTCGTGGGTTGCCGTCAGGTGTCCACGAGCCGCTATCCCAGATGTCGACGTGTCCCGCGCCGTAATTGCCTGCGGGTATGTCGCCTTCGAAGCTGGCGTAGGCCAGCGGATGGTCCTCCACCTGAACGGCCAGACGCGCCCGAGTAACGTCGGCACTCGGTTGCTTCGGCAGCGCCCACGACTTCAGCGTGCCGTCGAGTTCGAGGCGGAAATCGTAGTGAAGATGGCTGGCGTCGTGGCGCTGAATGACGTAACGCAATGCACCCGCCGGGCGGGCGCGTTGGCCGCGAGGCTCCGGCGTGGCGGTGAAATTGCGTTTTGCATCGTAAGCGGCCAGCGGATCGCTTTGCTTGCCGCGACGTGTTTTCGTGGGGACGTTCGGCGCGCGTCTCGGCATGACCGCGCTCACTTGGCCCTGGTGGACTTGGCGCGCCGGGTCGCAGCCTTGCCCGGTGCTGCCTTCTTCGTCGCTGTCTTCTTATCGGCGCTGCCGCCGGCTGACTTGGTCGACTTCGCGGACTTTCTATTCCCTGAAGCCTTCGATTCGACATCCTGCGCTGCTGCCTGAACCGCTTCGCGCTGGCCTTTCGTCCCGAGACTTTGCTTGAGCAACGCCATCAAGTCGGTGACGTTGCCGGGACTGGAGAGTTTCGGCGCACTCGCTTCGATCTGCGCGACCTCGCGTGTTTGTCCGGATGCGATCTTGCGGTCGATGAGGGCCTTGAGGTCATCCTGAAACGTGTCGTGATAATTGCCTGGACGCCACGGTCCCGACATCTCGTCGATCAATCGGATCGCCATGTCCAGCTCTCGCTCGCCGGGAGCGGAGCGTTTGTCGAGCTTCTCCTTCGTGAGCCCGACCTCGGCCGGATCGCGCATTTCGTCCTGCCATCGCAGCGTGTCGAGCACGAGCGCGTCGCCTGCGGGCGCCAGCACGGCCAGATGCGCGCGCGTATGCATCACCACGCGGGCGATGCCGAGCTTGCCCGCCTTGATGAGCGCCGCGTGCAGGAGCGCATAGGCCTTCGCGCCCGCACGCTCGGGCACGAGGTAATAGGGCGTGTCCAGATACATGAACGACACGTCCGTCGCGTCGACGAACGCCAGAATGTCGACCGTCTGCGTTGCGGCCGGATTCGCAGCGCGAATTTCGTCGTCGCTGAGCACCACGTAATTTCCTTTCTCGTACTCATAGCCATGGACGATCTGGTCGCGCGGCACTTCCTGGCCGTTCTCCTTGTTGACACGCTTGTACCCGACCGGCGACATCGTTCTCTTGTCGAGCCAGTCGAGATCGAGGGTATGCGTGGTGGACGCGGGAAACAGTGTGACCGGCACGTTGACCAGTCCAAAGCTGATGGCACCTTTCCAGATCGCGCGAGCCATGATTGCTCCTGATGGGGTGCGCCCTGTGCGGGGGCAACGGAGGATGTCGAAGCTGAATCAGGTGTGCAAGTTATCCAGTATAGGTGGCGCGCACGGCGTCTCCTCGCTCCGATTCGCCATATGTCGTTGCGATCCGATGCGCGGTACAGGGGTTCCCGGGCATTGATTTTCTCAATGCGTATTGTTTGCCCATAAGAATTCCTTGATGAAACAAAGCGAAAGGGCAGTCATCCCACAGAAATCGATGCACGAAATCAGCACAGGGAGGTTGGCAATGGCGATGATCGTGGCGGGACGCTTTACAACGTTCGATCAGGCGAATCTGGTGGCGAGCCGCTTGTATGACCGGTCATTTCGGCCGTCCGACGTGTCGGTCTTCTTCCTCACGCCGACCGGACAGCACGCCCGATTCCCCATCGGCGGTGACGTCGATGCCGACGCTGCGGCGCGCCCGGCGGGTAAGGGCGCCGCGCAGGGCGTGATCGCGGGCGGCGCCTTCGGTCTGGCGCTGGGGGCATTGCTGTTCGTGACGATCTGGCGCTTCTGGCTGGTGCCCGTTGTGGGCATGATGGCCGGCGCTTATCTGGGCGCGTTTCTCGGCGCGCTGGCCCGCATGCGAAGCCGTGGGCGCGTATCCGCCAGACGGGCGGGCATGCGCGACGCAGGGGTGATACTGGCCACGCAGGTGAGCGAGTCCACGGCCGATACGGCGATTGCCGTGCTACGCGACGCGGGGGCTGCCGAGATCGAAAAAGCGAGCGGGGTCTGGGAGGATGGTGATTGGCAAGACTTCGATCCGGTGCGGCGAGCCCATGGCGGAGTCGGCGACGACGTCAGCGGGGCGCGTGCCGAGCCGACCATCGGCGTGGCGGCGAACGATCCTGCCAGGGGTACGCGCGCGAGGCCGCGACGCACAGACTGGCTGTAGAATCGATCGCATCGCCCCCAAGACGATCAGGAGGTTCACCATGCTGTCGATCCACACCGGTTTCGTCGTTTGTCCCACCTGCAAATCCCGTTTCGCCGTGGCGGCGAGCGAGCCGAACGTTCAGGCGCTCTACGACTATCTCCATTCGGATGCCGAAGTGAAATGCCCGATCTGCGAGACGGCCTTCACCACGGGCAACGCCAAGAGCAGTATCGAGTTCGAGCCCGTCAACGACGGCGAGACACTCACGTCGTCGCCCGTGCGCAGCATCGACGGGCTCGATAATCACTGAATGGCGTCGGACCCTCACAATGGCGTCAACACTGCTTCACCTGCCTGATAGCGGCGGGTGTTCTCGAGGAACATCGCAATCGTGGCGGCTTCGGCCTCGGGCGAGCGGCCGGCCAAGTGCGGGCTCAGCACAATGTTCTGCAAGTCGATGAGTGCGGCAGGCGGCGACGGCTCGCCTTCGTAGACGTCGAGCCCGGCACCGGCGATGGTGCCATTGCGCAGCGCCTCGGCAAGGGCCGCCGTATCGACGACGCTGCCGCGTCCCAGATTCACGAGGAAACCGTCTTTGCCCAGGGCCTGGAGCACTTGCGCGTTCACCATGTGATGCGTCTGCGCGCCGCCCGGTGCCGTGACGACCAGAATGTCTGCCCACTCGGCCAGCGCCAACACGTTGTCGAAGTATCGATAGTGCGCGGGCAGATCGTCGCGACGCGTGCGGTTCCGGTAGCCGATCGTCATGTCGAAGCCTTCCCCGCGCTTCGCGAACTGGCGTCCGACGGCCCCGAGCCCCACGATCCCGAGTTTCTTGCCCGAGACACCCGGCTGCATCGGCAGCGCGTCGCGCCAGACGCCCTTGCGGCACGCCGCGTCGTACTCCGGAATGCGGCGCATCGCAGCGAGCAGCAGCGCAAAGCCCTGATCGGCGACGGTCGGCGCGTTGGCGCCCGCACCGTTCACGGCAACGATATTGCGCGAGCGCATGGCCGCAACATCGAGATTCTCGTAACCGGCGCCCAGCGCGCCGATCAGCTCCACGTTCGGCAGATGTGCCAGTTCGGCGGCGTTCATGCCACGCGAGCCGTTGGTGAGCACGAAGCGCGCGCGCTCGCCCTCCGGACCCCAGCCTTCGGGCGTGGGATGGTGGCTCGGGCGGTAGATCACGTCGAAGTGGGATTGCAGTTCGGACAACTGCTCGGGATGCATCGGAATAATGACCAGCAGGGAGGGCAGCGACACCATCAATCTCCGTCAGGGGAATTTGGATCGACAGCGCCGGGGGCCGCATGAGTCCCTCGAATTCGCCGTCAGACGCCATGCTATTCCTATCTGCGACGGTTTGCGCGCTGCAACACGCTGCAAATCGCTACGGCATGAAATATTCACGATGGATAGACAAGCGGGCGCCATCGCGCACTGCGAATGGCGCCCGCCGGATGCGATGCACGGATGAGTCGGTTCCGATTGGCGAAACGATTGAGAGGTTGGCGCAGCGCTTACGCCGTCGCGTCGAGCGAGAGCACCGCCTGCCGGTGGCGCAGACGGCCGAGCGTGAGCATGGTGATACCGGCGAGCACGGCTGGCACGCCGATGGCGGCGAAGAGCGCGGGCATCGACCAGCCCATCGCGAGCATCGACGCCCCGCCGACCGACCCGACCACCGAGCCCAGACGTCCGACGCCGTTGGCCCAACTCACGCCCGTGGCGCGGCAGTCCGTCGGGTAGAACCCGGCGGACAGCGCACCCGCACCGACCTGCCCTCCCGAGACGCAGAACCCGGCCCAGAACACCGCCACCGATGCGAGCACCGGCGAACTGGCCAGCGGACCGACCGCCGCCACGCACACGCCCGCCAGAACATAGGCCGCCGCGAGCACGTAGTGCGGATTGACGCGGTCCATCAACCAGCCGAGCACGATGGCGCCGAGCGTGCCGCCCACCTGGAACATGGCGGTGACGATGGCAGCGTTGCGCAGCGTCAGACCATTCGTGCGCAGCAGTGTCGGCAGCCAGCTCGAGAGCAGATAGATGACGAGCAGGCTCATGAAGAACGTCACCCAGAAGAGCAACGTGCCGCGCAGCAATTCCGGTTTGAACAGGTGACGCACCGGTGACGTGGTCGATGGCTTCGTCGCGACATTGAACGTGGCGCCGCGCAGATCCTCATGCGGCGCAATGCGTTGCAGCGACGCGGCCACCCGCTCCGGCGATTTGCCCGCCATCACGAGATAGTGCACCGATTCCGGCAACACGCGGACCAGAATCACGCCGAGCACAATCGGCATGACGCCGCCGACAATCAATACCGAACGCCATCCGAACGCCTCGATCAGGCCCGCAGACGCCAGTCCGCCCAGCGCCGAGCCTAGCGTGAAGCCGCAGAACATCGTTGTAACGAGGAACGAACGACGCGATTCCGGGCAGTACTCCGACGTCAGCGTGATCGCATTGGGCATGGCGCCGCCCAGACCGAGGCCCGTGAGAAAGCGCAGCGCAATGAGGTGCCACAGATCCACCGACCAGGCGGACGCGAGACTCGCCACCCCGAAGAACAACACCGAGAAGATGAGGATGGTCTTGCGGCCGAGCTTGTCGGCGAGCGGTCCGAACAGGAACGCACCGGCCATCAGGCCCGCGAGTCCTGCACCGAACAGCGGGGCGAGATGCGCGGGCGTGAGCGACCACTCGGCCCGAATGGCGGGGGCGATGAAGCCGATGGCGGCCGTGTCGAAGCCGTCGATGGCGACAATCAGAAAACACAGGACGACGATCATCATCTGGAACGGCGAAATGCGATGCCGGTCGATGAACGCCGTCACGTTGATGGGGGTGGCTGGCATGGGTTGTCTCCTCGAAGGTTCCAGAAGCGGCGCGACGGCATTGGCTCGTTGCGCCACGGGACTACGCGCGGTTGTTTTTGGGGCCGCGTCGTGTGTGTTGCGTCGGTGTGCGTCGGTGTGCGCTTATGCGTCAGCCAGCCACGGCGTTTGCGACAGACAGTTCTCCGCGCGCCAGCCGTGCAGCCATTGCAGGGCGTCGTAGAACTGCGTTTGCGTGCGGCCCTTCCAGAGCGAGTTGCGCACCCAGCGATCCACGCCTTTGGCATGATAAACACGCCCCATGTCGCGCGCGCCGTACAGCACACGCGCGGTGCGAGGAATGCGGGCATGTTCGTAGCGACGAAAAGCGTCGGTGAAGTCGCCATTTGCTGCGGCGTAGGCGGCGCCGAGCGTGACGGCGTCTTCCAGCGCCTGACACGCGCCCTGTGCGATGTATTGCGTCATCGGATGCGCGGCGTCGCCGAGGATCGTGGCGCGCCCGAAGCTCCACTGCTCGACCGGATCGCGGTCCGCGGTGGCCCAGCGTCGCCACGACGTCGGACGGTCGAGCATCTGATGCGGCAGCGCGTCGATGCCCTCGAAGTAAGACAGCACTTCCTCCTTGCTGCCGTCGCGCACGCCCCAGACTTCCTGCTCGCGGCTATGGAACGTCACCACGAGGTTGTATTGCTTGCCGCCGCGCAACGGGTAATGCACGAGATGGCAATTCGGCCCCGCCCACACGACCGGTGCGTTGACCTGCAAATCCTTCGGCATGGTCTCGGCGTCGACCACGGCGCGATAGACCACGTGGCCGGTCACGCGCGGCGCGTCGCCGATCAGCGCGGCGCGCACGGCTGATTTCACGCCGTCGCAACCGATCACGGCGTCGGCCGTGTGGCGCGCGCCGTGCTGATCCGTGACGGCGACACCGTTGGCGTCCTGCTCCAGCGCGACGACACGCGTGGCCGTGCGGAATTGAATCCGCGCATTGCGCTGCACCGCTTCGAGAATCGACAGATGGATATCGGCGCGATGGATCACCGCGTACGGATTGCCGAAGCGCGCGCGATAGGGCGCGCCGACATCGACTTGCGCGATGATGCTGCGATCGATGGCGTCGCGCAGCGTGATGTGATCGGTAAACACCGACCGCCCGCGCGCCGCTTCTCCGACGCCGAGCGCGTCGAGCGCCGCGAAGGCGTTGGCCGCGAGCTGAATGCCGGCACCAATCTCGCCGATGGTCTCGGCCTGCTCAAGCAGTTCGATGCGCACGCCCTGGTTGGCGAGGGCCAGTGCAGCGGCCAGACCGCCGATGCCGCCGCCAACGACGAGCGCTTTGGGTTGATGGGGTTGCTTCATGCTTGTCTCCTGGGGCACTGACGGCCCGTCCTGCCTTTTCATCCACTTCGGCCTGTTCGCCGTTCTCGGCCTTGCCTGGCGCTTCACCGCTTCAAATTACGCCGCGTAATCCGGCTGACGATCGGGCGCTGCCGCCAGGAACGCCGGATGCTTCGCCGCTTGCGCAAACACGGCCATCGCTCGCGGATACGCCGAAAGATCGCAGCCCATGCGCTGCGCATTGGCGATCTGCGGAATCAGACAGACGTCTGCGAGCGTGGGCACATCGCCGAAGCACCACGTGCCGTGCCCGTGCTTCGCGAGCAGGCGTTCCACGCCCGCCATGCCCTCGGCGACCCAGTGGCGATACCACACGTCCTTGTGCTCGGCGGACAGCGCCAGCGGCCCTTGCAGATACTTCAGAATGCGCAGGTTGTTCACCGGATGAATGTCGCAACTGATGAGCATGGCGAGTTCGAGCACGCGAGCACGTGCCTCGATGTTCTGCGGCACCAGACGCGTCTCGGGATACTTCGCATCGAGATAGTCGATGATGGCGAGCGACTGGCCCAGCGCGAAGTCGCCGTCGACAATCGCGGGGACGACGGCCGACGCGTTGACCTCGTCGACATACGGCTGTGCACGGTGCTCGCCAACGCGGATGTTCACCGCAATCGTGTCGAACGCCAGCCCCTTGAGCGCGAGCGCGATGCGCACGCGGTACGACGTCGAGCTATTGAAGAAGCTATAGAGCTGCATGGCGATACCTCAGACCACGCGCACCGTGATTTCGCCGAGCCCTTCGACGGCCGTGACCATCGTTTCGCCGGGCTTCACCGGGCCGACGCCTTCGGGCGTGCCGGTGTAGATCAGATCGCCGGGTTCCAGACGGAAGAATTGCGACAGGTACGAGACCGTCTCGGCCACCGACCAGATCAGATGCGTGACGTCGCTCTTCTGCTTCTGCTCGCCGTCCACCGTCAGCGAAATCGCGGCCTTCTCGATGTGACCGACGCTTGATACCGGATGGATCGGACCGATGGGCGCGGATGCATCGAAGGCCTTGCCGATTTCCCACGGACGGCCCATTTCGCGCATCTTCATTTGCAGGTCGCGACGCGTCATGTCGAGGCCCACGGCGTAGCCCCACACATGCGACAGTGCCTCGTCGAGCGCAATGTCCGAGCCGGCCTTGCCGATCGCGGCGACCAGTTCGGCTTCGTAGTGATAGTTGCTCGTCTGCGCAGGGTACTTCAGCGCCAGCGTCTCACCGTAAGCGACCGGCAGCACGGCGTCGGCCGGCTTGCAAAAGAAGAACGGCGGCTCGCGGTCCGGATCGAAGCCCATCTCACGCGCATGGGCGGCGTAGTTGCGGCCAACGCAATACACGCGGCGCACGGCGAACTGGTCATGGCTGCCGACAATGGGAATGGCGACGGTGGCGGGCGGGGTAAAGACGAAGGACATGGTGTTTTGACTCGACGAATGAAGGGGAAGACGGTGAGCGCGCGCCGGGGCGGATGCGTGTCCTGCGCGCGGTCGATGGCGAAGGCGCGCTCAGGTGCGCGACTCGCGCAGCAGATTCAGGGCGGCGAGCACCGGGCGATCGGAGTAACTGAACAGCACGGCGTCGTCGAGCGCTGCGAGTTGCACCGGTGCCCACGAGGGCACGACGAAGTGATCGCGCGGCTCGAACTGGAAGACCTCGTCGCCAATGCGCACGGTGCCGCGGCCTTCGACGACCGAGAAGACCGTGGCATCGGTGCTGCGATAGGTCTTGCCCTGGAAGCCGGCGGGCAGGTATTGCATGAACGTCGCCATCGTCGGCATCGGCCAGCCGCCGGTCGCCGGATTGACGTAGCGCAGCTTGATACCGTCCCACGGATCGAGTTCGCCGTTGCGATACAGCGTGTCGAGGGCTTCGCGCGAGCGGGCGTACGGGTAGCTGAAGATCGGCGACGTCGGGTCGCTCACCTTGTGGTGCACGGGCAGCATGTTGTAGCCGTAGCGCGCGAAGCTGTCGCCTTCGGGGCGCTGTACCGGCTGCTGCGATTCGGGGTAGTTCTCGGCGAAACCTGCGTCGAAGTACTGCACCAGCGGAATGTCGAGGCCGTCGAGCCACACGACCGGTTCGCCGTCTGACGGATTGCCGTGGTCGTGCCACGTCCACGACGGCGTGATGATGAAGTCGCCCGGATGCATGGTGGTGCGCTCGCCGTTGACGGCTGTCCAGGCGCCGCGGCCTTCGACGATAAAGCGCAGGGCCGACTGTGTATGACGATGGCTCGGTGCGATCTCGCCCGGCAGAATCAGTTGCAGCCCGGCGTAGAGCGAACCGGTGATGCTCGACGAGCCGGGCGTGCCCGGGTTTTGCAGAATCAGCACGCGGCGCACGGCTTCTTCGGCGCTGATGACGCGTCCCGCCTCCATCACCAGCGCACGCACTTCGCTGTATTTCCAAAGGGCGGGCACCACGCGCGGGCGGGGCTGGGGCGGCACGAGGCTGTGCAGCGACTCCCACAGCGGGGCCATGTGATTGCGGCCAATGTGTTCGTAGTAGGCAGCGCGCTCGGCGCTGGGGGCGCGGTCGGACATGCTTGTCTCCCTGTGCGATGGGGCCCGGTCGGTTTGCCGTGGCTTTTCGGGTGCATGGATAGCGTTATACTCGGCGAGACATATTCTTTGAAATGAATAAATCATCGGATCCATACGAAAAATCATATGAGTCGGACGATTTCGAGGGCATCGCCGAGGTGCTCGGAGACAGGGCATGGATTGGACTCATCGACTGCGTTTGCGTAATTTGCAGATGCTGCTGACCCTCGCGGAGACCGGCAACATGAGCCAATCCGCGGTACTGCTCAACACGACGCAGCCCGGTTTGTCGAAGTGGCTCAAGGATCTGGAGGACGACATCGGCCTGCCGCTGTTCGAGCGTCAGGCGCGGGGTTTGCGTCCGACGTCGTACGGGGAGGCGCTGATCCAGCATGCGCGACGCATCGAAGCGCAGCTCGACACCGCGCGCGACGATCTCGACGCCATGCGCGAGGGCGGCAGCGGGCTGGTGGCGATCGGCACTTCGGGGGCGTCTTCGGCGGACACGGTGCCGCTCGCGGTGTTGCTGCTGCTGCAACGCATGCCGCGCGTGCAGGCGCGCGTGATCGAGAACACGATGGACCGGCTGATGAATCAGCTCGCGCACAGCGAGATCGATATCGTGGTTGGCCGCTCGGCGCCCGAGTTGCAGGACCGTAACGTGCGCGCCGAGGCGTTGTATCTGGAGCCGTTGCACTTCGTCGCTCGTGCGCGGCATCCGGTGTTTTCGCTCCCGAATGTGGACTGGCCGGACATGCAGCGATATCGCTGGGTGGTCTGGCCGCGCGGCACGCCGATTCGCAACGCGCTGGAGGCGGCGCTGGCCGAGGCCGGGTATCCGCTCCCGAACGACACCGTCGAATCGAATTCGACGATGCTCAATCTCACGCTGCTCAACAACAGCGACATGATCGGTCTGGCGTCGCACCGCACGGCGAGCCGCTTGCAGGCACTTGGCGCGCTGCGCATCGTGCCGCTGCGGCTGGCTGGCTTCGGTGGCGTCTCGATGTACTGGCGCGACGACGGCGCAAATCGCGCCGCGGTGGCCGAAGCGCTCGAATGCCTGCGTTCTGCGGCAACGCGCTCCACCGGGGATTCGGTGATGGGGGTTGAGGGCGAGGGCTGAAGAAGCGCCTTTGAATAAAGGCGACACGGACGCTCAGCAATGGGCGAAATTAGCAGACCAATCTATGAATCGTCTCCCCGAGGTTTCTAAGAAACCGAGTGACATCGCCCGCAGACTGGCGGTCAATTGGCCTCTTCGCTTCCGCGGACATGTCTATATCTGCTTCGTGAACGATAGCATTTCTCCGCGAAACGATTAATTTTAGTGTTGTGCGAACAGTTTTCTCATCGTCCCCCATCTCAGCAGAAATTTTCTGCCATTTTTGATTCTCGCTCCAGATGTAGCTCAGGCCATCTGCGACTTTTTCCGGATCCTGGAATGACAATGTCTTTAGTTTTTCCCGAATGGTTTGGGCGAAAACAATTTCGGATGGCGGTGCAGCGGGAGACCTTAATTGCTCCACAACTTTCAAAGGAATTGGCTCATTGAGAAATTTTGGTGTGGACGGACGATTGCCACTAAAAATATCTACCATCCCAATTCTGATGATGTCGTGGAGCAACTTATCGAATGCGCTGACCGAGTAAACTATTTTTGATCTTAGTAAGTCGTCAAAGCTCACCGGCCCGCGCACATTTTCTGTCAAATAATCATAAATTCCGGTTAGTGCGTCCGCGTCGTTCATGTTAGATCTAAAGGCAGAGATCGACTTAAGCATTTGACATTAGTGAGATGAGTTCTGTGGCGACACCTTCTAGCTGTGCGCGAAGCTTGTCTCGTTTTTCTGCTAAATCTGTCAGAACACTGCCGGCCTCGCCGATTTCACGATCAGATAGTTCAAAGACAGGAACGCCCGCGTTGAATGCTTTTGGGAGTAATCCCCCGAAATCCTGAATTTCCTCAAGGCAATACCCTTCCAATTTGAAGGTGTCTGTGTATATTTCGGCAGGGAAAGTCATTCCAACTTTTGAGAGTGAAGGGACCAGACTGTTCGAAACTGTCGACTTGATTTCGTCGATATTGTCTCGATAAGGTTTCGCGGCACGCCCGTTTCGAACGTTGAATCGTTGGATAATGGTTCCGCCAAATTTTGGTGTGCCAGGACGCAACGGATAGGCCGATTCGGCGAAGATTTCCAGTGAGTTGTTTTTCCAGTTGGCCCAACGAGGCAGTACGGTTTGTAATGTTCCCAACGCCATGACCGAAAAAGGGTCTGGATTCGTTGGAACCACGAAGACATCGCTGTTGAGGAAGAGGTTTTGGTTGATTGCGCTTAGCCCCGGGTTGAGGTCGATTAGCGTGTATTCAATATCGTATTTTTTCTCGGTAAGTGCGATCAGTTCATTGAACGCGCCCGGAAGGTTTTGTAGGGTAGTGATCGCGTTGTTGGCGTTCTGAGCGAATGTTAGTGCTGCATCGTACTCAGATAGATTTGCATGCCCTGGAAGTAGATGAAGATTCGGCGCTCGTGCTACGTCGGGACAGTCAACCGCGACTATCGGGATTGGTTTTCCACTGAAGGCGGCACTTACTCCATCCTTCAGGTTATTGAGGCGAGTTTTGTCATCCACGTAATAGTGATCAAAATCATCGCGGAGAATCAGGCTTGTCAAATTGCACTGAGGGTCCGCGTCAACCAGCAAAACGCGATGCTTTTTGGACAGTATCCAGCCCAAATTGTAGACGGTCGTCGTTTTGCTTACCCCGCCTTTGTGGTTAAACAACACTAAGCGCTTTGCCATTTTCCGGTCCCATGGTTTTTTGAGAGTGTGCCAGAGCAGTGTCGCCGACATATTCATGTAGTGCAACTGTTGAGTTTGAGGGTTGTTCATTACAGGAGTGACGGTTTAATAGGACCGCTAGTGTCGCTGTTCGTGGGCACAGTGGACTGCACGCCGCCGATATGGAACGGAGGAAATCCTTTTTTTTTTCAATGGGATGGCGGGTGTCGCCAATGCGAATTTATCCGACGTTGCCTACTTAGAGGGCGCTGCATGCGCAGAGTCACGCGTCGTGAGGGGAAGCGCGGCTCACCGTTTGCTACACTTGCCGCCTGTCGAAGTCACTCTCTCGGGGCATCAATGATTGGCCGCATCTCCGGCACGTTGCTGGAAAAGAATCCGCCGCACATCCTGGTCGACTGCCAGGGTGTCGGTTACGAAATCTCGGTGCCGATGAGCACCTTTTTCAACCTGCCGAACATCGGTGAGCGCGTCACGCTGCTCACGCAGTTCATCGTGCGCGAAGACGCGCAACTGCTCTTCGGCTTCGGCTCGCCGGACGAGCGCAATACGTTCCGCGAACTGCTCAAGATTTCGGGCGTAGGCGCGCGCACCGCGCTGGCGATCCTCTCGGGCATGAGCGTGGCCGATATCGCACAGGCCGTCACGCTGCAAGAGTCGGGGCGCCTGACCAAGATCCCCGGCATTGGCAAGAAGACGGCCGAGCGTTTGCTGCTCGAACTCAAGGGCAAGCTGGGCGCGCAATTGGGTACAGTGGCGGGCGCGGCCGTGCCGCACGATCACAAGAGCGACGTCATCAACGCGCTGCTCGCGCTGGGCTACTCCGACAAGGAGGCGCTTGCCGCCGTCAAGACAGTGTCCGACGGCACGAGCGTGTCCGACGGCATCAAGCACGCGCTCAAATCCCTCTCGAAGGCCTGAGCCCGAGGCGCACCTGGAGCGGCCCAACCGGTGTGAAGGGGTGAAGGCGTGAAGGCAGTGAGGAGACGGTATGCAACTGCGATGGCTTGAAGACTTCGTCGAACTGGCGCGCACACGCAGTTTCACGCGGGCGGCGGAGAACCGTTTCGTCACGCACCCGGCGTTCGGGCGGCGTATCCGGGCGCTGGAGGAGTGGGTCGGCACGCGCCTCGTCGAGCGCAGCAAACCGCTCGAACTCACGGCCGCCGGCACGGTGTTTCTCGACGCCGCGACCAACGCACTCGACATTCTCCACAGTGCCCGCACGCAGTTGCAGGACGCCGCGCCCACCCTCGAGAACAACCTGAAGATCGCAACCGGGCGCACGCTGGCCGCGACGTTCTTCCCCGATTGGTACGACGAAACCGTCTCGCGCATCGGCTTCTTCACCGCCACGCTTTCCACCAGCGGTGCCGAGGAAGCGATCCTGCGGCTGGCGGCCGGTGAGGTCGATCTGCTGATTGTCTATTCCAGCGCGCATACGCGACTGCTGATCGATCAGGAACGCTTCGACTGGCTGAGCGTGGCGCGCGAAGTGCTGGTGCCGGTCAGCGCCCTCGACGCGAAGGGACGCGCCAGATACCGGCTCGCGGCGGGGCCGTCGCCCATTCCGTGGCTGGCCTTCGCGCGCACGCTCACACTGCGCGCCGTGCTGGCCCGCCATCTCGCCGAGATGCCAAATCGCCCGACGCTCAAGCCCGTCTATCAGGCCGATTCTTATGAAGCCATTCTCGCGATGGCGCGACGCGGCGCCGGCATTGCCTGGTTGCCGCAACGGCTGGTAGCCGACGACGTGGCGCGCGGCACGCTGGCGATCGTCGGCGGCAAGGACTGGCAGATCGGCTTCGATATCGCGCTCTACCGGCGGCGTCACCAGCCGCACCCCGTGCTCGACGCCATCTGGCAGAGCGCACGTCTCGCGGCAGGCGACGACGCCTGAAGCACTAGCGCCCTTAGCCGCGCATCAACGCCGAAGCCTCACCTAACGCGAGGGTCAAGCGGTTTTAAGCGACGGCATCGCTTTCGCCGACGAGGGGGATTCCGGGGAGGGGGGGACAGGCCGTCGCGGGCGGTGGGGCGAGCCCGCGCGAGGCGAAGCGAAAAGCAGAGGGGCAGCAGGCGCGATGCCGAAGCCCGCGCCTGTGCCGTCGCGATCAGTGCTCGTGATGCAGGTACTTCGCCTGACGCGGCAAACGCAAGCTCACGAGGAACGCAAGTACCATCATGCCGGTGACGTACCAGTAGAACGTCGGCTCCATGCCGGCCTTCTTCAGACCGAGCGCCACGTATTCGGCCGAACCGCCGAAGATCGCATTGGCCACGGCGTAGGACAGGCCCACACCCAGCGCGCGAACTTCGATCGGGAACATCTCGGCTTTCACGATACCGCTGATTGACGTGTAGAAGCTCACGATGGCCAGCGCCACACAGATCAAAACGAACGCGAGGACCGGGCTCTGCACGGTCTTCAGCGTCGTGAGGATAGGCACCGTGGCGATTGCACCGAGGGCGCTGAACAGCAGCATGTTGTTACGACGGCCAATCTTGTCCGAAAGCATGCCGAAGATCGGCTGCATGCACATGTAGACGAACAGGCAGCCCGTCATGATGTAGCTCGCGGTCTTGATCGGCATGCCTGCCGTGTTCACCAGATACTTCTGCATGTAGGTGGTGAACGTGTAGAAGATCAGCGAGCCGCCGGCCGTGTAGCCGAGCACCGTGAAGAACGCCGCCTTGTGATGACGGAACAGACCCGTGATCGAACCGGCGTTGCGATTCGTGCGGCTCTCGGCCGTCGACGTTTCGTGCAGGCTGCGGCGCAGCATCAGCGCGACCACCGCCGTGATCGCCCCGATCACGAACGGAATACGCCAGCCCCAGGCCTTCAGTTCGGATTCCTCGAGCAATTGCTGGAGAATCACGACCACGAGCACGGCGAGCAATTGGCCGCCGATGAGCGTCACGTACTGGAACGACGAGAAGAAGCCGCGACGGCCCTTGAGCGCCACTTCACTCATGTACGTCGCCGTCGTGCCGTATTCGCCACCGACCGACAGACCTTGCAGCAGACGCGCGAACAGCAGCAGCGCCGGTGCCCAGTTGCCGATGCTGGCGTACGTCGGGAGCGCCGCGATCAGCAGCGAGCCCAGGCACATCATCATCACGGAGACGACCATCGAGTGCTTGCGACCCTTGCGGTCGGCGATGCGGCCGAAAATCCAGCCGCCGATGGGACGCATCAGGAAGCCGGCCGCGAACACGCCTGCCGTATTGAGCAACTGTGCCGTCGGATCGGAACTGGGGAAGAACGCGGGCGCGAAGTAGATCGCGCAGAAGGCATAGATATAAAAGTCGAACCACTCGACCAAGTTCCCTGAGGATGCCGCCACGATTGCGAAAACACGCTTGCGGACTTCTTCGGGGGTGGGGGGCTTGTTGTCGATTCCTGCGTTGGCTGTAACTGTGTCTCTCATTTCTATTGGCGATGGGGGCATCGCATTGATTACTACGTTTGCAACATAACGCGGGTCCGCCCACTCACCTCGGGAGGAAGGATCACGAAGGAATTCGCGTACCGCGTCGCGGAGCCGGGGCGGGCCACTATAGCGGGTGTCGGCGGGTGCAGACAATGCCCCCAAGCTGGATTGATTGTTGTGTATTTAGCAACAATCAACGCCATTGTTGCGTTGCAGCACGATGATAAGGCCCGCCGGGCGGACATTTGTGCGGCGTCAGGAATGTTTCGGCAGGTGGGACAAAACCCCGAAAATTCTGAAAATATTTTCCCAAATTTGGCGTTTTGCGCGATTTCCTCTGGCTTATGCGCCTGCGCCACGTGCATTTCTGACGCTCATTCATAAGCATTTCGATAACAAATGCTTAGCCGGGCGAGAGGCGGCCGGTACGATGAGGGGCCGCTCCATCCTGATGCCCCGGAAGTCATGCAAGGCGATACGTTATTGATCAAGTCGGGCGGCGCTGCCGCGCTGACCGAATGGCAGCACCATTTCGCGCAACTGATGCCCGGTCTGCGCGTATATGGCTGGGACGACCCGTTTGTCGATGCGCGCAACGTCAAGTACGCGCTGGTCTATCAACCCGATCATGGACGCCTTGCGCACTACCCGCGCCTGCGGCTGATTCTGAGTGCGGCGGCGGGCGTCGACCATATTCTTGCCGATCCGGCGTTACCCGCAGACGTACCCATCGTGCGCATGGTGACGCACGAGACGCGCGAGCGCATGAGCGACTTCGTGACGTTCGCCGCGCTGGCCATCGTGCGCGACTTGCCTGCCCTCGTCATCGCCCAGCGCGACGGACGTTGGGCCAACGAGCTGACCGGGCGCCTCGCTCGCGACACCTGCGTGAGCATGCTTGGGCTTGGGGAGTTGGGGAGTGCCGTCGCCACGCGTCTGCATGCCAACGGATTCCGTGTGAACGGCTGGGCGCGTACGCCGAAGCTGCTCACGGGCGTGAACGTATTCGCGGGCGAAGCGCAACTCGACGCCGTGCTCGCCGAGACCGACATCCTCGTCAATCTGTTGCCCGACACGCCCGCCACGCGCGGCATTCTCGGGCGCAAGCGGTTTGCGCAACTGCCCACGGGGGCGAGCCTGATTCAGGTCGGTCGTGGCGCGCACCTCGACCGGCAGGCGCTGCTCGACGCGCTCGACAGCGGCCGTATGCGCTCGGCCGTGGTCGATGTGTTCGACGTGGAGCCCTTGCCGCCGGACGATGCACTGCGCCGCCATCCGAAAGTGCTCGTCACACCGCACATCGCCTCGACGGTGTCGTACGCGGCGAGAGCGCGTCAGGTGGCGGATGTTGTGGGCGCGCATCGGCGCGGCGCGCCACTGCCGTTCGTCTACGACGCCGCAAGAGGGTATTGAGACCATGTCCGACACCGCACGCGAAGCCGAAGACGCCGTTGCGATCGCGCGCGGCGACGACGCCTACGAACGAAGTCGGCACGACGTGCCGACCTGCGAGATCATGCCGGGCGCCATCGTCACCTGAGCGGGGCAAGCGAATGCCGTCCGCCTTATTGCGATAGAACCCGTCGATATACCCCGTTTTGGCGTTGCAGCGAACCGTGATCGACAAGGTATCGGCGCAGCCGAGCGTAATCGGCTGTGAACAACTGACAGATTTTGGATATCTCCGATTCGGTGTATTGCGTGTCTGGAGCGAAAGCCGTTGCGATCTTCTCGACGACAAGATTCGTTTCCAGTTGCCGGTCGCTCAAATCTTCAGCACTGTGATGCCGTCGATCGGAAATCCCCTCCCAGGCTGTGTCGACGTCGGAAAATCCACCCTCAACTCGCTCAATGAGACCGACGCCCAGCAAACGGGTTACGATTTTTCCAACGGTCTTCGCATCGATGCCGACTCTGTTCGCGATATCGACGAGGCGATTGTCGCCGAGGACGATCGCGGAATAAACGGAGCGCGTTTGGTGCGACGTCATGGCGGCAATGATGGCGTCTTTGCGATGTCGCTGGCTCAACGCCTCCTCGCCAATCGGCAAGTAGCTGCTGCGAATTGGAATTTCTCCCAATTCGATTAGCTCGGACTGCAGCGACTGCGAACGGAGCGCGCGTTCGTCTTGACGGCGTTTGCGCACGACACCCAAGCCGCTCTGGCGGTATTTGTGCAACTCCGGCAGCGTGATGAGCTCGAATGAATCGTCCAGTCTGCGAAACAGCTCTTCCCAGATTGGCACTCTGACTCTGCGAACGCGTTGTGCGCCATCCATGTCGACGGTGGTCAGCATGATGGGCTCGTGCAGGCACAGGTATCCACCAGGCGCGACGTGTTCCCAAAGCGTCGCGACGAAGCGGACATCGTCGGCCGGCGTGCCCGCATCTATCCAAACGATGTCTATCGCCCCCCATGAGGCGATGGTGGCGTCGTCAAGCGCGTGGAAGTTGCTCTTGACGAAGGTAACGAGGTCGCTGCCGACATCGTGATGCTTCAACGCATTCCATGCTTCTTCGGCCGAGGAGCCTTCGGCCATGAAGTTGTCAATGGTGATCAATCTGGGGCGATAGCTATCGGGAATCCCTGTCGGATCCAGAAGTGCACTGCGCTCGTGCCATGTCGAAGCATCGAGTAGTCTCTTGTCGTGTTCCCAATCCTGCCGGGCCTGTTGGAGCGCCTGCGCGATGAAAACCGTGCTGTCGCCGGCACCTATCTCGACGATCGTTGCAGGGCGAGTCATGCGGATGAGCGCCGAGATCAGACTGGCGCTGTTCTCGGTACCCATTCCGGGTCTAATCATGTGCACAGGTGTTCCCTCCAGAAATCAATCGCAACATGTCGGCTTTCACAAAGTGGACGATGTTCGGGTGCAGTGATTCCGGTATCTCGCTCAAAGGCTTGCCCGCGGAGAAGATGTCTTGGGAGGCTTCGCTTAATCGAATGGTTCGACCGTTAAGCTGGTTGATGGCGACACGTCCGATCCCGGGGGCGTCGGCTACGATGCAGGTGGGTTCGATCATATAGCGCAGCGCAGGAGATTTCGGGAACGTTCGGTCAGTTTCGATGAACCCATGTCGATATAGCGCGATCAACAGCGTCCCCGCTTCATGCACGACGCCATTGATTTCCAGACTCCGCAACGCGTCAATAGTGGTTCCTTGCGCAAGCGCCTGAACGTCTTCATGGCGAAACCCTGCAAACGTCTGCGTGTTTTCAACCACGACGAGCGATGATCGAATCCCTCGTGCACCGATAAGCTGCGGCGTATTGCGAGTAATGCGCACGGATTTGGACCACCTGACCCGGCGGTCTGGCGCCAGGAATTCAGGACAGGTAGCGAGTGGGTTCCTCAACTCCGGTGGTCTCGACTTGCTGAGCGTGTAGCTGCCATTTCCGTCGGCCCGGACGCCCTGAAGATACTCGGCGAGTTGCCAGGCATATCCCCCCGTGCCCTGATAAAAGTTTGGTCGAATCGGATCTGCGTTCATGGGGGTTCAGGCCGATTTCAATACGACAATTGCGGTTGCCAGGCCCACGGCGGCCCCGTCTTGCACCTCGGATGGGACCACCTTTTCGATCGTGAGTCCGCTGGCCTGCGCGATGGGGGCGAGTGAGCAGGGCGTCCACATCCGGTCCCGAAGGTCGCATACGACGCCTTCGATATTTCCGTTCTCATTGCGCCCCAATTGCGCAAACACCGATCGATGCATAATTAGCTTGTCGCGGTCATATTGGTAGGCCCACCAGATGAGTGCGGCTTCCCCATTGCTTCGCCGAAATGGCACTACCGTGCATCGTTTGTCCATGAACGAAAGACGTTCGGGTGTTCCGTCACCGAAGACGGCAACCATGACCCTCGATCCGGCGTCACGCAGTTGCTCCTTCGCGCCACGCAACAGCACTTCGAGCTTGTCGTCGTCCAGAATGAAGTTGATGGTCGCGTCGCCAAACAAAACGACGTCGAAGCGTCGCTGCGTAATCGGCGTTGGCAGATCGAATATGTCGCCCTGGAGCGCGTGAATGTGGCTGTGATTGATGGACGCATTGAAGCGGTCGATGGCGATCGCGGAGATATCGACGCCAAAGCTCTCTTTTAGGGAAAATTTTTCGGCGAGGTGCAGGAGCAATCGACCATCGCCGCAGCCCAGATCGAGAATATTATGTCCATCCCGGACAATGGATTCCGCTGCGGCAAAATCCCATGTCGCGCGGACTGTCGTCAGTTCATACTCGTCGAATAGCGACTCGTCGAAGTAATAGTGGCTGACTCTGAGATCTGCTATGCCTGACGTCACGATACGATCCAACGGGGGTTGGAGTTCGACCGATTTCGCGTCGTTTGGCTTCGAGCCGAAGCGTCCTATACCCTCCATCATTAGGTTCCTTTCGTCATCAGGCGTGGTCGGTTCTTGGCATTCAACGCGAAGCCGCATGCGCCGATGATTGCCGTTGCGACGCCAACGGCCGAGAGAGCCATGCTCACATTGACCGTACTGACCACACCGGCGCCCAGAAAACCGAGAAATACCGACGTCTGGACGCAAAATATGTAGGCGGGCATCAGGTTGACCCGTCGCTGTGGATCGATCGCCTTCATCATGAAGCTTGCCGTGAGCGCGTTCTGGATGCCGTTTGCTGATCCGATCAGGAATGCGGCGCACATGATGATCCACGCCGCGTCACTCAGTGCCAGCCATAAAATACCCAAGCCGATGATACTGGCGGCAACGGAGGCACCAGCGGCATCGCCGAGCCTCGCCAGCATCCCGGAGAAAACCACGGGACCGACGATCAGCCCCACACTTAACGCGCTGATAATGAATCCGTAGATCTCGGCACTAAACTGCAACTCGGTGCGAACTCGGAATATCAACAGCACGTTGAGCGTGGATGTCAACACGACCGTCATTAGCAATGGGGCGATCGCACGAATCACACCCGTTGTGCGAAAGAGATCCGGCAAGTCGAGTCTTCCCCGCTGGTTCTCTTGGGGGAGCGCCCGATCTGACTTCTGGCCGGAGGAATCCAGCACCTTGAAACATTGCGCAGTGATAAGTGCTGCGGCCAATACCAACAACGCCAGCAGCAACAGCCCCCGTGAACGGTCGGCCACGTTGTACAGCAGTCCGCCGAGCGCTGGGCCGCCCACGTACCCCATGTTTCGCACCGATTGCGTAATCCGGTTCGCACGATCGATGTATCGCTCGTCGTTTGTGTAGCTTGGAATCGCGACCATGATTGCCGCCCACTGAAGGGATCCCGTGACCCCGAGCGCCATCGACACGCCGACGTAGCTCCAGAACTGATTGGCCAACGACGCGAGCGCGATCAGAAGCGCCTGGAGGAGAAACACAGCAGGAATCGTTTTGCGAGGTCCGATCCGTCTGAGTATCCTCGGGGCGATCGGGCCGGAAAGCATGCCTCCGATGAGACCCGCGGCGAGCAATATCGATACCGAGGAAGTGTGGTCGGCCAACGTCAAGGCAAAGGTCACTTGGGCCGCTTCATCGGAGAAGCTGCCAAACGACAGGGAGAGGCAAACAAAAACGAGCGCCCATCGACTTCCGATACGCATTAAAGTGCCCCCCACCGCGCCAGCGACGCGGCAACACGCAGAAGATCGTCGTTTAGCACCTTGTCGTTCCCGCTCGACAAGTCCGAAAGGTTCACTTGCTGGCCGGTGCACAGGTGATTCAGAAAGTCGTGCAATGCGCGGCTGTATCTGAAGCTGCCGCAGTGACCGTTGGCTGCGATCAGGATCTCACCCTCCTGAAATACCGGCGTCCACTGCAAGGTGCTGATAGCGTTAAGAGCAATGACATTGTCCAGCTCTTCGACTTCGACAATGGGGCGGCCGACATTCAAGCGGCTGCTGGTGTCCGCGATCAGTTGAGCAATCATCATGCGTCTTTTCAGAGACGCGCTGTCGAGCAAGGATTTTAGGGACGAAAGCAGAAGCTCATCGTCGGGGTTTAGGCTCGCAATGCCTGAAGAGCGCACGTCATGGCGGGTGCGGTTGGGTACCTGGAGCAGACCTTTAACGTAGTTCGCGTTTTGCTGAGAGTCGTCGCCGGTTTCCCAAAATGCGATATTCACATTTGCGGAAATGTCGGATCTTGTTTCTGCAACATGAAGCCAGTCCGCGGGGAAGTAAGTCACTCGATTTTCTTTATACTTGAGCGGAACGCCTTCAGATTTGAATGCTTGATAGTCGGGGAATCTAACGCCAACGAGATCCAAGCGGTTTCCGGGCCACGTAAACATCGTCTTGCCATCGCGCAGGGTGAAACCGAAATTATGCGCATGATCCACATGTATTCCGATGTGGGTGGATGAATATCGCCCGATGAAGCAGTCGATGTCGACGCGGCCGCCAGGCCGATAGCCTATTGATAAGGCGAGCTGGTCGGAAAAAGTTTTTGCGACATCCCAGATCAAGGGACTTGCCGCATGAAGGCCATAATACATAACTCCCCATTCGTCGTTGCCGGCCAGACCGCCAATTCCGATACGTACTCGTCGAGCGTGTTATCGGTGGGACAAACGAGGAAATCGGGGCGCGGTACCGATGTGCGCTTTCCATTGAAAGCGGTTATGACTTCAGACTGAGGGTTGCGGGATCGAATGTCGTTCGCGCACACGGAATATTCCTTGAGTGCGCCAAGCACATCTTTATCGTTGAACGGGATCTGCGATATGGTCAACTCCGTCGCTTGCTTACCCCATAATTCCTTTGCGAATTTCGGCGATAACAGTGCAACCATATTCGGACGTCATTTCAGAGGGACATCGATCCTTGAGCAAGAGATCAAAGCCCTGGCTCAAGAATCGGATTCAGAAATTCATGACCACGCTCGGGTCAAGTCAATCAGTCTCTGCGACAATCATTGCCGGGTTGTCGTTACGCTGCGCATACTTGACGTTGGCCGCAACCGGCGCCACCTCGACATCGTTGCGCTGTGCGTATTTGACGTTGGCTGCGACCGGTTTTATCTCGTCGATGCTTAATTCATGAATTGGTTTTATATTCCTCAATGAAATCGCCATGGTGATGATCATTTTTAAAGAATATTAATTTATTAAAAGCGGTGTGCGCCCTCATTTGTTCATTGGGGTGACCGCACACGCCGTAAGGATGAGTCAGGCTTGATTGTCGTGTCAATGTAAAGATTTTTGGTGTGTATCAAAATATTTATGTCAGTGGGATGAGTCTTAAATTCATATGGGATTTCTTGTTTAAATTAATTGCCAAGATTTTTGTTTTTGGGGAAGGGCACGACTCATGTCCATTACGGATATCGCCGTGTCACGTGATGCTGCAACCGGAGGGTTAGTAGAGCGGATCTAACGGCTAGGTGCGGGCGCTGGTGCGTCCGGAGCGGCAGGTGGAGATCGATGTGACGGCCGTAAGACCCTCAGCGTGACCGATCTCGAAATGGTTCGAAGAGAAAGGGCCGGCGCATGCTCGCCGACCGTTCGTCACGCATGCCGATGCGTTTTCAGAAACGCCGTTTGACGTAGACTGTGGCACCGATGTCGTGTTGGCCCAGTAATGGCACGTGTGCGGTGGCCGAGACGCTCCAGTCGTCGGTTTTCACGGCCAGCCCGCGCTTCGGATCGGAGCCCAGTTTGTCGTCGGCGTTATTCCATTCGACCAGAGACAGCTTCGGCGACAGGTTCGATCCGATGTTCAGGTAACTGTGGGTCGGCTTTGCGGCCGTCGAGGCGGGCGCCGTATCGATCCAATCCGCATGCCGGCTCGTGCCTGTGGGTGGGGCATGGTTGATCGCTTCGATTCGTGTGTAGAGGGGCAAATCGGCATTCGGCGTGCGATCGACGCGCTCGGGGGCGCCTTGGCTTTCCCGTCCAAACGGATACAGCGTGACGGGAACAGCCGTCACCACTGCGCTCGGGATGGGAATTGCCGGAGGCGGCACCAGAATGGGCAGGGGCGAGGGGCCGAGGTTCGCCATTATCATCTGTTCGGATGATCCCGTGTTGGTGCCACCGGCCAGCGCCACACCGCTTAGCGTGACGACACAGGCGCCGATCATCCATTTGTCTAGGCACGTCATGGACATGCCTCCCGTGAAGGAATGGAAACGCTAGGTTGCTGGCCCCATTTTTACTTTCGCACGACGCGCTTGGCGAACTTCGTATGACGAACCGTATTTGGCGGTTTCCCGGCGTCTTATGCACTTAGGAAGTGTAGTCAGACATTTGCATCCTGCCACCCCAATTTGCACGGAGGCCGTCCGGCATACCGCCCTCGGTGGACGGCTAGCCCCGCCAGTCATGACGCTCGGCTATATGATGTCGGGCTGGCTTCGGGTATATCCCGACGCTATGCCTGCTCGCCACGCGCCTTGAGCCACAAGCCGAATTCCTTCATCACCTCGACGATAGGGCGCAAGCGCTGGCCGTCTTCCGACAGTTCGTACTCGACCTTGACGGGCGAGGTGGGATACACCGTGCGCTTGATCAGACCTGCGTCCTCGAGCGCGCGGAGGTCGAGCGTGAGCATGCGTTGGGAGATACCCGGCACGTCGCGGCGCAAATCGTTGAACCGTTTGGGGCCGTCAATCAGATACGACACGAGCAGCAGACGCCAGCGGCCGCCCAGAATGCGCATCGACGCTTCTACCGAACAGCCCGAAAGATGCTCTTTCATTGCGCGCTCACCCTTTAAAATTAGGTATATTTTTTGTACTTGGATGAAATCTTAATGCTTTCTTCCCTTTTTATACCAAAACCTAAAATAGCCCCGAGTCGTTTTTCAACGAAGGCTATTGGCGCTCGCAGGGAAAACGGCTCGCTTGCCCGCTACCGTCTTCAGTTTGGCGAGTTCTGAGGCGTCGACGAGCGCGTCTACATCGCGGCAGGGCACTTCCACATTCGCACCGAATTCGGCGCGTGGCTGTGACCCCCGCGGCGCGCTTCGCTCACTCTGCCGGCGCGACGCTCACTCCCGTGATGCCGTGCCGCTGCATGGCGTTTTGCACGAAGCCTTCGCGCTTCATGTCTTCGACGAACGATTTCAGATAGGTCAACGCCGCTTCGCCGCGCGTGATCGGCACGCCCATCGCCTGGCGGATGACCATGAAGCGCTCGTCGAGCAGACGATAACCGGTGAGCCCCGCCACGTCCTGCTCAAGCTGCTGCTTCACGCCTGCGGCCACTTCGCAGCCCGTGTCGACGAACGTTTTGACGACCGCGGGCGACGTGGGCGTGCGCACGATTTTCGCCTGCTTGAGTTCGCGGCTCAGGAACAGGTCGTACGCGCTGCCCTGGCCGACGACAACGCGCGTGCCTGTCCGGTCGACGTCTGCGTTGGTCTTCACCGGCGATTCGTTGCGCACGAGGTAATAGCCTTCGATGAGGACATACGGCGCGGTGAAACCGATCGTGGCCGCCCGGCGCGGATCGATGGCGAAAAAGCCGACATCGGCTTGCTCGTTCGTCACCGTCTCTACCGACTTGCCGGCGGCGTCGACCACTACGAGTTCAAGCGCGACGCCCAGCCGCTTCGCCAGCGCGCCCGCCAGATCGACGGAGATGCCAACGGGTCTGGACTGCGCGTCGACGCCCGCCAGAATCGGGTTGCCAAGGTTGATGCAGGCGCGCAGCACGCCGGTCGGAGCAAACGCAGCCAGCAGGGTCGAGTCGAGCGTCATGATAGGGAGTCGCGAAGGTTAAGGTTCGAGAATGCCGGCAATTTTGCCGATGGCGTCAATCGTGTGCTTCAGATGGGCGTGCAGCAATGCCGATGCCTCTTCATTACGCTCGCGCGCGAGCAGTTCGAGAATTTCGAGATGCTGGTCGGCGTGCGGTTTGTAGCGCGTGCGATCCTGCATCGAGCGGTAGGAGAGCAGACGTCGCACACGCGTGACGCGTCGCATCGTGTCGACGAAAAACGGATTGCCGGACGCTTCGACGAGCGATTCGTGAAAGCGCACGCCGCGCGCGTGCAACTGATCGGCCGTGTCGGTTTCGATGCCGCCGTCGAGCAGGTGCCACTCCGCCGCGCGAAGCTGTTCGATGACCTTCGGGGCGAGCCTGTAGCCCGGCTCCAGCAGCGCTGCCGGCTCCAGCGCAAGACGAAGACGATACGTCTGAATCAGGCTGTCGGGCGTGGTCAGCATCGACGAAAACTGCCAGCCGTAGCCGGGTTTGCGCTCGGCCCATCCTTCGTCGCGGATACGTCCGAGCACGGCATTGAGCTGCGTCCTCGTCAGCGCGTAACGCGTGCGGATCAATTGCTCGGAGAACTCGCCGGGCAACTGGCCGCGCAGCAGGTCGTCGGCGATCTGAAAGTACGTGCGGGTGACGACGTCGGTTTCGTCCAGACCCAGTGCCTGCGCAGCGTTGGCGTCGGCTGCCAGGACCGGTTGCGCGAGGAAGTAACCGCGATTGCGCTCGCGCACCAGAATGCCCTTCTCGTGGAGCAGGGCAAGCGCTTGATTGACGGGTGAGCGCGAGACGCGCAGTCTGTCGGCCAGCATTTGCGCGGGCAGATGCTGGCCGGCCTGCATGGCGTCGGCCTGAATCAGGTCGACGATTTGGGTAGCAACGGAGCGCTCGGATTTCATTGCGGATCGATCGTGACCAGCATGCGTCATCGTGCCGTCATGCGGCCTCGGTGTGCGGCGCGAGCGTGCGTTGCAGAATCGACGGAATCACGCCGCCCTGGCGCAGCAATGCGATCTCAAGACGGGTTTCGACTGCGGCCGTGGCGGTGAACGTCTCGCTGCGGCCGTTTGCGCGCTCGATGCGCACCACGACGGGACCGCGCGGCGCGATCGCCTCGGCATTGGCAGCGATGTGGATCGTGTCGTTCGCTCGGACGGCCAGCATTTCCGGGTCGAGGCCTGCGGGAAACCGCAGCGGCAGAATGCCCATGCCAATCAAATTGGAACGGTGAATACGCTCGAAGCTTACCGCAATTACCGCGCGAATCCCCAAAAGGCGCTGCCCCTTGGCTGCCCAGTCGCGCGACGATCCCGTGCCGTATCGCGCGCCCGCCAGCAGCACGACCGAGTCGCCGCTCGCCTGGTAGCGTTGCGCGGCTTCGAAGATCGGCATTACGTCGCCACTGGGCCCATGACGCGTATGCGCCATGGGCAACTGGGTGTCCAGCAGATTCACCAGCGTCTTGTTGTAAAACGCGGCCCGGACCATCACTTCCCAATTGCCACGGCGCGACGCGAACGCGTTCAGGTCGTTGCGATCGTCGCCCTTGGCCACCAGAAAATCGGCGACATCGCTTTGCTTCGGAATGGCGCTGGCCGGTGAGATGTGATCGGTGGTGACATCGTCGCCCAGCACGAGCAGCGGGTAGGCGGCGTAGTCGCCCAACTGTGTGCCTGCGTCCAGCGACGCAAACGGCGGGCGGCGCAATGCCGTCGACTCGGGATTCCACGGGAAGCAGGCGGACTGCGGTGCATCGAGACCGGACCACATCGGATTGCACGAGGCGATGGCAAAGGCGGACTTGAAGTCGGTTGCGCGCGTGCCGGAGGCGACGAGCGCATCGACTTCCTCGCGCGTGGGCCAGAGATCCTTCAGGTAGACGGCGGTGCCGTCGGCGCGGGTCTGCACCGGTGCCGTGCTCAGATCGAGCGCGGCGGAGCCCGCGAGCGCGTACGCGATGACCAGCGGCGGCGACATGATGAAACCGAGGCCCAGGTCGGGATGCACGCGTCCCGGGAAGTTGCGATTGCCCGAGAGCACGGCGACCGGTGTGGCGGATTGGTTGCCGATGGCTTGGGCAATCGGTGCCGGAAGCGGGCCCGAGTTACCGATGCAAGTCGTGCAGCCGAAGCCGACGATATCGAAGCCGACAGCAGCGAGATCTTCGCTCAGACCGGCGCGTTGCAGATAATCGACGGCGGCAGGCGAGCCCGGTGCGAGCGACGTTTTCACCCAGTCGGCAACGCGCAATCCGAGCGCTCGCGCGCGACGCGCCACGAGTCCGGCCGCGATCAGTTGGGCCGGGTCGGAGGTATTGGTGCAACTCGTGATCGCCGCGATGGCCACGGGCCACGCGGGCAATGTCTGCGACGTGTGCTCAGGCTGCCCGGCGACTTTGCGCAGCGCATCTCCCGTCTTCGCGTAAGGCAGCAAATCCTGTGGGCGGCGCGGACCCGCGACGTGCAATTCCACCGTGGCGAGATCGATCTCGACGACGCGCGTATATCGCGGCGTGTTGTGCGCGTCGAACCAGAGGCCCGCGCGGCGATAGAGGGCTTCGACCGACTCGATCAGGGCCTCGGGGCGGCCGGTGGCGCGCAGGTAGTCGAGTGTCGTGGCGTCGACGGGGAAGTAACCGGTGGTGGCGCCGTATTCGGGGGCCATATTGGCGACGACGGCACGCTCGCCGGCCGTCAGCGTCGAGACGCCCGGTCCGAAATACTCGACGAATTCGCCCGACACGCCGATGTCGCGCAGCGCTTTCGTCGCGCGCAGGGCGAGATCGGTGGCCGATGTGCCTGCAGGCAACTGACCGGTGAGCTTCACGCCAATGACGTCGGGAATGCGCTGCATCACCGGCATGCCGAACATCACTGTCTGCGCTTCAAGCCCGCCCACGCCCCAGCCCAGCACCCCGATGCCGTTGATCATCGGCGTGTGGCTGTCCGTGCCGATCAGGGTGTCGGGAATCAGCCACGTCTGATCGTCAATGGTTTGCTGCGTCGCCACCGAGGCGAGTTGCTCCAGATTGATGGTGTGCATGATGCCGGTGCCCGGCGGGTTGATGTGCACGCCATCGAGCGCCTTGGACGCCCAACGCAGAAAGCGATAACGCTCGGCGTTACGGCGCATTTCGATTTCGAGATTGAGCGTGGCGGCATCGGGGCGCCGGGTCTGTTCGACCGCGAGCGAGTGGTCCACGCAGACGTCGACACGCAGCGTTGGATTCAGTACCGACGGATCGACGCCGGCCTCGGCCAGGGCGTCTCGCATGGCGGCAATGTCGACGAGCGCCGGCGTGCTCGTTGTGTCGTGCATGAGCACGCGCGACGGCTGAAATGCAATCTCATCCTCACTGGTGCCGTGCTCGAGCCAGCCCAGCACGCCAGCGACCGCGGCGTTGCGCTCGGTGCCCGCCAGATTGCGCATGGCGTTCTCCAGCAACAGTCGCAAGACGACCGGCAGGCGCGGCAGAACGTTGCCGAATATCGCGGGCAAATCGACAAATCGATACGACGTATCGCCCAGTTCGAGCGTGCCGGCAGACGGAGGAAGGGGCGTATTGATGGATTCCATGGATTGAAGTTTGCATATGTTTACTAAAAAATGCAATAACCGACAGGAATCCCTTCCAGGCACGCCCACGTTGGCTCGCGTACCCCCGAGAGCGCAATGCACGCGCCGAGCGTCAGGGAAAAGGATCTGTGGAATCGGCTTCTGGCCGAGGCCATCGCCTACATCGAGATGGCACTGGAGCCGGAGATCCAGCGCATCATGCTGCGCGACGGTCCGGCCGTGCTGGGCGGCCCGTCTCAATGGTCGAGCGAGAACATGTGTCTGGCGAGAACCATGGTGGGCCTTCAGGCATTGATCGACACAGGCGTTATCAAGCCGGTGGACACGGAAGCCACGGGGCGCGCCTGCTCAACGGGGCGGCGCTCAATGCCGCGATGTGGATTGCCTCGTCGGACGACCCGAAAACCGTCTTCAACCGGGCGGTCGAGGTGTACAAGCGCCTCGCCAATGGTTTGTTGCAAACGGGGGGCTGACTTGACGGTGCGACCGCGACGGCTCGCATGGGGACCTGTGCCGTGCCGTCTCCCCAATCAGCACTTCTGCGTGCCGAAACGGCACGAAGCGGCTTTTTTCGCCGCCTACACTCCGCTTCCTGAGACTGGCAGGCAGCCCGGGTGCGTCAATCGCACCCCTCGCGTTTGCGGGGCCGTCACACATCTATCTCCAACGCCAGCGATCCAGAGGAGCAGGGAATGACCGGTAACACCAAAGCCCACAACCCATGGCGCGAAATCTGCGCCGCGAGTATCGGCAACGCACTCGAGTTCTACGATCTGCTGATCTATGGCTACTTCGCCATCGTGATCGGCCAGCTTTTCTTCCCCGCGCACGACGCCACGACGTCGCTGCTGCTCTCCGTCGGCACCTTCGGTATCTCGTTCGTGACGCGTCCGCTGGGCTCGATCGTTCTCGGCAGCTATGCCGACCGCGCGGGCCGCAAGGCGTCGCTCACGGTCTCCATCGGCCTGATGATGGTCGGCACCGCAATGATCGCCTTCGCGCCGACCTACGAGCAGATTGGCATTCTCTCGCCGCTGATGATCATCGTCGCGCGCATGCTGCAAGGCTTCTCGACGGGCGGTGAGTTCGGCGCCGCCACGGCCTTCATGGTCGAGCACGCCGACGCCAAGCGCCGTGGCTTCTTCGCGAGCTGGCAGATGTCGACGCAGGGCCTCGCGACGGTGCTCGCCGCCGGGGTGTCCGCGCTGCTGAGCCTGTTGCTCAGCGCCGATCAACTGAGCGCGTGGGGATGGCGTGTCGCTTTCGCCGTGGGTCTGCTCATCGGTCCGGTCGGCCTTTACATCCGTCGCAATATCGACGAGACCGCCGACTTCAAGAAGCTCGGCGAACAGCAACGCGAAAAGTCGCCGCTGCGCGAAGTCTTCGGTCGTGATCGCGCCAACATGCTGCTCGGCGCAGGCGTCGTTGCCGCCGCCACTGCGTTCAACTACGTTCACAAGCTGTACATGCCGACGTATGCCGTCAAACAACTGCATATTCCGGCGACGTCGTCGTTCATCGGTGCGGTTGTGACCGGTCTGATGCTGATGATTGCAGCGCCCGTCGTGGGCCATCTGTCGGATCGCTTCGGCCGTATCCGCGTGATGCTATGGGCGCTCATCGCCGTGGGCGTGACGACGTATCCGCTGTTCGTACTGCTCAACCGCTACCCGACGTTCCAGACGCTGCTCATGGTGCAGGCGCTCGTGGGTCTGCTCATCGCCGTGAGTCTCGCGCCGCTGCCCGCGCTGCTCGCCGACATCTTCCCGACGAGCACGCGTGGCACCGGTCTGGCGCTGTCGTACAACTTCTCGGTGACGCTGTTCGGCGGCTTCGCGCCGCTCATCGTGACCTGGCTCATCGACGCCACGCACAACAAACTCGCGCCGAGTTTCTACGTGATGGCCACCGCCGTGCTCAGTATCTCCGCCGTGATCGCGCTCGGACGTCGTGTCCGTGCGGGCAAGATCGCTGGCGTGACGCACGGCGTGCCGCGCGCGACGAAAGCCTGATGACGGCTAGTCCACGGCCAGTCCAATATTTGATGCACTGATTTCAGCCGCAACGACGACGTCCGCCCATCCCCTTGCGCGACGTCGTCATTTTTTTGGCATCCCCCTGCGGAGCACTCTCCATGACCACGCTCGAAGCGATCCGCGCCGCCCTGCCGGCGTACCCCATCGAAGTCTCGTTCCCCGACATCGCCCGCTGGCGCGAAGGCAATACCGGCGTCGACTATCTGCACACGTTCGACAGCGGCAAACCCGGCAAGCACGTGATGATTCTCGCGCTCACGCATGGCAACGAAGTGAGCGGCGCCATCGCCGTCGATGCGCTGCTCGCCTCGGGACTGCGCCCCACGGCGGGCCGTCTGTCGCTGGGCTTCGGCAACATCGGCGCCTATGAGCAATTCAGCGCCGAGAACGCGGATGCCACGCGTTTTCTCGACGAAGACATGAACCGTGTGTGGACGCCGTCGACGCTCGACGGCGAATGTCAGAGCCGAGAACTCACGCGTGCTCGCGCGATGCGTCCGTTCATCGACACGGTGGATCTGCTGCTCGATATTCACTCGATGCATGAAGCGTCTGCCCCGCTGATGATGACCGGGCCGCTGGAAAAGGCGATTGCCCTGGCCGCAGAACTCGGCACGCCTGAGCACGTCATCATCGACAAGGGCCATGCCAACGGCACGCGCATGCGCGACTACGGCGGCTTCGGCGACCCGGCCAGTCCGAAGAACGCATTGCTCATCGAAACCGGACAGCACTTTGCCAAGAGCGCGCGTGACGTGGCGCTCGACAGCGCCGCACGCTTCCTGCTGCACGCGGGCGTGGTTGCCGAGGCGGACGTCGCCGAGTTCCTCACGCAAACCTTGCCCGCGCGTCAGAAGTTCGTCGAAATCACGCAGCCGGTCGTGGCGCGCTCGATGGACTTCCGTTTCTCGCAGCCGTTCACCGGGCTGGAAGTGATCGAGAAGGCCGGCACCGAGATTGCCCGCGACGGCCACGACGTCATCGTCACGCCGTATGACAACTGTGTGATCGTGCAGCCGTCGATGCGTCACCTCGGGGTGAACGTCACGATGATGCGTCTGGGGCGTTTGCTGGATCGGTGAGGTTGCCGCGATAGTGTCTGCTAGCGTTTGTTATCCCTTGACGGCGCCGGGCACATCGACGTCTCACGAAGCGGGCCGGTATCTCACCGGCCCGTTTTGCGTTGATGAGACGAGGATTCGTACAGTCAGAACGTTCCGACCAGCGAGCCGACGACGATCACGGCCACGAGTGCGATCAGCGCGCTCACGATGCTCGTCATGACGATATCGAGGTAGCTCTCGCGATGCGTGCTGCCGCACACCGCCAGCAATGTCACGACCGCGCCGTTGTGCGGCAGGCTGTCGAGCGTGCCCGAGGCGATGACCGCCACGCGATGCATCAGCGCCGGATCGATGGCGTGTTGTGCCGCGAGGCTGACGTACGAGGGGCCGAGCGCGTCGAGCGCAATCGTCAGACCGCCCGATGCGGAACCCGTGATGGCGGCGAGCAGGTTCGCGCAGAGGGCGAGCGAGACGAGCGGGCCGCCGTCGATGGACAACACCCAATCGCGCACCATCTCGAAGCCCGGGAGTGCCGCGATCACGCCTCCGTATCCCACCAGACTCGCTGTACACATGATCGGCAGGACGGAGGCGTTGGCGCCCGCGTCCATCGTTTTGCGCAGCGCAGGCAGGCGTCGCCATTGCAAGATCACGAGTACCACGATGGCACTCGCGAGCGCAACGCACACGCCCCACACGCCCGCCACGCTGTGCAATGTGATGCCGCCCCATCGCGGCTCGGCGAGAAAACTGGCGTCCAGACGCGGGAAGACGATCACGTTCATTACGAAGTTGACGCCGATCACGACGAGCAGCGGCAGCGCCGCGGTGAAGATGCCCGGTAGCGCGTCGTTGCGATGGCCCTGTTCGATTTCCGCCGGATCGAATTCGCGCGCCACGCTGGCACGCTCGCGCACGACCGTGGGGTCTGCCGTCGTGTCCCAGACTTCCGTCTGCGCGTAACCGTGACCTGCTCGGCGCGCCCGTCCTTCACGCCACGACAACCACCACAGACCGACGCCAAGCATGATCGCGGACGCCATCAGGCCGAGACCGGGGGCCGCAAACGGCGTGGTGCCGAAGAAGGGCATCGGGATCGCGTTCTGGATGGCGGGGGTGCCCGGCATGGCAGACATGGTGAAGGTCGATGTCCCCAACGCGATGGCGGCGGGCATCAACCGCACGGGAATGTCGGCTTCGCGAAACAGCGCGTGCGCCATCGGGGCGAGCACGAAGAAGGCCACGAAGAGGCTCACGCCGCCGTATGTGACGAGCGCGCCGCCGAGCACGACGGCGAACATCGCCCGTCGCGCGCCCAGCTTGTCCGTGAGAAACGCAGCGATGGCGCGTACCGCGCCGCTGTCTTCCATCAACTTGCCGAAGAGCGCGCCGAGCAGAAACAGCGGGAAGAATTGCGCGACGAAGCGGGCGGCGTTCTGCATGAACGTCTGCGTCCAGTGCGCGAGAACGGGTTCACCCGAGAGTGCAGCGGCAAGCATGGCTGCCGCGGGGGCCAGCAGCAACACGCTCCAGCCGCGATAAGCCAGCCAGACGAGTAGCGCCAGACCGATCAGAATGCCGGCAAGCTCCATTCAGAGCGTCTCCCGGAGCGGGTCGAGATCGAGCGACGACCGGTGGCCGAGGTCGGCGCCATGGTCGTGCAGGAAGGCGTTGGCGCAGCGGCGTCCCTCGTCGCGCAACATCACCAGAAAATCCCATTCGGCAGAGAGCTTCGACGAGTAGCCGAGCGAGGTCATCATGTCGCTCGCAACGCGGTGCATGCGCATTTGTGCCCAGCGCTTGCCTTCGGCGCTCCCGGCGTCGACCACCTGACGCAACACCGCGATCATGCGCAGTTCCTTGAGTAGCGTGGCGTTGAACGAGACTTCGTTCACGCGATTGAGAATCTCGCGTGCCGAGCGGGGCACCTCGTTGCGCTCGACCGGATTGACCTGCACGAGGATCGTGTCGCACGACGACGTTTCGCGCACCAGCGGCGTGATCGTCGGGTTGCCCGCGTAGCCGCCGTCCCAATACGGCTCGCCGTCGATCTCGATTGCGCGGTAGAGCATGGGCAGGCAGGCGGAGGCGAGCAGTACATCGGCCGTCATTTCGGCATTGCGAAAGACGCGGCCGCGTCCGGTGCGCACGTTGGTCGCGGTGATGAAAAGCTGGATGGGGTTGTCGTCGGCGTTTTTCGATATGCCGTCGAAATCAATGTGATCGGCCAGCAGGCGACGCAATGGATTGAATTCGAGCGGTGCGAGATCGTATGGCGAGACGACGCGTGCCGCCAGATCGAAGAGCATGAAGAACGGCGAGTTATCGAGCGACCAGCGGCCGAGCACGATATCGAGCGGGGTGCGACGCAGTGGGCTGAAGCGGCCCGCATGGGCGACGTCGCGCCAGAATTGCTCCAGCGCGCCGCGTGCGGCGTCGGGGCCGCCCCGAGCGTAGCCGGTCGCGAGCACGGCGGCGTTCATGGCGCCGGCCGAGGTGCCGGAGATGCCTTCAATCCGGAATGGTGGGGTGGGGGTGGGTGAGTCGTGGGCGTCGCTTGCGTCGGGTGAAATGGCTTCGAGCAAACGGTCGAGCACCCCCCATGTGAATGCGCCGTGAGCGCCGCCGCCTTGCAACGCAAGGTCGATCGGCACGGGGAGCGCGCGGGCCTGACGCGAGGTGGTGGCGCGCGCGGCGGGTGACGAACGGCTGGCAGCGCGTGTGGCGCGCGGCGTCGATTGCACCCGTTGGGTAGGTTGGGAGCGTGGCATGATCCCTCGGCGATGCGGCACCGTGCCGGTAAGCACTGCCCGCGGGGTTCGTTACGAGAGTACGGTTGCAGGCGGTACGCAGGTTGCGCTGCAACATGACCACTGTCTCAGATAAACGTGAAATGGGCAACCTCGCGGTGGGCGAGATTGATGCCGTGGCGTGGCGCGGGAGGAGGCGCGCCGCGGATGCGGTTAGGTGGCGTGCGGGGCGCGTGGGGCGGGAGCGAGGTCTGCGTCGAGCGGGGCGGCGGTGTCGTCGTCGACGTCGTCCGTGGCGGCACTGTCCTGCGGCGGTTTGCCGCGTCGCAAGCTCAGTTGCGCGAGTACGTCGGCATGCTGATTCCCCCAGCGGTACAGCATTTCGATGGGCTCGATGAACAACTCGCCGAGCGGGGTGAGGGAGTATTCGACTTTGGGCGGCACGACCGCGTAGACCTCGCGGTGAATCAGACCGTCACGCTCAAGCTCGCGCAGCGTCTGCGTGAGCATCTTCTTCGAAATGCCCGGCAAACGGCGCTGCAGCTCTCCGGTGCGCGTGGTGCCGCACTGCAACGCGTAGAGCACCATGCTCGTCCACTTCACGCTGAAGAGCTCCAGCACACGACGCGGCACGCAGGTTTCTTCGAAAACGAAGGGCTCGGGTTTGTTCATGGTAACCAAATGGTGACTATTCAACTAAAAGGTGCCTACTGGGGGTTTTGACCCTTCGTCACTATACTTTGTGGCGATAGTGCGCGTCACCCGGTGTGTCCCTGTGTGAGGAGTCTCTGAAGCGACAGACCGGGTTCACACGCGTGCAGGTAAATGGAGAATCCCATGAGCAGTTTGTCGAAAACGGCCGTCTCGATGCTGGACCTGGTGCCAGTGCGCGCTGGCGGTACGGTGGCCGAGGCCCTGAAACAGTCCACGGAACTGGCCCAGCATGTCGAGCGTCTGGGCTTCACGCGCTTCTGGCTGGCCGAGCACCACAATATGGACGGCATCGCGAGTTCCGCGACGGCACTCCTGATCGGTCACATCGCGGACAAGACCTCGCGCATTCGCGTGGGTTCGGGCGGCGTGATGCTGCCGAATCACCCGCCGTTAGTGGTTGCCGAGAACTTCGGCACGCTCGCCGCGCTGTATCCGGGCCGCATCGATCTCGGGCTGGGACGCGCGCCAGGGGCCGATCAGGCGACAATGCGTGCGTTGCGCCGCGACCGGTTGTCCAACGGCGACGATTTTCCGGAGCAAGTGGCCGAGTTACGGGCCTTGCTTGCACCGGCGCAACCCGGGCAACGACTCGTGGCCACGCCCGGCGCGGGCAGCGATATCCCCGTGTGGCTGTTGGGTTCGTCGTTGTACTCGGCGCAACTCGCGGCGCATCTGGGACTGCCGTATGCGTTCGCGTCGCACTTTGCTCCGCGCTTTCTGTTCGACGCGATTCGAATTTACCGCGAGCTTTTCCGTCCGTCGGCTGTGCTGGATAAACCGTACGTGATGGTAGGCGCACCGGTCATCGCCGCGCCGACCGACGAGGAGGCGGCATTCCTCGCGACGTCGTCGCAGCAGAAGATTCTCGCGCTCATGCGCGGCCACAGCCTGAAGTTGCAGCCGCCCGTAAACGATATGGACGCGCGCTGGGATCCGGCTGAACAACATTCCGTCGAAGCGTTCCTCGGCGTGGCCGTCGTGGGTGGGCCGGAGCGTATCAAGGCGGGTCTGTCCGATCTGGTCGAGCGCACCCAAGCCGACGAATTGATGCTCGTCACCGATATCTACGATCCGGCGCTGCGACTGCGCTCGTGCGATATTGTCGCTTCCGTCTGCAAGGACTGAGCGTATCGGGTATTGGCTCAGGTCGACGCGGAATGCGCGGGTGCCGTGCTCGGTCGTCTGCACTGGCGCATCCGGTCAACCCTGCCGACATTGGCGAGGTGCGTCGGCTTCGTTAGCGAAACCGTCCGATGGAGAACGGCGACAGGTCGATGGCAGGTCGTTCGCCACTCACCAGACCCGCGATCGTGCGTCCTGTGGACGCCGCCGCCGTCAGACCGACGTGACCGTGTCCAAAGGCATAAAAGGCATTCGGCACCTTCGACGCGGCACCGAGTACCGGCAAGGAGTCGGGCGTGCTCGGACGGAAACCTTGCCAGCGGGCGCCGTCGACCGATTGCATCGACTTCGCGCCTTGCACCGCGCCGGGAAACATCTTGTGAAGCTGGCCGAGCAGCAGATCGGCGCGTCGCCAGTTCGGCGGTGCTTGCAGCCCTGCAAGTTCGACAGTCCCCGCGCCACGAAGGCGGCCGTTCATCGGCGTAGCGAACAACTTGCCTTCGGCCCACATCACCGGCCGTGAGGGCATTTCGTGCGGCGCCGGAATCTCCACGTGATAACCGCGTTCGGTGTCGAAGACGACGCTGTCGCCCAACTGACGCACGAACGGCGCCGACCATGCGCCTGCTGCGACGACCACGGCGCTTGCCGGTTCACGTCCCTTGTCGGTATGCACGGCCACCGCTTGCGCACCGTTGGTTTCGATGGCGGTGGCCGCAGCGTCGACGACACGTCCTCCGCGCGCGACCACCTGTGCGGTCAGCCTCGCCAGCAGCGCTCCCGGATCGAGCGTGTGTCCCGTTTCGCTGATGTAGCGTGCACCGACGAAGTCGTTCGACAGCGTAGGTTCAAATTCGTGGAGCGCGCCTGCATCGAGCGTCTCGATTTGCACGCCGTTCTCACGACGGAGCGCCATCCCGCCTTCGTCTCCCGACATGCCGCGCTGGCTGGAGTAAGCGATGAGATAGCCGCGGCGCGTGACCAGATCGTTTGCACCGGCATCGTCGAGCAACGGTTGATAGGCGTCGAGGGCAGGGCCGAGCAGGGCGCGCAACGCGCGTGCCTGTTCTGTAACGCGAGCGGGCTGACTCGCGGCGATGAACCGCAGCAGCCACGGGACCATGCGTGGCAGATAGCGCCAGCGCAGCACGAGCGGGCCGTCCGGTTGCATCAGCCAGCCGGGTACTTGCCAGAGGACACCGGGCATGGCGATGGGCACGACCGAGGAACCGTTGATGCAGCCGGCATTGCCGAGTGAGGCTGCCTGCCGCGCCGATTGCCGATCGACGAGGATGACGGCGTGTCCTGCACGCTGAAGATAAGCAGCGGTACATACGCCGACCAAGCCACCCCCGATCACGACGACGGGACGTGAATCGCTCATGAAGCCGTCCTGCATAAAAGACGAAAGCGCCTAGTGTACTGCGTGCTGCATGTGTGACCGAACCCCTTCAAAATTCACGAGTGCTCTCAGATCATCTCCAGCGGACGTTTGCGCGACGGCCCTTCGAAATGATGGTTGAGCAACGCCAGTTCCTCTGTCGTCAGCTTGATGTCGTGCGCCGCACGATTGGCGCGTACATGAGCTTCGGAACCCGCTTTCGGGATAGCAATGACGCCGGACTGATCGAGTACCCAGGCCAATGCGATTTGCAGCGGCTCGACGTGGCGCTTGCGGGCAATCTCGCCAAGGACGCCGGTCGTCGGCAGTCGCCCTTGTTCGATAGGCGAATACGCCATCATCGGCAGCCCCTTCGCGGCGAGCCAGGGTTTCAGATCGTACTCGGGGCCGCGTCGCGAAAGGTTGAACAACACCTGATCGGTTGCGCACGCGTCGCCTCCCTGCGCGTCGAACAATTCTTCCATGTCGTCCGTATCGAAGTTGCTCACGCCCCAATAGCGGATCTTGCCCGCGTCGCGCAATGCTTCGAAGCCCGCAATCGTCTCTTCGAGCGGCACGTCGCCACGCCAGTGCAGCAGATAGAGATCGATGCGGTCGGTGCGCAGACGCCCGAGGCTTCGCTCGCACGCCGCAATGACGCCATGCCGCGACGCGTTGTGCGGATAAACCTTGCTCACGAGAAATATGTCGTCGCGCAGACCATCGAGTGCTTCGCCAACGAGATTCTCCGTCGTCCCTTCGCCGTACATTTCGGCGGTGTCGACTAGTGTCATGCCCAGCGAGACGCCCAGTCGCAACGCGGCGATTTCGTCACGACGCCGCTCCGGCCTCTCACCCATCATCCATGTGCCCTGACCGAGCACCGGTACGGTGTCGCCTTGGGGAAACGAGATCTTTCGCATGGTCTGTCCTCCGGGATGTTTGTAAGCATTATCTGCCTGCAACTCGAGCGATGACCAGTACCGTGAGGGCCTGGCGCAACACTTCGCGGTGTCGTCCTATCTTTGGGCTCGGATTCGTCCTAGACAGAGTGCGGACATTGCCGCTTTTGCATTCGTACACACATTCTCTCGGATAGTTCACAGACCTTTAGTTGCACTGCCGCGATAAGCTGGCCTCACCGATGCACATGGCGAATGTTGCTCCGCAGCGAGACGGCTCGGTGATGGCTCCAGCGATGTGCGTCGGGCCGTGGTCGAGCCTTGAGGAGACAGGAGGAAGGAATTTATTGCGGAGATAAAAAGAAAGCCCTGCGAGCAGGGCTTTAAAGGCCGGCCGAGAGAGCACCGGCCAAGGAGGTTCATCGAAGGGACACCGAGATCGCGCTCTTTGTGTGCGCCGAGGCGTATTGTCGGCATAGCCGCTTGACTTATGGGAGGGAGGAATCCGAATGTCGGGAGGAAACTTCGCGTAACAAAATGTGACGATTTGCGACCTTCTCGCGTCACAGGACGGGCGCGATAATGGGGGCTATCCCAAACCAGAGGAGTCCACCCGAGATGGCAAAAGCGATGAAGTTTCATTCGCCCGGCTCGCCGTTGTCGTCCGTTGGGCGCTATACGCCCCCCGCGATCTTTTTTCACTGGGTGGTCGCTTTGCTGATCGCGATTGCGTATGCCGCCGTCATCACGAAGGGGTATTTGCCCAGAGGCAGCGCCCCGCGAGCGTTGTCCATGACGATCCACGAGTGGGCCGGGATCGCGGTACTGGTGCTGGCGGTGCCGCGACTGTTATGGCGATTGATCGCGGGCGCACCGGCGGCGCTCCCGGGTCAGGGATGGCTGGTGCGCATGGGGTCGGCGGCCGTGCATTTACTGCTCTACCTGTTTTTGTTTGCGCAGCCGGTGCTGGGTTATCTGACGCTGAATGCCGGCGGGCATGTTCTCATCATCCCGGGGCTGGATATCGCACTGCCGCAGTTCGTCGGAAAGGACACGGAACTGCGCCGGTCGATCAAGGAAATTCACGAGACGCTGGGCACCGCGTTCTACTGGGTGATTGGTCTGCATGCGCTGGCGGCGCTGTGGCACCACTACTTCCGGCGCGACGACACGCTGCGCCGTATGCTCTGAGCGTCCTTCGGTGCAAGGAATGCCGTAAGACCCTGCGCGACGCCGTGATGGCCGTCGCGCAATCCGGGTGAGTGGGGCTGGGTTCGTCACACCGGAATCAGTTCGGGCGCGGGAGCCTGAATCAGTGCCTGAATCGGCTTACTCGCCCGAGACTCAATCGGCGTGCGTTTAACGCCCGGTCAGAACGCCAACCGCACGCCTGCGAACACGCTGCGGCCGTCGCCGGGATAGAACACGGCGGTGTTGGCGGTGCGGGCATCGGTCACGGTGCTGAGGTCCGAGACGTAGCGCTTGTCGGTCAGGTTACGTGCATCGACATAGAACGTAACGCCGCGCTGAACCAGGTACGACGCCTGCAAACCGATCAGCGTGTAGCCGGGCACGCGCATGGTGTTCGCGTAGTCGACCCATGCGCCGGTCGGCACCCAGTCGAGCGAGGCGGCGATCTGGAAGCGATCGGTCAACGCATAGCCGAGGGTCGTGCGCAGCACGTTCGTCGGCACACCGGCGATGCGGTTATTGCCGTACTGCGGGTCGTCGCGGAAGCGGAAGTCGCTGTAGTTCCAGATTTGCGCCAGCGTCACACGATCGCCGGTGGCGAGCACGTTCTTGAACACATCGACCGACGCGCCGACTTCGAGACCCTGCAACACGGTCTTGTTCGCGTTGAACGTGGATGCCGGGATGTCGGGAGATGTCGTGTACTGGAGCAACTGATCGCGGACGAGCGAGCGATAGGCGGTCACGTCCCACGCCACGCGATCGAGCTTGCCGCGAGTGCCCGCTTCAATCGTCCAGGCATGCTGCGATGCGAGCGGAACGAAGCGAGACGTTGCGCCGAATGTTTGCGACAGGTCGGTGAAATCGGGCACGTCGGCGCTGCGCGTGACGTCGATGAACGCCTGAACATCCTTGCGCGGCTCCCAGAGCAGACCGATCTTGGGATTGACGCCCGAGTAGGCGGCACTCGTCGAACGATAGTTGGTGTCGCCGGGCACGCCACCGTAATCGAAGTATTGGCGAACATCGCGATAGGCCTTTGCGCCGACCATCAGGCCGAGAGTTGGCAGGAAGAACAGGCGGTTCTCGAAATACGCCTCGTAGTTGTACGCGCTTTGACGGGAGTCGAGCGTCTGCGCGCCGCGATTGCCGTTCACGTTGACGTACTGATTGGCCTGTGTGTTGCCGCCGAAGAAGCGCGCACCGACGATCAGGTCGTTGCGCATGCCGGCAAGCGTCAGATTGGCCGTGTAGCGCGGGGCCACGCCGTAGGTCCAGCCGTCCTGATCGAGCACCTGAAAGATCGGGTGATACAGGCTCTTGTGGATCACCCACGACGCGATGTCGAGCTGGCCGACATCGAAGCGGATGGTCGTCAGGTTGCCGAGTCGCTCGGTGCGTGAGTTACGCGCCTGGTCGCCGGTGACGGACGATGCGGCGGCTTTCGTCGGATTGTTGAGCGCGTCGAACAGCGACAGCGTGCCCGGCAGCTTCTGATCGACGATGTACGCGCCGAAGAAGAATCGTGTTTCTACGCGCGGCGAGAATTTGTAGCCGAGGTTCGCGTTGATCTGGGCGTAATTGCCCTTGGCGTGATCGCGATAGCCGTCCGAGCGATTGAGGGTGACGGTCGCGAGGGCGTCCAGCGGACCGAAGATGCGCGACATCTGGCCGCTCGCACGAACCGTGCCGAAGCTGCCGCCTTCGAGGCGGAACTGGTTGGGGGCGTCTGCGGTGTAGGCCGTCGGTGTGACGAAATTCAGGGCGCCGCCGAGGGTCGTCGAACCGTAGGTGAGGCCATTGCCGCCCTTGTAGATTTCGGTCGAGCGCAGCCCCATCGGGTCGATCTGATAGTAGTCGCCGCTACCGTCGGCCGAGTTGGTCGGAATGCCATCCTGAAGGATTTCGAGGCCGCGCACATGGTACCCGCGGGCAATGCCCGAGCCGCGAATCGACACACGTAGTTCCTGCCCGTAGCGGTTCTGCACAAAGACGCCCGGGCTGTCCTTGAGAACGTCGCGCAGGTTGAAAGCGTAGGTGTTCTGATACGAATCGGCGTCGACGAAACCGACGGAGCCCGCCGTCTGGAAGAGGTTCGCTTTCTGGTCGGCAACGCTGGGAGACGTGAGCGACTCCGCCTGCGCAGTCACGTTCGTGACGGGCAAGGTGGCTGCCGGGGCGCCACCGTCGACGGCGACCCTCGTGCCGGTCGCGGCGAGATGGATGACGGCATCGGTGGCGGAATCGGCGACGGGATCGGTGGTGAGTGCGTGTGCGGTGCCGCCCAGCGAGGCAAGGGCGAGCGCGATGGCCGTTTGCAACGGCTTCTGCGTCATGGAACGTGACATGAATGTCTCTCTCGCGACCGCTAAGCGGCCGCCTGATGATCGTGGGTGCCGAATGCACCTGATGAACGCAATGCACGCAACGCATCCACGCGACAAGCGTGAACGACGAAACGAGCATCAACGCCCGGTGCGTTCGGCGCAAGCTCCCGGCATTGACAGCCAATGACCGGAAGTCGGGAGGATCAGAGGGAGAGAACGGGCGGTGCGCGCGCTAAGGCGTCGGAGAAACGGGCGCGCGGGTAGTGCGGTATCGACGCTCGGGGGGCGTCGTCGATGCCAGCCTGCGCGACGGGCGGGAGGGACAGAAAATCGGTGGTGACGAGCGGCTGATGGGCCCAGAGTGCGCAGTAGCCGCACTTCTCCCAATGGTCTGCCGAGGCGAGCGAATGATCGGCGCCGCCGTGACTGCTGTGCAGACCTGCGGCCTGCGAGTGAGCGGGAGGGGCCTGGGCGTCGTCGTGGCCGGTGTGGCCGTCGTGGGCCTGTTCGCGCTGGGCTTCGGCGCGCGGTGTCGTCGCCGTTCCCAGTGCCGCCTGTGTGCCCTGCACCGTGCAGTAGACCGCGAAAGGGTCCTGCTGCATGGCGGCCCGCCACTGCGCAATCGCAGGCATGAGCGCTGCCAGCAGGATCGCCAGCAGGGCGATCCCGATTGCGACGCGATGCTGACGGAGCTTGCGCATGCCTTGACCGGGTTAGGGGCTGAGCGATGTGATGGTGAAATCACATCAATGTGAACATCAGGGAACCAGGCATTGTAGGTGCTGTCGTCGCGCGGCGTAAATGCTTTGCGTTCTCATGTAGGGAGGGCGCGACAATTTGCCGCATCGCCTGCCGGAACCGGAAAAAAAGGAGCGCCACGGCCCCCCAGCGCGTGGCGCTCCCCACCGGAACGGAACGTCGGAGCGTTAGAACTTCACGCCCACACCAACGCCGACGATCAGCGGGTCGATGTGCAGCGTGCCGAGATCGGTGCCCGCGAGCGAGGTGTCCGTCTTCATCCAGATCTTCTTGATGTCGAAGTTGAAGAACAAGCGCTTGGTCATCTGAATGTCCACGCCGGCCTGCAGGGCTGGACCGACGCTGTGGTTCTTGATCGAGATTGGCGTGCCGCCCGCGTTCAGGTTGCTGTTCCAGAAACGCGTGTAGTTGATACCCGCACCGACATACGGACGCACCTTGCCTGCGTGGTTGAAGTGGTATTGCAGCAGCAGGGTCGGCGGCAACACGTTCACACCGCCGAGATGGCCGAGGTTGGACGTGAGCTGATGGCGCGACATGCCGAGAATGAGTTCGACACCGACGTTGTCGAGAATCATGTACGTGAAGTCGAGCTCGGGCACGATGGCGTTGTTCACGGTCACGCCGAGCGTCGGCAGCACGCTGCCGCTCGCGTGCGAGTCCGGCAGGATGCCGATGGCACGCACCCGCGCGAGGATGTCGCCGGCATAGATGCCTTGCGAGCTGTCCTTGATGAAGCCGAAGGTCTTTCCCGTCTCGGGGGCGGCGTCGCCGGATGTCTGTGTGGTGGTTTGCGCCGTGGCAGCGTTGCTGAAGAAGGCGGCACCGGTAACCAGCGCGGTTGCGATTGCCGCGGCGCCGAGGGAGTGCTTCATGGTGTTTTCCAAAGTCGTGAGTGAGCACGACCGATGGTAGAAGCAGGTGACGCCGGCGGACTTGATGCGCGTCAAGCGCGGGAAAACGCGTGTGCATTGTGCGACAAACTGTCGCGCGGGTCGGGGGGCTGTGCGTTTTGGTAGGATGCGGACTTTGCCACGCGTTCCCCCATCGTGAAGCGCCCGATTTCGTCGCTGCTGTCATCGCTGTTTGCATCGCTTCTCCATGCCCTCGTCCGAGCGGGACGGTATGGTCTGCGTCTTTTGCAACCCCTGCAACCATATGCGGCTCGCGCCTGGTATCACCTGCGCCACCCCACGCGTCGGGGCGTCCTTATCGCGATTGCGGCACTACCGTGTCTGCTCGTCGCTTACACGCTGATCCTGATCCCGTTCACGCCGAGCATTCGCGATATCCGCCGCGCGAAAGTCGACCAGCCGGCACAGGTGCTGTCTGCCGACGGCAAGCTCATCGCCGAGTTCCGGCCGTCGAATCGCGAATGGGTGTCGATCAAGGATGTCTCGCCGAATGTGGTCAAAGCGCTGGTGTCGACCGAGGATCACCGCTTTTACGAGCACCACGGCATCGACTTGAAGCGTACGGCGGGGGCGGCCTTGCGCACGTTCTCGGGTGACCGTCAGGGCGGCTCGACCATTACGCAGCAGCTCGCACGCAATCTGTATCCGGACGACATCGGCCGCGCCCCCACGCTTACCCGCAAGATCAAGGAAGCGATTACCGCGCTCAAGATCGAGGCGCTGTACACGAAGCCGGAGATTCTCGAAACGTACCTGAACACGGTGCCGTTCCTGTACAACGCGTACGGCATCGAGATGGCGGCGCGCACGTATTTCGACAAGTCGGCCGATCAGCTTGATGTCGTCGAGGCAGCCACGCTCGTCGGCATGCTCAAGGGCAATAGCTATTACAACCCGGTGATCAATCCCGAGCGCGCGCTGCAACGCCGTAATACCGTGCTCGCGCAGATGGTCAAGTACGGGGATCTCGACGCGTCGAAACTCGCCGCGCTGCAAAAGCGTCCGCTGCGCATCGACTTCGAGCGTCAGACGCAGGAGCCGGGGCCCGCGCCGCACTTCGCGCAACAACTGCGAAAATGGCTGATCGGCTGGGCGGATCGCAACGACTACAACATCTATTCAGACGGTCTGGTCGTGCACACCACCATCGACTCGCGTTTGCAGACGATGGCGACGCAGGCGCTCACGCGTCAGGCAAATCAGTTGCAGGGCATTGCCGATGCGAACTGGTCGGCGCGCGGCGGCTGGCGTGACAGCACGGCGCTGGTGCAGGCATTCGTGCGCGAGTCGGCCGAGTATCGCAATGCGGTGACTGGCGGCGAAGCGCCCGAGGCGGCCATGAAACGTCTGCTCGCCGACAAGACCTTTATGCAGAATCTGCGCGTGACGAAGACTCGCGTGCAAGCCGGGTTCCTGGCCATCGATCCGCGCACGGGCGAGATTCGCGCGTGGGTCGGCAGCCGTGACTTCACGACCGATCCGTTCGATCACGTGCAGCAGGCACGCCGTCAGCCGGGGTCGACGTTCAAGCCATTCGTGTACGGTGCGGCCTTTATCAAGGGACGCAAGCCGGACGACACCATCGTCGATCAGACCGTCGAAATCCCGCTGGCGGGCGGCGAGATCTGGCGACCGAGCGACGACACGGCGCCCACCAACAAGCCCATGAAGCTGAGCGACGCGCTCGCGCAATCGCGTAACACGGTGACTGCGCAGTTGATGCAGGACGTGGGGCCATCGCGCGTGGCGGGACTGGCGCGCGCGATGGGCGTGCGTGAGAGCAAGCTCGATCCGGTGCCGTCGCTGGCGCTGGGCACGAGCCCGGTGTCGCTCAAGGAGATGGTGGCCGCCTACGGCACGATCGCGGACGGTGGCGAGTATCGCGAGCCGACCATGGTCACCGAAATCACGAACAGCGAAGGCGACGTGCTGGCGACGTTCTCACCGGCGCGTCCCGAGCGTGCGCTATCGGAGAACGACGATTACACGCTGCTCGACACGATGCGTGGCGTTGTCAATCGCGGCACGGGCAACGCGATCCGCACGCGTTTCGGAATTCGCGCCGACGTGGCGGGCAAGACCGGGACGACGCAGAACAATACCGACGGCTGGTTCATCCTGATGCAGCCGCAGTTGGTCGCCGGGGCGTGGGTCGGCTTCAACGACAGCCGTATCACGCTGCGCAGCGATTACTGGGGGCAGGGCGCACACAGCGCGTTGCCGATTGTCGGGGATGTGTTCTCGCGGGCGTTGCGTGCCAAGGTGATCGACGCGAACGCGAAGTTCGAAGCGCCGGACAACCGTCACTGGTACAGCGATTGGTGGACGCGCGCCTCCGATTGGGTGACGGGGCGCTTCGCGAAGACGCCGGAGCCCTGGCCGAAGGCACCGGTAAAGCGTCCGGCAGCTCCGGCGCCGGCGCCTGCACCCGCACCCACGATATCGACGCCTGGCGCCGCGAGCGATGCCGGGCCGTTGCCCGTGCCGGTGGCGTCGGCGGTGCTGGCGCAGCCGGAGTACGCCCCACCGGCGAGCGCCCCCCACGGCACCACGATCCCGGGCGTGCCGGGCGAGTGGAACGGGCCGGGCGGCTCGTCTGCGACGGGCGCCACAGGCGCGTCCGCCCCGGCTGTCGGAACCATGTTCCCGCCGCCCGCCGCACCTCAGAGTCCCGCATCGTCGGGTTCCACGGCCCCCGGCCAGTAAGCGTGTCTGCCGCCCGGTGGCTCACCGGGCGGATTCCCCATAACAGTTATGCCACATTCTCATGACTGACCCGTCATGGCTTGCGCTATATTCATAACGATATAGCGGTAGCGGATGCATCTGCCGCGACATCGCCGACATTCGGCATCGGGGGAGGACGCAAGCCATGTTTATCCGGCAGTTGAGTTATCTCGTGGCGCTCTCGCAGGCGCAGCACTTCCGTCGCGCAGCGGAGTTGTGCAACGTGTCGCAGCCGACACTCTCCGGCGCGATCCGTAGCATCGAAGAGGAATTCGGCCTGCCGATCGTGCGACGCGGTCGCCGCTTCGAAGGTTTTACGCCGGAAGGCGAGCGGGTGCTGGCTTGGGCGCGTCAGGTGCTGGCCGATTGCGAAGGTCTGCGTCAGGAGGCGAGTGCAAGCCGACGTGAAGTCACCGGCTGCCTGCGCATCGGCGCCATCCCCACGGCGTTGCCGCTCGTCCCGCTGCTCACGGACGCCTGTCTGCGCGACTTCCCCGGCATGCGCCACGAGGTCTACACCCTGTCTGCGACCCAGGCGCTGCGTCAACTCTCCGAACTCGATCTGGACGTCGGCCTGAGTTACCTCGACGATCCACGTTTGCGCGAGTTCGAGACCATCTCTCTGTTCCGCGAACGCTATGTGCTGATCGCCCGCGACGAATCCGCGCTGGCCGCACGCACGTCGCTCTCGTGGCACGAAGCCGCGAAGCTGCCGCTGTGCCTGCTCACGGGCAATATGCAGTGCCGGCAGGGGATCGATGCCGCGTTGGCGCGTGCGGGGACATCGGCGTCACCGCGCGTGGAGACGGACTCGCTCATGGCGCTGTACGCGCATGTGCGATGCGCGGGACTGTTCAGCATCGTGCCGCACAGTGTGTTGTGTCTGGCGGAGATGCGCGACGAGCTTCACGCCATACCGCTGCAACCCGCGCTGCACCGCGAGATCGGTCTGATCCTGCGCGAACGGCAGCCACGTCCGCCTTTGCTCGAAGCGGCCGTCGCCGCATTCCGGTCCGTGGATCTGCAATCAAGGCTGGACTCGCTGCTGCCTGCATGACGCTATGACGCTATAACGGCGTACGGCATATCCGCAGCCCCGAGCTGCCGCATAGCGTGCGGTCACGACGCTATCCACCCGAAACGAAACACCGGCCGATATCCGCACACTCTCCCCTGGGTCGGGGCATTGATAGGTCTCACCGATCAACCGATCGGCCGGAACGATTTTCCAGACGAGACACATACACCGATCATTGGCCTCAATGCAGCGACGACGTCATACGCCGCCAAGCAGACATCTTGCAAATAACCATTCAGGAGCGAGACATCATGGCCAAGATTGTGTGTGTACTGTACGACGACCCCGTCACCGGATACCCGAAGACCTACGCCCGCGACGATCTGCCGAAGATCGAGTGCTACCCCGACGGTCAGACGTTGCCGACGCCGCGCGCCATCGACTTCCAGCCGGGCGCGCTGCTCGGTAGCGTGTCGGGCGAACTGGGCCTGCGCAAATACCTCGAATCGAACGGGCACCAGCTCGTGGTCACGTCGAGCAAGGACGGCGACAACAGCGTGCTCGATCGCGAACTGGCCGACGCCGAAATCGTGATCTCGCAACCGTTCTGGCCCGCCTACATGACGGCCGAGCGTATCAAGTGTGCGAAGAAGCTGAAGATGATCGTGACTGCCGGCATCGGCTCGGACCACACCGATCTGCAAGCTGCCATGGAGCACGGCATCACGGTCGCGGAAGTCACGTATTGCAACAGCAACAGCGTTGCCGAACACGTCATGATGACGACGCTTGCTCTCGTGCGTAACTACCTGCCGTCGTACAACTGGGTGCTCAAGGGCGGCTGGAACATCGCCGATTGCGTCGAGCGTTCGTACGATCTGGAGGGCATGCACGTGGGGACGGTGGCCGCAGGGCGCATCGGTCTGCGTGTGCTGCGTCTGATGAAGCCGTTCGGCACGCATCTGCATTATCTCGATCGCCACCGTCTGCCGGAATCGGTCGAGAAGGAACTGAACCTCACGCACCACACGAGCCTGGAGAGCCTGGCGAAGGTTTGCGACGTGGTCACGCTGAACTGCCCGCTGCACCCGGAAACGGAGCACATGATCAACGCCGACAGCCTGAAGCACTTCAAGCGCGGCGCGTATCTGATCAACACCGCACGCGGCAAGCTGTGCGATCGCGACGCCGTGGCAGCCGCGCTCGAAAGCGGCCAGCTCGCCGGTTATGGCGGCGATGTGTGGTTCCCGCAACCGGCGCCGGCCGACCACCCGTGGCGTCACATGCCGCACCATGGCATGACGCCGCACATCTCCGGCACGAGCCTCTCCGCGCAGACGCGTTACGCCGCCGGAACGCGCGAAATCCTGGAGTGCTATTTCGAGAACCGTCCGATTCGCAACGAGTATCTGATCGTGCAGGGCGGCAAGCTCGCAGGCGTGGGCGCGCACTCGTACAGCGCCGGTAACGCCACGGGCGGCTCGGAGGAAGCGGCTCGCTTCAAGAAGTCGGCCTGACGGGCATGTCAGACGTTCAGGTTCACCGCAGTGACGTAGTGCTGATGTAGTTCCTGGCAGTACCCGCCGGGTCGTCGGTCCGACGTCCGGCGGTGCATGACCTCCTCGTGCAACATCGCGTTCTCAGGCCGGTCATCTCATCGATGCACCGGCCTTTTTTACGTGATGCGATTACGTGACGCGACTTGCCGTGCGCTCAGGCGGGGCGCTTCGGAATGTCGAGCCCGCGAATCACTGCGGCACGCGCAACGAATGCGCCGAGGGCACGCTGCACATTCTTGAACTGCTCGAAGTCCACCAGCTCCCCCGCTTCATAGAAGCCGATGAGGTTGCGAATCCACGGGAACGTGGCAATGTCGGCGATGCTGTATTCGTCGCCCATGATCCACTGACGATCGGCCAGATGCGCGTCGAGCACGCCGAGCAGGCGCTTCGATTCGGCGACGTAGCGGTCGCGCGGGCGCTTGTCCTCGTATTCCTTGCCGGCGAATTTATGGAAGAAGCCCAGTTGGCCGAACATCGGGCCGACGCCACCCATCTGGAACATCACCCATTGCAGCGTCTCGTAACGCGCGGCCGGATCGACGGGCAGCAGCTTGCCGGTCTTCTCGGCGAGATACCAGAGAATTGCGCCCGACTCGAACAGCGGCAGCGGCTTGCCGCCGGGACCGCTCGGATCGAGGATCGCGGGAATCTTGTTATTGGGGTTGAGCGACAGGAATGCCGGCGTGAACTGGTCGTCGGTCTGGAAGCTCACGAGATGCACTTCGTAGGGCAGACCGATTTCTTCGAGCATGATCGATACCTTCACGCCGTTGGGCGTGGGCAGCGAATACAGTTGCAGACGCTCGGGATGCGCAGCAGGCCACTTGCGCGTGATCGGAAACTGGGACAAATCGGGGGACTGATCGGACATGGGGATCGTTGCATTCGTGATGAGCGGTCAACAACGCCGCGGAGCGCTCAATATAACGCCAAGCGCGTCGGTGTGCTGGCGACGGCGTCGACCCCGCGCGCACACGCGCCCGGCGGGGGCACAAAAAAAGGACGGTGTGTGCCGTCCTTTTTCCTTGCTTGCTTCCGATGTCGGATGTCGACCGACGCTTACGCGTTGTTCAGCACCTTGGCAATGCTGTCGGCCACCACAGCGACGTTGTTATTGTTCAGCCCGGCCACGCACATACGGCCCGAGCGAATCAGGTAGACGCCATGTTCGTCACGCAGCACATCGACCTGCGCTGCCGACAGGCCGGTGTACGTGAACATGCCGCGTTGCTCCAGATAGCGCGAGAGCATGTGGTCCGGCACGTGGCCGCGCAGGTCTTGATGGATCGCACCGCGCATGCGCATGATGCGCTGGCACATCGTCGAGAGTTCGTCTTCCCACGACTTGCGCAGTTCCGGCGTGCTCAGCACCTTGGCGACGATCTTCGCGCCATGCGTCGGCGGATTGCTGTAGTTCGAACGCACCGCGCTCGTGAGCTGACCCAGCACGCGATCGGCGGCTTCCGGCGATTCGCAGATGACCGACAGGCCGCCGCAACGCTCACCGTACAGCGAGAAATTCTTCGAGAACGAATTGGCGACGAAAGCCGGCAGGCCCTGACACGCCAGTTCGCGAATCACAAATGCGTCGGCGTCGATGCCCGAGCCGAAGCCCTGATACGCCATGTCCACGAACGGGAGCAGTTCGCGCTTCTTGAGCACGTCGATCAGTTGCACCCACTGGGCGTTGTTCAGATCGACGCCGGTCGGGTTATGGCAGCAAGCGTGGAGCAGCACCACACTGCGTGCGGGCAGCTTGTCGATGGCGTCGACCATGGCTTCGAATTGCAGGCCGCCGGTGGCTTCGTCGTAATACGGATACGTATTCACGGTAAATCCGGCGCGCTCGAAGATGAAGCGGTGGTTGTCCCACGTCGGGTCGCTTACCCACACTTGCGAGTCCGGGAAGTAACGCTTGATGAAGTCGGCGCCGACCTTCAGGGCGCCCGAGCCGCCGAGCGTTTGCACCGTGGCGATGCTGCCGCTCTTGCGTGCGGGCGAGTCGTCGCCGAACACGAGACCTTGCACGGCGTCGCGATAGTTGGCGAAACCGGCCATCGGCAGATACGGCTTCGGACCGACTTCGGCCAGCAGCAGCGCTTCGGCCTGACGCACCGCGTTCATGACCGGCAGACGGCCATCGTCGTCGTAGTAGATGCCGATGCTCAGGTTGACCTTGTTGGCACGCGGATCCTTCGCGAAATTCTCGTTGAGCGAGAGGATCGGGTCACCGGGATAGGCATCGATATGTTCGAACATGGCAGTTCCTGGATAAACGAAAGAAAATCGGTGATGCAGGCTCGTGGGAGCCGACAGGCCAGCCAAGGTCGAGCGATCCCGGCGGTGGCAAACGGTTGATGATACCGCTAGTGCGTGATTGCCGGGTGCGCGCCGGGCGGTGGACGCCCGGCGTGATGCGTTGATTTTTTTAACGCGTTGCGCTGACCGGAACCGGGGCGGCGCTGTTTTTCTGACGCAGGCGATAACCGACGCCGAGCACGACCAGCCACACGGGGATCAGGTAGACGGACAGGCGCAGGTCCGGGATCAGGAACATCACCACGAGAATGCCGGCGAGGAACACCAGACACAGGTAGTTCGTGAGCGGATAGCCGAGGCTCTTGAACACCGTCGTCTCACCCTTATGCGCCTTGGCGCGACGGAACGCCAGGTGGATCACGCTGATCATGGCCCAGTTGATGATGAGCGCGGAGACGACCAGACCCATCAGCAGTTCGAACGCCTTGCCCGGCATGAAGTAGTTGATCACCACGCACACGGCGGTGGCGGCCGCCGAGACCCCCAGCGCTGCGAGCGGAATGCCACGGGCGTTGACCTTGAGCAGTGCACGCGGCGCGTTACCCTGACCGGCCAGACCATAGAGCATGCGGCTGTTGCAGTACACGCCGCTGTTGTAGACGGACAGGGCGGCGGTCAGCACCACGGCGTTGAGCACGTTGGCGACGAAGTTGCTGTTGAGCTCATGGAAGATCAGCACGAACGGGCTGCCACCGGTCACGACCTTTTCCCACGGATACAGCGAGAGCAGCACGCCGAGCGCGCCCACGTAGAAAATCAGAATACGGTAGATGACCTGATTGGTCGCGCGCGGAATGGTGCGCGACGGATCGTCCGCTTCCGCCGCCGTAATGCCGACGAGCTCCAGTCCCCCGAAGGAGAACATGATCACGGCCATCGCCATGACGAGACCCGACACGCCGTTCGGGAAGAAGCCGCCGTGCTGCCACAGGTTGGCCACGCTGGCCTCGGGCCCTGCGTTGCCGGAGAAGAGCAGATAGCCGCCGAACCCGATCATGCCGACGATGGCGGCGACCTTAATGATGGCGAACCAGAACTCCATCTCGCCATACGATTTCACACTGGAGAGATTGATCGCGTTGATGATGCCGAAGCACACGAGCGCCGAGACCCATGTGGGGATCGCAGGCCACCAGTACTGAACGTAGATGCCAACGGCGGAGAGCTCGGCCATCGAGACCAGCACATAGAGCACCCAGTAGTTCCAGCCGGACACGAAGCCCGCGAACTGACCGCAATACTTGTTGGCGAAGTAGCTGAACGAGCCGGCGACGGGTTCGTCCACGACCATTTCACCGAGCTGGCGCATGATGAAAAACGCGACGATGCCGGCAATGGCGTAGCCCAGCAGGACTGATGGGCCGGCGGTCTTGATGGTTTGAGCGATGCCGAGAAAGAGGCCGGTGCCGATCGCGCCACCCAGCGCGATCAATTGGATGTGGCGATTCTTCAGGCCGCGATGAAGCGAGCCTTCTTGTGCTGCGTTGGCGGACATGTCTGTTCCTTTCCCTGGCTTTATTGCAATCGGCGCGTTTCTCTGTTTTCGTTCGGTATGAACGAACCGGAACCGTAGAGCCGCCACGGCGCGGCGCTTTTGACGCCGTCGCCGTGTGCTTTGGGATCGTTCGCGCGAGCGAACGACCGTGTCTCCCCTGAACTCAGACCTTGAGCGTGCCGCGCTCGATCTGGTCGCGCTCGAGCGATTCGAACAGCGCCTTGAAGTTGCCTTCGCCGAAGCCGTCATCGCCTTCGCGCTGGATGAACTCGAAGAACACCGGGCCGAGCAGGGTCTTCGAGAAGATCTGCAACAGCAGACGCGGTTTGCCGTTTGCGGTCGTGCCGTCGAGCAGAATGCCACGTGCCTTGAGCTCGCCGACCGGCTGACCATGACCCGGCAGGCGGGTCTCGAGCGCATCGTAATAGAAGTCGTTCGGGGCGGTCATGAGATCGACGCCGGCCATTTGCAGGCGATCGATGACCTCGATCAGATTGTCGGTGAGGAACGCAATGTGCTGAATGCCTTCGCCGTTGAACGCCATCAGGAATTCCTCGATCTGGCCGCTGCCCTTGGCCGATTCCTCGTTCAGGGGAATGCGGATTTTACCATCCGGCGCGGTCATCGCCTTGGACGTCAGGCCCGTGTATTCCCCCGAAATGTCGAAGTAGCGGATCTCGCGGAAATTGAACAGCTTCTCGTAGAAATTGGCCCAGTACGCCATGCGGCCGCGATAGACGTTATGCGTCAGGTGATCGATCTGGCGCAAGCCGTGGCCTACCGGATGACGATCCACGCCATCGAGGTATTCGAAGTCGATGTCATAGATCGACTTGCCTTCCTCGAAGCGGTCGATCAGGTACAGCGGCGCGCCGCCAATGCCCTTGATCGCCGGTAGACGCAGTTCCATCGGACCCGTCTCGATCTCGACCGGCTGAGCGCCGAGCTCAAGTGCGCGGGCGTAGGCTTTGTGCGAGTCCTTCACGCGGAAGGCCATGCCGCAGGCGCTCGGGCCGTGTTCGGCAGCGAAATAGGCTGCGTTGCTGTTCGGCTCGCGGTTCACGATGAAGTTGACGTCGCCCTGGCGGTACAGCAGGACGTCCTTGGAGCGATGGTGCGCCACGAGTGTGAAGCCCATCTGTTCGAAAATGGGCTCGAGAACGTTCGGCGTGGGCGAGGCGAATTCCACGAATTCGAAGCCCATCAATTGCATCGGATTTTCAAACAGGTCGGCCATGATCGTCTCGGTTGGGGGAGGTGATATTTGTAGGGGTAGATTCGTTGGACGCGTGCGTTGCGCGGTGGTTGTCCCGCAGTGCGGAGCGGAATAACTTCGGCGGTGAAACAAAATTGTGTTTTGCCGACCGATGAGTCGGGAAATGGCAATTCAGTCGTTCCGTTCGTCGAAACCCTTGCTGCAGCATGGGTCACGCGTATATTTTCATCTTTCCATGACGGACAGTGTAAGTGCCTCGCGACAAAATAGGATTTCGTAACCGGCTAGGGAAACCCTAAGTTATGCACTAATATTTCTAAGACGTGGCAAATGGGAAATAAAAGTGCACAACATCGAGATCGATCGAATTGACTTACACCTGCTGGCGATTTTGCAGTCCAACGGGAGAATGTCGAATCTGGAACTGGCCGAGGAGATCAGTCTCTCGCCTGCGCAGACCCTGCGGCGTCATCGCCGGTTGGAACAAATGGGCGTGATCAAGGGCTACGACACGCGGCTCGATGCGCAACGACTCGGTCTCGGCGTCGTCGCGTTCGTCCATGTGACGATGGAGCGGGGCCATATTCGCGATCTGTTGAAATTCAAGGGACTGGTCGCGGAACTGGCGCAGATTCAGGAGTGCTTCTCCGTGACGGGCGACATCGACTACGTGCTCAAGGTCGTTGCCCGCGATCTGAAGGCGTTGTCCGAATTTCTGCTCGATACGCTGATGCGCATTCCCGGCGTGAGCGCGGTCAAGTCGAGCGTTTGTCTCGACGAGATCAAGTGCACCTCGGCGGTGCCGCTGAAGGAGTGGGAATGTCACAAGGTGACACATCATGGTTGACAGCGTCCGAAATTGTGTGATCTCATGTGCGACATGATCACCGCGCAATTCTCCCTCTCGCTACGACTACTAGCCCGCTCCACCGGGCTTGGTCCGTTGCTGCGCGCGTGCATCGTCTGAATTCCTCACTGAAGCACCGCTGATTTTCCCCAGTTACGCCGACCTGAGCCCCGGTTCATCCAACCGGAGGTCGTAGCTTATCTGCGTCTGTGCGTCGTCCGGTTGACACTTTTGCTGACAATCGAGACCCGCCATGTTGAAGAACCCTGCCACGAAGTACCGCCCTTTCACTCCGGTCAACATTCCGGACCGACAGTGGCCGAATCGCACCATCACGCGTGCACCGATCTGGATGAGCACCGATCTGCGTGACGGCAATCAGGCGCTCTTCGAGCCGATGGACGCCCAGCGCAAGATGCGCATGTTCAAGACGCTCGTCGCCATTGGCTTCAAGGAAATCGAAGTGGCGTTCCCGTCGGCATCCGACACCGATTTCAACTTCGTGCGTGAGCTGATCGAAGGCGGTCATATCCCCGACGACGTCACCATCGAAGTCCTCACGCAAGCCCGCGACGACCTCATCGAACGCACGTTCGCCTCGCTCAAGGGCGCACCGCGCGCGATCGTTCACCTCTACAACGCCACCGCCCCCGAATTCCGCCGCATCGTTTTCAACCTCGACCAGCCGGGCGTGAAGGCGCTCGCCGTGTCTGCCGCCAAGACGATCAAGCGCTGCGCCGACGCCGCCCCCGACACGCAATGGACGCTGCAATACAGCCCCGAGACGTTCACCGGCACCGAACTCGAATTCGCGAAGGAAGTTTGCGACGCCGTGTTCGACGTATGGCAGCCGACGCCGGAGCGCAAGTCCATCGTCAACTTGCCGGCCACGGTGGAAATCGGCACGCCGAACTTCTACGCCGACCAGATCGAGTGGATGCACCGTAACCTCGCTCGTCGCGATTCGCTGATCCTCTCGGTTCACCCGCACAACGACCGCGGCACGGCCGTGGCCGCGGCCGAGCTGGCCGTGATGGCCGGCGCCGACCGTATCGAAGGTTGCCTCTTCGGCAACGGCGAGCGCACCGGTAACGTTGATCTCGTCACGCTCGCGCTGAACTTGTACACGCAGGGTGTCGACCCGGGCCTCGACTTCTCGAACATCAACGAAGTGGCTCGCACGTCGGAAGAATGCACGCAGTTGCCGGTGCATCCGCGTCACCCGTATGTCGGCGATCTGGTCTTCACCGCGTTTTCGGGCTCGCACCAGGACGCCATCAAGAAGGGCTTCGCCGTGCAACAACCGGACACGTTCTGGGAAATGCCGTATTTGCCCATCGATCCGAGCGATCTCGGCCGCACGTATGACTCGATCATTCGCGTGAACAGCCAGTCGGGCAAGGGGGGCATCGCCTACTTGCTCGAGCAGGCGTATGGCGTGCAGATGCCGCGTCGTTTGCAGGTCGATTTCAGCTCGGCCGTGCAGCGCTACACCGACGAGACGGGCGCAGAAATCACCGCGCCGCAGATCTGGCAACTGTTCCAGAAGGAATATGTGGCGTCCAACGAGCCGGTCGCCTATATCGGTCACACGCTCTCGGAGCGCGACGGCCGTCAGCACATCACGTTGACCGTCGACATTCAAGGTCAGCGCACCACGGTGTCTGGCACCGGTAACGGTCCGCTCGATGCACTGATGCACGCGATGCGTACGCCGGTGCGTGTGCAGCACTACGAGGAGCGCGCGCTCACGCAAGGGGCCGACGCTCGCGCCATTGCCATTGCAGAGATGGCAGGCGAGACCATCGTCGGCAGCGCGTTCGGTGTGGGCATCGATGCAAATCTGACGACGGCGTCGATTCGCGCGGTCATCAGCGGCATCAACCGTGCTTATGCCCGCAGCGAAGCCGAGGCGCAGGCCACGTTCTTCGACGCCGTTATGCGCGACGTCGCCAAGGCCGTCTGAGCGCTCAGCACAACAACAGGAAGGACGGAAAGAAGGAGACAGAAGGGCAGACGAGTCCCGCGCGGCACTGATCGTGCGCACGGGACTCCGGTGCGGCGTAGCGAGACTTACCCAGTCCCGCACGCGTGCTCCGGCCCGGAAACATCGGCGGTGCAGTTGTCTTACACCGCTTCGATGGCGATAGCGATGCCTTGGCCGACCCCAATGCACATCGTACACAGCGCAAAGCGACCACCGGAACGCCGCAGCTGATACATCGCCGTCGTGACCAGACGTGCGCCGCTCATGCCGAGCGGATGGCCCAGCGCGATGGCGCCGCCATTCGGATTGACGCGCAGATCGTCGTCGGCCACGCCAAGTTGTCGCAACACGGCCAGGCCCTGGCTCGCAAACGCTTCGTTGAGTTCGATGACGTCGAACTGATCGAGCGACATACCGAGCCGCGCGAGCAGTTTTTGCGTTGCGGGAGCCGGACCGATGCCCATGATGCGCGGTGCTACCCCTGCCGTCGCCATGCCCAGTATCCGGGCACGCGGCGTCAGGCCAAAGCGCGCCGCACTCGCCTCGTCTGCCAGCAGCAGAGCGCAGGCGCCGTCGTTGACGCCAGAAGCGTTACCGGCGGTCACGGTGCCATCAGGGCGTACCACGCCCTTGAGTCTGGCGAGCGCTTCCATGCTCGTCGCACGCGGGTGTTCGTCGCGATCCACCACGATCGCTTCACCCTTCTTCTGGGCGATGGACACCGGCGTGATTTCCTCGGCCAGCGTGCCGTTCGCCTGAGCGCGCGCGGCCTTCTCCTGCGAACGCACGGCAAAGCGATCCTGATCTTCACGGCTGATGCCGAACTCGGTCGCCACGTTCTCGCCCGTCTCGGGCATCGAATCCACACCGTACTGCGCCTTCATCAACGGATTGACGAAGCGCCAGCCAATGGTCGTGTCGTAAATCTCCGCCTGACGCGAAAACGCGCTCGCCGCCTTGCCCATCACGAACGGGGCACGGCTCATGCTCTCGACCCCGCCTGCCAGCATCAGACCCGCTTCGCCTGCCTTGATGGCGCGTGCAGCGGTGCCGATGGCGTCCATGCCCGAGCCGCACAGGCGGTTGAGCGTGGCGCCCGGCACGTCTTGCGGCAGTCCCGCGAGCAGCGACGACATACGCGCCACATTGCGGTTGTCTTCGCCCGCCTGATTGGCGCAACCGAAGATCACGTCGTCGACCTGGGGCCAGTCGACGTTGGCATTGCGCGCCATGAGCGCTTTGAGGGGGATGGCGCCGAGGTCGTCGGCACGCACCGACGACAGCGCGCCGCCGTAGCGGCCGATAGGGGTGCGAATCGCGTCGCAGATAAAGACTTCACTCATTTGTCTACCTCACGGAATGGCGAATAGCGGATAGCGGATAGAGATTCGCGGGGGAATCTCTCACGTCAAAAAAATCGCCGGGTGACATCACGGTGTATCGAGCGGTGTCCCGGCGAGGGTGTCTTGCGCAGCGTCAGGCAACGGCCGGTGAGGGCAGTAGCGTCACACCGGTCAGACGTTGTAGTTCGTCGAACGATAGGCCGTCGACCATATCGACCACGCGCAGCCCTTCGGGCGTGACGTCGATCACAGCGAGATCGGTATAGATGCGCGTGACGCAACCCACGCCCGTGAGCGGATAAGTGCATTGCTCGACGAGCTTGCTCTCGCCCTGCTTGGTCTGGTGTTCCATCATGACGAACACCTGCTTCGCGCCGCTGGCGAGATCCATCGCGCCGCCAACGGCCGGAATCGCATCGGGTGCGCCGGTGTGCCAGTTGGCGAGGTCACCCGTCTTCGAGACCTGGAACGCGCCCAGCACGCAGAAGTCGAGGTGGCCGCCTCGCATCATCGCGAACGAGTCGGCGTGGTGGAAGAACGCGCCGCCCGGCTTGAGCGTGACGGGTTGCTTGCCGGCGTTGATGAGGTCTTCGTCCTCTTCGCCCTTGGCGGGGGCCGGGCCCATGCCGATCACACCGTTCTCGCTCTGGAGAATGATTTCCTTCTCGGCGGGCAGGTGGTTGGCAACGGCCGTCGGCAGGCCGATGCCGAGGTTCACATAGGCGCCGTCGGGAATATCCTGGGCGACGCGGGCGGCCATCTGGTCGCGGGTCAATCGGTTCACATGGCTCATGGAGTGCTCCGGTTCAGATGCGGATCAGGCGCGTGCGGCGCTCGGCACCGCGACCACGCGTTGAACGAAGATGCCGGGCGTGACCACGGCTTCCGGATCGAGATCGCCCAGCTCGACGACGTCGTCCACCTGAACGATGGCGCACTTCGCCGCCGTGGCCATGATCGGGCCGAAGTTGCGGGCGGTCTTGCGGTACACGAGGTTGCCCCAGCGATCGCCCTTGAGCGCCTTGATGAGTGCGAAGTCGGCGTGGATCGGCGATTCGAGCACATACGATTTGCCGTCGATCACGCGCGTTTCCTTGCCTTCGGCGAGCAGCGTGCCGTAGCCGGTCGGTGTGAAAAAGCCGCCAATGCCGGCGCCCGCGGCCCGAATGCGCTCGGCGAGGTTGCCCTGCGGCACCAGTTCCAGCTCGATCTTGCCCGCGCGGTAGAGCCCGTCGAACACCTGCGAATCGGTCTGACGCGGGAACGAGCAGATGATCTTGCGCACGCGCCCGGCCTTGAGCAGGGCGGCGAGGCCCGTCTCGCCGTTCCCGGCGTTGTTGTTGACGATGGTCAGATCGCGCGCGCCCTGATCGATCAGCGCGTCGATGAGCGCCGAGGGCATACCGGCGTTGCCGAAGCCGCCAATCATGATCGTCGCGCCGTCGTGAACGTCCGCGACCGCGCTGGCGAGCGAGTCGTAAATCTTGTTGATCACACGTGCCTCCTGGGCATTTCCATCATTTCCACCGAACTGATGCGCTGGCGCACACCCGCCCCTGTGGGCTGTCTCCCGGCGATGGCGTCTTGTGCGGCGGCATCGTCTGGTTCACAATGTTCTTACAGAGAACAAATATTCGCTATAAGAACAGCGTAAGCCTTCCCATGTCGGGCGTCAAGCGAGGACCGGCCCGGGGGGGGGCTTGCGATATCCAGGCAGTGAGATGGCTTGTGTCGCGCGGTAGAACCGTTGACGCAAATCCATTACGCTTGCCGTTCACGCGAAGATAGCCAACAACTGAATACATGAGCCCTGTGACGAACGACCCTACCGAACCGACCGACAAGAAGCCGGGCGACTCTTATGTGCAGTCGTTTGCGCGCGGGCTGGCTGTGGTCAAGGCGTTCAACGCAGCGCGGCCGGCGCAGACGCTTTCGGAAGTCGCGCAGGCGTCCGGCCTCACGCGTGCCGGGGCGCGCCGCATTCTGCTCACGCTCGAAGCGCTGGGTTATGTGCGAAGCGAGGGGCGCCTGTTCCGGCTCACGCCGCGCATTCTCGACCTCGGCTTTTCCTATCTGACGTCGATGCCGCTGTGGAATCTGGCCGAGCCGTTCATGGAAGCGCTGGTCCAGCAGGTGCAGGAGAGCAGTTCGGCGTCGGTGCTCGATGGCGACGACATCGTCTATGTGCTGCGCGTGCCGGTGCGCAAGGTGATGTCGATCAACCTGTCGATCGGCAGCCGTCTGCCTGCGTGGTGCACATCGATGGGACGAGTGATGCTCTCCGCGCTGCCCGACGACGAACTCGACGCGGTACTGCGCCGCGCCGAGCTGCGTCAGCACACGCAACGCACCGTTACCGACATCGACACCTTGCGCGAACGCATTCTCGGCGTGCGCGCGAAGGGCTGGGCGCTGGTCGATCAGGAACTGGAGGAAGGGCTGATCTCGATTGCGGCGCCGATTCGCAATCGCGCCGGTCAGGTGATCGCGGCGATGAACGTGAGCGGTCAGGCCAACCGAACGTCTGCCGCCGAAATGGAAGCCAAATTCCTCGCGCCCCTGCAACAGGCGGCGCAGAAGATTTCACAGATGGTGGTGGTGTAACGTCCGCCTGCGCGGCACGCACCGCGTCAGCCAAAAACAGACGGGGCGCTCGGTGATCGAGCGCCCCGTTTGGCTTGGGGGACGCAGGCGAGCCGCCCGACGATCAGTGTGCCGGGTTGCCGAGCGCCCCGGCGCGGGCCAGACGAATCGCCGAGAGCAGCGTGTCGTGATCGCCGACCTGATTGGCGAGCAGCAGAATCAGTTGCGCGTTGGCGGCCTGACTTTGCGCGTCGTCGAGATCGCGATGCATGTCGATCAGGGCTTCGTAGAAATCGTCCGGACGGGTCAGACGCGGTTGTGTGTCGAGTGCCATCAAGTATCTCCTTCCTGCGATATCGGTGTGATCCGGGCGTCGGTATTCGGGTGAAGTCTCACGCCGCGCATTGCATCGGTGCGACTTCCGGAGCGGTGCGGCCCAGCGCGCGCTCGCGTGCGGCGGCAATTGCCTTGGCGTCGACGGCACGCCAGCGAGCGCATACATGCTGGTCCGGACGAATCAGATACACCGTGCCCGGCGCCGCGTCATAGCGTTGGGCGGCGAGGCCCTGCACGTCGTGCCAGACGCTGTGTTCGTCGTGCGTGTCCTGAGCGGCGTCGGCATCGGGCGTCACGAACACCGGCACGACGGGCACGCTGTGGTTCGTGAGCGCTTCAAGCGACGCCAGCGTCGACGCATCGAGCGACGACGGCGCACCGAACACGAGCGCGACGAAGCGTCCGCCCAGACGCGGCAACAGCCAGCCGTGCTGCCCGCGCCGCGCGAGCGGAGCGTCGACACACGCGGCGCCCGGCGTCATGCCACCGGCGAACGTGCCGCTCTCGGCGGTGTTGAGCGTCGACCGATGCAACACCGCAGGCACGGACAGACGTCCGCTGTTGACCAACTGACGCGCAAACGCATGGTCGCGAGCGAGTGTGAGCACGGCATCGCGAAACACCCGCGAGACGGGACTCTTCGGCGTGATGAAATCGGTGGAGCGAGTCGAATTGCGGATGTTCTCGTCGGCAGCGTACTCGCGCTCGCGGGCGTAGGTATCGAGCAGCGCGTCGGGTGCATGACCCGCGAGCACCAGCGCGAGTTTCCACGCGAGGTTCTCGGCATCCTGCACGCCGCTGTTCGCGCCGCGTGCGCCGAACGGCGAGACGCCATGCGCAGAATCCCCGGCGAACAGCACATGGCCGTGACGGAAGTCGTCCATGCGCAGACAGGAGAACGTGTAGACGCTCACCCACTCCAGCGTGAATTTCGCGTCGGGGCCGAGCAGGGCCTGTACGCGCGGGATCACTCGCTCGGGGGCCTTTTCGGCGACGGGATCGGCGTCCCATCCCAATTGGAAATCGATGCGCCAGACGTCGTCCGGCTGACGATGCAGCAGCACCGACTGATTGGGATGGAATGGCGGATCGAACCAGAACCAGCGCTCCGCCGGGAAGTTCGCCGTCATCTTCACGTCGGCGATCAGGAAGCGATCCTTGAATGTGCGTCCGTGGCTATCCACCCCGATGAGCTGGCGCACGGGACTGCGCGAACCGTCGGCGGCCACGACATAGCGGGCGCTCGTGCGATATTCGCCGTCGGGTGTCTCGACGGTGAGCGTAACGCTGGCGTCGGCCGACCCCGGTGTGCCCTGTTGCGTGAGGCCGACGACCTTGTTCTTCCAGCGGATTTCGATGTTCGGCAGTTCGCGCGCGCGCTCGAACAGATAGCCTTCGACGTAATACTGCTGAAGGTTGATGAACGCCGGGCGATGGTGTCCCGCCTCGGGCAGCAGATCGAAGTTGTAGACCTCCTGATCGCGCAGAAACACGCGTCCGACGTTCCAGCGCACGCCCTTTTGCACCATGCGCTCGCCGCAGCCGAGACGGTCGAAGATGTCGAGCGTGCGCTTGGCGAAGCAGATGGCGCGCGAGCCGGTCGAGAGCGTGCAGTCGTCGTCGAGCACGATCACGGACACGCCGTGCTGCGCGAGGTCGATGGCCGTGGCCAATCCGATCGGGCCCGCGCCGACCACGATGACCGGATGCGTCGCGCATTCGGCGTCGGCGCCGTTCACGGACTGTTCTGCGCACCGCCGGTAATCGAACGCCAGGCGCTGGTAATCGATGCTGCTCATGCAAAGTCTCCATCGTCGGCACCGCGCCGGCGCTCGCACGCCGGCGGGTGACGTTTTTTACTTTTCAATGCAACGAACTCAGTCTTTCCGTCGTTTCCGTCCTCTTAGTCCTGCAAGGCGGCCCACATTTCCTTGTCGCGCTGCGCCGTCCAGATGCGCGGGTGCGTGATACCGGCCGCTTCGTCGAACGCGCGGGTCACGTCGAACGGCAGGCAGTGTTCGTAGATGAACACGTGGCCGAACTTCGGATCCATCTTGCTGCGCGTGAGCGCCATCGCACCCTTCAGGTCGAGCTTCTGTTCGACGGCTTGCTTGCCGGCTTCGAACAGCGTCGTCACGAAATCCTTGGTATAGGCGAGGCCCTTGGCGACGTCGCCAGGCGTGGTCAGCGCCGGACCGCGGCCCGGCACGAGCTTCTCGGCGCCCAGGGCGGCGAGGGCGTCGAGCGTGGCCGGCCATTCGGCGAGCTGGGCGTCGCCGGTGTAGCAGGCGGCGTCGTACTCGACGAGGTCGCCCGAGAAAAGCACCTTCTGCGACGGCAGCCATACCACGGTGTCGCCCTTCGTGTGGCCCGAGCCGAGATGCGCGATCTTCACTTCGAGCTTGCCGAGGAACAGCGTCATTTCCTTCTCGAAGACCAGCGTCGGCCACGTCAGGCCCGGCACCGTTTCGACCCCGGCGAACAGGCGCGGAAAGCGCTCGATCTCGGACTTCATGTCGGCTTCGCCACGCTCGACGATCATCTCGTACGTGCCACGGCTGGCAATGATTTGCTGCGCGCCTTCGGCGAAGTAGGCCGACGCGCCGAGCACGCGCACGGCGTGATAGTGGGAGAGCACCACGTACTTGATCGGCTTGTCGGTGATGGTGCGGATCCGGGCGATCAGGTCTTGCGCCATGGCGGGCGTGGCCGTCGTGTCGACGATCATCACGCCGTCGTCGCCAATGATGACGCCGGAGTTCGGGTCGCCCTCAGCCGTGTAGGCCCAGGCGTTTTCCGACAGTTGGGTGAAGGTGACCTTCTTGGCTTCCAGGTCGGCTTGGGAGGCGAATGCTTTGGCCATGCTTGTCTCTCTCTTGTCTTGTATGCGGGGAAGGTACTGCTGGATGAGGGCATCTTACGAAACGCCCAGAATATTTGTCAATGACAAATCTGATTGTTATTTGATAATGTGACGGCGTGAGTGATTAGCGATGTCGTTGTTGCGGGTTAACCCTGCGGTGCGCGGGGGAAGTGATTGAGAGCGCATGCGCCGACTTGTTTAGAATCTAGGCCATTTTCTTCGGGGGGCTTCGCTCCCAAAACGGCATGAACCGAATTCCGATGGACGGCACGGCCGACGCGACGGGCCAGCCCGGCCGTGTCTCGCGCGGCGTGCAAAGCGTGGATGTGGCAGCGCGCATGCTTCAGGCTCTGGCGCAGGCGCGTTGCCCGCTGGGCCCGGGCGATCTCGCGGCACTCGCGGGGCTGCCGCCTGCGCAGGCGCATCCGTATCTGGTGAGTCTTACGCGACTCGGGTTGCTCAAACGCGATCCGATGTCCGGCAATTACGCGCCTGGGCCAATGGCGCTGCGACTCGCCTTGCTGCATCTCGAAAACGATCCGGCTTATCGCGCTGCCGTGCCGCGGGTGGTAGCGCTCGCGCGCGAGACCGGCTTCTGCGTGGCGATCTGCACAAGTGCGCCGCAAGGCCCGCTCGTCGTGCACTTCGAGCGCGCGGCGTTCCCGCTGCATGTGAACTTGCACGTGGGTTCCGTGATGTCGCTCACGACCACCTCCACCGGACGCGCGTTTTGCGCCTTCACGCCGCAGTCGCAATGGCCGCAGGCGTGGCACGAGCAGCTACCTGCTGTTGCGGCGGATCGGGCGCGCTTCGACGCGTTGCTTAACGAGACTCGCGAACACGGCATGTCACGGAGCGTGAATATGCCGAGTCCGTCGGTCAGCAGCCTGTGCGCGCCGGTATTCGATGCGAGTGGACGTCTGCGTCTGGCGCTCACGGCGATCGGTCCGACGGCGGCGCTCGACGTCGCGTGGGACGGTGCTGCGGCGAGCGCCCTGCGCGCGACGGCGAACGCCATCGCATACCAAGTCGATACCGTTGGCGACGACGAGGTGCCCGCATGAGCGCCACGCGAAACCGCAATGCATCCGTCACCGGGACGAACGACGCTGCAAGTACGGCTGTGCACAACGACGTGAAGCACGGCGCCGTGAAACCGCAACGCGGCATTCAGGCGCTGGAGAGCACCGGCGTGCTGCTTGAAGCCCTGGTGGCGGCGGGACGCCCGCTGCCGCTCAATGCATTGGCACGCGAGGCGGGGATGGCCGCTGCGAAGGCGCATCCGCATTTGGTGAGCTTGCAGCGCGCGGGCTTGCTCTCGCGCGATGCGAACGGCAATTTCGCGCCCGGAGCGTTGAGTCTCGAGCTCGGGTTGATGGCATTGCAGCGACTCTCGCCGACGGGCGAAGCCGAGCCGGAGATTCTCGCGCTCGCGCAGGCGACGGGTCTTTCGGCGGCCATGGCCGTGCTCGGTCCGGTTGGACCCACGGTGGTTCGTCTGGAAGAGGCGGTGCGAGCGCAGCACGTGAGCTTGCGCATCGGCACGGTGCTCTCGCTGGTGAACACTGCCATCGGCCGCACGTTCGCCGCCTTCCTGCCCGATGCGGTACTGGACGGCATGCTCGCGCAAGAACGGGTCCGCATGGCGGGACTGGGCACGGAAGGGCGCGCGACGAAGCCGTCGCCCGATTACGCGGTTCGTCTGACGACGATTCGCGAGCAGCGGTTCGATACGGCGCTGAGCAACCCGGTGCCCGGCATCGATACGGTGGCGGTGCCGGTTTTCGATCACACGGGCGAGGTGACGCTGGTGCTCGCGCTGATGGGCTCGGCAGGCAGCTTCGAGACGGCGTTCGACGCCGCCCCGTCGCAAGCCCTGCGTGCGGCGGCCCATCGATTGTCATGGCGCTTTGGGGCCGTGGGACGAGCCGACGGCTCGTCCGGGTAATCGTTCGGCGTCAGCGGCGACGGCTCGGGACGCGATGCGCAAGCGGCTCCCGGGCAACCGTTCGGCGTTCCGGACGATGCCGGTCGCGGCGACGCCGCCGGAAGCGGTGCGTGATGGGGCTCTCGGGTACTCGCGCTGCGTCCCCTCGCCCTCCCGGCGATGTATTTCCGCCACGCTCGACGAACGGTTTGGATGATGTGCCGGGGACGCACGGTAAGATGGACGCCGATGCAGTTCCTGTCGTCCTGTCGCCCTCCTTGTCCCTTGCCCCTTGTCCCCGTCACCCCGACCTGTTGCCATGACTGCCGCCATGACCCGCGTGATGACTCGTGATTCCGTTCGACCTCTCGACATTCGTGACGATGCTGCCGCCGGTGCCTGGCTTGGCCGATTGGGGCGCATTGGGCGTATCAGGCGTGCCGGGCGTTCGGGTGTTTCCGGCGGTCGGTGGCAGACGTGCCTCGTGGCGGTTGCCGTCGCAGGGGCGTTGAGTGCCTGCACGACCCCGGCGCCCCAGCAGCCGGGACCGGCGAAGCCGCCTGAGTCGGCCGCGCGCATCGACGGCATGCCGGCCGACTGGACCCTCGTCTCCACGGTGATCGTCAGCCGCCACGGCGTGCGGTCTCCGACCCACGCACATCCGCCGTTGGACAAACTGAGTCCGGACACCTGGCCCGGTTGGCCCGTGCCGGCTGGCTATCTGACGGCGCGCGGCGGCTCGTTGGCCGAGCGCATGGGACGCTACTACGGCGATTGGCTGCGCGCGCGGCGCGTGCTGCCCGAGAGCACGTGTTCGGCGCCGGGCGCCGTGTACGGATGGGCCGATATCGATCAGCGCACGCGTGAATCCGGCAATGCCTTGCTGCAAGGCATTGCGCCGGGGTGCGACATGCGTACGTCGCATCAGGCGGACCTCACGACGTATGACACCGTCTTCCAGCCGGTCGCTGCCGGAGACTGCCCGCTCGATCCGGGAGCGGCGCGCGGGGCGATCGAGGCGCGTCTGGCGCCGGATGGCGTCGCCGGTCTGAACAAGCGTTATGCCGCGACCCTCGCCCGCATGGGCCAAGTGCTCGACTACGCGCACAGCCCCGCGTGCGGTGCGCAGGGCGGATGCATGCTGGAGGACGTGCCGACGCGTCTGCGTGTGGAAGGCGACGGCAGCGGTGTGGCGTTGCGCGGGGCATTGGGGAGCGCGGCGAAGGCGTCGGAAGTGTTCCTGTTGCAGTACGGCGAGGGCTTGCCCGACACCGATGTCGCGTGGGGACGGATTCGCGATGAAAAGGATTGGGCGCTCCTGCTCGAAGCGCATAACGCGCAACGCGACCTGCTCAACAAGACACCTTATCTCGCCGCGACGAACGGCACGCCGTTGCTGGCCGCGGTGCTCGACGCGCTCACACGCGCACAAATGACGACGGGCGCCCCGCCGCCGGCGCCGGTACGCGGTCCGGTGTTGCCGGTGGGCAATCGCGTCTATGTGCTGACGGGCCACGACACGAACGTCGCCAATCTCGCGGGCATGCTCAAACTCGACTGGCAACTGCCGGGTCAACCGGACAACACGCCGCCCGACGGTGCGCTCGTCTTCACGTTGTGGCGCAATCCGGCGGGGGAGCCGTTCGTGCGCGTGGAGTTCGTGTACCAGTCGATGCACCAGATGCGTCACCTCACGGCGCTATCGTTGGACGAGCCTGCCAAGCGCGTAACGCTGCCCGTTCCCGATTGCGGCGACGGTCCTGACGGCAAGGCCTGCAAGTGGCCGACGTTCGCGCAGCGCGCGAAGGCGGCGCTGTTGCCGGCGTGTCTGGAGGCCGTGCGATAAGGGTTCAGACGAACACACGAAAGGGAGACTCAGCGATGCGCCAAATAATTCGAATCACGCTGGCCGCTGTCGTATCGTCCGTTGCTGTTTTCGCTCTTGTCGAGCCGGCCAAGGCCGAGACGATTGTCAATTCGACCGCCGAGTTACTGAAGAACAAGACGGCAATGCAGTATGTTTTTTCTCGTCCGGCGATGCTGGTGATGTACCAGTTGGGTGTGGAGGACGACAAGAAATTCAACCTGCAACCCGACTGCAAGTCGAAGTACCAGGTCAAGCCGGTCGGTGCCGTGGTCTTGAAGCCGATAACGTTTCCCGATGGCGGGCAAAACCCGACAAAGGGTATTTGGCTCACGCGTTACCAACTCGATCGCTGCGGTGATTCGAAGATCTACAACACGCTGTTTCTCGCCGACGCGAACGGTGGCAATCCAACGCCAAAGGCGTTCTATCCCGGCAACCCTCTCGCAGGCCCGACGCTGGTACAGGACGCGGTAATGCTCGCCGTGACGACAGCCATTGCACGCTCCGGACTCAAGGAATGCACGAAAGCCGATGTCTTCGACATGCGCGTGACGCAACCCCCCCACGATGTTATCGAAGCGGGTAAAACGATGCGAGGTGTCTGGAATGAACTCTGGACATTCAAAGCGTGCGGACAAATGCTGGACGTCGCGATGACGTTCACGCCCGATGCCGACGGCGGCGGCACGTCATTCTCGACGGGGCCGGTGACATCGAAGCGTGCTGGATCTCAGTGATCGAATGTGCGCGCCCGCTTGTGTGCGCAGTCCTCCCGTAGCTTTCCTCTAATTTAATTCGTGAACGAATTAACTTCATGCATATACTTCGTATGCGAAACAAATTTCTCGTCCAATCTTTTCACTGACAGGCGCCGCACCCCCATGGGCATGTGAACGCCGGGGAGTCGTGTCATGTCGTCGCTTGCTGCAGAAATTCCTGCTGTCGACGGGTATCCGCTCGGCGGGCACGTCTGGTATCCGGAGGTCTTGCCTGCCAAGGGTGTCGTGTTGGTGCATCCGGCAACGGCCGTGCCCGAGCGGTTGTATTTCGCGTTTGCGCAATACGTCGCTGAGCGTGGGTTGATTGCCGTCACCTATAGCTATCGTGGGATCGACGGCTCGCGGCCGCCGTCACTGCGAGGCTTCAACGCGCGCATGCGCGATTGGGCCGATCTCGATGTGGAGGGCGTCACCCGCTGGGCGGCCGAGCTTTACCCGTCGCTGCCGCTCTATGCCGTCGGGCACAGTTTCGGCGGCCACGCCATCGGGCTTTGTGAAAGCTCGAACCTGTTGCGCGCCGCCGTTCAGGTCGCGTCGCACGCCGGATCGATGCGAGTGGTCACCTATCGTCGCGAGCGTGCCCGCGTCACCCTGCTCATGCACTGGATCGCACCGCCGCTAGCCCGTCTCGTCGGTTTCATGCCCGGCAGTCGTCTCGGCATCGGGGAGGATCTGCCCGTGGGAGTATTGCTCGAATGGAGTCGCTGGACACGTCTTCCGAACTACTTCTTCGACGATCCGACGCTCGACGCCGAAGCCCGCTTCGCTCGCGTTTGCACGCCGATCCTGTCCCTGGGGTTCGACGACGATCTCTGGGCGACACGCGTGGGCATCGATATGCTCGTCTCACGTCTTCATCACGCGCCTGTGACACGCCGAGAAATTTCGGCGAGTCTTTCGGATTCCGGATCGATCGGGCATATGGGATACTTCCGTCAACGTTCCGGCCCACGCCTTTGGCCGGAGACCGTCGACTGGTTATTGTCGACGGGCGCGGTGAATGCCGCGGCGGGTCACAGCGGGACCCAGGCGCTAACGGGAACGTCGTAGCCGCGCCACTCCCGTTCCGAATCACATCGAATCCACCAGACTGACAAGACGGAATGCCAAAACGCCAAGCGTCCCTTGCTACCCAGGCCGCTATCAGAACGACGTCCGCTGTGAAACCGGGATCGGACGACGCCATCGACCGCAGGCTGTTGTTCCTGCTGAACGTCGGCCAGCGTCGTGTCCAGCAATGGATCGACGCCCGCTCGGTGGAGGGCGCAGGCGTGAGCGCCGCGCAAGCGGGTGTGCTCTTCTACCTGCTGCATCACGAAGATGCGCTCGTGGGCGAAGTCGGCGCCGCATTGCAGCTTTCCCCGTCGTCGATGACAGGGCTGGCGAATCGCATGGTCGCCGCAGGCTTGCTGATTCGCCGCGCCGATGCCACCGACGGCCGTGCCACGCGCTTGCGTGTGACCGCCGCCGGTCATAAGGCCATTGCGTGCGCGCGCGACGTTCTGGCTGAACTCAACGCCCTGCTGCACGACGACTTCAGCGACGCCGAACTGCGCGTCGTGGCGCGCTGGCTCGGCAATTTGCAAAAGCAGTTCCCGGCCGAAGGCTGACCCTGCCGGCGACACCCTCGCGGCGTCTTCCGTGCGTCAGTGAATCGCCAGCGCGTTCGCCTGGGCGTTGGCCACGCCCGCGGCCACATTCACGCCGATATTGCCCGAAGCGCCCATCAATGCGCGCTCGCCCAGCGAAGCGTTCATGGCGCCGGTGACGGTCGCGGCGTTGCGGATCGTCTGACGGGTATCGACGGAGATGTTTGCAGCGTTCGCCAGCACGATCTGGTTCGATTGCACGTTGAGTGCGCCCGCGGCGACATTCACGCCGAAATTGCCGTGTGCGTCGCGCAACGCGTCGGCACCGAGCGTTGCAACGGCACCGACGTGACCGAGAAACACGGCGTCGCTGGCGATGGTTTGTTGGGTGGAGAGCCGCACGACGGAAGCGTCGTCGGCAGTGGCCGCGAAGGCCGAAGCGCTGGTGAGGGCCAGCACGACAGAACTCAGCAAAGTAAGACGCGACATGTGGATCTTCCCCAGATCGTCCGTTGGGACGGATATCTGGATATCGGCGCGTTGGGCGCTCGGGTTGAATGATTTTTCATGTGTCGCATGCGCGCCGGGCAATTATTTTTTGTGCCCCTGCACCGCCGAGCTGCTTCACCGAAAGCCGCAGTCGTTCCCGTGACCACCGCGGCGCGAATTTTCGCATGGCGACACACATCTGTGCCGCCAACCATGGGTCGGGATTCGTCACCCGGCCCATCTTGACGCGCGAGCTTACGCCGGTTCTCCCGCGCCGCTCGCCAGTCCCGCCGAATTGCCTCGCCATTGTGTTGCTGCTTGCTGCTGCACCGACGCCGATTTCTTGTGGTCGATGAGCAACACGGCGATCACCGCAATGACGGCGGGAATCGCGATTGCCATAAAGTTTTGCTGCAACGGCAGCGACATACTCACCAGCACACCGATCACGATGGGCGCGAGAATCGCACCGCTGCGTCCCACGCCGGACGCCCAGCCGATACCCGTGCCGCGCGCCGCCATCGGATAGAACTGACCCGCGTAGGCGTACGTCACGATCTGCGTGCCGATGGTCGAGGCGCCAGCCAATCCCACGAGCACGAACAACACCGGCGTTGGCACTTTCACACCGAGCAAAGTGATGGATACGGCAGCGAGCGCATACATGCCGACGAGCACGTACTTGATGTTGAAACGATCCGCGAGCCAGCCGCCGCCAATCGCGCCGAACATGGCGCCGAAGTTCAGCACGAGTACGAACGTGAGCGCCGAGCCGAGGCTGTAACCGGCACTCGCCATGAGCTTCGCGAGCCACGAGCTGAGCGCGTACACCATGAACAGGCACATGAAAAATGCGACCCACAGCATGGCCGTGCTGAAGCCCCTTCCGTCCTGAAACAGACGCGAGAGCGGCGCCGCCTGTCTGCGATCCGTGCCCGGCAGCGCGAACTGGTCGCCCGGCTGCGCAACGTAGTCCGGCGCAAGACGGCCGAGCACTTGCTTGAGCGCGTCGAGACGTCCGGTGCGAATGAGGAACGGCATCGACTCCGGGAGCGCCTTCATGGCGAACGGCACGAGCAACGCGGGCACACTCGCGGCGAGAAACACCGACTGCCATCCGTACGATTCGATCAGTCCCTTGCCGAGCAGCGCGGCGAGCATGCCACCGACCGAATAGCCCGAGAACATCAACGTGACGAGGGTGCCACGCAAGCGGCGCGGCGAATATTCCGTCATCTGTGCGACGACGATCGGCATCACGCCACCGATGCCGACGCCGGCGAGAAAGCGGGTGAGCGAGAAACTGACCGGCTCGTGCGTGAGACCGGCCGCCGCGGTGAAGAGCGAGAACATCAACACGCAAATGGCGATGGCTTTGCGCCGGCCGATGCTGTCGGCCACCATGCCCATCACGATGGCGCCGAACATCATGCCGAACAGGGCAGAGCTGACCATGAAGCCGGCACTGGTGGCGTCTACGTTCATCGCCTTCATGATCGACGGCAGTGCAATGCCCGCGACCGCAAGGTCGTAGCCGTCGAAAATGATGATGAGGGCGCACCAGAGCAGTATGCGTCCGTGATAGCCGTTGAAGCGCGCTTCGTCGGCCAGATGATGTACGTCGATGTGTCGCATGCGGGTGTCTCCATAACGAATCCGCCCTCCGTCGAAACGCGGAGAGTCTTCAGGGTTCTGTCATGACCGACGCAAGCGGCTCAGGGCCGAGCCTCAACGGCGCGACCGAAGACCGTCGCCAATGAAGCGAACCACCTCTATGAACGACGATGGGTGGCTGTTTATGCAATATTGTGCATGCAGTAAACGCGAAATGATCGGTGGCTGCAAGCGCAATTTGCGGTTTTCAGGGTTTTACATCAGAGAACGTCGCTCGTAAGTGTTTGTTTAAACGCGACGCAGACGGTGCGGGAGGGGCGGCTTGTGCGGCGGCGGGGCACCGCCGCACGGGGAGGATTAATGCAACTTATTGCTTGGCCACCGAGTAAGGCGGGAGCTGATAGCTCCACGTCTCGCTGATCGCCTTTCCGCCGGAGACGAGTGCCGCGCGCAGTTCGACGACCTTGGCCGGGTCCTTGACCAGCACGCGCAGATTCAGGCGCATGCCGTGTGTGACCGGGTTCGGTTGCAGCGTCTGCTCGATGAGGGTGGCGTTATCGCTCACGCTGACCTGCGCCGTGACCGACCCTGCCGGCAGCGTGGCGAGCGGGCCGCCGTCGAAGTCCACGATCAGGCCCGTGCTGCCGTCGAAGTGACGGATCAGGTTGGCCTGCGTGATCTCGCCTGCGGTACGAAGCGTCTGCTTGACCCAGGCCAGATTGCGATCGATGATGCCGCGCTCGTTCATCGTCCAGCGGATGTTGTAGTCGGCCTGCAACGGCTGGCCCTTGGGCGGCAGTTGGTCAGGTGTCCAGAACGCCCCAATGTTGTCGTTGGTCTCGTCCGGCGACGGAATCTCGACCAGTTCTACGTGACCTTTGCCCCAGTCGCCTTGTGGCTCGATCCATGCGCTCGGACGCAGATCGTAGCGGTCCTTGAGGTCTTCGTACTGCGAGAAATCGCGGCCGCGCTGGAGCAGGCCGAACCCGCGCGGATTCGTTACCTGGAACTGGCTGATAGCGAGGTTGCGCGGATTGTTCAGCGGACGCCAGATCCACTCGCCGTTGCCCGCGTGAATCGCCAGACCGTTGGAGTCGTGCAATGCGGGACGGAAGTTGTACGGATCACGCTGCTGGTTCGGCCCGAACAGGAACATGCTGGTGAGCGGCGCGATGCCGAGCTTGGTCACCTTGTCGCGCAGGAATACGCGCGCCTGCACCTTGAGCAGCGAGTCCTCGCCGGGCGTCAGATCGAAGCGATAGGCGCCGGTGGCGCGCTTCGAATCGAGCAGCGCGTAGAACACCAGATGCTTGTCGCCCGCGTTCGGACGCTCGATCCAGAACTCGCGGAACGCCGGAAATTCCTCGGCAATGGGCAGGCCCGTGTCAATGGCCAGCCCGCGCGCCGACAGACCGTAGATCTGCCCCTTGCCGATCACGCGGAAGTAGCTCGCGCCGAGCACACTCATGATCTCGTCGAGCTTGCCCGGTTCGTTGATCGGATAGAGCACGCGAAAGCCCGCATAGCCGAGGTTATGCGTGGCGCTGCGATCGAGCTTGAGATCGCCGAAATCGAAGCGGTTGCTGTCGTATTTGATCTCGTCGATCTTCGCGTTGCTGCCGGTGCCCACGATCTCGTTGATCTTCACCGGCGTGCTGAATTGCATGCCCTGATGATAGAAGCCGAGCTTGAACGCCGTGGGCTGATCGTTCCATTCGAAGGCCTCGCGCCGCGGCTGAATCTTGATGTAGTCACCGAACTGCATCTTCGCGAAGGCGGGCGTGAGGTTGCTCACCGGCGCTGTGTAGGGCTGATCGGCGAGCGCTTTCGCGCGGGCGGTCACATCGTCAAGGGAGAAGGCATGGGCATGCGCGGCACCCAGTAGTGCGGCACCTGCCAGGAGCGCCGGCACGAACGAGCGCACGCGTCGGTGCCAGGGCATGGCGGGGGAAAACAGAAGCACGAATCTCTCCGGTAGTTGGGGGCGTGACGATGCCGCAATTATCGCGTCTCGCATGACTTCGTCTCGTGCCTTGTCAGGCATCGCGTTGCGCGGGAAACGTAGCGAATTCGGCAGCGAAATCGTTCGGGAAATACCAATTGTGGCAAAGTATCGCACTTCGCGTTACGCATCCTGCACGTATCGGGGCAGACCCGGCCCGAGGGCCAGACCCAGCCAGACGCCGCCGGATCGCGTAATTCCAGTTGATACGACAAGCGGTGAGGCCCGATGCGGCGTCTGATGACGTTGGCAACATCGCGGGCCACACGGCGTCGCGCCACATTGGATCGATCACAGATGAGAATGTTCTCCGCACTGGCCCTCGCGGCCAGTCTCGTAGTGGCGCCGGCCTTTGCCAGCGCGGCTGAAGTCTCGGACAACGGCAACGCAGGCGATGTTCCCGTTGCCATGCCGTTGGCGTCGGCCAAACAAAAGTTCATCGACGATCTCATCGCGCGCATGACGCCCGACGAGAAGATCGGCCAGTTGCGACTGATCAGCATCGGCGCCGACATGCCGGAGCCGCAACTCGTCAAGGAGATCGCCGCCGGTCGTGTGGGCGGCACGTTCAACTCGGTCACGCGCGGCGACAACCGTCCGCTGCAAGACGCCGCCGTCAAGCAAAGCCGCCTGAAGATCCCCATCTTTTTCGCGTACGACATTGTGCACGGTCATCGCACCGTGTTCCCGATTAGCCTCGGGCTGGCGTCGAGCTGGGATATGACGGTTGTGAAGCAGGCGGCGCGTGTGGCCGCCGTCGAGGCAAGCGCCGACGGTCTGGACGCCACGTTCGCGCCGATGGTCGACATCTCGCGCGATCCGCGCTGGGGACGCACCTCGGAAGGCTTCGGCGAAGACCCTTACCTGGTCTCGCAGAGCGCGCGCCAGCGTGCAAGGGTTTCAGGGCACGTCGCCCGCCAACCCCGATAGCCTGATGGCGTTCGTGAAGCATTTCGCGCTGTACGGCGCGGTCGAGGGCGGACGCGATTACAACGTTGTCGACATGAGCCCGATGCGCATGTATCAGGACTATTTGCCGCCGTATCGCGCCGGTATCGATGCCGGGGCCGGCGGCGTCATGATCGCGCTGAACTCCATCAACGGCACGCCCGCGACGTCGAACAAATGGCTGCTGCGCGACCTGCTACGCGACGAGTGGGGCTTCAAGGGCGTGACGGTGAGCGATCACGGCGCCATCGAAGAACTGATGCGTCATGGCGTGGCGAAGGACGGACGCGAAGCCGCGAAGCTCGCCATCGAGGCGGGCGTCGACATGAGCATGGCCGACGTGCAGTACCTCAAGCAATTGCCGGATCTGGTGAAGTCGGGCGACGTGCCGATGCGCGACATCGATAGCGCCGTGCGCGAAGTGCTCGGTGCAAAGTACGACATGGGCCTGTTCGCCGACCCCTATCGCCGCATCGGCAATGCCGCGCAAGACCCGAAGGATGTGAACGCCGAGAGCCGTTTGCACCGCGAGGCGGCGCGCGACGCCGCTCGCAAGTCCCTCGTCCTGCTGGAGAACCGGCACGACACGCTGCCGCTTCGGAAGGCAGGCAAGGTGGCCGTGATCGGACCGCTCGCGGACGCCAGGATCGACATCATGGGCAGTTGGTCGGCGGCGGGCAAGTCGTCGCAAGCCGTGACGCTGCTCCAAGGCGTGCGCGACGCGCTGGGCGCGAACGCGCAAGTCACCTATGCGCGCGGCGCAAACATCACCGACGATCAACGCGTTGTTGAGTATCTGAACTTCCTCGACTGGGACAATCCGGAAGTCGTGCAGGACACGCGTACGCCGCAACAGATGATCGACGAAGCCGTGCAGGTTGCGCGCAACGCCGACACGCTGATCGTGGCCGTAGGCGAGTCGCGCGGCATGTCGCACGAGGCGTCGAGCCGCACCAGCCTCATGCTGCCGGGCAGCCAACTGGCGCTGTTACAGGCGCTCAAGGCGACGGGCAAGCCGCTGGTGGTGGTGCTGATGAATGGCCGTCCGCTCGACCTGAACTGGGCGAAGGTCAATGCCGACGCCATGCTCGAGACGTGGTACGCGGGCACCGAAGGCGGCCATGCGATTGCAGACGTGCTGTTCGGCGACTACGACCCCTCGGGCAAGCTGCCGATCTCGTTCCCGCGCTCGATCGGCCAGATTCCGACGTACTACAACCAGTTGCGCATCGGCCGGCCGTTCACGCCGGGCAAGCCGGCCAACTACACATCGCAATACTTCGAGGAAGACTCCGGTCCGTTGTACGCCTTCGGCTACGGCCTGAGCTATACGACGTTCGACGTGTCGAAGGTGAAGCTCTCGGCAAAGACGATGGCCAGCGGCGGCAAGCTCGACGCGAGCGTTACCGTGCGTAATACCGGCAAGCGCGAAGGCGAGACCGTCGTGCAGCTTTATTTGCAGGATGTGGCGGCGTCGATCGTGCGTCCGGTCAAGGAGCTCAAGGGGTTCCAGAAGGTGAGCCTCAAGCCGGGCGAGTCGCGCACCGTGCATTTCGCCATCGACGAAAGCCTGCTGAAGTTCTACAACGCGAAGCTGCAATATGTGGCCGAGCCGGGCGACTTCAACGTGCAGATCGGTCTCGATTCGCAGAAGGTCGAACAGGCGACGTTCACGCTTGAGTAACATCGCATCACGGCATCGCCCTAGGCCTGCGTCTGGAATTCCTCCGCCAGGAATTCCACGCAGGCCCGTACCTTGGCAGACGATGCCACGCGCGACGGATACACCGCCCAGACATTGGCCGGCTGCGTGACGTCCGGCAGCACCTGCACCAGATCCCCTTGCGCGATCAGCGCCCCCACATCCCACATCGATCGCAGCACGATGCCCTGTGCGTCGAGCGCCCATTGCACGGCGACTTCCCCGTGGTTGGTCGACAGCGGCCCCGTCACCTTGAGCGACACCGCCTCACCGCGCTGCTGTAGCCGCCACATGCCGAACGGGTGATCGCGCTCCTTGATGACGATGCAGGCGTGGCCCGCGAGGTCGCTCAACTGACGCGGCGTGCCATGCGTGTCCAGATAAGCGGCAGACGCACACAACACGCGATGATTGTCCGCGAGCTTGCGGGCGATCAGATGCGGCGCGATGTCGTCGCCAATGCGAACGTCGAGGTCGTAACCCTCGGCAGCGACGTCGACGATCCGGTCGAACAGGTCAAGCCGCACATTGAGCTGCGGATGGAGCGCGCGAAGCCGCGACATGGCGGGCGCCACGACATGCCGCCCGAAGCCGAAGCTGCTCGACACCCGCAACGTGCCGCGCGGCACCTGCCGCGTGCTCGACACGTCCTCCATCAGGTGATTCACGTCGTCGAGAATCTTCTCTGCCCACGCGTAGACGCGCTCGCCGGCGTCCGTGATCGCCACGCGCCGTGTCGAGCGATGCAGCAGTCGCGTGCCGAGATCGGCCTCCAGCATGCCCACGCGTTTGCTCACGTAGGCGGGCGAGACGCCCAGCGCCTCGGCCGCTGCCGAAAAGCTGGCGCGGCGCGCCACCTGACAGAACACGCGCAGGTCGTCGAGATTCGGATTGACGGGCAGGGGTTTATTCACGATTCGTGGATAGTGGATTAACCGATTGGGGGATTTTATCCGCGTTGGAATGGAATAACCTAACGGCATCGTCCAAATTCCAGGAGACAGACATGACCGACACGTCCCAACGCCCCCAGCGTCCGTTCAAGATCGCCGTGATCCCGGGCGACGGTATCGGCAAAGAGGTAATGCCCGAAGGCCTGCGTGTGCTCGACGCCGCCAGCAAGCGCTTCGGCATTCCCGTCGAGTACCAGCACATCGAATGGGCGAGCTGCGACTACTACGTCAAGCATGGCCAGATGATGCCGGACGACTGGAAGCAACAACTCGACGGGGTGGACGCGATTCTGTTCGGTGCGGTGGGCTGGCCCGACACGGTGCCCGATCACATTTCGCTGTGGGGCTCGCTGCTCAAATTCCGTCGCGAATTCGATCAGTACATCAACCTGCGTCCGGCGCGTCTGTTCGACGGAGTGCCGTCACCGCTGGCCAATCGCAAGGCGGGCGATATCGACTTCATGATCGTGCGCGAGAACACCGAGGGCGAGTATTCGTCGATTGGCGGTGTGATGTTCGAGGGCACGGATCGCGAGTTCGTTGTGCAGGAGTCGGTCTTCACGCGTCATGGTACGGAGCGCGTGCTGAAGTTCGCGTTCGATCTCGCGCAGCAACGCGAGCGCAAGCACGTGACGGTTGCGACCAAGAGCAACGGTATTTCGATTTCGATGCCGTGGTGGGACAAGCGCGCGGCCGAGACGGCGGCGAAGTATCCGGACATCACGTGGGACAAGCAGCACATCGACATTCTGTGCGCGCGTTTCGTGCTCAACCCAGATCGTTTCGACGTGGTGGTCGCCTCGAATCTGTTTGGCGACATTCTGTCGGATCTCGGCCCGGCGTGTACCGGCACCATCGGCATTGCGCCGTCCGGCAACCTGAATCCGGAAGACAAGTTTCCGTCGCTGTTCGAGCCGGTGCATGGCTCTGCGCCGGACATCGCAGGCAAGAACATCGCCAACCCGATCGGCATGATCTGGACCGCGGCGATGATGCTCGACTTCATCGGACGTGGCGACAAGCGCACGCGTGACGCGCACGACGCGATCCTCGCCGCCATCACTCAGGTCATCAAGGACGGTCCGCGCACCGGCGATATGGGCGGGCGCGCGAACACGACCGAAGTGGGTCAGGCGATTGCGGCCGTAGTCTGCGCGGGTTGATGCACCGATGCCGCACCCGCTGCCGAGGCAATGTCGCGCGGTGGAAAGTACCGGTTGGGAACGGCCGGTACGCCGAGATTCTCGCGGAAGGTGCGGCCTTCGTACTTCGTGCGGAAGAGTCCGCGCCGTTGCAATTCCGGCACCACCAGATCCACGAACGACGTGATGCCCACGGGCGCGCTCGGGAACATGATGTTGAAGCCGTCGGCCGCGCCTGTCTCGAACCAGTGCTGGAAGTCGTCTGCAATCGATTCGGGCGTGCCCACCAGCACGCGGTGCCCGCCGCCGGTGAAGCGCGTGTATAGCTCGCGCACGGTCGGCTGCTCGCGCCTTATCCAGTCCACCAGCAGCTTCTGACGACTCTTGTGCGAGTTCGTCTCCGGCACATGCTCGGGCAGCGGCACCTTCGCATCGAAGGGCAGGCTGCCGAGGTCGATGCCCAGGCTCGCGTAATTCGTCAATGCGTGCAGCACGACCGCCGGATCGCGATGCGAGAGCAGACTGTCGTAGATGTCTTCGGCCTCCGACTGCGTGCGTCCCACGACGGGCGACACGCCTGGCAGAATGAAGAGGTGTTCCGGCCGGCGGCCATAAGTCAACGCCCGCGTTTTCACATCCGTATAGAAGGCGCGCGCGTCCTCGATGTCCTGTGCCGCGGTGTAGAGCAACTCGCCCGCGCGTGCGGCCAGTTCGCGCCCTGCCTCGCTGGACCCTGCCTGCGCGATCACGGGCCACCCCTGCACCGGACGCGGCGCACTGAGCGGCCCGCGCACGCGGAAGTGCTTGCCGCGATGATCGAGCTTGCGAATGCGGGTCGGATCGGCCCACTGGCCGGTGGCTTTGTTGCGCGGGAAGGCGTCGTCGGCGTGGCTGTCCCAGAGGCCTGTCACGACGTCGTAGAACTCGTTGGCCCGCTCGTAACGCACGGCATGGTCGACGTGATCGTCGCGATTGAAATTCTCGCCACCGCCGGTCGACGTCACCAGATTCCAGCCGGCACGTCCCCCCGAAAGATGGTCGAGCGACGCAAACGCGCGTGCCACGTTATACGGCTCGCTGTAGGTCGTGCTGACCGAGGCGACCAGACCGATGTGCTTCGTGGCGCCGGCCAGTCCGGCGAGCAGCACGACCGGGTCCCAGCGCGGTGCGCCGGGGCTGTGCGCGAGCGCGACCGGGTCGGTCGACATGAAGAGGTTGTCGAAGAAGAACAGCGCATCGAAGTAGCCGCGTTCCAGTTCCTGCGCGTAGTGACGATAACGGGCGAATTGCGAGTCGGCGTCGTTGTCCGTATCGGGGTGACGCCAGCTATCGCCTTGCACGGCGGAACCCGACATGTAGGCACCCAGCCGGAGCTTGCGGGCAGGTTGGCTCATGAGCTTGCTCTCGTTCGATTTCGATGACGTTCACGATATGGGAGCGCTGCTTCCCGGCACAAACAACGAAAGTGGATAAGCAAATCCACATAAGCAAACTCGCGCCCGGCGCGCTATGAAACGCATCAATCGATGGTTGGGAACGGTGGGGTGCGTGCCTACACTGGCACGTCCTCCCACTCCTTTAGCCGCGCTCGAACGTGGCGTCATGACATGACGAAATCTGCCTCCCATGCCGCCCCGCCTGTGGCGCCTGTGCTTGATGCGGCGCCTGTGCTCGACGCCTTCATCGCGGCGTCTGCCATTGCATTCGGTCTTTACGTCTCGGCGCCGTCGCGAGCTGCGATGGTGCGCGAGACGCTGGCGCACTCGGCCAAACGCGATCTGCGCGGCAATCTGCGCACGCATGCTCAGGACCGATGGCCGACGTGGCGCACCCGGTTGCGTCGTGGCGCGGCGGTGGCGCTGAGTGTTGCCGCGATTCTGCCGTTCGCCAGCAAGGCCGCGGACAAGCCGGTGCTCGTCGTCGGCGATCAGGCTTACAACGCCCAGAGTCTGTTCGAAGCCTCGGGCGTATTGCAGGACGCCCCCTATACCGTCTCCTGGAAGCAATTCCCGGCCGGCACACCGGTCGTCGAAGCCGTGAATGCCGGTGCGCTGGATATCGGTTTGCAAGGCGACGGCCCAGTGCTGTTCCTCGCGGCGCATGGCGCTCCCGTCAAGGTCATCGGTATCTATCGCGACAGTCCCGACAGCGTCGTGCTGCTCGCCGGCCCGCACACGCAGATCAAGACCGTGGCCGATCTCGCGGGCAAGACGGTGGCAGTCACGCGCGGCGGCTGGTCGCAGCAACTGGTGCAGGCGGCGCTCACGTCAGCCGGGCTGCCGCTCGACTCAGTGAAATATTCGTATCTGGCGTCCGTCGATTCGGCCGCGGCGTTGCAGGCGGGCAAGGTCGACGCCACGGCGACGTGGGAGCCGTACGTGACCCGGCTGCGTCAGGCCGGCGCACGCCCGGTTGTGACCGCACGCGGACTGATTGCCGCGCAGAGCTACCTGTCCACGACGCAGAAGGCGATCGACACCAAACGCGAATTGCTGGGGGATTTCGTGCAACGCTATCAACGCGCGCGCGAATGGTCGCTGGCGGACTCGCGGCACATCGAGCGCTATGCAGATGTCTGGGCGGCCAGATCGCGCGTCGATCCGAAGCTGGCGCATCAATGGTTCAACACGTCGCGTATTCGCTATGAACCGCTGACGGACACCGCCATCGCCGAAGCGCAGAAAAGTGTCGACGACTTCGTGGCGACCGGCACGCTCACGAAGCGCTTCGACGTGCGCGATCTCTTCGATACGTCGTTCAACAAGTTCACGCAGGCTGCACGATAGTCCGCCGAGGCTCGGGCACCCGCTCGCCACCGAAGGCGCGCGGGCGCGGGGCGTCGACGCGTTCGCGCAGCAACGCCACCGCGCGTTGCGCGCGCGCCGAAAGCGCCCATTCCGAGCGGTGGATCAGCCACAGCGTGTCGACCACGGGCGGGCCGCAGTCCACGACACGAATGGCGTGCTGCGAGGCGAACGCCTGACGCGCGTACTGCGGAATGACGGTGAAGCCCAGACCCCGCGCGACATATTCCAGAATCAGGCCGATCTGGTTCGTGCAGCCTTTGCACGGCAGACTCTGCACGCCCGGATTGCCCGGGAAACGGCGACTCAGCAAGCGCGTGGACATCGCCTCGCCATCGGGGTGATCGATGAAGCCGATGCGCTTGAGATCGTCCCACTTATGGACGTCGTCTCCCGCCGGCACCACGAGTTCGAGCGGCTCCTGCGTGAAGGGTGTTGCGGTGAGTCGGGGATCGTCGGGACGCAACGTCACCAGCCCCAGCTCGAAGTGATTCTGCAATACCCCTTCGAGCACTTCCCGGTCGGGCGCGAAGCGGTGCCGAACAGCCATCGCCGGGTTGGCCTGCTGCATGTCGAGCAGGATCGGGCACAGATACAGCCCGATGCTCCCTGGCGTGATGAGCGTGACGTTGCCGCATTCCTCGTTGGCATCCTCCAGGCTGGCGCGCAAATGCCGTCCCGCGCACTCGATTTGCTCGCAATAGGCCAGCAGCGCCTGCCCGGCAGGCGTGAGCTCCACCGAGCGCGGACGCCGCACGAGCAACGTCCCGAATGCCTCTTCCAGATGCTTGATGTGCTGACTCACGGCCGCCTGTGTGAGGCCTAGCTGGTCAGCCGTGCGCGTGAAGTTGCCCAACTCCGCGAGCGTGGCGAAGGATTTGAGCCATTGAGGATTCACCATAATGAACTGTTATTGAATCGATAATTTGTAGGTGGTTTTCATTATAGTGATGTGGGGCTACCATTGCTTGCGTCGCCCCCTGCCGGTCGAGGTGCCATGAAATCGCGATGAATCGCTGCGCGGCGCTATCGGTGCCACCCGCGCCACTCGCGCGACCAGCCGGCACCGCTATCCCCTGACTTTGTAGAGAACCCCCATGTCTGCCTTGTTTTCCCCGTTTGAGCTGAAAAGCGTGAAGTTGCGCAACCGCGTCGCCATCCCGCCGATGTGCCAGTACAGTGCCGTCGACGGTCTGACCAACGATTGGCACCTCGCGCACTACGCGAGCCTGGCGCGCGGTGGCGCCGGGCTCGTGATCGTCGAGGCGACCGCTGTGTCGCCGGAGGGCCGCATTTCGCCGGGATGCACCGGTTTGTGGAACGACGAGCAGGCGCAAGGCATGGCGCGTATCGCGTCGGCGATCAAGTCGCACGGCGCCGTGCCCGGCATCCAGATCGCGCACGCCGGTCGCAAGGCCAGCGCCAACCGTCCGTGGGAAGGCGACGATCACATCGGTGGAGACGACCCGCGCGGCTGGCCGACGATCTCGCCGTCGGCGGTGGCGTTCGGCGCGCATCTCGGCAAGGTGCCGAAGGCCATGACGCTCGACGACATCGCGCGCGTGAAGGCCGATTTCGTGGCAGCCGCGCGTCGTGCGCTGGCCGCCGGCTTCGAATGGCTGGAGCTGCATTTCGCGCACGGCTATCTGGCGCAGAGCTTCTTCTCGCTGCATGCGAACCATCGCGACGATGTCTACGGTGGCGACCTCGCCGGCCGCAGCCGTTTCCTGCTGGAGACGCTCGCTGCCGTGCGCGAAGTGTGGCCGGACCATCTGCCGCTCACGGCCCGTTTCGGTGTGATCGAGTACGACGGCCGCGATGAAGAGACGCTGACGGAATCGATTGCGCTCACGCGTCGGATGCGTGAAGGCGGTCTCGATCTGCTTAACGTCAGCGTCGGTTTCTCCACACCTGCCGCGAAGATTCCCTGGGGCTCGGCATTCCTCGCGCCGATTGCCGAGCGCGTCAGGAAGGACGCCGGTATTGCGGTGGCGTCGTCCTGGGGGATCGACGATCCCCACGCAGCGAACCGCGTGGTGGCCGACGGCCAGATGGATCTCGTGATGATCGGCCGCGCCCTGCTGGCCAACCCGCACTGGCCGTATTACGCCGCGCGCGAACTCGACGTGGGCCGTCCGTCCTGGGTGCTGCCCGCGCCGTATGCGCACTGGCTCGAGCGCTATCAGGTGCAGCGCGCCGCCTGAGTGGGAGCCGGCTTGAGTCGGGCTGAACAGCCCTGAGCGTCACCGGAAAGACAACGGATGAAAAGTCCGTTGCTCTGTCGTCACCAGTTGATGTCGACGCAGAGCACATGCAGGCCCTGCTTGGCGGGCGATGCAATGGACGCCGTCACACACAGGTGCGCCTCGTTGATCGAGAGATAGGGCGGGGTGAAGTGCACTTCGCCGGGCTCACGCATGGCTTCGATGAAGTATGGACGCCGCGCCCAGTTCGCCCCTTCCGAATGCAGCAGCGGACGGAAGCGCTTGGCGCGTTGCGACGAATGGCTGTGCGGCAGCACGTTGTCGCCGATCTGGCGTCCGGCGGCGTCTAGCAGGAAGCAGCGGGCGGCGTCGGGCAGCGCGAGCAGATCGTGCGTCGCCTGACGAATGTCCATCCCCTGCGCCATGCGCGCAGCCGCAGACTCGATGCCTGCGACATACGGCGCGAGCCGCGCGTGTTGCGCGCGCTCGCGCTCGACGAGTTGCGTGCGCAGGGCGGACGACAACGCGTCCATGCGCTCGGCGGCAACCTTCGGCGGCACGGGATCGAAGGCCGGTGCGGCGAAGTATTGCCCCTGCACGAAGTCGACATTGCACTCCAGGGCGATCAGCGCTTCGCGATCCGTCGTCAGGCCGCCCATCATCACCAGTTGTCCCGATTCGTGCAGCAGCGACACCAGACCCGGCAGCACTCGCGCCAGATGCGACTGCTCGGCTGCCTGCGCGAGAATGCCGCGATCGAGCACCACGATATCGGGACGCAGATCCCACACGCGGTCGATATTCGAATGCTTCGCGCCGAAGCCGCCCAGCGCGATCAGGAAACCCGCCTTGCGCAGGCTGCCGACGATGGCGCCGAAGCGCGGCGTGTCGCCGCCCGCCTGCTCTGGCACTTCCAGCACCACGCGTTGCGGCGACAGGCCGGTCGCCTTGAGCGTGGCGATGAGCGCGTCGCCGTAGACAGTGTCCATCAGCGCGGCGGGGTGCAGGCTCAGAAAGAGCCACGCGTCGCGACTGTCGAACTCGTGGAAGTTGTCCAGGTGCAGCGATTCGGCGAGGCGGCCCAGTTCGAGCATATCGCCGTGACGTGCCGCCATCGTGAAGACCTCGTGCGACGGTACGTGACGGCTCTGGGCGTCGTGTGTGCGTAACGAGGCGTGGTAGCCGATGGCGCGACGGTGCGACACCGAGAAAACCGGCTGGAAGACGCTGGAGATCGTGAAGTCGCCGTAAATGACGATGCGCCGGCCGCCGTCGGCCGCTGTCAAACGGGGCGGTAGCAGTCCGGGGGCGTCGAGATCGATCGTGGTCATGGTCGTAACAGGCGCGGGGGCGGCAATAATGAGTACAGAATAGGTGAGCAAGAAGCGTGCTCAAAGGCGCGCGGCGGCGCCGGCGCTATTGTCCTCGATTTTTCCCCGATTTTCCGCCTGTGTCGTGACGCGTCGCACCAGAGAATGGCGTGACGGCACCAAAGTGGGGCGTGAGCACTGAACCCTGGGGGACTCGCGGGTGCGGTATCGCAGCCCCGAGGGCTACGTAGTGTGCGGCGGGGGCGTCGCCTTGTCGCCCCGACGGCCGGCAGGGCGAGCCGTTGGGGTTTGCCTGTGGGCCGCCGGCCCCGCTTCGCGAAGCGGTACGACGAACGTCAGGGCGCCAGCACCTGCGCACGCCGCGCTACGCGCACAAGGCACAGCGCGCACGCGACGTTGAAGACGTGCAGACCGCCCGGGCCGAGCACCGTCACGACGACCGAAGCGATCATCGGGCCGAGCAGGCCCCCGACCGAAAAGAGAATGAGCAGCGTGGCGCTCACCCCGATACGCCGCTCCGGCACCGTACGGTCGTTCACGTGCGAGACGATCAATCCGTACTGCGTGAAGTTCACGGCAGAGAACAGGAACATCAGCAGGAAGACGAGCCAGTGCGCCTGAATGAAGATCAGCGGCGCGCAGAACACCGCGGAGGCGAGCGCGAGACGTCGCGACAGCGTGCGCCGGTCCATGCGATCGGACAGGCGTCCCACCGGCCATTGCATGAGTAGCGCGCCGAAGAGCGCCACGCCCATCAAGGTCGACAGGCTGCCGATGGAGAGGCCGATGCGCGTGAGATAGACCGGCATCATGGCGTAGAACGCGCTGTACAGGAATCCCGCGAGAATGCATCCTGGAATGGCGATCGGCGTGGCACGCGCCAGTTCCGTCACGCTATCGAACAGGCTGAGCGCCGGTTGCTTGAGCAGGCGCTCGTCGGCCACGCGCGTGGGCCAGCCCTGCATGAGCGTGATGGGCAGAATCGCCGCGACGAACAGGCCCGCAACGAGCAACAATTGCCCCTCGCTGCCCGCCTCGCCGATGTTGAGCAGAAACTGCCCGGTGCTCACCGCGAGGTAGTTGATCGTGAGATATGAGCCGAACACACGCCCGCGCATCGTGTTGGGTACCGAACCGTTGAGCCAGCTTTCCACGGTGGTGTACATGCCCATCAGGGCGAGGCCGGTACCCACGCGCAGCAAGCAAAGCATGAGCATGGATTCACTCACGGCGAAGCCCATCACGAACAGGGCGCCAAGCGCGGTGAAGGCGACGAACGCACGATGCTGCCCGATGCGCTCGATCAGCGTGCGGTTGTAGAACGCTCCGAGCAGGAAGCCGGCGTAATAGCACGACTGGATTACGCCGATGGTAAACGTCGACGCGCCGAACTTCAGCGCATGAAAGGGAACGGCGGTGACGAAGAGCCCGTTGCCCACGACCAGCACGCCGTAGCCCAGCAAAATGCCCATGAGCGCGGGATAGACGCTGATGGGCAACGGCACGGCGTCGGCCGGGGCGGGGCCGGGCGGCGTCGAGGGCGCGCCCAGGAGGGAGGCCTCGGACAAAGGGCCTGGACGATCGGGTTCATCTTCCGGAATGGGGGTGTCAATCGACGGGTCTCGCTGCATTCGGTCTCGCGGGCCAGAGGATGGGGGCAACAGGCTTTCACGTGCCTTCATCATCGCACGAGATGGCGCGCAAGCGAACTGAGCACGATCATGCGAGACGCATCTCGCAAGCAAAAAGGGCGTGTCCCGGTGAAGGACACGCCCTGTGGATCGCCGCTTTTCCGACGCCGCAACCCTTGCCGTCAATGCAGGGTCAACGCACCGTCAATACACGATCGATAGACGCTCAGTGCTCTCGCGTCTGTCGCTCAAACGCATGACACCGCGCACGATCACCGACGCCAGCCTGCTCGACGCGGAGCTCGATCGTCTGGCTGCGCGAGGAATCGGCATCGATAACGAAGAATTCGTGCGGGGCATGGTGGCCGTGGGCGTGCCGGTGCGCGCGCCGGACGATGCACGTGTGCGCGCCATGCTCGCGGTGCATGGACAGACGGCACGCGTGACGCTCGAACAATTGATGGGGCGGGTCCCGACGCTGCGTGAAACCGCGACGGCGCTCGCGCCGCTGCTCGATTGGCAGCGGGCAAGCAAGGAGGAGGCGTTGGCGAAAAAGGCCGATGCGGAAGACGAAAAGGCAAAGGCCAGAGCGATCCGACACGTCAGAACGTCTTCGCGAGTTCCTTCGCCGCTTCCTGAAGACGCGGCACGAACTCTATCGCCTTCGACAGCGACGTGCGCGACACCGGCGCATGCACGGCGACCGCTGCGATACACGCGCCGTCGTCCTTGAGCACGGGGGCAGCCACGCACGCAATCCCCAGCACGAACTCCTCGTTATCGACGGCAATGCCTTTGTGCGCAATGCGGTCGAGCTCGCTCTCCAGCAATTCGGGATCGGTCAGCGTGTTCGGCGTGAAGCGTTGCAGCTTCATCGCCCGCAGCAGGGCGGCGCGTTGCTCGCGGGGCATCATCGCCAGCAGCAGCTTGCCGCTCGCGCTGCTGTGTGCGGGCACGTGCGAACCCGGTTTGAGATCGAGACGCAGCGGCCACGGCGCTTCCATGCGGTCGAGATAGAGCACCTCGGTTTCATGCAGCATCGTGAGGTTGCAGGTCTCGCCGAGATCGGCCACGAGACGGCCGAGAATCGCGTGACGCATGCGTCGTGCGCCCGCCTGCATCATCACGCCCAGACTCAGTTGCGCGAGGCGCGGGCCGATCACGTAGGCATTCTTCTGGCCCGGTTCGCGAATCACCAGCCCGCCCGCTTCGAGCGAGCCGAGCATGCGGTGCAGCGAGGCCTTCGGCATCTGGATGTCGTGCGCCATGTCGGCGAGCGAGACCGGGGCGTCGGCAGCGACGAGATATTCGAGCAGCGCGAACGCCCGCAGGGTCGGGGTATCCGCCTTGTTATCTGACGGGGAGTCGTGCTGAGTCGCTGCGTCGTTCATATGCGCCGTTCCGGAAAATGGATCAGCGGTATTGTACCCAAACAGGTTCTCGACCGGCATTGACAACGCTCCGATGCGCTTTCGCTTGTTCTGCCTGTTCATTTTCGTCCGAATCTAGACGAGCCGTCGGGCATCGTCAAACGGTGATTTAATTATTCGGAACGAATTGTTTCTAAAAATGGATAACGATATGATGCGCTGAATAGGCTTTTCGTCGATACGGCTGGAGCATATCGAGGCGGGTGTCGTCGCGCTGACAGAGGTGTTGCGCGAGACGATGGCCGAAGCGGCCGTAGCGCAGAGATAGGGCGAGATGCCCGGCCGAGGCCGGGCAATGCCTGCAAACGATGACGTCAGGCGCGGGTCGAGATGCCGACCGTCTGCCCCTGAAGACGGGTCATGATATCGAGCGCCGATTGCAGGCGCCTGGCGTTCATCGGGTCGTTCAGCGCGAGCGCACCGGCGATCCCCTGACGCGCCCGCTGCGCGAAATTGATGCGCTCCGGGTCGTTCTCCGCCGGAATTTCGGGGCTGCCGTCTACCGGAATTTTCATGGTCATGGCCATGAACGGTGCGCTGTCGTCGAGCGACATCTGTGCGCTGCGAATCTGCGTGTTGACCCAGTCGCGCATCTGCGCACGCGTCATGTCGTTGAAGTCGACCTGTCGCGTGGTCTGCTGCGCGTTGCTGCCGGTGGTCTCGCTGGCTTGCTGTGTCTTTGCGGCCAGCACGGCCTGAAACGCGCCGATCTCGGTGCGGCCATTGCCCGCGCCAGTCTGCGCGCGGCCGGTGAGCGTGTGAGTGATACCGCTATCGATTTTCATAGGGGGGTATGTCAGCAATCCTAACGGTGGGAAAAAATCCTTGTATGGGTCGTGACGGTATCGTTTCCCTCTGGGTTTCGTCAATTAAAACGTTACGGGGTGCCGTTGCGTCCGTACAGACGAAAGCCTTCGCGTGTTGAAAGACGTTCGTAGTAGGCGCAAACGCGCTCCAGTGGCGGATGTTCGATGGGAACGCTGAACCAGCGATGCACCGACAGCCCGATGGGAATGTCCGCCAGTGTGAAGGCGTTGCCGCTCACGAACGCCTGCGTCGTCTCCAACTGCTTGTCGAGCACGCGCATGAACTCGCTCCAGCGCGCGACGCCGGTGGCGAGCGCCTGGGGATCGTCGTAGCCGGGCGAGCCTCGGACCAGCGAGAGGAACGGGTATTTCCATGCGGGATTCAGGTCGGAGGACTGCCAGTCGATCCACTGATCGATTCGTGCGCGCTCGCGCGGCGACACGGGGTAGAGGTCGGTGTGCCCGCGCGACGTGGCGAGGTAGCGCAGGATGCTGTTCGACTCCCACAGGACGAAGCCGTCGTCCTCGATGACCGGCACCATCAGATTCGGATTGAGCGAGGCGAACACGGGGTCGTCGAGCCTGCGCGACGCATCGCCGTCGCCCCACGCTTCGTTGACGAACGGAATCTCGAGTTCGCGACAAAGCCACAACACCTTGCGCACATTGATGGACGACGGTTTGCCGAGAATGCGGAGCATAACGAGCCTTGGTCTGCGGGAGCGATGGCCTGATTCTAGATGCGTCGCTGTCGCAATGACAGATACAGATTTGCCCTTGATACGGCAGAACAGTTCGCCGCCATCCGGTCATCGTGCGACATTGTTCAACATCGTTCGATGCCCGAGCGCGAATTCGTCGGACGCATGCCACGCGTGGGCGATGTACGGGATTCAACGCGGCACGTCATCCGGCAAGCCTCGAACCCACGGGAATCATGCGCCGCAACGGCGCGGCTTCAGATAGGATGAGCGCCTCACTCAAGGGTATCCGGATATCGGGAGACGACATGCAAACGATTCGATGGGGGGCAGCGGTGGCTGCCCTGATGGTCACCGCCGCTGCGCACGCAGCATCGCCCTGCGACAACCCGCAGGATCAGGCGACGATGAACCAATGCGCGATGAAGGACTATCAGGCGTCGGACAAGAAGCTCAACACGACCTTCCAGACGCTGAACAAGAAACTCAGCCCGCAAGGCAAGGCGGCACTGCAGAAATCGCAGCGCGCCTGGATCGCGTGGCGCGACGCTCAGTGCACCTTCGAGACCATGGGGTCCGATGGCGGAAGCATCCATTCGCTCGTGATCACGAGCTGCATGGACGAGCTGACGAAGGAACAAACGAAACGTCTGGACAAGATGAACAACTGCGAAGAGGGTGACCTGTCCTGCACGCGCCCGTAAGGTGTCTCATCAGGTGAGCGCGGCAGCGACGCGGGCGATACCCGCGACGGCTGCCGCCGCCTTCGCCTTCGTCAGAAGGTGTGACGCAGGCCGAGCGAGACGCCGACCTTGCTGCCGTAAGTGCCTTGTGAGGCGATCAGCGTGTAATTGCCGCTGATGTTGTTGCGGTCGATTTCCAGATAGACGTCAGTGCGTTTGCTCAACTGGTAGTCGGCCATGCCGTAGACGGCGGTGCGCTTGCCGCCCGGTTGTGCCTGCCAGTCGACGAACCCGCCGACGCCCAACGTGAGCGCGGGCAGCGGGTTATAGCTCAGTCCGAGCAGCATGACGTTGTTGCGCGTCTCCACTTCGGTCAACTGGCTGTGCAGATAGCCCGCCGTGGCTTTCCATGCACCGAACGCCGCCCCCGTCGAGAAGCCGAACGTGTTGCGCGACTGCGTGCCGTCTGCGGACGTCAGACGTTGGTACAGCAGCGTGCCGTTCACACCCCCCGCGGTATACCCCGCCGTCACCCCGACGCCCGAATTCGCATGCGTATCGCCAGCGGCGTTGCCGAACGTGTACGCCGTGCCGAGCGAGAAACCCCCGGCATCAAGCGTGTACTTCACCGTATTGTCGAGCCGGCTGCCGACGTAATTGCTCGCCACGATCAGCGTGTCGAGGTTCGGGTTGTGGAAGATCTGCGCGGCCCCCATTGCCGTATAGCCCACGCTGTACTGTCGCCCGATAGATAGTGCGCCGTAGCTGCCGCGCACGCCGACGAACGCCTGACGGCCGAACAGACGTCCCGCGCCGTTCGACGACACTTGCCCGAACCCGGCGCTCTTCGTCGGCTGCAACGACGTACCGTCGTCGAGATTGAAGCCGCTCTCCAGCACGAAGAACGTTTCCAGATCGGGCGCTATCTGCTCCGTCCCCTTGATGCCCCAGCGCGAGCCGGTAAACGAGCCTTGCGAGGCGCTGAACAGCTTTGCGTCATTCGCGTTGGCGTTGGTCTCGTAGCGGATGGCCGTATCGATCAATCCGTAGAGCGTGACGTCGGCGTGGGCGCTCGCAGGGGCGAGCATCAAGGGCGAAAGGCAGGCCGCCGCGTACGCGAGGCGGTGTCGTGCAAGCTCGGGGAGGGCATTGTGGCGGGGATGTGATCCGGCATAACCGGCGCCGGGCGATGGTGAGATACGGCTTTGCGAGACGGCGTTTCGTATAATCGCGAGTTGGCCACTTCCATTCACCCGAGGCAGGAAACACGCATGAACAGCAGGAACAAGGCGACACTCATCGGTCTTAGCGCCGTGGTGCTCTGGGCGTCGATCGTGGCGCTGATTCGCGGCGTGAGCGAGCGTCTCGGCGCGACGGGGGGCGCTGCGGCGATCTATACGGTGGCGTCGCTGTTCCTGGTCCTGACAGTGGGTTTCCCGAAGCTGAGCACGTTCCCCCGCCGCTATCTGGTGTGGGGCAGCATTCTTTTCGTGGCGTATGAGATCTGTCTGTCGCTGTCCATCGGCAACGCAAATAGCGGGCGGCAGGCGATTGAAGTGGGCATGGTGAACTATCTGTGGCCGACGCTTACGCTGGTATCCGCGATCCTCTTCAACAAGCAGCGCGCGAACTGGCTGGTCGTGCCGGGATTCATGCTCTCGATGCTCGGCATCTGCTGGGTACTGGGTGGCGATCAGGGGCTCGATCTGGCCGGCATGCTGGTCAACGTCGCGGACAACCCGTTGAGCTACGGTCTGGCGTTCGCCGGCGCGATCATCTGGGCGGCGTATTGCACCGTGACGGCGAGAATCGCCAATGGGAAGAACGGTGTCACGCCGTTCTTCATGCTGGTGGCCGTGGTGCTCTGGATCGAGTTCTTCGCGGGCGGTGGCGGTCCGATGTCGCTCGACATGCACGCCGCCATCTATCTCGTGCTCGCGGCCGCCGCCTTGGGGTTCGGCTATGCGGCGTGGAACGAGGGGATCATGCGCGGGAACGTGACGATCCTCGTCGGGGCGTCGTATTTCACCCCGGTGCTCTCGGCCTCGCTCGCGGCATTGCTGCTGCGCGCGCCCTTGTCAGGGCAGTTCTGGCAGGGCGCGTGCATGGTCTGCGGCGGCTCGATTCTCTGCTGGCTTGCCACGCGAGCCCGGCGAACCAAGGGCGACACCGCCCCGGTGCCCGCGGCGACCGGCGAGAACGTGTGACGTCCACGCATTCGACGCACCGACGTTCAGGCGTCAAGCCGCGGCCTTGCCCCACGTCGGGTAATCCGTCAGGCCTTGCGCACCGCCGCCGAACAGGGTGTCGCGGTGATGCAGCGCGAGCGGTGCACCGGCACGAACGCGTTCCGGGAGATCGGGGTTGGCAACGAACGGTCGGCCGAAGCCGATCAGATCTGCCCACCCTTGCGTGATAGCGGTGCGCGCGCGCTCCGCTGTGTAGCCGCCGGCGTAGATCAACGCGCGCGGCGCAGACGCCTGCACGAAGCCCGGTGTCGTACCGTCTTCGCCAGCCACGTACACGTTGACGCCTTCGGCCTGAATCGGCGACGACGACACCGGCTGGCGACCGCCCAGCAGACTTGTATGACTCAAGCGTAGGTGCCTTCGCTGACGATCAGCCCGGCACCGGCGCGTTGCGCGTAATACTCGGCCATCAGCGCGTTGGGAACGTCGCCGGGCTGGCTCGCGCGTGAGCGGGTCATGGGTGGCATCACGATGCGGTTGGGTAGCGTGAGCGCGCCGAGTTGCAGCGGGTCAAACAGAGGGTCGTGAGTCATGATGATTTCCGTGTTGTCGCCGTGGCCTGCAGGTCACGACGGGAATACCCGATAGCGGCGACGATCAGTCGTCCCATTGAGCGGCCAGACCTTCCGGGCTGACTTCGCGGCCATTGCGATCCAGTGCGGCGATTTGCGCCATGTCGTCATCCGTCAGATGTAGCGATTGCGCCAGCAGGTTGCTCGCGAGGTTCTCGCGACGCGTCGACGACGGAATCACCGAGAAGCCGCGGTGCTGCGCCCAGGCGAGGGCGACCTGCGCAGGCGTTGCCTGGTGGCGTTGCGCAATGGCGCCGAGCACTGCGTCGCCCAGCACCTTGCCGTAGGCGAGCGTCATGTAAGACGTCACATGGATGCCTTGTGCTTGCAGGAAACCGACGAGTGTCGGGCTTTGCAGATACGGGCTCAATTCGATCTGGTTCGTCGCGATGGTGTCCTTGCCCACGGCGGCAATCGCCTGTTTCGTCAACTCGATGTTGAAGTTCGAGATGCCGATCTGACGGGTGAGGCCACGCGCTTTCGCGTCGGCCAGCGCCGTCATGAATTCGTCGAGCGACACACCGTTGCCCGGCGCGGGCCAGTGAATCAGCGTGAGGTCGACGTGGTCGGTGCGCAGCTTCGCGAGGCTCTGTTCGAGGCTCGCTGCCAGTTTGTCCTTGGCATAGTGCGCCACCCAGATCTTCGTGGTGAGGAACAGGTCTTTGCGGGGCACGCCGGATTCCGCAATCGCCTGACCGACTTCGGCTTCGTTGCCGTAGATCTGCGCGGTGTCGAGCGCGCGATAGCCGAGTTCGAGGCCGGTACGCACGGAATCGATGACAACCTGGCCTTGCAGGCGGAAGGTGCCAAGACCGAATGCGGGAATATTGCTCATCGTGAGCTCCTGAAAAGAATGAGTGAAATAAAACGTGTGGCTGCGCGCCGCTCAGTGGCTGGCCGGCTGCATCGGCGCGCGCTGTACTGCCATTTGAACGAGCACGAGCAGCAGGCCCGATGCGGCGATCAGCGCGCCGACGATGGGCACCGCGGTATAGCCGTAACCGGCGGAAATTGCTGCGCCACCGGCCGCTGCCCCCACGGCATTGCCGAGGTTGAACGCGCCCACATTGACCGACGACGCGAGCCCCGGGGCTTCGGCTGCGGCGCGCATGACACGCATCTGCAACGGCGGAACGAGTGCAAACGTGGCGATACCCCAGACGACGACGGCCAATGCGGTGCCCACAGGCGTTTGGGCCAGTAGCGGGAAGGCCAGCATGATCGCGACGAGCAGGATCAGAAAGACGATCAGGCTGGCATTGATCGAACGGTCGGCGAGCTTGCCGCCGGCAATATTGCCCACCGAGAAGCCGACACCGACGAGGACCAGCATCGCGGTCACGAACCCGGGCGACGCGCCGGTAAGCGTCTCCAGCGTTGGGGCGATGTATGTGTAAAGGGTGAACATCGCGCCCGCGCCAAGCACGGTGGTGGCCATCGCCATCAGCACGACGGGACGCGTGAGCACCGACAGTTCACGACGAATATCCGGCATCCGTCCGGCTTCCCCCTTGGGAAGCGCAAAGCGCAGGGTCAGCATGGTGATGACGCCCAGTCCGGCGGTCGCAGCAAAGGACATGCGCCAGCCGATCGTCTGACCGAGCCAGGTTGCCGCCGGCACGCCGCCGATGTTCGCGATGGTCAGCCCCATGAACATGGTGGCGACGGCACTGGCCTGCTTGTGACGCGGTACGACGCTCGCCGCGACGATGGAACCCAGCCCGAAGAACGCGCCGTGGTTCAGACTCGTCACCAGTCGTGCGAGCAGCAGCGTGGTGTAGTTCGCCGACAGCGCCGAGAGCAGGTTGCCGATGGTGAAAATGCTCATCAGCGCGATCAGCGCCGTGCGTCGCGACCAGCGCGACATGACGAGGGTCATCACGGGCGCGCCGATCATCACGCCGAGGGCGTAGGTCGTGATCAGCATGCCCGCCGTCGGGATCGAGACGTGGACGCCCTCGGCAATCACGGGCAGCAGCCCCATCGGCGAGAACTCTGTCGTGCCGATACTGAAGGCGCCGATGGCGAGGGCGAGCAACGATAGCGTGGCGTGTGCCGACGCGCTCGATGTGGCAGGGGAAGACGGGTGCATTGCAGTGGTTCCGGGGGAGGATCGGGATGAAGCACAGTCTGCCCGCTTTACTTTTGCAGAAAAAGTAGCCTATAAACGAAATTATTTTGATTTGAAATCAACAATGAAGATCACGCTCGACGAACTTCAGGCCTTTGCGGCCGTCGTGGATACCGGGTCGATCACGGCGGCGGCGCAGCAGCTCGACCTGACGGTGTCGGCCACCAGCCGTACCTTGGGACGGTTGGAGGAGAAGCTGAAGACGACGCTCCTGCGCCGCACGACGCGACGGTTGGAACTGACGGAGGAGGGCAAGGCGTTTTTGCAGAACGCCCGCGCGATCATCGATTCGGTCGAGAGTGCCGAAGAACAGATGCTGACGCGGCGCGAGAAGCCGTCAGGGAGGTTGCGGGTGGACGCCGCCACGCCGTTCATGCTGCACGTGATCGTGCCGCTGGTGCCCGGCTATCGCGAGCGGTATCCGGAGGTGGAGCTCGAGTTGAACAGCAACGAGGGCATCATCGATTTGTTGGAGCGTCGCACCGATGTGGCCATCCGGATCGGCCGGTTGAAAGACTCGACGCTGCATAGCCGCCTGATCGGCAATAGCCGCGTGCGCCTCTTCGCGAGTCCCGCGTATCTGCACGCTCACGGGCATCCGCGCAAGGTCGAGGATCTGGCCCGGCATACGCTGCTGGGCTTCACGCAGCCCGAATCGCTGAACGTCTGGCCAATTCTCGGTGAGGACGGTGAGCCGCATCGGATTGCACCGGATGTGATGTCGTCGAGCGGCGAGACGCTTCGTCAGCTCGCGCTGGAGGGCGCGGGTATCGTGAGCCTGTCGGATTTCATGACGGTGCGCGATTGCGAGTCCGGCCGTCTCGTGCAGTTGCTGGCGCGTCAGACGCAGGATGTGCGTCAGCCGATTCATGCGGTCTACTACCGGAACACGGCGATCTCGGCGCGCATTGCCTCGTTCGTCGATTATCTGGTCGAGGCGATTCGCACGTCGAAAGGGGCGGGCGCGGTGTGGGCCGCATCATGATGGGGGGGTGACAAGCGTTTGTCGTACGCGACTTTTTGCCATAGAAACCACATATGGCCGGGGCAAAAAACTTGAATTGGATGATGAGATCGAAGCAGACGATACTGGCGCGACGGCGGTATTGGCGCCCGCTGCGGTGCTCGTTGTGACGCCCTGGCAATGCGTTTCTTTGACGTCTTATCCGGAATTGTCTGCATGACCAAAATCATCCACATTACCGACACACACCTCGTCACGCCCGGCGAATTGTTGTACGGACTCGATCCCTATCAACGCCTTGTCGCCTGTATCGACGACATTCTGGCGCACCACACCGACGCCGAGTGTTGCGTCATCACGGGCGATCTCACACACCGTGATCAGGTCACTGTCCACTTCCACGACTATCTCGACAAGTCGGCGATGAAGGATGACGACGCGCCGGGATGTCATCGGGGAGTGCTCGACGCGAGAGGTGTTGCTGCACCGGTTTGCGTATCATGACGCGATGAGAACACGGGTTTGCACCGCATTGTTTGCTGTGCAAACCGCGGTGGCGCCTATCGCTGACGAAAAATCATGATTACCTTCAAGCAAATCGAAGCGCTCTATTGGGCCAACAAGCTCGGCACGCACGCCGCTGCCGCCGAGCGGCTTCACACCACACAGTCCGCCGTATCCAAGCGCATCGCAGAGCTCGAAGAGTTTCTCGGGGCGACCCTGTTCGACCGCAGCGGCCGGACCATGCAACTCACGGCGAAAGGGCGCGAGGTGCTCGAGTTGGGCGAAGAGATCCTGCAATTGCGCGATCGTCTGCTGGAGCGCATGGGCAAGCCGGTGGATGTGGTGCGCCGGTATCGCATCGGTGTCACGGAGCTCATCGGACTGACCTGGTTGCCGAAGCTGGTGCAGGAGATGCGCGAAAAGTATCCGATCGTCTCCATTGAGCCCGAAATCGATTTGAGCACGGCGCTGACGGCGAAGTTGCAGCGCGCCGAGATCGATCTGGCGATCATCCCGCTCACGGCCACGGGCCCCGGTTTCACCGCCGTGCCGCTCGAGACGATGGCGCTGCAATGGATGTGCAGCCCGTCGCTCGTCGAGACGTCGCACACGCTCGCGTTGAGCGAAATTGCCCAGCATCCGATTCTGATGCAGATCGATACGTCGGGCGTGGACGCGGTGTTCGACCGCTGGTTTCAGGCCAAAGGGTTGTCGATTCGGCGCATGTACGCCGGCAACAGCCTGAACGCGCTCAGCGCATTGACCGTGGCCGGCTTCGGCGTGAGTTATCTGCCCGACCTCTATTTCGACGATCTGGTCCAGCAGGGGCTGCTCAAACGCGTGCCGGTGGACGAGCCGCTGCCGACCGTGCGGTATTACGCCGTCTACCGCAACGACGGGCCGGTGGAGTTCAACGCCGACATCGCCGCGCTGGCGCAACGCCTGTGCGATTTCCACAAGCCGCGATACCTGCCGGCACCGTCCCCGTCTGCCCTATCCCCGGACTGACCCGCCGCCGCCTGCCGCTGTCCGTCGTGAGAGGCGCGAAGCGTGAAAATTTTTCCGGCTTGAAGACGCCTTTTTTTCGCTAGTTTCAAAAAGGCGTCGTCCCCATACTTGTCTGCGAGAGACGCACGAAGCCTACGTGCCGCAAACGAGTATTCAGGAGTGGGGACATGGCAGGTCAGACGCTTTCCGAAAAGTTGCTCTCCCGTAAAGCGGGCCGGACGGTGCACGCCGGCGAGATCGCCATTTGCACGGTCGATTTCGCGCTGGGCACGGACGCCTCCGTGCCGATGGCGCTCGACTATTTCGATGCAATGGGCGGCACCGCGCCGCTGCGCCCGGAGCAACTGGTCTTCGCGTTCGATCACTACGCTCCCGCACCGTCGGCGAAGTCGGCACTGTTGCAGGCGCGTATCCGGCGCTTCGCCTCGGCGCATCACGTCAAAGTTTTCGACGTCGGGGCCGGCATCGGCCATCAGCTCATGGTCGAACACGGCTATGCGCGTCCGGGTCGCCTGCTGGTCGGCGCGGACAGCCATTCGGTGATGTACGGCGCGGCAGGCTGCTTTGCCACCGGCATTGGATCGTCCGATCTGGCAGGCGTCATGATGTCGGGCAAGGTCTGGCTCAAGGTGCCCGAGAGTATTCGCGTCGAACTGACTGGCGCGCTGCCTGCGGGCGTGGGCGGCAAGGACATTGCGCTCGCGCTGGCGCGCCGGCTGGGTGCCGACGGTGCGGCCTATCAAACGCTCGAATTCCGTGGCGACGGCATCGTCGGACTCGATTTCGACGACCGCCTCGTGATCGCGAACATGGTCATCGAGATGGGCGCGAAGAACGCGCTGTTCCCCATTGACGACGTTGCCCGGGCCTATCTCGCAAACCGTCCCCTGCAAGGCGCGGACGACGCCTCGGACGACCTGTTTGCCGATGACGACGCCCTGTACGCCTCGCGCCTCACCCTGGACCTCGCGACGGTCGAGCCCAATGTGGCGCGCCCACATCAGGTCGATAACGTGGTGACGGTGTCCGAACTGGAGCACACGCCGATCCATATGGCGTATCTCGGTACTTGCACCGGCGGCCGCGTCAAGGATTTCCAGGAAGCCCTCGCGGTCCTGCGCGAGCACGGCGGCCCGGCGCCGGGCGTTCAACTCGTGGTGACGCCCGCGTCGCGAGAGGTCATGGAGGATCTCGTGCGCGGTGGCGAACTGGCGGATTTTCTCGCGTTCGGCGCGATTGTCGTGACCCCCGGCTGCGGCTCGTGCTGCGGCACCGGCGGCGCGATTCCCGGCGACGGCGTGAACGTGGTGTCGAGCGCCAACCGCAATTTCAAAGGCCGCATGGGCAACGCCACCGCGAACATCTACCTGGCCTCGCCGCAAGTGTGCGCGGCCAGCGCGGTAGCCGGCTATCTCGTAGCGCCGTCCCAACTCGGCCATCGCTAAGCGAGTGGCGCCTGCCGTTCCCGAATCCATTACGCCATCGCTCATGAACGCTCAAATCATTGAAGGTCGCGCTCGCTGCTTCGGCGACGACGTCAACACCGATTACATCATTTCCTCGCGCAGAAAGCGCGATTCGCTCGACCCGCAGGTGCTGCGTCAGTACTTGTTCGAAACCACGCATCCCGAGTTTGCACAGAGCGTGCTCATGGGCGACGTGATCGTCGCGGGCAAGAACTTCGGATGCGGCTCGGCGATGGAAGTCGCGGTGACGGCCGTCGTCGGCGCGGGCATTCGCGTGGTGCTCGCGCAGACCTTTGCTCGCACCTATTTCCGCAATGCCATCAACAACGGTTTGTATGCGCTCGAGTGCGACACGTCGTGCATTCGTGAAGGCGATACGGTCCGCGTGGTCTTCGGCGAGCAGACCGAAGTCTGGATCAACGACCAGGCCACCCCGCTGCGCGGCGCACCGATTGCGCCGGAGATTCTCCAGATCCTGAACGCGGGCGGGCTGGTGCCTTACCTGCGCGAACACCGCACGCTATGACGGCGGCGTCCGTACGACGTTTTCCCATTTCCGACGAGGTCACCATGAATGAACACAATCAGGCCGGATTCCGCGTGCTGCCGATGCCCGAACCGATCCCTGCCGATATTCTCGACGCCTACGCCAACATCGTCACCTCGCATATCAGCGACAGCATGCAGCGCATCTGCGGTGTTCAGGGGCTGCGTCCCTATCACGCGGGCAAGCGCCTCGTCGGTCGCGCGATCACGGCGAAAGTTCGTCCGGGCGACAACATGATGATTCACAAGGCGATGGATATGGCCGCGCCCGGCGACGTCATCGTGGTCGACGCGAGTGGCGACGTGACGCAGGCGCTGGTCGGTGAGCTGATGCAGATTCACGCCGAAGTTCGCGGCATTGCGGGCTTCGTGATCGACGGTGCCGTGCGCGATATCGGCGCCTTTCGTGCCGCCGATTTCCCCTGCTATGCACGCGGCAACACGCATCGCGGACCGTTCAAGGAAGGCCCCGGCGAGGTCAACGTGCCGGTGAGCATTGGTGGACTCGTAATCCACCCCGGCGATCTCATCGTCGGCGATGAAGACGGTGTGGTCGCCGTCCCGCCCGATCAGTGGACCTATGTGCTCGGCAAGGCGCGCGAGCAGGCCGCCCGTGAGGCGCAACGCAAGATCGCCATCCGCGCGGGCAAGGACAAGCGCGAATGGATCGACGAGCGTCTGCGCAAGCTCGGCGTGATCGCCTGAGCCCCGAATCCCTGAACGCCTTTCCCGTCTCATATCTCTACGGAATCGATACATCATGAGTTTGTTGGCTACCCGTATGGGCCGCATCAAGCCGTCGCCCAGCTCGATGGCGACGGGGCGCGTCAAAGCGCTGCGCGCACAGGGCCGTAACATCATCGGCCTCACCGCAGGCGAACCCGACTTCGATACGCCCGATCACATCATCGAAGCGGCGTACGCGGCCATGAAGGCGGGCAAGACACGCTATACGGTCGTTGACGGCACGCCCGAACTCAAGCAGGCCATCTGCGAGAAGTTTCGCCGCGAGAACGGACTCGACTACGGCACCGATCAGGTGACGGTCGCCAATGGCGGCAAGCAGATCATCTTCAATGCGCTCACGAGTACGGTGGACGACGGCGACGAGGTCATCATCGCCGCGCCTTACTGGGTGTCTTACCCGGACATGACGCTGCTCAACGGCGGCACGCCGGTGATCGTCGATTGCCGCGCCGAAGATGGTTACAAGCTCACCGCCGAGTCATTGGAGCGCGCCATTACGCCGCGCACCAAGTGGGTCATTCTGAATTCGCCGTGCAACCCGACGGGCGCGACCTACACGCGCGAAGAATTGCAACGTCTGGGGGAAGTGGTGACGCTGCACCCGAACGTCATGGTGCTCACGGACGACATCTACGAATACCTTGTCTATGACGATGAAGCCTTCGTCACGTTTGCGCAGGCCAATCCGCACCTGCTCGATCGCACCCTCACTGTGAACGGTGTCTCGAAGGCGTATGCGATGACCGGCTGGCGCATCGGTTTCGCGGGCGGCCCGCGCGATCTCATCAAGGCGATTGCGAAGCTGCAATCGCAGAGTACGAGCAGTCCGTCGGCGATCAGTCAGGCCGGGGCCCTCGCCGCCATTACAGGCACGCGCGACTTCCTCGTCGAGTGGAAAGCGCAATACACGGCGCGCCGGGATCTTGTCGTGGAGCAGCTCAATGCGATTGAGGGTCTGCACTGCGCGAAGCCGGTCGGGGCGTTTTACGCCTACCCGTCCTGCGAGGGCGTGATCGGCAAGACCACGCCGCAAGGCAAGGTTATCGAGAACGACACCGACTTCATTCTTTACCTGCTCGACACCCAGGACGTCGCGGTGATCCAGGGCGAAGCCTTCGGCATTTCGCCGGCGTTCCGGCTCTCGTTCGCGACATCGATGGACAACCTGCGCGAAGCGTGCGCACGTATCGCGCGGGCTTGTGCGGCATTGACGTGATGCGCCGACAGCGTGTCGGGACGTAGCGTTGGCTTTCCCATAACCATAAGTGACCGCCGTCGATGGCGGGTGGAGACAAGACGATGAAATACACGAACTACGGGGTTGTGTTGTTGGCGCTGATGGGCGGCGTGGCGAATACCCAGGCAGCCACGCCGCTCACCGGGTCGCTCAAGACGATCAAGGAGAACAATGTGATCGTGCTGGGCAACCGGGAGTCGTCGGTGCCGTATTCGTACTATGACAACGGCCAGAAGGTGATCGGCTATTCGCAGGACATCGCCATGCGCATCGTCGATGAGATCCGCAAGGAGATCGACGCCCCCAATCTGCAAGTGCGAATGATGCCGATCACGGCGCAGAACCGTATCGCGCTGGTGCAGAACGGCACTATCAACTTCGAATGCGGGGGGACGACGAATAATGCCGAGCGTCGCAAGCAGGTCGAGTTCTCGAACACCATCTCGATTACCGAGACCCGCCTGCTGACGAAAAAGAGTTCGGGCATCAAGTCGTTCAACGACATCAATGGCAAGACAATTGCCGTGACCGCAGGCACGACGTCGGAGCGTTATCTGCGCAAACGCATTGCCGACAGCAAGCTGAACGTGATGGTCGTGGCCGCAGTGGATCACGCGCAGGGATTCATGATGGTGCAGCAGGGTCGCGCGGCCGCCTTCTTCATGGACTCGGACGTTCTGTCGGCGGAGTTGGCGAAGGCGGGCAAGTCCGACGAGTACATGATTACCGGTGAGCCGCAGACCTTCGAGGCGATTGCCTGCATGCTGCCGAAGAGCGATCCTGCGCTCAAGGCGATTGTCGACAGGACGATTGCCCGAATGCAGACGAGCGGCGACGCCTACAAGCTCTACCAGAAGTGGTTCATGTCGCCGATCCCGCCGCAGAACATCAACCTGAATCTGCCGCTGAGCCAGAAGCTGAAGTCCGTGTTCCAGTCGCCTAACGATCAGTCGCTGGACGATTGAGGCGAGTCGGCGCGCGACGAAACCCGTTGGGGCGAGGTGAGGGCCTGGGTCTGCCGAAAGGCGGCCAAGGCCTCGGTCTGCGCGCCGAACAACGGCACGGCAAACCGTTCCGACAACTTGTCGAAGAGGGCCCGTGCGCCTTGGCGCACGGTTCGGATTTCATCGCCAGCGGTGGCGCCGAAATCGATCTCGTCTCGCGAATCGCATAGACCCGCGAACACGGTGTCGCAGAAGATGTCGATGTCGGCACCGTGGCCCAACGCGGTTCCCGACAGTTGTGTGTTTACGGCGGGTGGAATGACTTCGACCACACGGCAAGCGGTCATGCGAAGCGCGTGACGCAACGCCATGGTGTAGCTGTGCATGGCCGCTTTGCACGCGCTGTAGAGCGGGGGGAAGGGTTGCGCAACGTAGGCGCCCCCTGATGTCACATTGACAATCAGCGGGGGCGTGTCCTGCGTCAGCAAGTGATCGATGAGCATCTGCGTGAGATGCACCGGGCCACTGAGCAGCGTGTCAATTTCGGTCTGTCTTGCCGGCCAGTCGGCGGTCTCGGACGCGAGCGGAACCCGTCGCTGAATGCCTGCGTTGTTGACGAGCACCGTCAATCGAGGAAGCGTATCCCGAACCTGTGCCGCGAGTCGTTCCCGAGCCTCGGGCGAGGCGATATCACTTTCGATGAACCGCAATCCCGGATGAAGGCGAGCGGCTTGCTCAAGGCGCTGGAAGCCCGGCTGGGCGCACGTTTGCTCGAACGAACGACGCGGCACGTGAGGCTGACGCATGACGGACAGGCGTTTTACGAGCGATGCTTGCGAACACTGAGTGAGATCGACGACGCGGAGTCGTCGTTTTTGCATCAGACAAGTAACCCGCGCGGTGTGCTGAGGCTCGACCTGCATGGCACGCATGCCACCCGCGTTGTATTGCCGCGTATCGACGAGTTTCGTTCGCGCTATCCGGGCATCGAACTGGTGGTCAGTAGCGGGGACCGCCTCGTGGACCTCGTGCGCGAGGGCGTTGACTGTGTCGTTCGGGGCGGTCGTCCGCGCGATTCGTCGCTGATCGCACGGCCTTTGGCGGTGGTGCCGCAAGTGATCTGTGCGAGCCCGGCGTATCTGAAGCGCTCGGGCACGCCGTCGACGCCCGAGGATCTGGGCTCGCACGAAGCGGTCGGCTTTTTCTCCCAGACGAGCGATGCTTCCTACGCAATAGAGTTGCGCATCGAACGAAAGATCGTTGAATTCAAGCTACGCCGATGGATATCGGTGAGCGACGCCGAGAACTATGTCGTCTGCGCCCTGCGGGGTGCCGGATTGATTCAATTGCCGCGTTTTCACGTGGAGGACGAACTCGCCGAGGGGCGTCTGATCGAGGTGCTGCCGGGATGGGAGAGCCCTGGTCTGCCCATCAACATTCTCTACCCGCATCATCGGCAACTTGCACCAAGGGTTCGGGTGTTCGTGGATTGGGCGAGTCAGGTTTACGTGCAGAAGTTCGGGCCGCTGGACGGCCCGAATTGAGGCGGACCGGGGCGCACGAGTGTCCGTCCCGGCGTCTTACGGCTTACTTTTGCGGCACGCCGTCCGGGCCGGCGTAGGTGTACTCCTCAACCTTCTCTCCCTTGCACAGCGATTCCAGATCGCGCGCGATGAACGGCAGTATGTTGTTCAGACCGTAGTTGAGCGTGGTGACGTATTCCGCGTTCGCTCCCCACATATTGGTTTTGTCGCCGTGGGCGCGATAGTACTTGGTCTCCAGTAAGCCGTTACGGTCGATGAACTCGGCTTTGACCGCCACCATGCTGAAGAGCTTCAAGCCGATTTGCCAGGTAAAGGCGCGCGTCACGCTGGCCCGAATCGTCACGCCTTGCGCGGGGGCGGGCGCCCCATCGGCGATTTCGGAGACGGCGTAGCCGTAATCCTTCAAGTGACTGAGGCCCTCGCTCATCCAGGGACTGACGTCGTCGGCCAGCAGCGCGCCGCTGAGGGACGAGCCAATAGTTTCCTTGTTCTGGCGCGCGTCCACGGCCGGCACGATATGCACCGTGCAACTGCCCGCCTGGAATGTCCTGATGGGGTTCTCGCGGGCCAGGGCGTCGTACTTCATGTCGACCTTTTCGCCGAAGCCGGCAGGGACGGCGGCAGCCGTGTCCGTCTTGTCCGGCGTGGCGGCCGACGCGCTAGCGCCGAAGATCATGGCGGCAGCAACGCCGAGGGCAATCGTGGTGTTCTTGTACATGGTCGTCCCCTGAATCATTGCTGGGCCACGGTGGCGGCGCGGGTGCCGCTGGCGGAATTGGGCAGTGAATAGAGCTTCTTGTCGGCACCGAGCAGGATGGTGCGCGTATCGCTCGCTTTCAGTACCTGGCCTTGCACCGTGCTCATGCTGGCGCCGGTGTTGTAGGGGAAGGACTTGAGGTCTTCGGTCCGGGCGGAGGGCTCGGCCGCGACTTCGATGTCAAGCATCACCATGCGAACGGTTTCCGAGATCGACTCGCGCGTCACGTCGCGAAATTTCGCGCCGTTCTGGGCTGCCCACAGCGCCAGCGACTCCTTGCCGCCTGGGCCGACAGGCGCCGATTGGTAGTGCAGCACGCCGCGCTGGCTGGGCGCGAGCGGGTTCGTACCGTCCGACTTGACCCAAATCGACACGGTCGACTCCGAATCGAAGCTGCGGAAATCCATCGTCAGCGTGTAACGGGGAATGATGATCAACAGCGCTTGTCCTGGCGCCAGTTCGTCGCGCAGCCGGCTCAGTGTCTTGCTGGTGAGCGAACGCGGCGTGGTGGTGATCTTGCCGACCTTGATCGAATACCCGGCGAGTCCCTGGGCCATGGCATCGTTGAATTCCTTGCGATAGTCGACGTCTTCGACGGCGGCGTAGAACGGGCCGAGCAATTGCTGCGAATTGTTCACCCGGTTGTTCGTCACCTTGCTGTCGATGACGGCGCCGATCAGGCCACCGCCCAAGGCGATGCTCGCGGCGTTGGACGGCTGGACGGCGGCAATCACCTCGTCTTGCACCACGACCACGTGCGCCGTGAGTTCGGTGATCTTGCTGCGCTGCTCGGGTGTGAGGCTTACGCGCATTGGCGTGGCGCAGGCGCTGAGCAGTAATGCGATGGATAGTGCAGCGATGAATCGCAGACGGTACATGTGTTTCCCCTTCGTTATTCGTTGTAATTAGGATTTGATGCCTATGTACAACGGCACGAGTTCAGGGCAACTTAAGGCTCGCCATCCCTCCAAAAATGAAGATAACTGGATTTCGTTGTAATCTGTTCTGCATTCTCTTATTCATCCAGTATCGGAGGCAGACGTGCCAGGACTACTTCCCGATGTCGACCGCGAGGGGCTCCTCGAATACTCGGTTGTATATACCGACCGATCCATCAACCATATGTCGCAGCGCTTTCAAGGCGTCATGCGCGACATTTCTGCGTCGCTGAAAAAAGTCTATAACGCGAAGTCGGCCATCATTGTTCCGGGCAGTGGGACTTTCGGCATGGAAGCCGTCGCCCGGCAATTCGCGACAAACAAGAAGTGTCTGGTCATTCGCAATGGCTGGTTCAGTTTCCGCTGGTCGCAGATTTTCGATATGGGCGGTATTCCGTCCGAATCGATCGTGTTGAAGGCGCGTCCCGTCGAGCAGGGAAGACAAGCCGCCTATGCACCGGCGCCGATCGAAGAGGTCGTCGCGGCGATCCGCGAAAACAAGCCGGACCTGGTCTTTGCGCCGCATGTCGAAACCGCATCCGGCATGATGCTGCCCGACGATTATCTGCGCGCGGTGGCCGACGCGGTCCATGCCGTCGGTGGCTTGTTCGTGCTGGATTGCATCGCCTCCGGCACGGTCTGGGTCGATATGCAGGCCTGTGGCGTCGATGTCCTGATCAGCGCGCCGCAAAAGGGATGGAGCGCGTCACCGTGTTGCGCACTGGTCATGCTCGGCGCGCTCGCCCGCGAAAGAATCGACGGCACGACGAGCACCAGCTTTGCCTGCGATCTTCGCCAATGGCTGCAGATCATGGAGGCTTACGAGAGCGGCGGGTTCGCGTACCACGCCACAATGCCCACGGACAGTCTCGCGACACTGCGCGACGTCATCAAGGAAACCGAGGCATACGGCTTCGACAAGGTACGCGACGAACAGCTCGAACTCGGCAAGCGCGTTCGCTCGCTCTTGCGCGCGAAAGGCTTTCGGAGCGTGGCAGCCGAGGGCTTTCAGGCGCCGGGCGTCGTGGTCAACTATACGGACGACGACGGCATTCGAACCGGCAAGAAATTCGCCGACGCCGGATTGCAGATTGCCGCGGGTGTTCCGCTTCGATGTGAGGAGCCCGATGATTTCAAGACGTTCCGCATCGGGTTATTCGGCCTGGAAAAACTGCACGATGTCGATGGCGCAGTCGCCCGACTCGAAAAGGCGTTGAACAGCATCGTGTAACGCGCATTTCCTGAGCAAGGGCGCGCGGCACGCCCTTGCAGAAAAATAAAATACCAACGGTTTTTCGATACGGGATGCCAGCAACTCACTCGCGAATGCGGCGCGATTCTGCCTGAGAAAATCGTCACACGACGCCGCGTCGGACCCTTTTGGGATGCCCCGTTTTCACGGGGAAACCTCGCTATATGCTTTCCTTATCCCGGGATGAACTGCCATCTCGGGAGGACGGGATCGGTGCGGTTCGGGACTGAAAATCTAGCCCCGCAGCCATGTCGAGCCGGAGATGCGTCGTTACCCTGCCCGACGCGAGAATTCCGTCTGAGATTTCCCCAACAGTGCAGCGATGGGCACGATTGTGCCGTTCATGGCACACAAGGAGTCATCATGAAGTTCAACGCAAAGAAAGTCGCACTCGCCTGCGGTACCGGCGTGGCCGTCATGTTTGCTTCGACACAGGCGTTTGCAAGAAGCGAGACGTGCCACGCCACGCAGCAAAAGGAAATTGCTTCGCTCTTCGATCGCTGGAACACAGCGCTGGCGTCGGGCGATCCGGCCAAGGTCGATGCGAACTACGCCCCGGACGCTGTGCTCCTGCCAACGCTCTCCGACGAAGTGCGTACGACGTCGAAGGCGCGCGAAGATTATTTCACGCACTTCCTCGAGCACAAGCCGACGGGCAAGATCGATTTCCGCGAAATCAAGATTGGCTGCAATACGGCCATCGACACGGGTAACTATACGTTCACGTTCGATGACGGAAGCAAGGTCGCCGCGCGATACACGTTCACGTACAGTTGGCACCACGGCAAGTGGTTAATCACGACCCATCATTCGTCGCAAATGCCCAAGGCCAACTGACACGGAGATACCCATTTGGATGGCAAGCATCTGACAGGCCGCTGCCGAGTGCCGGCAGCGCCTGCCTAGAAAATCTCGGTAGCCGTTCTGGATGCCGGAATATCTCTGCGGGCGCTCGCGCGCGCGACGGGGAACCGCATGTCGCGGTACTTCACGAAGCGCGACCGGCGCACCAGCCGGTAGCCCGCCCAGATCAGCAGGAACAGCGGAATGCCGATATAAGTCGCGACCACGCCGCCCCAGTCGATCCTGTCCTGCAGGAAAGCCTCGTAGTTCTGACCCAGCGTGATGATGAGACACAGCACGAAGGCGAAGATCGGACCGAATGGGAAGAAGGGCGAGACATAGGGCAGATCGGTCAGATCGCGGCCTTGCTTGACATAGCCTCGACGGAACCGGTAGTGACTGATGGCGATGCCCAGCCACGCAATGAAGCCCGTCATGCCGGACGTGTTGAGCAGCCAGATGTAGACCGCGTTGGGACTGAACACGAAGGTGAAGAAGCACAAGGCGGCGACGGTGGCCGTGGCCAGCAGCGCCCAGAGCGGCACGCCGCTGCGCGAGATGCGGCCAAAGATGCGCGGCGCCTTGCCGTCACGAGCGAGGCTGTAAAGCATGCGCGTCGCGGCATACATGCCCGAGTTGCCCGCCGACAGCACTGAAGTGAGCACCACGGCGTTCATGACCGACGCCGCACCGAGCAGTCCGGCACGTTCGAAGATCAGGGCGAACGGACTGACGCTGATGTCGGTCACGTCATTGCGCAACAGGTGCGGATCGGTGTAGGGAATCAGCAGGCCGATCACCAGGATTGCCGCCACGTAGAACAGCAGAATGCGCCAGAACACCTGACGCACCGCGCGCGGCAGATTGCGTGCAGGGTCCTGGGATTCACCGGCTGCGATGCCGATGAGTTCGGTGCCCTGGAACGAAAACCCCACTACCATCGCCACGCCGATCAGCGCCGCGAAGCCACCGGCGAAAGGCGCGTCGCCCACCGTCCAGTTGGCCACACCGGTGCTCTCGCCGCCGCGAATGATACCCAGCAACATCATCACGCCCATCGCCACGAAAGCCAGCACGGCGACCACTTTGATCAGCGCGAACCAGAATTCGGCTTCGCCAAAGCCGCGTGCCGACAGCGCATTCAGGCCGAAGGTAATGGCAAGGAAGAGTGCACTCCAGTACACGCCGGGCACGTCAGGGAACCAGTACGCCATGACCAGTTGCGCGGCCACCAGATCGACCGCCACGGTCACTGCCCAGTTGTACCAGTAGTTCCAGCCCAGCGCGAAGCCGAAGCCCTCGTCGACATAGCGCGCGCCGTACGTCGAGAACGAGCCGGACACGGGCATGGCGGCGGCCAGCTCGCCCAGGCTGGTCATCAGGAAATAGACCATGAGGCCGATCAGCACATAACCCAGCAGGGCGCCGCCCGGGCCGGCCTGAGCGATTGTGGCGCCAGAGGCCACAAACAGGCCGGTGCCGATGGACCCGCCCACGGCAATCATCGTCAGGTGGCGCGCCGAGAGGGAGCGGCGCAATTCGGTGGGAGCCGATGCCCCCGCGCTGCCGCCCTCGCCGTACTGGTGTTCCGATAGTGCCAAAGTTGTGTTCCTCAAGAGCGAAAAAGGGCCCCCGGGCGTTGTCGGATTCCTGGTAACGAGCGTACATGACGATTTCCGCTCATCCCGGGCAACCGAAAACCGGTCGCAAGCTTTCCATGTCGGGGAAACTGAGCGCCCGTTTCGGAGACGTCGAAAAGGCCAGAGGGGAGGTATTGCGCAGAGCGTGGATTGTACTGCGGGTGCTGGAGATGGGACTACTTTTTGATTAGGTGCACGCCTCTTATGCAACGGATGGCTGACGCACACCACGGCCTTGGCATTCACGCGCGACGTGACTGCCAGGCCTGTGTCAAGCGGTTCGGGCGCAGATGGCCGAGCGATTCGGCAGGGGAAGCGTTACTCGCTGTTCCGCTGTATTCCCGTCGGCACGATGCGAATGACCTATTACCAGGACGGTCTGACGGTGTACGCGTGGCGGAAATAAGCGCGGCCAAACTCAGTCGGTTCAAAATGCCTGCCCACGCGATGTATCAACTCGCGAGCAAGCAGCGCGTTGATCACTGCGTCCGACGGTTGTTTGGGGCTTTTTTCTGCGATACGTTGAAGTGCAGCCGTGATGGCATTGGTGGAAAGGGCGAGCATGACATGCTCCTATAAGAGTTTTAGATGGGCCCTTGGTTACTCGTCTTTCGATCTAACTGGGCGGATTGTGCTTGTCGCGGGGGTGAGGGCAAAACCATTTGCCGATACGCCCATGCTGAGCAAGCCTCGTAGCCAGGCTTCTGCGACTAAACCCTATTGCGTAAGCCACGGATGAAACGCAGAAGAACCTTGTTCTGTCCGGCGGTTCGTACTCGCCATACAGAAACCATTTTGGCGCTGCGAACATTGTCGTCACACCTCCGTTTGGTTTCCATGAATGATGTCGTCGACTAACGAGCGCCCGAACTCATCGCCGGCGCGACGCGCGTCTCCGATGGCGTCGAAGAGCACGCTTTCGAGCCGAAACAGTTTCGGTTCGAAGGGCGACGCCGGGTCGTCTGCAGCGCTTTGAGAGATCCGCACTGAAACGGCAAGCGTTCGATCGTGTTTGTGTTCCGCAGGGGCGGCGTCCTGGTCGCGAAAAACGAACGTTTCCAGGCGATAACCTCTGTAGGAGGGTGTGACGTAGGCCATATTGCCTCCGGCTCGGCGAGTCGCCTCATGTCACCTGGCACATGAGCCCGGCGACGTGTGAGAGCGACAAGATTACGGGTTACGCGGGCTTGATATTTGACGCCTGCAAGCCTTTCGGTCCGCGTGTGACGTCGAAAGACACATGCTGATTCTCTTGCAGGGTACGGAACTCGGTGCGCCCCTGGGGCTGAATTTCCGAGAAATGCGCGAACAGATCGTCGCCGCCGTCATCCGGTTTGATGAAGCCGAAGCCTTTGCTGTCGTTGAACCACTTAACAGTTCCGGTGCTCATGCGAACTCCTGGTTTTCCCGGCGTGCTGCCATCGCAAAATGCGTGACTGGCCGCCAGTGGCGGACAAACAAGAAATTCAGAGATCGGAAGTGTCTCGCAAAGATCGGTAAGACCGACGCTGGATCAATAAAAGTCAGACTTGATGTTCGATACATCACTTATACGCGGGTTACTGCTTCGGCACAATCTATTTCGTGTCAGGGTGGCGGGCCGGTTTTGCGTTTCGTGCAACCCAGGCGCTCGACGACGTCAGGTATTTCCCATCTGGTCGCGGCGGTGCCGGCCAAGACCCCGCCTGAAACATTTCTCGAACCCATTGCGTCATGCGCTTTCATCAAAGCGACACAAATCCGGATGCGTAAATGAATGGTCGTTCAACTCCAGATGCGCATTCTGCGATGTTGACTTTTTGTGTCGGTTATCTAAAGATCATTAAACCTAATCGTTTCCGATAAGTAATTTAAATTATCAATTGGGATATTTATTTGAATGGAGTTCGCGCCGGAATGCCCTGCGGCGCCTTCGTGCCTGTGTCGTTTTTCCAGTTTTCGTCATGCCTTTGTTTTAATTCACTTGAGGGTGTAAATGACTTACGAGACGACGATTGTCCGCTGGCTTCTGGCTTGCTCGATTCTGACTGGCGTTGTCGGTGCGCAAGCGCAGACATCGCGCTTCGATGAGCTGGCTCGCATTCCCCTGACCGAGGGTTATCTTTCGCAAAGCGATTCGCGCACGCTCAAAGACGAACTTCTTTTTCAGCGCGCGGTGCAGTCTTATCTTTGGGCGCAACCGGCCTTGAATATCTTCGCGATGAAAGAAGGCTCGGAGAAGTTGTTCGGCAAGGGCTACAACATCTTGCCGGTCTGGAAGGAGCGTCTGAACGCCAGGACTCAGGTCACCACGCCAAATTCCGATGTGATCTACGCGATGGGTTATCTGGATCTGAAGCAGGATGGTCCGATGGTGCTGGAAGTGCCGCCGGGATTGCAGGGCATTCTGGACGACTTTTTCCAGCGCCCGATCTGCAACCCTGCGCCCGTCAAGGAAAAAACCTGGTATCCGGCGCCCTATGCAAAGGACATCTGGTGTGGCGACGTGGGCTTGCCCGGACCCGACAAGGGAAAGGGCGCGAATTACCTGATCATTCCCCCGGATTATCAAGGCGAAATCCCGAAGGGATACATCGTCTATCAGTCCAGAACATACAACGTGTTCGTGTTCTGGCGAGCGTTCTTCAAAGACCCGTCCAATTTATCGGAGCCGGTCGACCTGATCATGCGAACCCGGATTTATCCGCTCGGCAAGAAGAGCACCGCCAAGCCGATGCAATTTCCGGACGGATCGGCAGCGGCGCCGTACATGCTCTATCCGACGGACGGCTTGGCGTTCGATATGCTCTCGCGGTTTATCGATAGCGAGTACGTCGACCCGGCCGATGCGGACATGCGCGGTATGCTGGCCAGTCTCGGCATCATCAAGGGACAGCCGTTCAAACCCGACGAGCACACGCGCGACATTCTCGACAAGGCCGGTAAAACGGCCTACCGCATCGGGCGCGCAATTGCCTACGATCCCCCGCCGATCGTGCCCAACACGCGCTGGTATCCGGATCGCAAATGGGTGAACCCGTTCCCCGCCAATACCGACTTCGTCGGCCCTTCGTTCAAGTATCTCGATCTGCGCACGGGCTTCTTTTCGCTGGCGTATTCGGCGAGTCCCGCCATGGCGGTGAACATGGCCGGCATGGGGGCGAAGTATCCGGTGGCATTTGCCGATTCGGATGGCGATCCGCTCTCCGGGGGCAAGTCGTACAAGCTGCATCTGCCCAAAGATATTCCGGCCGGCATTTTCTGGTCGGTCACTGTCTACAAACCGGACACCGCGGCCGGACTGGCCAACGGGCAACCCTTCCCGTCGATCAATACGATGGATAAGCCCGACATGAACGCCGACGGTTCGGTGGATATGTACTTCGGGCCGACGCCTCCTGCCAATCACAGCAAGAACTGGCTGAAGACGGTGCCGGGCGAGGGTTTCTTTGTGATCCTGCGGCTGTACGGACCGCAACAGCCCTTCTTCGACCAGACGTGGAAGCCGAGCGACGTTGAGAAGGTTCGATAAATCGCCACGCAAACCATTACCGGAAACTACCGTCATGCATCGTATTCTTGCTTCCATGGGCGCCGTGGGTCTGGCGCTGTCGATCGCGTCGTCACCCGCCAATGCCGCTGCGCACAGCGGCGCCAACTATCCTTTCGAGAAAGGCTTTCCCACCGCAAAAGCCGCGCAGCACGCCAGCGACGACGCCGACTTTCAGCGTGCGTTGATCGCCTACCGTTTTTGGTATCCGACGGTTTCGGTGGAAGGGATCTTCAATGGCAACCGTGCCGTGGGCATTGCCGATGGCCAGCAATGGGGCATCGCGTCGACCGGGCCGCGACAGGTTGGGTTCACCCTCAACTCCGACACGCCGTACGGCTCCGGCGTCCTCGATCTGTCCAACGGGCCGATGGTGGTCGAGTTGCCACCAGGCCCGTTCATCGGCTTGATTGACGATCACAACCAGGGCTGGGTGCAGGATATGGGACTGCCTGGACCGGACGCAGGTAAAGGCGGCAAGCATCTGGTGTTGCCGCCGGGATACACGGGCAACGTGCCCGACGGCTATTACGTCGGTCACTCTCACTCCCTGAAAAACCTTGTGGCGGTGCGTGCGTTGCCGGTGGGCGGCGATGTTCAGAAAGCGCTCGACGGCTTGCGCTCGATCAAAATCTACCCGCTTTCGCAGGCGAGCAACCCAACGCCGCTGCCGGCCGTCGAGACGACACAGAAGGCGATGGACAGCACGTCCCTGCGATGGGAAGACAATTTGCAGTTCTGGGAGGTGCTCAACAAGGTGATTCAGGAAGAACCCCTTGTGCCTGCGTTCTTGCCGATGTACGGCGTGCTGGCGGAATTGGGTATCGAGAAAGGCAAACCGTTCACGCCGGACGCACGGATGAAATCCATTCTGACGCATGCCGCGAAGGACGGTCGCGCCCAGATGTTGGTCTCCGCCTTCGCGAGTGCGCGTCCCGATCGCAAGAATTGGCCGGATCGTCAATGGGAATGGGCCAGTCTGGTCTCGAACAACGCGCAGTTTTCCACGCCAGCGGGTATGGACTTGGAGGCGCGGGATCGTTGGTTTGCACAGGCCATCGTGGCGTCTCCTGCGATGTTCCGCCGAGATGCAGGCGCGGGCTCGCTCTACTGGCTGGGGGCGCGAGACAAGGACGGCAAATACCTGGACGGCGGTCGCAATTACAAGCTGACGATTCCTCAGCCGGTACCGGGCAAGCTCTTCTGGTCGGTCACCGTCTACGATGCCGCGACACGCTCGCAAGTGCAGACGGATCAGGACAAGGCGGCCTTGCGCTCACTGTTCGAATTGAAGGATGTCGATACCGCGAAGCCGGTCGATCTCTACTTCGGCCCGACTGCCCCCAAGGGACATGAGGGACGATGGATTAAAACGACGCCGGGCAAAGGCTGGTTCGCCTACATCCGTATCTATGGCCCCGAAGCCGCTGCTTTCGACAAGCATTGGAAGCCGGGAGATTTTGAAGCCGTGAAACAGCACGAATGACGAGATAACGAGATGACCAGCGGGGCCTCACGCCACCAATCACTCATTCGCGCATCAAGCACTTGCGCTGTGAGGTCCCGCGGTTACGGGAGAAAATCAATACGACGCGCGTGTCCTCGCGTGTGTACTATCCAATGAAGTGCCTCACGGTCCATTTCATTCGATTCAAGTGCACGGCAAGGAGGACATATGAGGCGTTCGATCGAGTATCGAGGCTTTGAGATTCACGTGGCTTTAGCGCCCACCACCGCCGGAATGTACGACGTTTCCTTTCGCATCATCGGCCCCCTGTGGCCGTCCGGCGTGGCCGCGTTCGGCGAGTGGGTGGCGCTTCAACAAGGGCCGTACTCGCGTAGATGGGCCTACCTGATTGCGGAAATTGCGGGACGCGCAGCCGTCGACCTCATCCTCGGCCCGGCCGAATCATGATCGGTCTGCGCGCTCGATCCCGCTGATCGTCTTACCTGGTTCCCCAATAGATCAGCAGGAGGATCGCGATCGTTACCGCGCCAAAGAACCAGGACATGCTTCTCATGATGTTCTCTCCCACAGCGAATCCGTCACCGTTATCTCCCATGTAGACGCGGGTAATACCACCGCCATCCACCACCGCATCCACCACCGCATCCACCACCGCATCCACCACCGCATCTACCACCGCCATCTGAGCGTGTTTGCGGCGCGGCAATAAGACTTGCCAAACTGTGTCGGCTCGAAGTGTTTCCCGACGCGCTGAATGAGTTCGCGAGCGAGCAACGCGTCAGTGACGGCGTCAGACAAGGGTTTCGCATCCTTTTCCGAAATACGTTGCATTGCGGCAAGGATCGCTTGCTTCGATAGGGCGAGCATATGACGCCTCCACTAGAAAATCTGCGCAGCGCTCACGCCGGTGGCAGAAGATGAATCAGCACCCGATGGGGATGTCCGTCGTCGATCAGCGGTATGTCCTGATCGCCGGGTTCCAGAAGATGTCCGTCGATGGTCACGGAGACGGGGCCCTGGCTCTGCCCATGCAGATTCACGACCGAGATCAGGTAGGTGGATTTACCGTACCGATAGTTCAGACGGAATCCGCGCCACTCGCGGGGAATGCACGGCTGAATGCTTAACGCGTTCCCGTGTTTGTGCAGCCCCAGAATGTTCTCGACGGTGCCGCGATACACCCATCCGGCCGCGCCGGTGTACCAGGTCCAGCCGCCTCGGCGCACGTGTGTGGGCGCGGCGTAAATGTCCCCGGCCATCACGTAGGGTTCCACCTTGTAGGCGTGCACGCCGGCACGCGTGTTTGCATGATGGATGGGATTGAGCATCTTGAGCATGTCGCCGGCGCGATTGCCGTCGCCCATTTGCGCGAACGCGATCATGCACCAGGTGGCGGCATGCGTGTATTGGCCGCCATTCTCGCGCACGCCCGGCACGTATCCCTTGATATAGCCCGGGTCGCGCTCCATCTTGTCGAAGGGCGGGGTGAGCAGCAGGATGAGGTCGTCGCCCGGGCGCACCAGATAATATTCGACGGATTCCATGGCGCGGCGCTGACGGTCGATTTCCCCGGCACCCGATATCACGCTCCAGCTCTGGGCGATCGAATCGATGCGGCACTCCGCATCGCCCGCGCTCCCGAGTGGCGTTCCGTCATCGAAGTAGGCGCGCAAATACCATGCGCCGTCCCACGCGCCGTTGTTCAGTGCGGCACGCAAACCCGTGGCATGCGAGCGCCATCGCGCCGCCGCTTCGCGCTCTCCCCGTGCATCGGCCAATTCGGCAAACGGTAGTGCTGTGGCGTGCAAAAACCATCCCAGCCAGATGCTCTCGCCCTTGCCTTGTTTCCCGACCAGATTCAGGCCATCGTTCCAGTCACCCCCGCCGATCAGCGGCAACCCATGCGCCCCTAGGGCGAGACTGCAATCGATGGCGCGCTGGCAATGTTCGAACAGCGTGCCGGTCTGTGTCGTGACCGTTGGCACGTAGTAGGCATTCTCCTCGTCGTCGGCGACGGCACGTCCTTCCAGATAGGGCAACAATTCATCGAGGATCGGCGTGTCGCCCGTGATCCGGACGTAATGCTCGACGGCGTACGGTAGCCAAAGACGGTCGTCCGAGATACGCGTGCGCACACCGCGCCCGGAGGGCGGGTGCCACCAATGCTGCACGTCCCCCTCGACGAACTGCCGCGCAGCCGCCCTGAGCAGATGCGCGCGCGCAAGATCGGCACGCGTATGAGTAAGTGCCATGCAATCCTGCAACTGATCGCGAAATCCGAATGCGCCGCTCGCCTGATAGAACGCCGAGCGTGCCCACAGACGGCAAGACACGACCTGATACAGCAGCCAGCCGTTGAGCATCAGATCGGTCGCCCGATCCGGTGTCTCGACCTGAAGCTGCGAGAGAATGCCGTGCCACTCCGATCTGACCGTTGCCAGCACCTTGGCAGGCGATGTCGAACGATACTGTTGCACGTATTTTCTGGCGGCCTCACGGTCGTGGGCCTGCCCCAGCATGAAGGTGAGTTCGACATGACCTCCCGGCGCCAGCGTGATCTGTGTGAGCAGCGCGCCGCAGGGGTCCATGCCCGCGCCGGTCGTGTTGCTGAGCAAGACATCGGGCATCAGCGCCGCAGGGTGTGCGAGATCGCCGTTGCGGCCAATGAACTCGGTACGGTCGCCGGTCCAACGCGTTTGCTCGCCCAGCCAGTCGATGAACGCGATGCGCGCACCGAAATCGGCGTTCCATGCATTGGTGGCAAACATCGCACCCGTGACGGCGTCCATCTCGGAGACGATAAACGGGGCGTTGCGCGAACGTTCGGTGCCGAGCACCCATTCGACGTAGGCAGCGACAGAAAGTCTACGAGAGCGTTTCGTCCGATTTTCGATGCGCAGCGTGGAGAGTTTGACCGGGTCTTGCCAGCTTACGAATTGCACGAGTTCGGTTCTGATGCCATGCACGGCGTGTTCGAAACGGCTGTACCCGAATCCGTGGGCAGCAATGTAACGCGTGTCTTCCAGCCGTATGGGCGACGCGGTCGGGCTCCATAACTGACCCGTATCGTCGTCGCGCAAAAAGAACGCTTCGCTACAGGGATCTACCACCGGATCGTTCGACCACGGTGTCAGTTGATTCTCATGGCTGTTCGAGCACCACGTATAACCCCCGCCGGACTCCGAGACCTGGAAACCAAACTCCGGATTGGCAACGATGTTGATCCACGGCGCTGGCGTGCGCTGGCCCGGCCCGAGCACCGTCACATACTCGCGTCCCTGATCGGAGAACCCGCCCAACCCGTTGAAGTACTCCAGCACCGGCGCGGGTAACGACGTGTCGGTGTAGTCGTCGCCGCGCGAAACGTGCGTGCGCGCGATGCCCGTCGGCTTCACGGAATCGCTGCGCCCCATGCGAACGACTTGTTCCTCCAGGCTGCCTTGTCTTGCCCCCGCGAGCACTACGCGGGCGGCGCTCAGCAGCAATGTCGTCTCTGTCGCGTCGAGGCCGTCGGCACGAATGACGGAGATGCCGCCACGCCGTCCGCTCTGCGCCGGCGTGACCTGCGTGCCGCTCACCATCGTCTGCAAAGATGTCTGCAAATCCTGGATATAGGAGACCTTGCGTTCGTTGAGAATGATGAGGTCGACCGGAACCCCTTTGCCTTGCCAGTATTCGTGCGCCCGCAGCAACTGTCTGACGATGTCGCGATCGTCGGGATCGTCCACGCGTATCAGGACGATCGGCAGATCGCCCGAAATGCCGAATCTCCACAGCGATGGGGCGCTAAGCGTATTGCGCTTGAGCATCTCGGCGCCCGGACGCATCGCCGGGTCCGCGTAGAGCACCCGGTTGGCGATGAACTGAAACAGATGTGCGTCGTCATCGGTGATGCCCAAATGGTGCAGATTGACCTGTCCCTGCGTCCACGCCAATGTCGAAATGCGCTGGAAACTTGCCGGGTCGTGGTACTTGTCGGTGAGGTCGAGCAGCGCCTGACGTGTGGGCGCCACCATCGTGGAAAACACCAGATGCTCGGTCGCACCGGACGCGACGGTGACGCTTGTTCGCAGGCTGAAAATCGGATCGAGCACCGGGCCGACCGTATTCGACAGCGGGCGCCCGTCCATGACCGCTACCGGATTGCGGATCGTGCGAGCCCGCGTGATGAAACGTGCCCGATCGGTCTCGTAGCCCACGTTGCCGCCGTGCGTCGTACTCGCCAGGACATGCGCCGCCCACAGCGGCGTATCGGTGCCGCCGCGCGGACGGCGCATGGCGAGCAGCCCCTGCACCTCCGGCAGATATTCCGTCTGCACGAACAGGTTGGAAAACGCGGGATGTGCCGTGTCGCTCGCCATCGGCGCCAGCACGACTTCGGCATAGGACGTGACTTCGAGCTCCCGCGCAAACGGTCCGTTATTGGTGATGGACAGCCGCCGGACTTCCGCGTTGTCTTCGGGGGACACCATGATTTCAAGCGTTGTGACGAGCGACCCCTCATGGCGGACGATGCTCGCACGGTCCTCGGAGAACGCCACGTCATAGCTATCGGGCTCGGTGCCCAGCGGCTGGAAGGTCGCGGACCAGATGGTGTCGTCGGCGGTGTCCCGCAGAAACAGATAGCTGCCCCAGGGGTCGCAAGTGAGGTCTTCGCGCCAGCGCGTCACCGCGGCGTTGCCGCACAGGCTGTAGCCGGAGCCGGCCGCCGTGACCATGACGGAATACTCGCCGTTGGACAGCAAGTGGGTGGCGGGCGGCGTTTGTCCTGCGGATTCGAAACGGCGTATCACGGGCACCGTTGCCTCGACGCCCAGCGGGGTGTCGGCAATATCGGGGGCGAGATCGACGGCGCATATTTCGCGAGGATTGGCCTCATGCAGCAGCAAGTCGGCGGCTCGCACGACGGCTTGTCGATGGAAGCGTTGCCGCATCACGTCGTCGAACAGCACGTTCGAGAGCGCCACCAGCGACATGCCCTGATGATGGGCCATGTACGTGCGTACCGGCACGGCGGCACAGTTGTTCGGCAGGCGCGAGGGCGTGTAATCGACGGCGTCGTAGTAGCCGAAAATGCCGCGAGCACCCACGGCGTCGAGCCGCTTCAGGTTGGCGATGGCGCCCGGCACGTCGTACATCGCGGCAAGCGCCGTGGCGTAGGGGGCAATCACCAGCGAACGGGTCAGGCCACGCTTCAACGCCAGCTCGGGCACGCCGAAATCGGCATATTGATAGGTCAGCGCCCGATCCCGAACATTGCAGGCCGACTCGGAGATGCCCCACGGCACGCTACGCGCCTTGCCGTAGGCGATCTGGCTCGCTACGGCAAGCGCGCAGGTCGAATCCAGCAGGCTCCGGTAGGGATAGTCCATCACGAGCGAGGGCATCAGGTACTCGAACATCGAGCCGGACCATGACATCAGCACTGCGGCCTTGCCGTAGGGCGCCATGATCCGTCCGAGCCGGAACCAGTGCGTCGCGGGCACGTCGCCCTTGGCAATGGCGATGAAGCTCGTGAGTCGCGCCTCGGACGCGAGCAGATCGTAGTACGAGTTGTCCAGGGTGCCGTCCGCCGGTCGATAGCCGATGGAGAACAGCCGCCGCTCCGGCGCAAACAGGAAGCGGAAATCCATCTCGTCGAACAGCTTGCGCGCCAACGCCGCAACGGCGGCGAATCGTTTTGCGATGGCGGCGTCCGGGGTTTCCGTGCCGGGCAGCGGTGCTCGCGTATGGCTGCGTGGCGCTTCGCCATTGGGCAGCACCGTCGGCGTGAGATCGCGCAGGTGGCTATCGACGTCGTCACGGATCGCCCCGGCCCAGTAAAGGACTTCGCTATGTGCCGCGTCGCCACGCTCATTGACGAAGGTCTGCACGAGATCGAGCAGCGTGCCGACAAGACGATCGATTTCGTGCCAGCGGCGGCGCCACCCCTCGGCAGCATCGGCAATGGGCGAGAGCTGTATGGACGGCGTCGATTTCAGGACCACGAGCTCCAGCGCGTTGAGCGCTTCGTAGAGATGGTTGCGGTCCACCGTGAGCGTTCGCCGGTCGTCTTTCTCATGGGCGATGGCTTCGCGCAGCAGCGCCACAGTGTCGAGAATGCCGTCGAGCTGCGCACGGTCGAAGATCGGTTGCAGCGGGATGTCTTCGCACGCGCTCGCGATCACCAGCAGATGTCCGGCCAGATTGCCGCTGTCCACGCTCGACACATATTGCGGCACCAGCGGGCTCAAATCGCGCGTGTCGTACCAATTCAAAAAATGCCCCTGGTGACGGGCAAGCGTCGACATCGTGCCGAGGGTGCGCTCCAGGCGTTCGAGCGTCTCCGTCACGCCAATCCACCCGAAGTCGCGCGCCGAGAGCACCGACAGCAAGTAGAGGCCGAAGTTGGTGGGCGAGCTGCGATGCGCGACCACCGGGCGCGGGTCTTCCTGAAAGTTATCGGGCGGCAGGTGGTGATTGTCGTCGTCGACAAAGGTCGTGAAAAAGCGCCAGATTCGACGGCCCGCCACGCGCAGGGCGTGGCGATCGCCGTTCTGCATGACAGAGGGACGCACGGGGCTGGGGCGGCGGCTGATCCATTGGGCGACGAACGGCGAGATGCCCCACAGGATCAGAAACGGCGACGCCCAGGGAAGGCTGTCGGGTCTGAGCCACGCGACGACGGCCGCGCACAGTGCCGTGAGCGTTACGGCGCCACGCAGCGACCAGAGAAAGTTGCCGACCGAGCGTCCGGCGTTCAGCTTGGCCTGCGCGGCCGTCACCCATTCGAGCAGGCGACGGCGCGAGACTGTCAGGCGAAATAGCGTACGCGCAACGGCGTCGGCGGACAGCCATGCCTGATTGGCCAGCATCGAGATCATGACAAACGTGCGCTCCACCGCGCTGAACATGTCCTGCCGAACGGCGCGCCAGTGGCTCGACATCGAAATGCCGGTTTGCGACGGCGCCAGTCCGGCGGCCACCATGAGGATGGCCGGGGCCGAGATGGCTAACAGCACCAGCGCCGACCAGATGCCGATCGGGGCCTGCGCGATGGCCCATGCGCCCACGAGCGTCGCCAGTGCGCCCGGCGCCGTCAGTGAGCGACGCAGATTGTCGAGCATCTTCCATCGGCCGGCGGCGGGAATCGCCTCGCCACGCCCGCCCAGAATCCACGGCAGCAGTTGCCAATCGCCTCGAATCCAGCGGTGCAACCGCGCGGCGGCCACCTGCGCATGCGATGGAAAGTCCTCGAACAATTCGATATCGGTGACGAGTCCACAGCGGGCGAAATTCCCTTCGAAGAGGTCGTGACTGAGAATCGAGTTCTCCGGAATTCGTCCCGCGAGCGAGGCCTCGAAAGCATCGACGTCATACAGGCCCTTGCCGATGTAGCTGCCTTCGCCGAGCAGGTCCTGATAGACGTTCGACACGGCCCCGGCGTAAGGATCGATGCCATATGGCCCCGAGAACAAACGGGAATAGAGGGTTCCCTCGCTCATCGTGGGCAATGTCGGCGTGATGCGCGGTTGCAGAATGCCGTAACCCGCCACGACGCGCCGCGATGCCGGATCGAAGTACGGGCGGTTCAGTGGATGCGCCGCAGTGCCGACGAGTTGTCGCACTGCGTCGATCGGCAAACGCGTGTCGCTGTCGAGCGTGATCACGTAGCGCACGCCGGGCGGCACTTGCGGTGCGCACCCGTCAATGTCCATGAAGGAGGTGTCCGTCGCGCCGCGCAGCAAGCGGTTGAATTCGTGGAGTTTGCCGCGCTTGCGCTCCCACGCCAGCCATTTGCGCTGCGTTTCGTTCCACAGCCGCCGGCGATGAAACAGGAAGAATCGTGGCGTCTCGGTAATGCCATCGGCACGACAGGTATCGCAGGGATACCTGTTGTTCAACGTTGCGATGCGTGCGCTGGCGACAGCCAGTAGCGGTATGTCGCTGTCCATATGCTCCGTATCCGAATCGCGCCAATCGGAGAGCAGGGCAAACCGGACGTCGCCGTCGGGATTGGCGAGATAGTGCACTTCCAGTTGTGCGACTTGTGCGGCGATGTCCGCCTCGTTGGTCAGCATCATCGGCACGACAACGAAGGTTCTGAGGTCCGGCGTGATACCGTCCACGAGATCGAGGCGCGGCAAGTGGCGAGGGGGAATCAGTCGGGTCAGTGTGCGGTCGATGATCAGCACCGCGAGTTCCGACGCCGGGAAGCATCCGCATATGGCGAGCAGCACAAGGCCGGTTACGCTCACCCCGGCGGTGGCGCTCAGCCAGACGGGCGCGCCCACCAGCAGCGCGCTCAGCAGACAGACGCCGCCGATGTAGGCGGCCACGCAATGGCGGGCGCTGTGCAGCCGCCAGCGATGGGTGAGCGGCGCGCGGTAGGCGATTTCGCGCTCGAATTCGCGACGTCCCGCTGACAGAAGGTAGTAGCCGGGATCCATGCGTCGTGGCATGTCGCCCATGCTCACGGCACTCCCCCCGCCCGTGGCCGCTGCCGCAGCCTTGAGGTTCAGGGCCTGAGTGACCTCAAGCTCCGATAACCCGGACCGCGCTGCAAGTTTCTCGATTTCGTGGCGATATCCGTCGCGAGTGGCGAAGTCCATATCCGCGTAACCGGTGTTGCGGCGTAGCAGCGCGTCGACCAGACTGACTTCCTCGAAGAGTGGCTGCCAATCGAACGCGCGCATGTCGCGCAAGCTGGTAATCACGTTGCGCACGCTCATGTTGGCCGCGGCCTGACTCGCATGTTCGGCCTGAACGACCTCGTCGGCCGATTGCCCCTGTTGCGCCAGTTGGTCGCTCAGCCATTGAAGGGATCTGTCCTGATAACGCAAACGCTGAATCAACTGGACCGTGAAAGCCGGTTCGAACGGCTCGACGAGACCCGCCCGTCCGGTCGGCCACTCGCCCGTCGTCGGCGACACGGACGCCTTGCGTGCGAGCAGCTCATCGGCGTAACGATCGGCTGCCTGCCGGTTGACCTGTGCCTGTGTGACGTGCGCGCACAAACGCCGCAGATTCTCGATCATTACGGCGCGCAGCGTGAGCGGCATGGCCCAGAGTTCCGCCATCGTCAGCGGTTCGACCTGCTGGTAGGCGAGAAGGAAGCAACTGAGCAGTTCCGGGTCGAAGCGGCTGTCTGTATGGGCCACGAACGCCCACAGCACGCCATAGATGCGCGGGTAGCCGCGCAAGGGACCATCGAGCAGGCGCGGTAACGAACGGAAGGACTTCGCGTTCAAGCCATGCCGAACCTCTCTGAACTGGTCCGAGACGGTGCGGAAGTTATCGAGCAGCCACTCTGCCGCCGGGGTGATGGAGCGACGCTGCAACGTGGCCTGCGCGGTAGCGTCATAGCATTTGCGCAGGACGCGCTCGTTATCGGCGGCGCGTGAGGTCAGCGATCGGGTACGCGGTGCGTGAGCGGCGACCTGCTGCGCCTGCGCCAGACTCAGCGCGTGCTGCTCCAGCCGGTCGCGGCTGAACAACTCGGCCCTAATGGGGGTTTCCGGAGGGCCGAATTCGCTCGCCCCCCGGGAATTTCCGGCAAAGTTGGCCATGCCTGGCGGTTTCCACATGCCGATGTCTCCGGCGTTGCGCTGCGATCAGGAGAACACGGGATGCTTGTCGCTCAGGCCGACGACTTCGTCATAGATGTGGTCGCGCGTGCGAGCGTCGACGTGTTGCCAGAGGCGAGCCAGCCAGTATTTCATCTTGCGCTGGGAGACGTCATTCGCACTCACTGTGACGGCAGGGAACTGGATGTTTTCTCCGACCAATTTGCCTTGCAGGTATTCGTAGGCGTTGGCCCTGATGTATTCCTTCGCTTTGAGCAGGTCCGGGGCGCTCGAGGAAAACGACAAATCCAGACAGGTGAGTGTCCAGACCGCGTCCTGGCGCACTCCATAGACGTGAAGCAATATGCGTTCCTTCCTCATGATCGACTCCTGATGGCACACGCGTGGCATGTGCTGCGCACGATCGTCGCTTCTTTTTCTGCGCAAGTCGGTTCGATACCGAACGGACTCCCCGGAAACGGCAGAGTAGGGTGGTCACGACTTCGGCTTCCGATCGTCACCAACATCGCAGCCTTGCAGCATTTGCACAGGCGCGGCAGGCCGACACGGTCAATAACCAGCGATTCGTGGGAGGTTTGCCATGTTACGTACTCTGGACGAACTGGAGGGCTGCACCATTCGCGCGACGGATGGCGATGTCGGTCTGGTGAAAGATCTTTATTTCGACGACAAGGCGTGGGTCGTCCGGTATCTCGTTGTAGAAACCGGGACGTGGCTCGCGAACCGGCAGGTATTGATCTCGCCGATTTCGATTGGCCGCAGCGATTGGCTCGACGACATCATTCCGGTCACGATCACCAAGGATCAGGTCAGGCACAGTCCCGATATCGACACGCACAAGCCGGTGTCGCGCCAGCACGAAACCGACTATCTCGCTTATTACGGGTACCCCGATTATTGGGGCGGCGTGGATGCCTGGGGCGAAGGGGCATTCCCGAGTGGCCTCGCCAGTGGCAGCCGCTCCGAGCAGGACGCATTTCGCGCGGCGCGCGATGCGACGCATTCGCATGACGAGATGGCGAATCACCCCCGTCAGGATCCGCATCTGCGCAGTGCCGATGCGGTGGCCGACTATCACATCCATGCCAGCAACGGCGACATCGGGCACGTGCAAGGTCTGCTCGTGAGTGTTCACACGTGGGCGTTGCGCTACATCATCGTCAATACCAGCAACTGGTGGATGGGCCATCAGGTCGCCGTCCCGGTGAAGCTGATCGAGCGCGTGAGTTGGCTCGATGCGACTGTCTCGCTGGGGCTCACGCGCGAAGCGGTGAAAGCGGCCCCGCCATACGACCCGAAGACCCGACTCGATCGTCCGGAGGAAATGAGTATCCACAAGCACTACAACCTGCCCGTCTACTGGGACGATGTGCCCACGCATGCGCGTGACGATGGCGGGGATGGCGCGTAGTGAGCGGAAGTGATGGCGATGTATGCGCCGGCGCGATGGAAGGGTATGCGTGCGTCGCGCGGGACTTGCCATCGTGGCATCTTGGTACGCCACCGAACCGAAATCCGCTCGCTTTAACGCTAGATTGCACGAGTGGGTGAGCAAATTGCCGCTCGCGAGGAGACCTGGCCATGCCGAGTTATGTTCTGCTGCTGACGCTCCTGGCGCTTCTGTTGGTCGGCGCGTTGCCGGTGTGGTCTTACAACGCCACCTGGGGTTACGCCCCAAGCGGCGCCGTGGGTTTGTTGCTGATCGTCGCGATCATTCTGCTTGCCACCGGGCGTGTATGAGGCGCTCAACGTAGCGCGTGCCCGCCGCCGTCGGCGCCGGGTCAGCCACAGCGTCACGCCGTCGCGTGATATCCAGAGCCCTGTCATCAGGGCACTCCATTTTTTCGGTGAACGAGAGGGCTAAACATGAACAAGGATCAAGTCAAAGGCAGGATCAAGGAAGTCGAAGGCAAGACCAAAGAGGTTGCCGGCAAGGTGATCGGCAACAAGGAAATGGAGGTGGACGGTGCCGTGAAAAAGAACGCAGGCAAGGAGCAGGCCAATGTCGGCCACGTCCGTCACGATTTGAAGAAACACAAATGAGCGATGTCTTACGTACCCGCCTTGTCCGGTGGGTGCGGTTTGCCTCGCGCGCAGATAATTCGCGAGTCTGATGTCCGAATGGCAAGGAGCCCACACACCATGAATTCCATCACTTCATTTCTGGTACTGGTGCTTCTTCTCGCGGGGGCAGCGACGGGTGTCTACGTCAATCCGTATGTGGGGGCATGCTTTTTCGTCGCCGCCGTCTTGCTGGGTTCGACACTGAAGATGGCCAACGCATGGCAGAAGTTCGTGATTCTGCGCGCCGGCAAATTGCAAAGCGTGAAGGGCCCGGGGCTGTTCATGATCCTGCCGGTGATCGATAGCGTCACGGCCGTGATCGACGAACGCATTCAAACCACGGCATTCAACGCAGAGCAGGCGCTCACGAAGGACACCGTGCCGGTCAACGTCGACGCGATTATCTTCTGGCGCGTCAACGATGCCGAAAAGGCGGCCCTCGCGATCACGGATTACCGTCAGGCGATCGACCGGGTGTCTCAGACATCGTTGCGCGAGATGATCGGCGCATCGATGCTTTCGGCATTGTTATCCGACCGTAAGGCCTCGGACGAGCAACTACGCGCAGAGATTGGAACCAAGACCGCCGCATGGGGCATTGCCGTCATGTCGGTGGAAGTTCGCGACGTTGCGATTCCAGTCGCCCTGCAGGACGCCATGTCGCGTCAAGCGCAGGCCGAGCGCGAAAAGCAGGCTCGCATGATTCTCGGATCTGCCGAGGCGCTTGTGGCTGCGCGGTTCGTGGAAGCTGCGGAAATCTATGAAGGACACCCGCAGGCGCTGCAACTGCGCGCCATGAATATCATCTACGAGACGACCAAGGAACGGGGTGCGACCATTCTGATTCCGTCGTCGATGGTCGACAGCATGAATCCTGCGGCGATATCGTTTGCGGTGGTCAGCGCCGATCCCGTCAACGCGGGTTCGGGATTGAAGACTGCCGCGTAGTCACCGACGGAATTCAGGCTTGCGGTCGTTCCGCTCGCCCTTTTTGCCGAAATAAGGCCCGCGGCTGCCGTGCCCAGTGGTTGACAGGGGGCTGAGCCAGCCGCGGCGCACGCCAACGTTTCCCGTCGTAAACCCCGTGCCGTGGTGGCCAGAATCGGTGTCTGCTTGCCAGCCGAAACCCCGCGAGCGCGTAGGACGTCACTGATTGACATTCCGATATCAACAGACAAAAATTCGTATATGCGGAGGGGCTATCGCGCGCCGAATCGCATATGGAGACCGCTTCGGAACCCGCTCTGGCGGGTCTTACTCAACAATCGCCGCTTTCCGACAGACTCGGTCCATCGACCGGGCTTTGCAAAAGTGTGTGTCGTTTTGGGTACAAGGAGGATGGGATGTCTGTGCAACCGAACAGAAATGCCAACCATCTCCTGGCAGTTCTGCCACCGGAGGACCGCGGTCGTCTGGTATCCGACCTCGTGCTTGTGGAGATGCCGCTCGGCAAAGTGATCTACGAGTCCGGCGACTATCTGGATCACGTCTACTTTCCCACCACTGCGATCATTTCCTTGCTCTACGTGATGGAAGACGGCGCGTCTGCCGAAATTGCCATTGTCGGTAATGAGGGGGTGATCGGGATTGCCTTGTTCATGGGAGGGGAAACCACCCCGAGCCGGGCCATTGTACAAAGCGCGGGCCATGCGTATCGAATGAGTGCGCGAGTCCTCAAGGAAGAATTCAAGCGCGGGGGGCCGCTACAGCGATTGCTGCTGCGCTACACGCAAGCGTTGATTACGCAGATGGCACAAACCGCCGTGTGCAACCGTCACCATTCCATCGATCAGCAGTTATGTCGATGGCTGTTGCTGAGTCTGGATCGCCTGCAGTCCAACGAGTTGTACATGACGCAGGAACTGATCGCGAACATGCTCGGGGTGCGCAGGTCCGGCGTCACCGAAGCTGCATTGAAACTCCAGACGGCCGGTCTGATCAATTACAGCCACGGGCATATCAAGGTACTGGATCGTGCGGGACTAGAGGCGCGTGCGTGTGAATGCTACGACGTTGTGAAGCGCGAGTTCGACCGGCTGCTTCCCGATCGTCAGGCGTCTTGAATTGGCGTCGATGGGGTTGCTGCCGGTGCATCGGAAACATCGTGGGCGTTGTTGCGAATGACACGCTCGGAGAGGGCGGACTGACGACAAATCTTCGGTACGGGTTTTCCGTAGAGATGTACATCAGATGTTGCAGTACCGTAAAGTCCCGTGTTCGAATTTTGCCCTGCGACACGGATTTCGGGCCCCCTGTTGCTGGCGGGCTTTTTTTCGTGACGTTGTGATCTCCGACAGTGCAAGGCTGGCGGCCGATAGGCGTCATCGGTGCGGGAACGGTGGTTTGGCGCGGGGCGCAGAGATTCGAGCCTGAGTCCGAATCTCTGCGCACGTCACCGGGCTTGTCCCGGTCAGGTCAAGAGGTGAGGCGCTTCAGGAAGCTCTCGATGACGTTGGCGAAATAAGGCGGGCATTCCTGCATCGGGTAATGACCGCAATTCGGAATGACGTGCAATTCTGCGTTCGGATGCCACGCCAGAAAGGTGCGTTCCATCGCTGCGGAATCGAGTCCCGGATCTTTGTCGCCAACAATAACCAGATACGGTGTTTCCAGACCCCGAACGTCATCGACGAAATCCGCGGTGACGAACATGTCGAGGTATTTCGCCCGGCAGGCAGGTGCGACCGTGTCGCGGTTTTGTCTGATCTTGCGGTCCACCCACGCATCGCCAAGACCTCCGGCGACGAATTTGAACAGACGCCGAAGGGCATCGTCGTCTTCCATCGTGCTCTTGAAGAAGGCCAGAGCCTCGGGGGGCAACCGATTGCCCGCGGCAGATACGGGACATACCGCGACTGCGCTGATGACGCGCGACGGAGCATCCGCAGCGATACGTTGCGTGATCATTCCCGTCATCGAGTGGCCGACGATGTGAAAGCGCGTCCAACCCAGTTGATCGACGAGTCCCAGGCAATCGGAGGCGATTTCTTCTACCGTGAATTCGCCGGACAATTCAATGGATTGCCCATAACCACGCAAATCGACGAAAACATAGGTAAAGGTGTGGCCGTCAAGGCAGGGGATGACGGCGGCATAGCTGGAGTGATCCCCCAGCCAGTCGTGCATGACCAGCACGTGAGTGGGGCCATTGCCGTATCGTTCATACCCAAGGGTGGCAGCAGATCCGGCGCCGATTTCAACGTTTGCTTTCATTTCATGGTTCCTTTGTGGTGGGAACCAAAACGAAACGCCCTCCCGGCGGACCGGGAGGGCGTTTTAAAGTGACGCAATCCTATCAACCCGTCGAATTTGGGTCAATAGGCAAGCGAAGGGTTTCGAGCGCTAAAGCGCCCGAGTCTCCGGCGATAACATCGACAGATGGTGAACAACGATCTCTACTGCTTGCTCAACCGAGACGTTAGCGGTATCGATTACGTCACATATCAGGCGTCGGTGTCGAGATTCATTTCGTCCACTTTTTCTATACGATGACTGCCCAACCTCAGCTTCAGCGGCGCATTGGCATTGAGCTTGCTGACCGGAATCACGAATTTCCACGTAGGCTGATTCTCCGGATTGCGAAAAAACGCGACTACCGCCACGTATTTCGTGTTGTCTTCAATCGGTTGCGAGAGGTTTAAGGACGCCCCGGGATTCAGTACGCCGGCCATGCTCGCGTGACGCTCACCGCCCAGCACTTTGCGGTCCTGCTTGAGCAGATCGTCATACGACGCCGCGTCGAAAAGCTCGCGATCCTTCAATTGATACACGCGCACCACGACCGATGTGGCTCTGCCCGCATCGTCTGGATTCAAGGCGTCTCTCGCGCTAACGTCAACGTCGACGGATTCCACATGCTTGTAGAACACCGCCTGGAACGCATTCGCGGTGCCATTGGATACCGTCTGCCATGCCCCACAGGCAGACAGGAGGAGCACGGGGAGAAGAAGGGCAATCGATTGGCGGGTGAGATGGACGGACATCGGCATATTTCGGTGGCTCATGCGCTCGTAGTCGTAAGGAATGGATTGGGTTCTGCGGCTGGAATGGCGCGATGGACGCCCAGCGTGATACCGATGTCGCGGCGCTCGCCGCCGGGCAGGACACTCGTCCAACCGAGCCGGGGGGCATGCACGGTATCGGCGATGCCGATGCGCGGCTTGGGCGCCATCGTCGAAGGCACCACCAGACGCACATAGACGTCGGCTGTCGTTCCCATGTAGAGCGCGATCATCGCCATCAACTCGGCGTTCTGCGGGGTGCCGGGCAGTAGCGCATCGACTTGTGTCGAATCGGTTGGGTGCAGTAGCGCTTCTACCGCGCCGTGGCGGTATGCGAGGCGCCGCCCCAGCACGTAATCCGCGCCAAGCCCGCGCGCGTTCGCGCCCGGCGCCGACGTCAGCGGCCGTGGTGTCCCGGCGCTGACGGTCTTCGCGAAGAACGATTCGACCTTGACGTCGACACCGGGCGCCGCCACGGCAATGGTTCCGGCCAGCCCTTCAGCGGTGCGCGTGCGCTGGATCAACAGTCCCAGGATCGCAAGCATACGCACGCCCGGCAGTCCGGCGCGCTGGGGCTTGTCGCCGTCCGGGAAGCCGGCCAGACACAACAGACTGCGCGAGTGCTCGTCGTGGCCGCCCGAGCGAAAGTTCTCGGGGTAGCGGTACTTCTTCCACGCCCGATACAGCAGCGTGACGGTTCGATGATGGAACTGATCGAGGAACGCCGCGACAGCTTCAAATCCTTCCTCGCGCAACGTAATATCGTCGACCATGTGGGACGGTACGCACGCGTCAACGCCATACAAACCAAGAAATGTCGTGCGCAACGTGGGCGGGGCGTCCGGCCGATCCTCGTCACGCTCGACGGCCACCACCTCGGCCGACGGGAAGCCCATACGCGGCCACGGTCGAAACCGTACCGCCTCATGCTCGGGAGAATTCCGAGTGCCGAGGCCCGGCATGTCCGGTGCGCGTAGCTCCAGCACGCGGCACAGTTGCATGAAGCTCATCTGCGGTGCGCGGGCGAGAAGATCCTGCACCAACGGGTCCAGATCGGGAAGATCGCGCGCGCTCACAGGGGATTCCGGTAAGTCTTGCTGCGCGGCCAGTCGATGCGCGCCTGCGACGGCAGGCTGATGACGGTCAGTCTGGTGAACAGGTTGATCTCCGCGTACATCTCGAAGAACCGGTGCAACAGCTCGCCGAAGAGCATCAGATCCCCTTCGCCGGCGAACGCGTGGGCATCGAGCGTCACTTCAATATGGGCACCGCGCGCGATGGACCCGCCCGAGACTTCCTCGATCAGCGACTGTGACACCCACCGAATGCCGTCCAGGCGCCGGCGGTTCAGTTCGCCCTGATCCGCGTCGGTCCAGTCGTACAGCGATAGCGCGCCGCGAAGCACCTCCGCATTCATCAACGACAGGAAGTTCGGCGCCAGGTGCGAGAGCACACGCCACTGAAAACGATCGCCAGTGGGCGGATACAGCGGCAAGGTTGGGGCCACGAGATTCTGCACGCTAGCGATGTTTGGCGTGTTCGACGTCAGTTCGCACAGGCTGACCGCACGCAGCGACTTGCGCGGCAGCATGCCGTTCGTGCCCGTCAGGTGCAGAGACAAGCTCTCTTCGGGTAACGCCTCCATGGTCTCCCACGCATGGCCACCGAGAACCAGCCAGGTCTCCTGCAGGCCTGAGACACCCGCTCGTGCCCGCGTGTGAAAGTAGCGCTCCGGCGCTTCGTGACGCAACATCCCGCCGCGGTGCTTGAACGTCGAGAATGGCACGTAGCTGTAACGCCGTGCAGACGCCTGATCGAACGCTTCGACAGCGTCGACCGAATAGGTCTCGGTATGGTCGCTCAGGGGGCCCGCCGGCCGCACCCGGTATTCGGCGTCGTGGTGATTGATCTCAATGGGTTCTGCGTCGAGCGTAAACAGGTTGATGACCGGCGTGCAGAACAGACGTACGTTCTGCGCATCGAACGGCTGATCGCCAGGGTAGGGCTGCGATAGCACGAACTCGAGTTCGAACTGACTGGCCTGCGGAGGCAGAGCGGCGAGATCGAAGCCGCAGAGGTCGACGAAGAGAAACTTCTCGCGGAACGAGAAGTACTCGAGCAGCAACTGATAGCCCGAAAAGGCGTTCTCGGCTTTTGGCCAGAGTCGTTCATCGGCGGTGAAGCCGGCCGGTGTCACCGAAATCCCCGTGAGCGGTACGGCTTCGCCGCCGCGAACCTCGGGCACGCGGCACAGCACCGTGTCGACCTGCCGGGTCAGTGCGAGGTGCATGGAGAACGCGGTCGGCAGATCGGCGCTCAGAAAGAGGCGCAGACGGGACAGATCGGTTTCGTCACGGCGTGCAGCGGCATCGATGGCCAATCCCAGCCGGATGACCGACCGTCCGTCCTGGCGCACCGCCGGTGCGGCATGGGTGATCCGGATGGGGTGCAGGACCACTGGCTGTGTCGTGCGGTATTCGCATTGCACCTTCCTTGGCGCATCGCCCTCGCCCGCGCCCGGTACGGTGATCGCAGAGGAGCGCACGACAACGCCGGGCTCGATCACTTCCGTGCTTTGCACCTTGGCGGCTACGGGCTGCAGTGCCAGGATCGAAAGCGACGGAATCATCCGCAAGTAGTGCGGCCAGAGCAGGCTCACCAATCCTTCCGTGAGTTCCGGCAGTTCGTCGTCGAGCTTCTGACGCAGACGGCCAGTCAGAAAGGCAAACCCCTCATGAAGCCGTTCGACATAAGGGTCCAATGCGCCGACGCGGTCCATATTGAGCATGCGGGCGCGGTCCGGGTGCGCGCGGGCGAATTCCTTGCCGGCCTCGCGCAGGTAGCGCATTTCCGCTTCGTAATATCGCAGGATAGGATCGTCGTTCGTCATCAGATAGCGTGTAGAGAATTGACCAGTGCGCGTGCCGGATCGAGGACAGTCATCTCGGATTGAAGTTCGGCTACGCGGCGGCTGAGGGTGACACGATCGACATCTTTGCGAGCCGAGAGGGTTTTGAGACCTCGGGCCAGTTGCTGCTTGATCTCGAACACGAGTGCGGGCTCCCACTGCACGAGCGAGACGGATCGGGCACTGGTATCGAGTTCCGTCAGCAGGGCAATTGCCGTGTCGGCGCGCCCGGCCTGTTCTGCCACGCGCGCCATCAACAGGCGTTGGAGAAAACGGTGACGTTGGCACGTCATGCCCGGCAGTGTTTCCAGCCAGACAATGACGGCTTCCAGCCCTTCGGACGATACTTTTTCCCGGGCCTGTGCCTCGATCTCCGGCCAATCGCCTGCACTACCACCGGTGCCGCTTGCAGACACCGGCAGAGGCGCGGGGCCTTCGCCGGCGGCAAGATTGCGCACCACGGCATGCGTGGCGAGCCAGTCCAGCGTTGTGTCGTCTGCGAAAGGCGTGCGATCGATGAATGTCAGGCGCTCGATGCCGGGCAGTCGTTCGAGAAACAGCGCAACGTCGGTACGCAATACGTCGCGCCAGCCGTCGTAGGGGGGCCCCGCGTGTTCGAGCGCGACGTGCTGGAAATACTGGAGGTCGAGCCAGAAGTGATTGGCGCTCTCCATGTAGGCGTCTTCCACCCGATCGAGAATCTCCAGCCATTGTTTGCGCAATACCAGGCGTTGGAGATGCTGGCGCAGCTCTCCGCGGGGTGACGCGAGGCGAGTCTGCCCGGTGCTGTCTGCCGGTGGCAAATCCGCCAGCGTGTCCCAACGGACGCTGCGAACCAGACGCGCGGCGCTCAGGTAGCCGCTGTCCTGATCTCGCAGCCAGTTGGCCATGACGCGGGCCTGTTCGAGCATGTCGCGCGACGAATTGATGGCTGTCGGCGCAGGTGTGACCGGCACGCTGGGTGGTGTCTGCCCGGCGGCGGGCGCAATGCCGCCTGCCGCGCTCGCACCGGCGGTGCCATGGCTTTCGAGCAGCGCCACGAGCGCTTGCAGATCGGGCCGCACGCTTTCCGGCCAGCCACGGACATGGCCGAGCAACACGTCGAGTGCTGCAAGTGCCCGTTCCCGATCCGCTGCGGCGAAGCCGTCGCACGTCGAGAGGCATTCGAGCATGCGTGGTGTCGCCAACATCTCCAGCGCCCCTTTGCGTGCTTCGACGCGTGCCGGCAGGACACTGTCGCCAAACCGGTCGACGAGGGCGGCGGCCAGTTCGAGCCCGTCGGAAAAGCCGGCCGTGCCGTCGCGACGAAGACGGGCGCCGGCATAGTAACCGGCCACGCGCAGATCCTTGCCGGTACTCATGATGAGCCGCTCGCAGTGCTCGACGATCAGTGCGTCGTCGATACCACCGAGCTTGCCCGACTCGTCCTTGATGGTGAAGAACGCATCTTCATAGCCGGGATCGCGCCCCGTCTCCGATTTGCCGGATAGGGGCCGGAGCCATTCGTTCCAGGTGTCGAGTCGCGTGCGAGCGAATTGCTCGGCGTGCCGAATGGATGGGATCAAACGATTCACGAGTCCGGCGAGCATCACTGGTCTCCAGCGGGCGGCGTTCGCGAGCTTGTCGGCGCAGGCGTTGCACGCGTTGGTGTGGCCCGCTTCTTTGCCGGGGTCATCGAGCCCGATGCAAAGACGCGTGCGGGCAGAGAGAAATGCCGCAACTGCAGCACATCGAGGGGACCGGCGGAGACCTCGCTTCGCATCTGCACTCGCAAGGGCGGCACGGCTGCCTGATCGGGCGTCCACGTCAGCACGTGACGCGCGCTGTCCTGCGGTTCGACCTGCGCACGCTCGAGCAAACGGATGAGACCGAAGCGACCCTGAGCATCGAACGCTGAGCGCAGGCCGCCTTGATCTGTTTGCCATTGCACTCGCGTGACGTTCTCCAGCGTCTCGCCGGGCCACACGAAGGGCATCCACTCCTCCTTCTGATTGAAGTAGTGGAACTCGCGCTCGGAGAACACGAAACGGGCGTCGGTAATACCCGGTGTGGGGACGCCGCGCAGATCGAAGCGCACATGGGCGTCGCCTGAGGGGAACAACACGTTTGCCACCCGGGTGAGACGGTTGAGACGGCTCACGAACTCGGGATCCAGAGCCAGACCGCCCCGGTTGGCACCTTGTACCGCTACCCAGCGCTCGCCCTGGCGCTCGATGACGCCTGCGAGTTGCGTGCCGACAAACCGGGCGATGATGCCGCTGTCGGGCCGCATGAAGCGGGCCATCTCAGGGAGCGACGCATCGTTGTCCGAATCCGCAAACGGGTAACGGCCTCCAAAGGCGCGGTTCCAGTCTGCGACGATCCCATTGCGCCAGACGTCGTTCAGGTTCGCCGCCGCAGGCAGCATGACCACTCGCCACGCCTGATCCAACGGGGCCTGAAGTACGGTACCGAAGCCGGCCCATTGGCCGCCAAGGCTCGCCGCGACACGACTGGCGTAGTCGCGGCTATCCGCGATCTCCGAGGTTTTACCCTGTAGCACCGCCTGCGCGGCCATGCGAGACATCGCGTCGGGATCGGGCGCCGAGATCATTTGCTGGAGCTTGAGGCGCATTGCCGTTACCCGTTCGAGGTAGCGCGCGAGACTCAAATCACTCCCGCTGGCCGCCGGCTGCGCATTGGCACTCATTCGATTCCCTTTGGCCACGGCCGCCAGATCGCTGCCGGTCAGACGCAGTATCGGACCGAACGCGTCGGCGAGCGGTCCGGCCGGCGGCGGCGCCTGCCGGGACGGATCCTGATCGTGCCCGACCAGTTGCTGCGCCTTGTCGAGCAGGCCTGCCGCCAACGACTGCGACGTAACGCCGGTGCTCGCCTGATAGTCGATAGCGTTCACGAGGGCCACCATGGGCGAGCGTTGTGGGTCACCCAACAGGAGCAACTGGTCGACGGTACCCGTCAGGGACGGCGCGGCTTGCCAGCGCAAGCTGTTCAGGAAGGTCTCCCAGGCACGTGCGTAATCGTTGAAGTAGCGCTGTCGCAAGTCGGCTTTGAGGGTCGACTCGCTGGCCTCTTCCTTTTTGGCGTCGGATAGCACCCAGTCCTCGGTCACGTCTTGCCGAGCGCTGGCGTCGTCGATCGCCCGGGAAATACGTTCTTCGAAGGCCGCGCGGGTGTACACGCCCGGCACCGTCTCGTTCGTTGTGAAGAGCCCATGGCCGGCGGCGCTGCCCAGCAGGCTCGTGAGCGTGACGGGCGGGTACTTGGCCTGTGCCTCGTCGATGATCTTCTGATAGAGGGCGTCGGTGGAGTTCTGGATGCCGCGTACGCTGACGATTGTCTGCCGTGTGGACGCGACCAGACTTTGGTCTGCCGGCATGGCCAGCGATACGCCATTACGCGTGGTGCCTATGTGGGAGGCCAGGAACGCAAGCGTCTGGCCGCGCAGATCGGCCCATGCGCCGGGTGAGAGATCGGAGTGGTTCGGCCGCAGAGGCGCTCCGGTCGCCATGAATTGCGGCGTCAGGAAAGCGGCGTTAGCGCGCGCGGGGTTGGCCATCATCAGGTATGCCTCGAGCGTGCCATGCGCGGCGTCTGCCTGGACGTTGCCCCTGTCGGCGATCTCGGCGTCCGAGAGCGACGCGAGCCGTATCAGGCGCGCTTCAAGGGCGTGTCGCAGCGGTGTCATGAGAAGGGCCGGCGCGGCGGCAACATAGCCGGGCCACATCGCGTCGAGAATGGCGCCATCGCGGTTCAGGCCGAAGCGGGTCGCCCAGGGAGCGCCTTGGCGCTGTTGTGCTTCGAGGGTGTCTATCTGGCGGCCGAGATCGTTCAGGGCCAGCATCTGCTGGGTCTGGTCGGTGGCCTGATTCCATTTTGCGAGGGCGTTTTGCGCCGACTCGATCGCAGTGCGGTTGTGCAGGCCGGACAGGTTGATGCCAAGAATCCAGACGAACATCGCGCCGGTGACTAGCCAGGCAGTGGTGTTTGACATGGAGAAGCCTACGCGACGACCTTGCACGCAGCGACTGTGGACGGCAACGCGTTGCCAGAGTTTGGGGTGCCAGGGGGCACCGGGAGAGGCGCGATGCGATGTAGCGTCTGTCGCAAGCGCGTGGGTCATCGACTCGGCACTCACCGGTGCGAGCGGCGCAAAGAACATCCCTTGCACCGGATGCCGCCAGAATTGTGACGCGGCGGTCTCGCGGAGCAGTGCGCAAAGGGCGCCATGCATGCGCACGATGTGCTGAGAGAGGGCAGCTGCGGCATGCCGTGTCGGATCGGCGCTCAGGCGAGCAACACCGGCATCTGCGAGATTGCCGGCCAGCGCGGCAAACGATGCCTCGGCGTCATCGGTTCGCAGGCGCTCACCGGCCCAGGTAAGCCCGATGGCCTCGTCCGGTGCATGCACGTCGTTCTCAAGCCGGGCGAGGTCGAGCAGGTATACCGGGGCCGCCCAACGAAGTGCGCGCCCGATACGGGTGAGCCGCTGCGCCAGTGCTTCCGGTGGGAGCAGCGCGGGTGTCGCCGCATCGCTCGTTAGCGCGACCACAGCGTCAATCGGACGACGGCGTCGAAGCCGGCGAATCTGCGTAAGCCAGTCTTGGTCGGCAGCACTGAGCTTGTCGGAGACATAAAGCAGAACGGCCCCGGCGGTGAGCACGAAACCGGTTGAAACGAGCGTAGGTGACAAACGCGCTACAAGCTGCTCGTTGCCGGTGACGAGCAGCCAGCGCTCGCGATAACGCCAGCGTCGGCCGTGGCGGTTGCGGAGTGCTTGCTGTATCGCCGAGGTTCTCGACTGCGCGTCATTGACTTGCGAGGGTGTTGACGCGTTGAAACTCCAGAGTCCCCGGTCACGAGCCGATTGCTTGACGGCCCGCCACGCAATCGCAAAACGAGATGAGTCGCCGAAGCTGAATACAAGTAGCAGCACTACGAACGCAACGCACAAGACGGCGATAGCGAGTCCGCGTTGTTCCGCCGCGAGGCCCACAAGCTGAGGCTTCATCCAAACGATCAGACCGGGTAGGACGACGGCGACAATGGCCCCAAAGAGGTCAAGTTTGAATTTTCTGTTCATGCCAATACTTCAGTGTGGTTCGGTTCATGATCGACCGTTGTAATGACGGCGACGAAGGTCTTGTCATCGAGACGTTGAGCCAGCAGGTGAGACTCCGCGGTCTCTGCGGCGCGCAGGCTAGCGCAGGTAGCAGCGAGCCACCCAGCCGTTTGTCTTCCGTGACCGACAGTCCGGTCGAGATCGATTTCCGGCAGTGGTTCATCGCGGCGTTTGTCACCTCCGGCAAAGTTGATCGCTGCATGTAGCGGCCCAACGGATTGCCCGTCGAACCCGGTTAGCCAGACTGCACTTATCGAATCGAGATTGATTTGCCCCCACCGCAGCGCGTACACAAGCGAATGGTTCAGGTCTTTGCTGTTCGATCGCAATGGCCGATGAAGAGATGCGATCGGCCGCAACTTGTGCCGGTCGGAAAATGCAGCGGAAGTCATCAGCAGGCCGATACCGCATTCCGCCGTGCCGTGTGGTGGGTCTGCGTCGAGTACTGCACTCAGAGATGCTGAGATGAGGAGGACGGTGGACTGATCGAACGGAGACGCCCCGGTCTCGCCGTCGAGCCAGGCGTCGACGGCCATCAGATCGATCGAGGTTGGCACCCGCTGAGCGTGCGCACTCCTAAACCGATGATGGCGCCACCGCGTTTGCCAGATATCAACGAGGTCCGCCTTTCCGGAATAGCCCGACACGTCGAGCAAGACACTTAGCCGCACGTCGGCGGGCTGCGCATTCAGTGATTCGGACATGTCAATCAGCAACTTGTCAAAAATCCATTCGATTATCGACTCATGGCGCTCGACCTCGTTCACAGCCAGGGCGGCATCGACTGGCTCAAACCAGCGGGCGGTAATCGAGGTATTGGCTGCATGACCGGAGGCCTTGGCATTGAGCGTCATCGTCTTCTCGACAATGGACCGCACGTGGTTATTGGCGTCGGCTTCTGTCACGCGGATCGCGGCTGCCAGTATGCGCAGTGGGACGCCTTCTTGCGCAAACTTCTCCTGCGCGAATTGCCTACACGCCCTGTTCCACTCGAGCGCATCGAGACGACGCCCCTCGTAGACACTGAAGCCGCGAGACACCACAAATCCGGCGATACCCGCGGGATAGAGGGCGATGCACGTCCAGAACCACGGCGTATGCGTGGGCTCGCTCGTTGGCCAGAGCACCAGAACGGCCGCGACACCGAATAGCAACAGCACGACAAACACGGCGGTCCAGACAAATCGGGAGGGCGGCGTATCGGGAACAGCAACTTCCGAGGGAAGTTTGTCGAAATCGAGCGCCATCGGTTAGCGGCGGCCGCTATTGGGAAGCGACGAAATCAGCCGACACCCGCATTCGCAGAGGTCGCCATGCTGTGCGATTTCCACGCCGTTGTCGAATGCGCCGGACGTGGCTGAGGCGATCCGGTTGTCCCCGTGTTTCGGGCACGTCACGGGATCGGAAACCCGCGCGATTGCGCGGTCAAAGAATAAACGCGTTGCGGAGCCGGCCAAAACTTCGCCGCCGCCGGTGTGCCGATCACCGACGCGAATAATGCCTGCCATGTTCTTTTCCTTCAGGGGGGTGTACTCGCTTTGCCGTGAACGTCGGAGTCTTTGCGACAAGCGCTCAACGATGATTCGCCGTCGGGCGGATTGGCTGCATGGATGCTTTCAACTGCTCGACGCGTTGAACAGTTTGTTCGGCATACATTGCTTCTCTTTCTTCCTCTATGTAGTCGCGTACCCCGAAAGAATCGGTCTCTCGCGTACGGAAGTAGAGGTTCGACGAGAGCAAATGATCGTGCCAACTGGTGAGCATCGTGTCGCGCACCAGCAGATCGAACAGCGCCATGACCTTCGGTGGAAGCGGATCTGATCCGCTTACCCCACGCTTCCATGCCTGCACGAGCGCCTCTTGATTATGCGAGAGCATCACCGAATGAATCATGTCGGAGGTGGCGTCGGCGTTTGCATCCCAGGGAAGCTCACCTCGCTGCGCCATCTGTTGAAACCTAGTGTCGTACTTGAGCATGCTGGCCTGACGGGCGTCCCGATCCATCATGCCCTTCGACTCGCGCTCAATACGATCCCAAACGTCCTCCGTAGGGCGGCGCTTCTCATGCAAAACATCTTGTGTTACGTCCGACAGTTGCGCCTTTGCGCTCTCCCAGCGCGCGACAGCCTTGCCAAGTGTCACCCTGTCTGGCACAGGTGTCTGGCCTCTGAGCTTGAGGTAGGCGGCTTCGGCGTTGTTGCGCTCCTGTAACAGTGCGCGTTGTTTCGCCACGAGCGTATCGAGGCGACTCGTCACGACAGAGCGAAAGGGCTGAGATTGGTAACGCACTGCCATCCAGCGAAGGAAGACCTGCATATGCTCGACGAAATTCAATCGTGAGACATAAGGAACGATCTCGCGATACGCGTCGATCAATTCGCTGATTTTGTAGGATGATGCGCCGTCGGGGATCGGGTTTGCGAGGGTGAATTTTTCGAAGGTATCGGGTTTGTACTCGTATTGATCTTCCATCGTGTCGAGCATCGCACCGTGTGAGATCGCTTCATTGAGCATATCGCGCAGGGCCACGCGTTGCAGCTCGGCACGGGCACCGAGATTGCCCGTTGGTGCGCCACCGGTGATGTCTTCACTGGTGCCAGGATAGAGATACTGAACGCCGCGCGTCTTCTCGAGGCTGTCGAGTCGCTGGTAGAAGCGCAGTTCGTGTGCAGCGGCAAAATGCACGCACCGCTGGACCGATGCAGGCACTGCGAGCGGCTCGTCGCCGTAATTCTGTTTGATCATGCCCAACACTGGCAGCATACCCAACAACTTGTTGTCTTCCATCAACGATGACACGGCATCGAGCAAACCGAGAAACTTGATTTCGATAGGGATGGCGGGTCGGTTGGGATGCTTCCAATCGATATAAGCGAGTGTCGCCACGCCCGGGTGCTGGTACTTGCTCGTCAGTTCGTTTGCCAAAGCTCGCGCGAGCACGCCACCGCGGTCAGCGCCGAAAATGGAGACCTGAATTCGCTGGATCTGTGGCATCTGCAACTTCGTGTGTGCGATGGCATCCTCAAACTGTTGCATCGCGGCGGATAGCCGATCACTAACGCCCTTTCCTAACAGGCCTGCCACGGCGCGGCTGTCGCGGAACCACGGAATGGAATCCAGCCCGACGCCAACGGATTCCCTCACGACGGAATTTAAGATCTTCGCCGGATTTTTCTTGAGGTCGTAGATAATCGCGCGTCCTGCGGCCTTCCCTCGTCGCACCCAGCGATTGTCGTTCGCCAGTCTCCAGACGCGACCGATTTGTTTCGGGATAGCTTTGGCATCCTCCACCAGATCCCTGTAGGCTTGGACGACCGGGCGAACGGAAAATTCTTCGAGACCTTTCTTGAATCCATCGGTCAAATTGCTCTTCGGACTGATCGAAAGGCGGTCAGCGCCAATGATTTTCTTTCCGATGTCTGTGGCCTTGTCTGCTGTGGTCTTTGCACCCTCATACGCGAGCTTGGTCAGGGCCGAACCCTTCAATGCGTTTTGGGCTTCGGCATTGAGAACGGTACCTAGCCCGGAGGAATAGAACGGATACCAGAACTGGTTCGGTTGCTCCTTGCGCCGATCGTCTTTGTTATCTCGATGCGCTTCCCACAGACGGCAGATATTCGAGTAGCGAGACGTCAAAGGATCATCGAGGTCACGGTTGCGTCCGAATCCGTCGAAGAAGAATCCGATGTGAATCACTGCGCCACAGGGAATACAGGCATCGCTAGGAAACGCCTTCCGGTTCTCTCCTATCGCGGCCAACACGTGAGGCGGTGTCTGATCGGCCGGATCGAGTTGAGTGGTGTTACTCATGCTCGGCTCCCGTCGTGACATGATCAAAGCGGTTGTTTTTAATCTCGGCAATGACGGACTCCGGCAGTTTTTGCATGGCAGCACCGAATGCGCCGGGCTGTCCTTTGGTTTCCTGCAAGATGCGTTGCACTGACGGGTGTTCGTCAAACCTCGGATTGATCAGTAGCGTGAAGTACACGTATTGCTGCAGATCCACCGAATCCGTCAGTCGGTACTTCAGCCAGCCTTGCGATGCGATTCGTGCGGTACGACGGAATACTGTTCCCCTACTATCGTCACCGGTGACTGCTTTTCCAAAATTAGTTTTTAACCAGTGGTTGACTTCCGAATAGTCAATCCGACTGCCGCCGAAACCTTTGAGCAACTCGAACTCGACATGGTCGTCGGGATAGAAGTGAGCCGCCAGTACTACGCTTCCCGGCCCACCGGAGATATTCGACTTGGGGAAGCGCACTTGCGTTGTCTTGTGAATTACTTTGATTGGCGCATAGATGTCTTTGAATGCTTCTTCTCCATCGTAGACCTCCCAGTCGACGGTGAACTCGGTGCCCTTGAGCTTGTAACAGCAGCTCAGTCTGCCCTCGCCAGCGCCCGGCATCAGATCACCACCACCTCCTGCGCGATTGCCATACTTGTCGTGAATGGTGAATCGGCTGAGATTAAAAGGCGTGTAATTCATGCCTGAGACGTTAATGCCGCGATAGGTCGGCTCAGACGAAAGGGCATCGCACCCTGTCAATACGAGTGCAGCGAACGAAAGCAGAAGGGTTTGCCTTATCAAACGGCGCATAGCGGTGGCGGTGAAGAAGTTGATCTGCTTATCCATGTCAGGTGCCTGACGCAACGCGATCAAAGCGGTTGCTCTTAATCTCGGCAACGACGGACTCCGGCAGTTTTTGCATGGCAGCACCGAATGCGCCGGGCTGTCCTTTGGTTTCCTGCAAGATGCGTTGCACTGACGGGTGTTCGTCAAATGTCGGATTGATCAGTAGCGTGAAGTACACGTATTGCTGCAGATCCACCGAATCCGTCAGTCGGTACTTCAGCCAGCCTTGCGATGCGATTCGTGCGGTACGACGGAATACTGTTCCCCTACTATCGTCACCGGTGACTGCTTTTCCAAAATTAGTTTTTAACCAGTGGTTGACTTCCGAATAGTCAATCCGACTGCCGCCGAAACCTTTGAGCAACTCGAACTCGACATGGTCGTCGGGATAGAAGTGAGCCGCCAGTACTACGCTTCCCGGCCCACCGGAGATATTCGACTTGGGGAAGTGCACTTGCGTTGTCTTGTGAATTACTTTGATTGGCGCATAGATGTCTTTGAATGCTTCTTCTCCATCGTAGACCTCCCAGTCGACGGTGAACTCGGTGCCCTTGAGCTTGTAACAGCAGCTCAGTCTGCCCTCGCCAGCGCCCGGCATCAGATCACCACCACCTCCTGCGCGATTGCCATACTTGTCGTGAATGGTGAATCGGCTGAGATTAAAAGGCGTGTAATTCATGCCTGAGACGTTAATGCCGCGATAGGTCGGCTCAGACGAAAGGGCATCGCACCCTGTCAATACGAGTGCAGCGAACGAAAGCAGAAGGGTTTGCCTTATCAAACGGCGCATAGCGGTGGCGGTGAAGAAGTTGATCTGCTTATCCATGTCAGGTGCCTGACGCAACGCGATCAAAGCGGTTGCTCTTAATCTCGGCGACCACGGACTCGGGCAGTTTTTGCATGGCAGCACCGAAGGCGCCGGGTTGTCCTTTGGTTTCCTGCAAGATGCGTTGCACTGACGGGTGTTCGTCAAATGTCGGATTGATCAGTAGCGTGAAGTACACGTATTGCTGCAGATCCTCCGAATCCGTCAGTCGGTACTTCAGCCAGCCTTGCGATGCGATTCGTGCGGTTCGGCGGAATGCTGAAGCTTCTTCGCCGGTGTTGAGAGCCTTTCCGTACTTGGTCTGGAACCAATAATCAACTTCCGCGTAGTCAATCCGGCTGCTGCCGAAACCTTTGCGCAACTCGAACTCGACATGGTCGTCGGGATAGAAGTGAGCCGCCAGCACTACGCTTCCCGGCCCACCGGAGATATTCGACTTGGGGAAGTGCACTTGCGTTGTCTTGCGAATTTTCTTGATCGGTTCATGCGCCAGTATGCTTTTTTGGGCCTCGTCCGCGTCGTAGACCTCCCAGTCGACGGTGAACTCAGTGCCCTTGAGCTTGTAACAGCAGCTTAGCGTGCCCTCGCCAGCGCCCGGCATCAGATCACCACCACCTCCTGCGCGATTGCCATACTTGTCGTGAATGGTGAATCGGCTGAGATTAAAGGGCGTGTAATTCATGCCTGAGACGTTAATGCCGCGATAGGTCGGCTCAGACGAGAGGGCATCGCACCCTGTCAATACGAGTGCAACGAACGAAAGCAGAAGGGTTTGCCTTATCAAACGGCGCATAACGGTGACGGTAAAGAAGTTGATCTGCTTATCCATGTCAGGTGTGAATTGATCGCACTACTTACAGTGATCGTCGCATCATCTTGAAATGCGATGTCTTTCCATCACAACCTCGCGCTGGTCCGCCATCAGTAGTGCGTTGGCGTTTTGCCAACGTGCCGCCGCCTTCCCGAGCGTGACAGGGTCCACCGGAGGTTTCTTGTGCCTTAGCGCAAGGTAAGCGGCTTCGGCGTCGTTTAACTCTTTCCACCGCGCCCGACGTTTGGTCACCAAGGCGTCAAGATGGGCTGTCTCGGTGGCGTTGGGCGAACGATTGCTGCCCGGCTCTGTGATCACGGGGGCATGCGCACTGGCGACGAGTGGGCTGTGCTCGCTGGCATCGCATCCCGTGAGCGAAAGTACAGCGAAGATGAGCGAAGCGCGCGGTTTGATCGAACCTATCATTGATCAGGCTCACCTTCGAATGGTGTTGCCTTCGCATGTAGGCGAGAAACCTCGATCAGTACCTCCCGGTCGATGTTGGACAAAGCCTCGCGATGAGTCAGTTCACCTAGTGCCGCGCGGTCTAATCGTTCCTGGATGAATGGATGTTCGTCAAACGCCGGCGAAATTACGAGTCCCTTCGCAACGTAGATCAAGAGATCCTCATCGGGTATCCGGTAAGTTGCCGCGCGTTCGATCTGGTCTGACACGCGATGCCACAGCGCGGCGTCGGAAAGGTCGCTGAGAATCGCGCCATACATGTCGCGCAGTTGCATAGCGAGCTTATCGGGGACGCCGTGCCGGAGCAGATCTTTGTGTTGCTCTACCGACAGCATCTGCTCGCCGGATATATCGATATCCACGGTTGGCGCGGGATTGCAGTAGACAATCTCATTGAGGTCGCGATCGACATACCACAACTGCGCACACGGCGAAAGAAACGCGCGCGCCTGGCCCTCGGTCCATACCGAAAGCACACGCATCAGAATGCGGTTGTCGTAGAGATGCAGAAAGAACTCGTGTCTGTCTTCGGTTACGTAGTGGCTGAAATGCCGCAGATGCTTGCTCAAGGAATCGAGCGGTAACGCAGACCATAGCCATGTCAGTGCGTGGACATCGCGCCCCTGCGTCCAGAGGCGCCGGACCAATCGACTCTGAATATCTCGCGACTCGCTAAATGCGGTTCTGTCGATCCTAATCAGGTATGGGGCGATATCGACATAGGACTCAAATACCGAGTCCTGCCAGAGGGATGCCCAGGCGAGACCGGGGACCTGGGCCAACAGCTTGTCCAGACCCGGATTGGCGCGAGAATCCACAACGAGATAGAGATGTGTTTGTTGTTCACCATGCGAGAAATCTTCAAACTGGGCCAGCAGGCGCTCACGCCAGTTTGCCCACGCGAGTTCGTTTTCGAGCGGCGAGGCGATGTCCGAACCTTGCATTACGAGACCTCCGTCATGGCTTCGACGCCGCGGTGAGCATCCAGCAAGCATTCCTTACACGGACCGATCGGCATGGCTGGCAGGTCCACAGAGAGATTGCCCGGCCCGCTCCAGTGGAAGTTGCCGCATTTGAGAGTGATGTCGCCGGGGCAACCAAGTTCGATGTTGCCGCCATCAATCTTGATGTAGGCGCCTCCACTGGTAAGTGTCAATGCGCCGTGGGAAGCCGCGACAAATTCGCCATCGACGCTGCTGACATACACGTCCTTCGATGCAGACAAGTTGATAGCGCCGGTACGCGCTTGCATCGTGACGTCCTGTTTCGCGGCGACGAACCTCATCCCCTGTGCCTGTGCGAAGAGAGCCACTTGACGGCCGGCGGCGACGGTGAAGTTCCGCATGGTGCCTACATCGACATTCCCGCCTGCCGTGGCGAAGATGGTCCGATCGGCATTGAGCTGAAGATGCTCGCCGGACGTAAGCCCGATTCCGGACGTTGAACTCATGAGAATTGCTGAGCGCTTCAGCCCATCAAGAGTATCGGCGTAGAGCGCTTTCTGTTGCTTGAGTTCGGCCAGGGTGGTTTCGGCAGCTTGAACCGCTTCGCCCAACGATTCCATGCGTTCGATGGCACGTTGAAGCTGCTCCCGGGCACTTGCCATGTCGAGCTGATGACCTGACGCGCCGGGCTGGGCTTCCGTCGTCAGCAGCATTCCTTTCGGTCCACGTGCTGCCAAGTGCCCATCGGTACGCAACTCGGCACCCTGGCCACGCTTCGCATGGTCGCTATTCACCATATGCCCAAGATTCAACTCACTCGCCTGATAGGGCGTCGAGAGGTGAATATGCTCCGAGCCCTGCAGATCCTCCATGCGCTGCACATTGCCGGCGGCGGTGACAATCAGGTTTCGGGTCTTGTTCTCGTTGGTGACGAGATCGGGCTGCTCACTGTTGTGCATCGCCCCCACGATGATGGGCCGATCAGGATCTCCGTTGGTGAAGATCAGCGCGACCTCCGCGCCATCGATGAGCGGAAAGTGATGCCCGTACTTGCCACCGCTGTACGGCTTGGCCATGCGCACGGGACGGCTCGTCCCGCCGGGACTCCACGGATCCAGATCGAACGGCAGCTTGACCACGTAGCGGCCATGCTCGTCGAGATAGGCGTACTGGTAGTTGTTGGGGGACACCACGTGCGCAGGCAATATCCCGTCGACAACAGGGCGCTCGATCGCGTCGAGGTGGGTGCGCCACATACGGTTCGACGGAATACCCTCGAACTCGATCCAGAACGCCTCGGTCCGACTGCCGCGCGACTTGACCGACGTTACAAAGATGCCGTGAGGCGCATCGCTGGGCGCGGGCTCGACACGTAACACCTCGCCGGCTTCGAGCCAGAACGGATTACCGGTGCCCGAGAGTGTCAGTTGCCGCGCGAGATGCGCTTCGTGCCGAATGCGCGCAAGCCGATCGCCTTCCTCGGGTGTTTCGTAATGCTCGCCCCAGTGGTAATCGACGGCATGGGTCGTCGCATCGTCACTCCCGGCGCTCTGCTCGACGAGCAGCGGCGTATCGGCGGCGCGATGATTGTATTCCTGCAGACGAACGGCTTCCGGCACGCGGCACGTGCGCTTGTGCAGCGTTGTGATGGCTTCCGTGCCACTCGATTCCAAACCGCTATCGGGCCGATACGGCAGCCCCCTTCGTTTGCGCGCGTAGGCTTGCATGTCGTCGCCGAAGACAACGACGGCCCGATCTTTCTGCTGCTCGAAACGAAACCACACGCCTTCCTGAGCACAAAGACGCTGAATGAAAGCGATGCTCGTCTCCCGGTACTGTGTGACGTATTCCCGCCGTTTGTAGTTCTGGTCGCGCAGTTTGAAGACGAAGTCGACCCCGGCCGCATATCCTTCGTGACGAAGCATCGCCGTGACGATTTCTTCCAACGTCTGCTTTTGGAAAAGCCGACTGCTCACCGCTCGGTTCAGATCGGCAAGTCTGGGCTCCAGAACCACGCGGTAGCGGGTCTGGTCGGCGCTTGTTTCGAATTCGTCGAACTGGGTGATGATGCCGTGAATGGTGTATGCGTTGGATGCCCCATTCACCGGGGCTTGCGCGAGCGCTCTCCAGTTTGTGCCGGGCGAAATGGGATCGATGCTGAAGCGGGCCGGCCGCCCGAGCACCGAGTCCATGGGAATGCCCGCATGAGGGCTTGTGAATTCAATCTCGTAGCGGTAGAGCTGACTGACCTGGTCGGATCCGGTGAACTTCAATACCGAGAACGGCGCCGGATGCGGCGCCAGTTTCAATTCATAAGCCTGGGAAGGCACAAACGTCGACACGTGTATTCCTTGCAAACGCAAATACGGCAGTACCTCGGCGTGCCAGGTGGCGCGCCGAGGCGTTCATGCGGTCAAACCGAAATTACCCCTTGGCCTTGGGCAACTGCGACACGAGCGAGAGCCCGATGTCCATGCCTTCAACCTGGAAGTGCGGCACGATGAAGAGCTTCGTGCGGAAAAAGCCCGGGTTGTCGTCGATGTCTTCCACGATGACCTTCGCTTCTCGCAGCGGGTGGGAGGCTTGCAGCGCGTCGCTCGGGTCGTTCATCTCGGTGACGAGACCCTTGATCCAGCTGTTCATCTCCAGCTCAAGCACGCGGCGGTCCTTGGTCATGCCGATGTTCTCGCGCTGAATCAGCTTCAGGTAGTGAGCGATGCGCGAGAGCAGGAAGATGTACGGCAGACGCGCATTGATTCGGCTATTGGCCGTGGCCTCCTTCGTCTCGTACAGCGCCGGTTTTTGCGTGGAACTCGCCGAGAAGAAGCACGCGAAGTCGCGGTTCTTGTAGAACGACAGCGGAATGAAACCCAGATTGGCGAACTCGAACTCGCGCGTCTCCGGAATCAGCACTTCCGTCGGAATCTTCGGCTGCACGCCGGTGCCCAGGTCGTATAGGTGCACCGGCAGATCGTCGACACGGCCACCGGCCTGCGGGCCGCGAATCTGCACGCACCAGCCGTTGCTCATGAAGCTGCGGACCATGTTTGCCGCAAACGCAAACGAGGCGTTGACCCACAGGTATTTGTCGTGATCCGGTCCCTTGACGGCTTCCTCGTAGTTGAACGCGCGAACCGGCACGGTGTCCTTGCCGTACGGAAGACGGCCCAGCACGCGCGGCATTGTCAGTCCGACGTATCGTGAGTCGTCCGTCTCACGGAAGCTCTTCCACTTGATGTACTCGGCGCGATCCAGATAGTTGCCGATGTCCTGAATGGCGGCGACTTCTTCCATCGACTGCTTGCCGAAGAAGGCAGCGCCGACCGAACCGATGAACGGCATGTGCGCCGCGGCGGCAACCTTTGAGATATTGCGCAGCAGGGCCACGTCCATCGGCGAATTCTCGAACTCGAAGTCGCTGATCATCGCGCCAATCGGTTCGCCGCCCGGCGTGTCGTATTCGTCGACATACGTTTTGCGATACAGACCGCTCTGGATCAACTCCGGAGCATCGTCAAAGTCCTGCTGCAATGCGGCCTTCGAGACGTCCAGCACTTCGATCTTCACGTTCTTGCGAAAGTCCGTGCGCGAGACCAGCATCTTCAGACCTCGCCAACGCCCCTCGAGCGCCTGGAATTCCTGCGAATGCATCACGGCGTCCAACTGACGGCTGATCTGCCGATCCAACTGGCCAATGTGAAAGTCGAGCAATGACTTGTCCAGACGGTCGACGACCTGGCTCGACTTCGACACCAGCTCGAGGAATGCGTCCATACCGCGCGCAATGCGCTCGTCGGCCGACGCCTCGGCCAGCATATCGTTATCGCGGAAGGCCTCGATCGGGCGGGCTTGCGTTACGGGCTGGAGATTGATCCTGCTGCATAGCGATGCGTATACGCTATCGAGGGCAGTCTTGGGCGCCTCGCCGGCGTCCAGCACCACGGCTTTTGCCGTGCCTTGTTGCGCTTCTTTCGACTTCATTTCGGTTTCCGCCTGTGTTCGTTGAGCACGTGGTATTGCGATTGTGAAAAGCGTTGAGAGCCTGTTCAGGCTCCCTGCGCTCAGGCGTGACCTTCGGCCTGCGTGGCGGACGTGGCGATCTGTGCCAGCTCCCCGCGCAGTTTTTCCGACAGTCGCTTGTCCTTGAGCACCTTCTCGAACTCGCGGCGGAAACCGGTGTTGTCGAGCAGATTCGATTTCAGATCGCGCAACAGATTGCGCATGGCAAGGAGCGCCTGCAATTCAGGAATCTGACGGGCGACTTGCTCCGGCTCGAAGTCCTTCATCGAGCGAAACTGCAAACTCACCGGCATATCCGAATCGTCGCCGGCGAGCGTGTTGGGGGCCGCGAACTTGAGGTCGGGGGCGTAATCGGCCAGCACCGCATCGAAGTTATTTTTGTCGACGTTGACCTTGGCACGCTCAGCAAGGGGCGCCTGCTCGCGCCCTGCGCTGAAGTCTCCCGTCACCAGCATCTTGAGCGGCAACTCGACCTTCTTCTGAGCGCCACCCGTATGCAGATCAAGCGTGATGGAAACGCGATTCTTCGGTATTTCTTTCTGGAAGCTGTCCAATTGGCTCACTTTCCCTTTCGGTTTTAAAAAAGGCTACCCTCAGTGCTACACGTCGTGAGACTGAGAATGTGAAAGGAGAGCTATGTAACACGCAGTTTTTGTGCTGGTCAAAGCGCGTAGGGTTTAGTGGAATGTCTCTAAGTGCCAAGCATTTGGGATTTATCTCATTGACATTTGTTTTGGTGGTGGTGTTGTGGAAAAATCAAAATTATAAAATCATAAGAAAAACGGAAACTTACCCAAATTTCACCGTGTTTTTGAATTTTGTTTCGCTTATCACGCTGTCGAATGGATGGGGTTGGGAGATGACTTATTTTCAACTTTATTTCATTGATAAATGCGTCGAGTTAAATTGATTGGGGGTGGGTTGTTGTTGAGAATTTTCGTATAAAATCCGCCGCCTTATTTGCTCGGTTTTACGGCGATCTTTATGCGAATTGACAAGCCGCTTTGGCACGAAGGGTTGATTCTCTCTCCTCAGCATTTTCAGCAGCAGGATCGCTGGGCCGGATTTTCTCTGCAGCAGGTTGTACACAGCCAGTTGTCGAATCCATGGGGAACGCTCGATGTCGAAGTGGACGAACAGGCGCTCGAGGCAGGGCGCCTCAAGCTCAGTCGCCTCAAGCTGCGTTTTCCCGATGGCACGCCGATAGACACGACACTTGCCGACGCGTTGCCCGCTGCGCGCGATCTCACGCAAGGGCTGGCGCCCGACGTGCAGTCGCTCACGGTGCTCGCTGCACTGGCGATGCCGGACGCCAACGGCTCGAACTGCCAGCTCGATTCGTCACATACCTCGCGCCCGCGGCGCTCGTTCCGTGACTATGTAAAAGTCGTCGATCAATACGGCACCGAATCGGTCGAGATAGCCGCGGAGCGCCACGCCGTGAGACTGCTGTTCGATTTCGAGCCGCATGCCGACGACACCGTGTGTGCCGTCGCACGCTTGTCTCGCTCGGCCAACGGGCGGTTCTGTGTCGATCGCGATTTCGTGCCGCCCTGCCTGGCATTGGCCGGTCATGCGCGTCACATCGAGCGACTCGGTCGCATTGCGGACATTCTTCACGCGAAGAGTCTGGCGCTCGGCGTGCGACGCAACGAGCGCCTCGACCAGGTGGCGCAGGTGGCCGAGTATGGCGTGGCCGACGTGCAGCTCTTCTGGCTGTTGCATTGCATTCACCAGGCGTGGCCGCAGTTACGGCACTTTGCTCGCTATCCGAATCGCCCGACCGAAGTCCTGTACGTCACGCTGGCTCAGTTGGCCAGCACATTGATGACGTTCTCCACGCAAGCTCAGCTCATCGATATTCCCGAGTACGACCACCCGCGCGCCGATGCGGTCTTCGCTGTGCTCGAGTCCACGATTCGGGAACTGCTGGACGCCATCATTCCGTCTCGTGTCGTGCCGATCGGGTTGCTGCGCAAGTCGGCAACCACCTGGACCGGGCAGATTCTCGACGAGCGGATCGTGGCCGGTGCCGTGGACTGGTACGTCTCGGTCAGCGCACCGGTGACGGCCACGGAGCTAGTGCAGCAGTTTGCGCGTCTGTGCAAGATCGGTGCGCCGGACGATGTGGCGCGCATCGTCAACTCGGCGTTGCCGGGTATTCCCGTGGGTGCGGTGCAACGCGTGCCCTCGGCGATTCCTGTACGTCTGGACAACCAGTTCTTCGCGCTCGACGCGGCGAGCGATGCGCTCGCGCGCATGCTCGCGGCTCGCGCGTGTCAGATCTACCTGCCGGCGTCGCTTGCTGAGGCGTCGGTGGAACTCTATGCGGTGCTTCGCTCATGAATGTCATTGCCAATGAACGCGCCGAGTTGATAGCGGCCGAAGCGCTCGGCGCGGCCGACACGGCGGCACGGCGCGCACCTGCCGAGGCTGCGTCGACGGGGCCGATTCGTCCCTATATGCGCGATGCCGCTTTGCTCGTCGCAACGCTGACCGCCGGCGGTACCGTTCCGGACTCAGTGGCTTTGCGCGAGCGCGGCCAGACGTTACTCGACGAGTTCGACGCCGTGCTCCGGCACAATGGCATCGCCGAACAGGTCAGGAAGGAGGCGGGCGTCGCGTTGTGCGCTTTGCTCGACGAGACCGCATTGCGCCGTCTGCACGACGCGGACCGCGCAGGCTGGGAGCTTGCCCCGCTGCAGGTGCAGCGCTTCGGCATACATGATGCAGGGGAGCGAGTATTCGCGCAGTTGGAAGCCCATCTGGCGACACCGACCGCCAACGTGAATGTTCTTGAGTTTTACAGCGCTATTCTGGGGTTGGGTTTCGTGGGGCGCTATGCGCTATTGGGTGAGACCCAACGGCGCGAGTTCATCGCGGAGCTCGATAAGCGGATCGTCGCCCTTCGCCCGCAAATAGAGCCGCCGTTTGTCATCGAGCGGACAAGCCGGCGCCTGTCGGATGGGGTCCACTGGCTGTCCCCGTGGGCGATGGCCGGGATGTCGTGTCTGATCGCCGTGCTGGTATGGAGTACGTGGAGCGCTGCACTCGATGCTCAGCTCTCTCATGTGGCGCCCGCCAAGCGCGTCCCCGCACCTCACGCCGCGACGGCGCCGCGGTGACGGGCATGCGCATTGCCGGGATCCTGATGCATTCTCGCGGAATCATCCTCGCACTGGCTGCTGCGCTGGCGCTCACCGTGCTATGGCTGGTAAGCCCTGGCGCAACGGCGGTGGCGATCTTGCTGATGGTGCTCGTCGCGGGGTTGGCAGTCCTCGGCGTACGGTTCAGGGGCGGGAGAATGCGCGCCTCGCCGAGCGAGCGCGTGGCAGAAATCCATGCGGCATTGCGCACGACACTGGGTGACATCCCGAGCGAGCAACTCGCGCACACGCCGATGTTATTGGTGACGGGCGACGGCTTGGCGGCGATCTTCGAGCACGTCGGAAACGATCACCGTGTCCATCATGGGGGCGGCGCGATCTGGCTGCGAGTCGACGATCCCGCCGATTTACCGCAAGTGGCGATTGCTGCAAAACGCTGGCGTAACGGAAACCCGCCGCAGGGCGTGGTGATTAGCGTCGCGCCCGGGCTGCACGCGAGCCTCGATAGCCTGGAGGGGATGTTACGCAGTGTGCGACAGGCGTTGGCCGACGCGGCCAGGCGGATGGGCGTCGGATTATCGGGGCATGTGGCCGTCTATCAGCGCTTGTCGCACGGTGCTGCCAGTGTTTCGCCGGAGTGGTTCGGCATCGTGTCGGGAGACGCGCTCATCGGACCCCGCCAGTGTGAGCGCGTCGTGGTGTCTGCCGAGCAGGCGGCGCAACGCAGTGGCGGGCAGAGCGCGGCCGTCAGCCGCGCGGCGGCCCTGGCGTCGATCGTGCCATGGTCGATGCGCACCGTGCTGGGCAGTCTCGCCGGCGCAGATATGCCGGTAGCTCCCGTACGCGTACAAGGCGTCGCGTGGATCGACTGCGGCCCAGCGGCAGATTGGCAACATCCGTGGGCGCATGGCGTCGCCCTGCGCACGGGCGTACGACCCGCCGATGTCATGGCCTCGCCGCAACCTTGGCCGTTGCCGTACGCCTTTCTTGCCGCGATTCATTGCCGTTCGCCTTGGTCCGCCCTTTCCCGCACGGTCGCGCATGCGCTGGCGCTGTTTGCTTGCGCCGGTGCTTTCGCTTTTTGGGCGGCAGGCAAGCACAACGAGTCACTGCTTGTCCGGGTTCAGGGCCATCTCGCGCGATACGCCGCAGTGAAGCCGGGCCATGACGCCGCGAAGCGCGACGCGCTGCAAGCGTTGGTGAGCGATCGTGACGAACTGGATCGTTACGCGCGCCTGGGTGTGCCGCTGCGTCTGTCGTTCGGTTTGTATCGCGGGGCGCATCTGATGACAACGCTTGAGCAGGCCATTGCTTCGTATGTCTTGCCGTTGGCGCCGCCATCGACACCGCCGCTGACACCGCCTTCCGTGATAACGCTCGACGGCATGGCGATCTTCGATAGCGGTCGCGCAACGCTCAAGGCCGGTTCCACGAAGCGCATGGTCGATGCCGTGGAAATGATCAAGGCGCATACCGACAAGCGAGTGCTCATCGCCGGCCACACGGATAACGTCGGCGCGCCGGGTGCCAACCTGGCGTTGTCGAAAGCACGCGCCGAAGCGGTGCGGGACTGGCTTGCGGAAGCGGCTGACATTGCCCCGGCGCGGTTTGCGATTCAGGGCTACGGCGATACGCGGCCCGTGGCGAGCAACGACTCCGACGCGGGGCGTGCGCGAAACCGGCGCGTCGAAATTACGCTGGTGCCCGAGATCGGCAACTGACATCGCCCTCCCCATTTCCCTATTTCCCCGGCGCCATCGGTTCCGGGATTCAACCGCCCGCAGGCACATCCTTCGGGCACTTGTCGCACTAGCAATTTAGGAGCAACGCATGGCAATTCCTGGCTATATGTTTCTGTCTGACGACGCTGGAAAGAAAATCGACGGTTCGGTGACCGTCAAGGGGCGCGAGGGCAGTGTCGAGCTCGTTGCCTATGACCACGATGTCTATATCCCGACGGACGGCAACACCGGCAAGCTGACGGGCACGCGCGTGCACAAGCCGTACCTGCTGACCAAAGCCAAGGACCGTTCCACGCCGGAGCTGTACAAGGCGCTGACGTCGGGCCAGACGCTGCAGATGGTGACGATCCGCGAATACGCGATCGACAGCGCAGGCAAGGAGGAAGAGTACTTCACGACCGTGATGGAGAACGTGAAGGTGGTTCGCATCAAGGCCAAGATGCTGGATATCAAGGATCCCGCCTACGAAAAGCACAATCACCTCGAAGAGGTCGAACTGCGCTATGAAACCATCCAGTGGAAGTTTGCCGACGGCAATATCCAGCACACGGATTCGTGGAACGAGCGCGGCGGTAAGGCCGCCTGACGCATTGCCACGATAGCGATTTGCTGACAGCCGCAGCGCCACCGTCTGCGGCGTCGGCGTCGATCCCCGGCTCCTCCGAATTCCCTCCTGTCTGACATGACCTCTCGCGATACGACCCATCTCCTGCAACACCTCAACGCGCATTGCGCGACGGCCCTCGAGTCTGCTGCGAGTCTTTGCAGGATGCGGCTGGCGGATGAAATCACTGTCGAGCACTGGTTGTTGAAACTCCTTGAGGCGGGTGACGGCGATATTCCGGCGATTCTGCGTAACTACGGTATCGATGCAGATGTCGTCTGGGACGCCTTGATGTCCAGCATCGATCGACTGCCGCGCCATCTGAGGGGAAAGCCGGCATTGTCCCCTCAACTGGCCGCAGTCCTCTCGGACGCCTGGACACATGCCTGCGGGCAACACGCCCAGCGGCAGATCCGCTCCGCCAACTTGCTCCAGGCCATTGTCGATGCGCCGCACGTATTGCGCGCACGTGATGCGTGGCCGCTGCTCAGTATCGGCAGTGCCCAGATCGCTCGCCTCATGTCGCGTCTCGGCGAGCGCACCTGTGAAACGCAACCGGCACCGGACAGTCGGCCCATCGGAGATCGAGACGACACGCCGCCTGTGCCGGATACGCTCGCGCGTCATCACCCGGCGGTTTCGTCTGCGCACCCGCGAGCCGGGAGCCACGAGACTGGTTTGCCCGCACAGGGCGACGCGTTAGCGCGCTACGCGATCGATCTCACCGAAAAGGCGCGAGACGGCACGATCGACCCTGTTTTCGGGCGCGATCGCGAAATTCAGCAGATGGTTGACGTGCTGGCCAGACGTCGCAAGAACAATCCGATTCTGGTGGGTGAACCCGGGGTCGGCAAAACCGCGTTGGTCGAAGGGCTCGCGCTGCGGGTCGCGGCCGGCGATGTGCCGAGCGTCATTCGCAATGTCCGCGTGCTTACGCTCGATCTGGGGTTGCTTCAGGCCGGTGCCGGCGTAAAAGGCGAGTTCGAGCAACGTCTCAAGACGGTTATCGATGACGTGCAGGCATCGAGCGTGCCGGTGCTGCTGTTCATCGACGAGGCGCACACGCTCATTGGCGCAGGGAATGCGGCAGGCGGGGCAGACGCGGCGAATCTTCTCAAACCCGCGCTGGCCCGAGGGGAGTTGCGCACCATTGCGGCAACCACCTGGGCCGAATACAAGGAGTACTTCGAGCGCGATGCGGCGCTTGAGCGCCGTTTCCAGATGATCAAGGTCGACGAGCCCGACGACGACTCGGCGTGCCTCATGCTGCGCGGGCTCAAAACGCGCTACGCGACGTTTCACCAGGTCCATATTCGCGACGACGCGCTGGTGGCCGCCGTCAAGCTGTCGCGCCGCTATATCCCGGCGCGTCAACTGCCGGACAAAGCCATCGACTTGATCGATACTGCCGCCGCGCGAGTGCGCATGAGTTTAGACACGTCGCCGGTTGAGGTGCAACGTGCCGTCGCTACGGTCGGCGCGCTGGAGATGGAGCAGGCAACGCTTGAGGCCGACGCCGCCGAGGGCATTCTCGGCGCCGGTGGACGGCTCAAAGCCATCGAGACGGATCTGGCGCAGGCAAGTGCTAACGCGGCGTCGTTGAATGCGCGTTATGCACGTGAGCAAGCGCTGGTCGCTGCCGTGCTCAGGCTGCGCGAGACAGCACCGGAGGCGCGTGACGAAGACGCGCTGCCGCAGGCACTGGATGCCCTGATCGAGGCGCAGGGGCAAACCCCGCTGGTATGCGCCGATGTCGATGCACAGGCCATCGCCCGTGTCGTCTCGGAATGGACCGGTGTGCCGGTTGGCAATCTGGTGTCCGACGAGGTCCGTAGCCTGCTCTCGCTGGAAACGCAGCTCGCTTCGCGCGTCGTCGGCCAGGACTACGCGGTGCGGGCGCTGTCGAAGCACCTCCGCATGGCCAAGGCGGGTCTGACGTCGGAGCATGCACCGCTGGGCGTATTCCTGCTCGCTGGCCCCTCGGGTGTCGGGAAAACCGAAACGGCGCTGGCTTTGGCCGACGCGCTTTTTGGCGGTGCTGCCGCGCTCACCACCATCAATATGTCTGAATACCAGGAGGCTCATACCGTCTCCCAGTTGAAAGGCTCGCCGCCGGGCTATGTGGGATACGGCCGTGGCGGTGTGCTCACGCAAGCCGTGCGGCAACGTCCGTACAGCGTCGTACTGCTCGATGAGGTCGAGAAAGCGCATCGTGACGTGCTGGACATGTTCTATCAGGTGTTCGAGCGCGGCACCATGCGCGACGGGGAAGGGCGCGAGATCGACTTTCGTCATTGCGTGATCCTGATGACGTCCAACCTGGGCAGCGCAACGATCGAGGCGAGCACTCGGGAGATGCCGGACATTTCGCATGGCGCGCTGCTCGATGCGGTTCGGCCGGAGCTGGTAGCTCACTTCCAACCCGCCTTGCTCGCCCGCTTTCAGACGCTGCTCTACCGTCCGCTCATTGCCGACGCGCTGCGCTCGATTGTCGGCATGAAGCTGGCGAGGGTCGCGGACCGCCTGCGATCAGGTCACGGTGTGTCGCTCGATGTTGACGATGGGCTGGTTGCGACGCTCGCGCAAGGATGTCTGAATCGTGAATCCGGTGCCCGCAGCATCGACGCTTTCATCAATCAGCAGATCCTGCCGAGCCTCTCGGACGAGTTGCTCACACGTCTTGCTTCGGGGGAGGTAACGAAAGACATCGCGCTTTGCCTGTCGTCAGACGGTCAACTGGATATCGATTTCACCCGGAAGGAACGCGACGGCCTCACTCCGATGTCGAGCCCGGCGCCGCAAGTAGAGGCGAATTCGTGACAGCGGGGCCGTCCCTGTACGATGTGCTGCTCGGGCACATCGACGATGAACCCGTCGCAGCCCACGACGACAGGACGCTTGAGATCCTGAGCGTGCAGCGCAACGTGCATCGCATCCTGAATACTCGCGCGGGCGCAGTCAAACATCTGCCGGACTATGGCCTGTCGGACCTGAGCACGATCTACCGCGCACTTCCGGCCTCGGCAAGCGAGCTTCAGATGCAGTTGGAGAAGACCCTGCTTGCCTACGAACCGCGGATCAATGCGGTGGAGGTCGAAGCCGTGAACGACGCGGATCCCGGGGTCTCGATAAGTTTCGAGATGACGTGCCATCTCAAGAAGGCGGGGCTTGTCCGGTTCGGAACCTACTTCGAACCGCGTGGGCGCGTGAGGCTGGTCATGCGACGCCATGGCGTGTGAAGCGGCCCTTGCTGGGCGTTTACCGGCGAAGCGGGCTGGCGCCCGGGAGGGCGAATCTCACAGGGCGGGCCAGCTATTCTCGAAGACACATTCACTGAGCGGTTTGCGCGACGCCCAGCCTTCCAGCGCAAGCATCGGCGCTTCGTAGAACTGCTCGACGTGCCCAAGGCAGAGGATTGCCACGGGCTTGGCGCCGGCGGGCATCTGAAGCAACTGGCTGACGTCGTGCGGATCGAAGATCGATACCCATCCCATGCCCAGCCCTTCTGCGCGGGCGGCGAGCCAGAGATTCTGGATCGCACAGGCGACCGATGCGAGATCCATCTCGGGCAATGTCCGGCGTCCGAAGACATGGCGCTCGCGTCCGTCCATCAACGCCATCACCAGCACCTCGGCGCACTGCTGCATGCCCTCGACCTTCAGGCGCATGAACTCGTCGCGGCGAGTGCCCATGGCGTCTGCCGTTTTCAGCCGCTCGCGCTCCACCACCCCATGCAATGCGTCACGCAGCGCCGGGCGCGTAATGCGCACCATGCGCCACGGCTGCATGAACCCCACGCTTGGCGCATGGTGTGCGGCGTCGATCAGCCGGGCCAGAACGCCGGGGTCGATCGGACCGGGCACGAAGTGGCGCATGTCGCGCCGTTCGTAGATGGCGCGGTAGACCGCAGCGCGTTCGAGTTCGCTAAAAGGCTGAGCCATGGAAGAGAGCTGCCGTCAGTGCGGGGTTGGAGGGCCAGTAGCCGTGAAAATACGTCGCGACGATGGCGCCCACGCGGAACACCCGCTCGCCCGCCGTACCGGTACCCGGACGCGTCGCCCGGTAAATCGGTGTCAGTGGCGTTTCGATGTTCGAGTAGTGAAACGTGTGGCCGGTCATCGGGCCGTGCGTCGTGTCGAGTTGTTGCATGCCGAGCGCGGCAAGACGCGTTTGCATCGTCGCATGGCCCGGCAACAGGCCAAGCATCGGACTCGACGCGCCAGCGGTATCCGTGAGCCGGTCCAGCAGATACAACATGCCGCCGCACTCCGCCACGATCGGTTTGCCCGCAGCGGCATGCGCACGGATGCTGGCCGCGCTGACAGCGTTTTCCGCCAGGCTCGCCGCATGTAGTTCGGGGTAGCCGCCGGGCAGGAATAGCGCATCGGTTGCTTCGGGAACGGCGTCGTTCGCGAGGGGGGAGAAATACGCCACCCGTGCCCCCAGCGATTCCAGCAGGCGGATGTTCTGCGCGTAGACGAATGAGAAAGCGGTATCGCGCGCGATGGCGATCTGCTTGCCATCGAGCAACCGGGGCAGCACGGGCGATGGCGGCGCTTCAAAGTCGACGGGGGCCGGCAGCGCTGCGAGCGCCGTGTCGGCCAACGCGCGCGCGGTGGCCGCCATCCGGTCGCCGAGCCGCTCGATTTCTTCTGCCTGATGCAGGCCAAGGTGCCGCGCCGGCAGCGTCATTTCGTCGGACGTGCCGAGGTGTCCCAGCCAGCGAAGGTCGCCCGGCATGCCCTCTTGCAACAACTGCGCGTGGCGAGCCGAACCGACGTGGTTCGCGAGTACGCCGTGCATCGGCATACCGGGCCGGTAGCGTGCGAGGCCTGCGGCAATCGCGCCAAAGGTCTGCGCCATCGACTTGCCGGAGATGACGGCGACGACCGGCACGCCGAATGTCGTGGCGATGTCCGCGCTGCTGGGCGTGCCGTCGAACAGCCCCATCACGCCCTCGATCAGGATCAGGTCGGCGTCTTGCGCGGCGTCGGCGAGCAGACGCCGGCATTGCGCTTCGCCCACCATCCAGAGATCGAGCGAGAGCACTGGCGCGCCGCTCGCGCGTTCGAGAATCTTCGGATCGAGAAAATCCGGGCCGGTCTTGAAGACCCGGACCTTTCGCCCCTGCTGCCGGTGAAGCAATGCCAGGCCGGCCGTGACCGTGGTCTTGCCCTGACCCGACGCCGGCGCGCTGATGAACAACGCAGGGCACGCAGGCATGTTCAGAATTCCACGCCTTGTTGCGCCTTGACACCTTGCTCGCGATACGGATGCTTGACCAGTCGCATTTCCGTGACGAGATCGGCCGCTTCGATCAGCGCGTCGGGGGCATGACGTCCCGTGACGACGACGTGCTGCATCGGGCCACGTGCGGTGAGCACGCCAAGCACTTCGTCGAGCGGCAGATATTCGTACTTCAGAACGGTGTTCAGCTCGTCGAGGATCACCATCCGGTAGTTGCCGCTTTCGATCATGCCGACCGCGGTCTGCCAGCCTTTGCGCGCGGTCGCGATATCGGCGTCGCGGTTTTGGGTGTTCCAGGTGTAGCCGTCACCCATGGTGACGAAATCGCATTGCGCATGGCTGCCGAGGAAGTCGCGCTCGGACGTATGCAGCGCGCCCTTGATGAACTGCACGACGCCAATGCGCTGGTCGTGGCCGAGCATGCGCACGGCCATGCCGAAGGCCGCCGTGCTCTTGCCTTTACCGTTCCCGGTGTGCACGATCAGCAGGCCTTTTTCCGTCGTCGCGGCCGCTTGCTTCTTTTCGTGGCCTTCGCGACGTCGCTGGGTCATGCGCTGGTGGGATGCGTTATCGGTTTTCATCTGTTGTCTACTCCGCGAGTGCGTTATGCGGCATGTCGTGCGGTTCGGCCAGGGTCGCAATGGCGACCGTGATGCCGTCCCGGGCGTATTTTTCCGGGAGCAATTTGCCGCCGGGCGCGGCCAGCAGCGCGCAGGGCTCGCACACGGCGTGCACACCGGTGTGTGCATATACCGTGCTTGAGCGCGGTAGCTCGGGGCGGGTATCGAGATAGGCCTCGATAGCCTCGGGCGAATATCCTGCCAAGGCAATCTTGTGACGCAGGCAGAACGTCGTCAGGGCAGGGTCGGTGCGCTTCCTGTCGAGCGTGGCAATCGTGGCAACCTCGTCCAGCGAACGCGGGCCCAATGCGTCGAGCACGACCGCTTCGATTTGATCGGCAGAGACACCTTCCCGAAAACCGAGGCCGATCGTCAACGTTCTCTCATGCGCGGGCCTCTGCGCGTTGCTCGGTGGCGCCAGCGACACGACATTCCCGATCACGATGATCGAGGGCGAGCCGAGGCCGGCAGCCCGCACTTCGGCGTGCAGGGTATCGAGCGTGGCCAACACCTGCCGTTGCGTTGGCAGCGTGGCCGATTCGATAGCGGCACACGGCGTGTGCGGCGCCATACCGGCACGCAGCAACTGCTCGGTGATATCCACAAGGCGACGAATGCCCATGTAGACGACGATCGTCAGGCCCGTCGCGGCGAGCGCCCGCCAATCCGGTTCGGCGTCTGCGGCGCTGTGACCGGTCACGAAGATCGCGCCCTGTGCCAGCCCCCGGTGCGTGACGGGAATACCGATCGTCGTCGGCGCGGCGATGCCTGCGGTGATGCCGTTGATGACCTCGACCGGGATGCTCGCCGTCTGCAAGGCCAGCAACTCTTCTCCGCCGCGCCCAAAGACAAAGGGATCGCCGCCTTTCAGGCGCGCCACGCTTCGGCCCGCGCGCAGGTGCTCCAGCATCACGGCCACGATGTCGTGCTGCGGTGTGGAGACATGCCCGCCCCGTTTGCCGACATACACGATCTGTGCGTGCGCACCTGCCATCTGAAGAATGTCGGGGTTCACCAGATCGTCGACCAGCACGATGTCGGCGACTGCCAGCGCCCGCATCGCCTTGACGGTAATCAGTTCGGCATCGCCGGGGCCCGCACCGATCAGCCAGGCGCGGCTCATCGGTAGCCTCGCACGTGCGGCGAAGACTTTGAACGGCTGACGGGGAGGGCGGCGACACCTGGCGTGCGACAGGAAGATGCTGCCGGAAGCGGGTCGGGGCGAGGAATCATATTGCGAGACGACGCAGGGGGCAAAGACATGGGCGCTCGAGGCGAGGGCCCATGCAGAACTGTGGTTTTGGCGGCGAGGATACCACAGGCCATTGCCCGTTCGCTGCCTTGACGGGGTCGTATCCGGCACCTACACTCGCGGCTAATCTGGTGCTCGCGCACACGTTCAGGCGTGCGCAGTTAAACGGGAAACAGAGGGAGCGCGCGGGCACGAATCGATCGTGAGCGGCGAGGCTCCTGGCTGTGCTGCCCCCGCAACGGTAAAACGAAGGTGCCGCAGTCATGCGGCGCCGGGCCGACTTCAACCCCGCAAGCGTTTTTGCCGGGCGAGACCACTGCGCTGAAGCCATTGACGGCGGCGTGGGAAGGTGAAGCGGCATTTTCGTCAGCCCGGATACCGGCCGGAGAAGACGATTGGCACTGCGGGTAGGCGGTGCGCAGTCAATACCTCACCTTTGTCGCGTTTCATCCGCTGAACCGGCGGTGTCGCCACCGGCGGCAGCCGTCCCTTGCCGGACATGGCCAGACGCCATGCGCCCGAGGACAGACCCTGCCGGATGAGATGGTCAATCCACGCTCTGCTATTTCCATGTCGACTTCCATGCGCAAGATCCCCGTGACCGTGATTACGGGCTTCCTCGGCAGCGGTAAAACCACGCTGCTGCGTCACATCCTGTCCAACAACAACGGCTTGCGCGTCGCCGTCATCGTGAACGAATTCGGTGAGCTTGGCATCGACGGCGAAATCCTCCGGGGTTGTGGCATCGGATGCGACGAAAACGGTCAGGAGACCGAGGGCCAACTGTACGAACTGGCGAACGGTTGCCTGTGCTGCACGGTGCAGGAGGAGTTCTTCCCCGTGATGGAGGCGCTCGTCGAGCGACGTGACCAGATTGACCATGTGCTGATCGAAACGTCAGGGCTGGCGCTGCCCAAGCCGCTGGTGCAGGCATTCAACTGGCCGTCGATCCGCAATAGCTTCACCGTCGATGCGGTGATTACGGTAGTCGACGGCCCAGCTACGGCGAGCGGTCAGTTTGCCGAAGACCCGGACGCGGTCGACGAGCAACGCAAGGCCGATCCGAATCTCGATCACGAATCGCCGCTGCACGAGTTGTTCGAAGATCAACTGAGCGCGGCGGACCTGGTCGTGCTCAACAAGACCGACTTGCTCGACGAAGCCGCGCAAGTGTCCGTGACAGCGTTGCTTCGCGAGGAACTGCCCGCGCACGTGAAGATCGTGCCGGCGAGCAACGGCAGCCTCGACCTGAGCGTGCTGCTGGGTCTGAACTCGGCCTCCGAGGAAACGATCGACCAGCGCCCCGACCATCATGGCTCGGCGGACGATGCCGATCACCACCACGACGATTTCGACTCGGTCATGGTGTCGGCCTCGGCCTCACCGGCCTCGCGCGACACGCTCGTCGCCGCGTTGCGCCAACTGGTCCAGAACCACACGATCTACCGCGCCAAGGGTTTCGCCACGCTGCCGGGCTCGCCGATGCGCCTCGTCATTCAAGGCGTCGGCCAGCGTTTCGATAGCTACTTCGATCGCCACTGGCGTGAAGGCGAAGCGCGCGGCAGCCGCTTCGTGCTGATCGGCGAAGACCTCGATGCGGACGTGCTCCAGCGCGAATTCGATGCCGCCCTGGGCGCTGCGCAGCGTGCTCCCTTAGCGTCGGTCTGACGCATAGGCGAAGCCTCCAATGCATCTGTTACGCACGGTCCCCGGCGGCTTTGTCGACGACGCCGCCGGCGTGATCCGCATCGACCAGCGTCCGGCCGACATCGTCGTGCTCAGCTCGGCCGACACGACGTTGTCGCTGCTGGCGAGTGTCGTCGAGCGGCTTGGCGACGATTTCCCGAGCTTGCGGCTCGCCAATGTTACCTACCTGCGGCAACCGGCCTCCGTCGATTTCTATATCGACGACGTGCTGCAACATGCGCGCGTCGTGGTGGTCGATCATCTGGGCGGGGAAGCGTACTGGCCGTACGGGATCGAGCGCATCGTCGAACTGGCGGAGCGTCGCGGCCAGATGCTCGTGATGTTCTCGGGCGACCTGCAGGAAGACCCGAACCTGACGGCGCTGAGCACCGCCAGCCCGGCGTTCTGCACACGCCTGTGGCGTTATCTGCGCCAGGGCGGCCCGGTCAACGCCGAAGCCTTCTTGCGAGCCATCGCCTGGCAGGCACTCGGTTGGGGAGACGAACCGCCGCTGCCGGTGCCCGTGCCGAATGCCACGCTTTACCATCCGAAAACCCATAGCGCGACGATTGCCGACTGGCAGGCCTGCTGGCACGCCGGTGCGCCTGTCGTCGCCATCCTTTTCTATCGCGCGCATCTGCAAGCGGCCAATACCGTGGTGTTCGATGCGCTGATCGATGCGCTGACGGCTCGCGGCCTGAATCCGCTGCCGATTGCCATCACGTCGCTCAAGGACGCGTTGAGCCTCGATGTGGTGCACCGGCTGTGCGAGGCGCATGACGTCGGGCTGGTGCTCAACACCACGGCTTTCTCGACGTCAACGCCGGAAGACCCGAAGCAGTCGCAGGTGTTCGGCAGCGATGCGCCCGTGTTGCAGGTCATTCTCAGTGGCGGCAATCGCGACGATTGGGTCAAGGACAACCAGGGCCTCAATTCACGCGATATCGCAATGCATGTGGCGTTACCCGAAGTGGACGGCCGCATCATTACGCGCGCGATCAGCTTCAAGGGACTGGACTACCGCTGCAAGCACACAGAAGTCGACGTCGTGCGCTATCAGCCGGACAGGGAGCGCGTCGACTTCGTCGCCGAACTCAGCCGTCGCTGGTGCCGCCTGCGCACGCAACCGAACGCGCAGAAGCGGCTCGCGCTCGTGCTGGCCAACTATCCCGCGAGCGAGGGGCGCATCGGCAATGGCGTCGGACTCGATACGCCGGCGTCGGTCGTCGAGATCCTGACGATGCTGCGCGACGAGGGATATCGCGTTGACGCATTGCCGGAGGGCGGCGATGCGCTGATGGCGCGCCTGACGCGCGGTGTGACGAACGATCCCGAGACGCGCGACCTGCGCCCGGCGTTCCAGAGCTACGCGCTTGACGATTATCTGGCCGAGTTCGCGAAACTGCCGGCGGACGTGCGCGATGCGCTGAACGAGCGCTGGGGGACGGCTGAGAGCGACCCGACCGTTCGGCAGGGACGCTTCACGATCGCCGGCTGGCGATGCGGCAACGTGTTCGTCGGCATCCAGCCGTCCCGCTCGCGTGTGGAAGGCGATTACGCCAGCTATCACGACGCCGAACTGGTGCCGCCGCACGCCTATCTCGCGTTCTACTTCTGGCTGCGTCATACGTTCGGCGTCGACGCTGTCGTACACGTCGGCAAGCACGGCAGTCTCGAATGGCTGCCGGGCAAGAGTGTGGCGCTGGCCGGCAGTTGCTGGCCCGATCTGACGCTTGGCCCGACCCCGCACCTCTATCCCTTCATCGTCAACGATCCCGGCGAGGGCAGTCAGGCCAAGCGGCGTGCGCAGGCCGTCATCATCGATCACCTGATGCCGCCGCTCACCCGCGCGGAGTCTTACGGCCCGTTGCAGGATCTGGAGCGGCAGGTCGACGAGTATTACGAAGCGCTGATGGTCGACGCGCGCCGCGCGAAGCTGTTGCGCAGCACGATTCTCGAGACCATCGTGCGCCATCGTTTGCATGAAGAGCTGAGTCTGGCGGTGCCCGACGATGCGGATGCCGAAGACGAATTGCTCACGCGCGTGGACACGTGGCTGTGCGAGCTGAAGGAGACGCAGATTCGCGACGGTCTGCACGTCTTCGGGCGTTCGCCGGCGGGACGCGAGCGTCGCGACACGCTGCTCGCGCTGATGCGTTTTCCGGTCGGCAGCGGTCAGGGCCGCGACGCGAGCCTGATCGACGCGCTGGCCCGGGATTTACAGATCGCCGATCAATTCGATCCGCTGAAGGCCGAATGGTCGACGCCGTGGCAAGGACCGCGTCCGCAACGGCTGGCGCAGGTCAGCGATGCGCCGTGGCGTCACCAGGGCGATACGCGCGAGCGGCTCGAACTGCTGGCGGCGAGTTTGCTCGAGACGCTCGGCAACGCAGACGACCCCGCGATGGATCGGCAAACGCAGGACCTGCCCGAGACGCGCGTCGTGCTTGCACGCGCGCGTGAAGATGTCCTGCCGAGTCTGGACGCCTGCGGCAGCGAAGAGCTGCGACATCTCAAACGTGGCCTCGAAGGCCGGTTCGTGCCGCCGGGACCGAGCGGGGCGCCATCGCGCGGCCGGCCCGACGTGCTGCCCACGGGACGCAACTTCTACTCCGTCGATACGCGCGCGATTCCCACCCAGACGGCGTGGGCACTTGGCGTGAAGTCGGCGCGTCAGTTGATCGAGCGTCACCTGCAGGAGCACGGCGATTATCCCCGCGCCATCGGCCTGTCGGTCTGGGGAACGGCCACGATGCGCACCGGGGGCGACGACATCGCCCAGGCATTTGCGCTGCTGGGTGTGCGGCCGAAGTGGGCCGCGGGCAGTCATCGCGTGACGGACTTCGAGATCCTGCCGCCGGGCGGACTGGAGCGGCCGCGTATCGACGTGACGCTGCGCGTTTCCGGTTTCTTCCGCGATGCGTTTCCGAACGTCATGCATCTGTTCGACGCGGCGGTGCAGGCGGTGGCCGAACTCGCCGACGAGCCCGAAGAGATCAATCCGATCCGCGCTCGCGTGCTGCGCGAACGCGATGCATGGATCGCACGCGGGCTCGATCCTGCCGACGCACGCAAGCGTGCGGGCTGGCGCGTGTTCAGCTCGCGGCCCGGCACGTATGGCGCAGGCTTGCAGCAAATGATCGATAACGGGCTGTGGCAGACCGACGAGGATCTGGCGCTGGCCTATCGGGAATCCGGCGGCTATGCCTATGCGCAGGGCGGTTCCGGCGAGCAGGCGCATGGGGCGTTCGCGACGCGTCTGGCCAGCATCGACGTTGTCTTGCAGAACCAGGACAATCGCGAGCACGATGTGCTCGACTCGAACGATTACTACCAGTTCCAGGGCGGCATGACCGCCGCCGTGCGGCATTTTTCGGGGCGGCAGCCCGAGATTTATCACGCGGATCACAGCCGTCCCGATGCCCCGCGCATTCGTCCGCTGAGCGAGGAAATCGCCCGGGTGATCCGCTCGCGCGTCGTCAATCCAAAATGGCTCGACGGCGTAAAGCGGCACGGGTACAAAGGCGCGGCCGAAATCGCGGCAACGGTCGATTACCTGTTTGGCTATGACGCGACCGCGCGTGTGATTTCGGACCATCAGTACGGGCTCGTGACCGATGCCTGCCTGAACGATGCGAACACCCGCGAATTCATGCAGCAACACAATCCGCATGCGCTGCGGGCCGTCTGCGAGCGCTTGCTCGAAGCGATCGGCCGTGGCCTGTGGCAGACGCCCGGCGCGTATCGCGAGCAAATCGAGGCGCATCTGCTCGCGGCCGGACAGGAAGTCGAACGGAGATCGTCGTGACCCGGAAGATCGATATGGAATCCATTGCGCTGCCCCCGCCGTTTCCATTGACGGCACTGATCGGTCAGGCGTCGTTGTGCGAAGCCTTGCTGCTGGTCGCGGTTGATCCGTCGATTGGCGGCGTGCTGATCTGTGGCCCGCGCGGCACCGCCAAATCGACGGCGGCGCGCTCGCTTGCCGATTTGTTGCCAGCTTCGGCCGAAGCGCCCGAAGCCACCAGCGTCCATTTCGTGACCCTGCCACTCGGTGCCAGCGAAGCGCGCCTGATCGGCACGCTCGATATCGACGAGGCATTGCGTGGCGGTGGCGTGAAGTTCTCGCCGGGCCTGCTCGCGCGTGCGCACCACGGCGTGTTGTACGTCGACGAGGTGAATCTGCTCGCCGATGCCCTCGTCGATGTGGTGCTGGATGTGGCGGCAAGCGGCGTCAATATCGTTGAGCGCGACGGCGTCTCGCATCGTCATGCTGCGCGTTTCACGCTTATCGGCACGATGAATCCCGAAGAGGGTGAGTTGCGTCCCCAGTTGCTGGATCGCTTCGGGCTGATGGTGGCGCTCGAAAACTGCTTCGATCCGCAGGTGCGCCAGCAGATCGTCAAGACACGGCTGGACTTCGATCTCGATCCGGTCGCGTTCCACGCGCGCCATGCGAGCGCGCAGCAGCAACTGCGCCAGCGCATTCTCGACGCGCGCGCCGCACTCGCTTCCGTGGAGATCGGCGATGACGTTCACGACGCCGTGAGCACGCTGTGCATCGCAGCACAGGTGGACGGCATGCGCGCGGATCTCATCATGCTGCGTGCGGCGCGGGCGCTGGCGGCGCTCGAAGCGTCGGCGACGGTGACGCGCACGCATGTCGAGCGCGTGGCTGAGGCCGTGCTGCGGCATCGGCGGCATGCGCCACCGTCCGAGGCGAACCCGTCACGAGACGCGGGCGGCGCCGGCGGCACCGCACACGATGCACATGGGGCAGGCGATGCAGGTCAGGCCCCCGAGGCCGCGAACACGTCTGCGCAAGAGGCCCCGGATTGGGGCTATCTGCCGCCCGAGCCCGTCGGCACGACACGCGTCAAGGACGTGGTGCCGCTTTCGGCAAAAAAACGCTGAGCCATCGGGATGACGCCACCACCGGAGCACCCGGCGGTTCCCGATGGTTGGACGGGGCGAGAGGTCGCAAGCGGCGAGGCGAGACGTCTGGAGTCGGGCCGCACATTGCCTGGGGACCCACGTTGGCGTGCAAAGGCGCACGCCGTCTGGACAAAACGCACCTGCGCTTTGTCGGGCACGAGGCGGCGAGCAGTGTGCTGCATTGCTTCGTGCTCGACGGGTCAGCGTCGATGCTCGCGAGTCTTGCGCAGGCGAAAGGGTGGCTGCTCGATAGCTTCAACCGGCTGGCGCGAGAGCGCTCCGACGTCGCGCTGATTCGCTTCGGCGGCGATCGTGCCGAGGTGCTGTTCGGGCCGGCTGTGCCGCGCTGGTGGAACGAGCGCTGGATCGAGCCCATTGGCGGTGGCGGCGGCACGCCTTTGCCGGCCGGTGTGGCCGCCGCGACGCGTCTGCTCGATCAGGCCCGACGACGTCACGCGTCGCAAGTGCGTGTGTTGTGGGTGCTGACCGACGGCCGTCTGCACGATATTCCGTCGAGACCATCCGCAGCAGACCGAGTGGTAGTGGTCGATTGCGAGCGGGGACGAATCACGCTCGGCGGCAGCGAACGACTCGCGCTCGCATGGGGCGCCGAATGCGTGCATCTGGACGAGATCGCCCGGTATGAATTGGGGACGGAACAATGACGGGACGAAACAACAGGCGAGGGTGCCGGGCCGTCCGGAAATTGACGTCGATCGGCGCTGACGACTAACCTTTTGTGCTGATGGTTCCTCGTGGCGCAAGCAACTCGCACGCGGGTTGCCCGTTGCAAGGACAGCCTTGACCTCAGGATAAATCTGCATGTCCACTTTCGTTCAAACCGCATCGCCCTCGGGTCGGTTGCGTCGCCGTGTCGGCGGCATGTATGCCTTGCTCACGGCTTTCAATGTCGGCGCCTGGATCTGGACCTACATCGCATTTGCCGGCGATCCCCTGTTGCTGAGCACCGGCGTGCTCGCCTGGGGTTTCGGCCTGCGGCACGCGGTGGACGCCGATCATATCGCCGCCATCGATAACGTGACCCGCAAGCTCATGCAGGACGGGCAGCGCCCGGTTTGCGTCGGTTTCTTCTTCGCGCTGGGCCATTCGGCCGTTGTGTTGCTCGTGGCGGCAGGCGTGGCCGTGGCGGCCGTTGCGCTGCAAAACCGGGTCGAGGCATGGCGTGATGTGGGCGGCATCATTTCCACCAGCATCTCGGCGACTTTCCTGTTCCTGATCGCCGCGATGAACATTTTCATCCTGCGTGGTGTGTGGCGTGCCTTCAACAAGGTGCGTCGCGGTCTGCCCTATAACAACGACGATCTCGACATCCTGCTGAACAACCGTGGCTTCCTGGCTCGCCTGTTCCGCCCGATGTTTCGTCTGGTGTCGCACCCGCTGTGGATGCTGCCGCTGGGCTTCCTGTTCGGTCTCGGCTTCGACACTGCGACAGAGGTGAGTCTGCTTGCGTTGTCCGCGAGTCAGGCGGCGCACGGCGTGTCGATCGGCGTGGTGCTGGTGTTCCCCGCACTCTTTGCAGCAGGCATGACGCTTGTCGACACCACCGACGGCATTCTGATGCTGGGCGCCTACGAGTGGGCCTTTGTGCGTCCGATTCGCAAGCTCTATTACAACCTGACGATCACGCTGGTGTCGGTGGTCGTTGCGATGTTGATCGGTGGTATCGAGACGCTCGGCATGTTCCAGAACAAGTACGCGCTGACGGGCGGGTTTTGGGACGTGATCGGCGAACTCAACGAGAACTTCAACAATCTCGGTTTCGTCATCATCGGCGTGTTCATCCTGTCGTGGCTCGTGTCGTTCGTCATCTATCGGGCGAAGGGGTACGACGAACTCGGTGTGGCCGAATCGGCGTCGTGATCCGCCTACGCCGCCTACGCCGCCTACCCCTTCAGATCCATAGCCTCAACGCTTGCCGGGCTCGCCGTACCAGCGGGGCGTGTAAATCCACTCCCCGTGCGGGCCGCCATCGACACCGCGTGTGGTCGACGAGCCGATGATGACCATCGTGCGCATGTCGACCTGTTCTGGGCGCAACTCGCCCAGCGTCGTGTTGATGAGGGTTGCGCCGGGGCGTCCGATGTCGCGCCCGAGTACCACGCGAGTGTCCGGTGTGCGCCATTGGCGCACGATGTCGAGCGCCTCGCCCAACTGCCACGGCCGGGCACGGGAGATCGGATTGTAGAAAGCCATGACGAGATCCGCCTGGGCGGCATGCTGCAACCGCTCGCAGATGATGCGCCATGGTTTCAGGTTGTCCGAGAGCGATAACAGGCAGAAATCGTGACCGAGCGGCGCACCGGCTTGCGCGGCCGTCGCCATGGCCGCGGAGATACCCGGCACGATGCGCAGATCGACCCGTCTCCAGGCGGGATCGGTGCTGATGTCCAGCGCTTCGAGTACGGCCGCTGCCATCGCAAACACCCCTGGGTCCCCCGACGACACGACCACGACGTGCCTGCCTTCGCTGGCGAGTTCGAAGGCGTGACGCGCGCGCAGCAATTCCTCGCGGTTGTCCGTGGCGTGCACCCGCTGCGTGTCGCGAAACGGGCCCGCCATCTTCACGTAGGTGGCATAGCCGAGAATGTCGGTCGCCGCGGCGAGGGCGGCGCTCGCTTCCGGCACCCGCAGCCCGACATCGCCGGGACCGAGGCCGATGACTGTCAGCGTGCCGCGCGCCCGGCCAACCCGGGACGGATCGATCGGCGCAGGTGCCCGCACGAGCCGAATTTGATTGGCGTCACGCCGAATGTCGAGATCCGGGCCGAGCGTCGTCGTCAGCCAACGCTCTCCGTCCTCCCCCTCCAGCGCTGCTGCCGCAGCAAAACGTAACGGCACGCCCAGTTCGTCCGCGACGGCCTTCGTCTGCGGATTTCCCATCAGCGAATCGGGCGCGACGACGGCGGCCAGCGCGTGCGGTGACAGTGCCTGTGCCGACAGTGCTTCGCGCACCTGTTGCGCGCCGATGGCCTGTGTCTCGGGAACGATGGCGAGCACACTGCGAGGGTGAATCACCAACGCGTCGCGATTGTGGTTCGAGACGAAGGGGGTGACGCGAATCGTCAAGGCCGCCGTTTCGGCGCGGGGCAAGGCGGTGTCGTCAAGCCAGGGGGCGTTGCCGTCGATGCGCACGGTTTCGCCGGACAGCAGGTCGGAGACGAAATGCTTGCTCTGCTCAAGGTCGGCGAGCACGTAGCCCTCGGGCGGGTTCAGCACGCAGGTGCCGAAGCGCAGTTCGCCGCTTGTCGTGATGGCCGGGGCGATGCCCAGCGTCTGCGCCAGGTCACGCGCCAGCACGTTGACGCCGGCGAGTCCGCCCAGCAGCGGGACCACTGCACTGCCGTCTTCCGCCACCGCCAGCACGGGAGGCTCCGTTCCTTTGTTGCTCAGCATCGGGGCGATGCAGCGGATGACGATCCCCGCCGCACACAGCGCGATGAGCGGGGTACCGCGCGCATAGAGCGCCTGGAGATGCTCGCCGAGCTGTGTAAAGCGCACGTCGGCTTCGTCGCCCACGCGGCTCTCCAGCCCGTGCAGGGTGGCGTTCGGCAAACTTGCCTGAAGACGTCGCGCCGTAGGGAGGGCGCTGCGGCCCAGCACAACGATCGCAGGCGCTGCCGAGGTTGGCAACGGGGTGTTCATCCCAGCCATTTCTGCCCCGGCACGACGAGAAGCGAGAAATACGGCGAAGCGCTCGGATCGACTTGCGCGAGCGGCACGATGCGCTGATTCGGCATGGTCGCTCGTTCGACGTATAGCGCCCGGCTGGCCAGACCCAGGTCGTCGAGCACACGACGCACCTTCTCGAAGTTGCGGCCGAGCTTCATGATCACGGCCGCATCGGTGTCGGCCAGCTTGCGGCGCAGTTCCTCCTCGGGCATCACGCCCGAGAGGATCGACAGGCTCTGGTTGCGATACACGAGCGGGGTGCCAAGCACGGCCGCGCCGCCAAGCATCGAGCAGACGCCGGGCACGACCTCGACGGCAAAGTGCTCGGCGAGCCGGTCGTGAAGATACATGTACGAGCCATAGAAAAACGGATCGCCCTCGCAAACGACGGCAACGTCGCGGCCCGCACGCAGGTGTTCGCCGACCAGTGCGGCGGCCGTGTCGTAGAAGTCTGCGATCACGGCCTCGTACGACAGCGGTGGCGCGAGCGCTTCGGTCGTCACGGGGTAGACGAGCGGCATGCGGGTCTGCGAATCCAGCAAATGCCCTTCGATGATGCCGAAGGCATTGCCCTTCTTTCCCTTGGCCACGAAATACGCGACGACGGGGGCGGCCTGCAGCAGGCGCAGCGCCTTGAGCGTGAGCAGCTCAGGGTCTCCGGGACCCACGCCGATACCGTAGAGTTTTCCGGGTGTCGTCATGATTCGATTTCCGATGCCAAAGCGTTGATGGCGGCGGCGGCCATGGCACTTCCGCCGCGGCGTCCGGACACGGTCACGTAGGGCACGCCGCGGCTGTCGGCGGCCAGCATGGCTTTCGATTCGGCGGCACCGACGAAACCCACGGCAAACCCGAGGATCAGCGCGGGACGCGGCGCACCCCGATCGAGCATGTCGAGCAGATGGAAGAGGGCGGTCGGCGCGTTGCCGATAGCGACCACGCTGCCTGCCAACTGCGGACGCCACAACTCGAGTGCGGCGGCCGAACGGGTGTTGCCCATCGTGCGGGCGAGATCCGGCACGCCGGGGTCGGTGAGCGTGCATACCACGGGGTTCGACGCGGGCAGGCGCGAACGGGTCACGCCGTACGCGACCATGTTCGCGTCGCACAGGATCGGTGCGCCACCGAGCAGTGCGTTGCGCCCGGCGGTGCCGGCGCCTTCCGAAAACTGCAAATCGTCGACGATATCGACCATGCCGCAGGCATGAATCACACGCACGGCGAGCTTTTCGAGGTCGGCAGGGATGCGCGAGAGGTTGGCTTCGGCACGGATCGTCGCGAACGATTCGCGGTAGATGGCTTGTCCGTCGCGGACATAATCAATCATGGCAGGGTGTTCCGGTCTTGCTGGTTGAGTCGAAGCGCGATGTCTTCGATGGTCATTTGGGTGGCGAGGCGTTTGCCGAAGCGGGTGGCGTCGTCCGGACGATGGCCGAGTCCTGCGCGACCGGGCGTGCGGCGGTACAGGTCATATCGCGCCGGGCCGACGGCGAGCAGTGTCCAGGGTGCACGGTGCGCCGCCGCGCATGAGCGCAAGCATCCGCTCAGGTGGACTTCCAGGCCGGTGTGCAGGCGTGCCGCGAGCTCACGGGCATCGCCCTTCGTATCGGCCGCCCCTTTGGCGCATCCCGTCGAACCGGTACAGGCGATCAACCGGCCCAGCGGGGCCTGAGCGTCGCGAATCATGCCGAGACGATCGAGTTCTCGTTCTACGTGCGGCACGTTGCGTTCGTGTACGTCGGGAATCAGCACGCCTTGCCATGGCGTGAGGCGAAAACTGCCGCCTGCGTATGAGAGCGAGAGCTGCGCGATGGCGCGCAAGGTGGGGGCGTCGATGCGGCCCAGCGGCGCCTGAGCGCCCACGTACCACATGCCGGCATCGCCGGTGCCACGTTGGGGCCACGCGCCGAACCTGCGCAGCGGGGTTGCCGCAGCGCGTTGCCACGCACGCACGGCGGCGTTGCGTTGCAATGTCACACCGGCGGTCGCGGCCGCGCGATCGGCAATGTCGTCGGCGGATTGCACCTGGAGGAGGTCGCGCATGCGCCGGTGATCGGCGGCCGCGAGATCGATGAAGGTGTGCAGTAACGCTTGCACCACCGCGGGGACATCGCTTGACCGCACGGCAGCGAGTGCGCCGCCGGGTGTCGTGGTGGGTTGTCCCGCAAATCCGAACACGAACATCGGCTCGACGTTCGTTGCCGCAGGCATCGGCGAGAGCCAGAGATCGTGTGGATGATCGAGGGCGGCAAGGCTTTCCCCGCCGTCGAGCAGAATCGAGAACTTGGGCGACAGCGCGGCGAAACGCGGCTCATTTTCCAGACGGGCGAGGATTTGCGCGGCCAACGGCGTCGTATCGCACAGGGCGTCGACATCGAGGCCCGCGGCGGCGCTGAGCATCAGGTTGCGCACGTCGTCGGCAACGGCCGTCTGGCGCGCCAACTGGCGCTCGTTCCCGAATGCCGACACGTGCGGGCCGAGACCGGCCGCGATCAACGACTCGCTCACACGCGGCTCGGCGCCCGGTTTCACACCGCGCAACTGCAGATTGGCCCGGTTGGTCAGTTCGATGACGCCGGCAGCGAGGGCCTCGGAGGTATCGGCAATGACGACGGCTTGCGCTGCGGTGAGTCTTCCACCGGGTAGCTTGACGCGGCATAACCCGCCATCGCGGCTAACCACGATGCGTGACAGTGCCGGGCAGGCCGATGGCCGCAGGGAAAGGGACGGTGCGTTACCCAACGTTCGATGAAATGGCAGGAGCGGCGACAGCGCGTCGGCTGTCTGAGCAGGTCGTCGCCCCGAGGGGGCGCTGGCAAAGCGGTATTATGCCTGCTCTGCGATTTTTGGCCGCGATTTTGCGCTGCCCGAACAAGGGATTGAGAATGACGACCGGCGATGCAACGACGCCTTGGCTAACGGTGATTGGCATTGGGGAGGACGGGTTTGCCGGCCTCGGGCGGAACGCCAGGCGGGCACTGCTCGACGCGGCCATCGTGACTGGCGCACCCCGGCATTTGTCGATGTTGCCCACACGAATCCGCGCCCGGCGCGAACCGTGGCCCCGGCCGTTCGACGTCGATCATCTGCAAGCGTGGCGCGGCACGCCGGTGTGCGTGCTGGCCAGCGCAGACCCGATGCTGTTCGGCGTCGGTGCAACGCTGGCCCGGCGGATACCGCCGAATGAAATGCATGTGATCAGCGCGCCGTCCTCGCTATCGATGGCCGCCGCCCGGCTCGGCTGGCCGCTGCAGGAGGTTCAGACGATCTCGCTGGTGGGCCGCCCGCTCGCGGCGCTGAACCTTCATCTGCGCGACAGCGCGCGGCTGCTGGTGCTGAGCAGTGACGGCGCATCGCCCGCAGAGGTCGCCGCTGTGCTGCGCGCCAATGGTTTCGGCGCCACGCGCATGAGTGTCTTCGAGTCTCTCGGCGGCCCGCGTGAGCACCGCATCGATGGCGATGCCGACAATTGGGGCAGCCGCCAGGTTGAGGCGCTCAACATTATTGCGCTCTCGTGCTGCGCCAGTTCGGGGCAGTCTTTGCCCTTGACCGTGGGCTTGCCCGACGAGGCGTTTCTCAACGACGGTCAATTGACCAAGCGCGACGTGCGCTCGATCACGTTGTCGCGCCTAGCGCCGTTTCCCGGCGCGCTGCTCTGGGACGTGGGTGCCGGATGCGGATCGATCGGCATCGAGTGGATGCGCTCGCATCCGACCTGCCGGGCCATTGCGATTGAGTCGTCGCCCGCGCGTCAGGCATTCATTGCGCATAACCGCGATGCGCTGGGCGTCCCCGGGCTGGAACTCGTGGCGGGCAGGGCGCCCGATGCCTTGCAGGGGCTGGCGGTGCCGGACGCGATCTTCATCGGTGGCGGCGTGACGATACCGGGCGTTCTCGACGCGTGCTGGTCGCAGTTGCGCGCCGGCGGACGCCTCGTCGCCAACGCCGTGACCTTGCAGGGCGAGACGACGTTGATGGCGTGGCGCGAGCGTCACGGCGGTACGCTCACGCGCCTGGCGCTCAGCGAAGTTCAGCCGCTGGGTGGTTTCGATACGTGGCGTCCCGCGCTGCCGATCACGTTGCTGGAGGTGATGAAGCCCGAGGCAGCGTTCGCTGTCGAGGCGTGACGAAATGACGCGAGTCCTCTTGCTAGGCGGCACGGGCGACGCCATGAAGATCGCTCGTCAGCTCCGGCCCCGCGACATCTACAGTCTGGCCGGTCTGGGACGCGTTCCCGACGACCTGCCGTGCGACGTACGCGCAGGCGGTTTCGGTGGCGCGCAGGGGCTCGCGGGCTACATCGACGCGCACGGCGTCGATTTGCTGATCGACGCGACGCATCCCTATGCCGCGAGGATCAGCGCCAACGCGGCGCTGGCGGCACAACTGGCCAATGTCGACGTCTGGGCGCTGCGTCGCGCGCCCTGGCAGGCGCAGCCGGGCGATGACTGGCGATATGTGCCGGACTGGCTGGGCATGTGCGAGGCGCTGGCCGGCTTCTCGCGTCCGCTGTTCACGCTGGGACGAGAGCCACTCGCTCATCTTGACGAGATTCCTGCTCATCAAATCTGGGTCGTTCGCTGTCTGGACGATCATCCGGGCAACGCGCAGGCCACCGTGATCGGTGCACGCGGACCCTTCACACACGACAGCGAGCGCGCTTTGTTTGCGCAGCACGACATCGATGTCGTCGTCAGCAAGAACAGCGGCGGTGCGGCGACCGGGGCGAAGCTCGACGTCGCGCGCGCACTTGGTCTGCCAGTCGTGATGCTGACGCGCCCCGACGCCGTCGACACCGGACGGGTGTTCGACACCGTGGAGGCATTGCTGGCGGCGCTCGATGCGTTGCGTAGCGAGGCGTGCGTCCGTACTATCCACGCCTGTTCAAAAGGAAGCGAAGTATGACGGTCTATTTCATTGGTGCCGGGCCGGGAGATCCGGAGCTGGTCACGGTCAAGGCACAGCGCCTGATTCGAAGTTGTCCCGTGATTCTTTACGCCGGCTCGCTGGTGCCCGAGGAAGTGCTGGCCGGTCACACGGCCGAGCGTGTCGTCAATACCGCCGATCTCGATCTCGACGCCATTGTGGCGCTGCTGTCGGAGGCACATGCGAAGGGACAGGATGTCGCTCGCGTGCACTCCGGCGATCCGTCGCTGTACGGTGCGATCGGTGAGCAAATCCGCCGCATTCGCGATCTGGACATTCCCTACGAGATCGTGCCCGGTGTCACGGCCACGGCGGCGTGTGCCGCCACGCTGGGGTGCGAGCTGACGCTGCCGGGCATTTCGCAGACGGTGATCCTGACGCGCTACGCGACGAAGACGTCCATGCCCGCCGGAGAGGCGCTTGGCGATCTGGCCAGCCACGGCGCGACCATGGCGATCCATCTCGGCGTGCGGCACCTGGCGCGCATCGTCGAGGAACTCAAACCGCATTACGGCGAGGATTGCCCGGTCGCCGTGGTCTATCGCGCCAGTTGGCCGGACGAGACGCGTGTCACAGGCACGCTGGCCACCATCGGCGAGAAGGTCGGCGAGACGGGAATCGAGCGCACGGCCCTGATTCTGGTCGGGCGTGTGTTGGCGGCCGAGGGGTTTGCCGATTCATCGCTGTACGCGAGTGCCTGACGCTGGAAGACCGACGAATGAAAAAGATCCTGATCATCGGCATTGGCGCCGGCAACCCCGACTACCTGACCGTTCAGGCAATCAACGCGCTCAACCGCGCCGATGTGTTCTTCGTGATGGATAAGGGGGCGGCGAAGGAAAAGCTGATCGCGTTGCGCAGGCACATCATCGAACGCTTCGTGAGCCGTCGCGATTACCGCGTGGTTCAGGCCACGAGTCCCGAGCGACGGGCAGACGAGTCCGATACCGACTATCGGTCGGCCGTCGACGAGATGAACCGCGACAAGCAACAGATCTTCGAGCGGCTGATTGCGGAAGAACTGCAAGACGGCGAGGTCGGCGCCTTTCTGGTCTGGGGCGATCCGTCGCTGTACGACAGCACCATTCGTATCCTCGAATCCATCGACGGCCGCCGCAACGGCGAGTTCGATTTCGAGGTGATTCCGGGCATCAGCAGCGTGCAGGCGCTGGCTGCGCAACATCGTATTCCATTGAACCGGATCGGGCGATCGATCGAGATCACGAACGGTCGCGGCATCGCCGACGGGTTCCCGCCCGGCGTGGACAGCGTGGTCGTGATGCTCGACTCGAAGCACACGTACAGGCAACTCGCGCATGAGGACCTCGACATCTATTGGGGCGCGTATGTCGGCACGCCAGACGAGATCCTCATCTCGGGAAGACTTCGCGATGTGATGGACGAGATCGAGCGCGTGAGGACCGAGGCGCGTCGCACGCACGGCTGGATCATGGACACTTATCTGCTGCGCAAGCGCGACGGTGCGTGACGACGAAATGAGCGGACTGCATGAAAGAGTGTTGCCGCTTTATTTCGTAAACCTACCGGAACACGTAGAATGCGCGCTACCGACGGCCGGAAGCTGGTGTAAATCCAGCGCGGTCGCGCCACTGTGACCCGTCATCGCGACGGGAAGTCAGACCTGGCCGTCGGACTCATCGACCTTTGTTTTGGGGCGCGAAACCCCAGGAGACCCCGTATGACGCGCACGCTTCGCTCGCTGCGAATTTGCTTTCTCCCCGGCCACCTCGGCCATGCCGACGTCGCGACGCCGGCGCATTGTCGCTTCGCATCGCCGTTGATCGCCTGATCCGGCGCTTCCGTACGACACATAACAGGACCCGTCTGCTTCGGCCGAAACACCGAAATGCCGAGACGACGATGACAGTCCGCGCCTGCACCAGATCGCACGATAACGACAAGTCGTCTGATATGACGACAGGGGAAATACCATGCACTACCCACGCCCGACGGCCGTCACCAAGGCCCCGGCCACGCGCCGCTTCGCCCTCACGCCGGCCGCGCTCACCGCACTCTGGCTGCTCGGCGGCACTTCCGCCTCTGCTTTTGCCGCTGACGCCGGCCTGCCGCTCGTCACGGTCAACGCTCAACAGACGCGCGACGACGCCCCGCTCTCCACGCCGACAGCAACCGGTTCTCGCCTGAACCTGTCGAGCCTCGATACGCCCGCGAGCGTCGAGACGATCACCGCAAAGCAAATCGAAGCGCGGGGTGACCAGACCGTCACCGACGCGGTGACACGCGCCACCGGCTTCACCAGCAACGCGGCCCCCGGCAATGGCGGCACGGCACTCGCCGTGCGAGGCTTCTCCGGCCAGGAATCGGTGATGACGCTCTACGACGGCACGCGTCTCTATCCGGGCGCGGGCACCATGACATTCCCGTTCGATACCTGGCAGGTCGAGCGAATCGATGTGCTGCGCGGACCGGCTTCGGTGCTGTACGGCGAAGGTGCGATCGGCGGCGTGGTGAACGTCATCCCCAAGCAACCGCAACGCGACTACGCGACCACCCTTCAGGCCGGCATCGGCACCGACGGCCAGCGGCGTTTCGCCCTCGATACGACCGGCGCGCTCGGCCCGATGCTGTCGTACCGCTTCTACGTGAGCGATAACCGCAGCGACGGCTGGGTCGATCGCGGCGAGTCGCATACGACCTCGTTCGGCGGCGCGGTGAAGCTCGACGTCTCGCCGAAGCTCTCGTTCACGCTCGCTTACGATTACGGCCGCCAACTGCCGGCAACGTATTTCGGCGTACCGCTGAACAACGGCACGCTCGATCAGAGCTTGCGCTACCAGAACTTCAACGTCGGTAACGCGCTGATCGCCTATTTCGACCAGTCCACGCGGCTCACGGGTGTCTACCGTGCGGCCGAAGGCATCACGATCCGCGACCAGTTGTACTACCTGAACACCAACCGGCACTGGCGCGACAGCGAAACCTATGAACTCGACCCGTCCACGCGTCTGGTGACGCGCAGCGATTACATCGAGATCATTCAACAAGAACATCAGGTCGGCAACCGGCTCGACGCGACCATCGACCGCACCCTGGCCGGCCATGCGAACCGCTTCGTGATCGGCGTCGAGGCGAACCAGATTTCGTTCCAGCGCGACAGCAATAGCCCGTTCGGCGGATCGTCGGTGGTGAGCGTGGACGCCTTCAATCCGGGCGTATTCGCAAGCCCCGATCCGACGGTGCCGGAATTCCGCACGCTCACGCGTCAGGCCGCCGTGTTCGCGGAAGATCGTTTCGACATCACGCCGCGTCTGTCGGCGGTGGGCGGCATGCGGTACGACTACATCGACTATTCGCGTCGCCAGCTTGCGACCGGCAGCACCTTCGGCAGAACGTTCTCGAACGTCGGCTGGCGGCTTGGCCTCGTGTATCAACTCAGCCCATCGGCCTCGGTGTACGGCCAGTACACGCGTGGCGCAGACAGCATCGGCTCGCTCGTCACGCTGTCGCAATCGCAAACGGCGTTCAGCCTCGCGACCGGCCAGCAGTGGGAAGCGGGCTTCAAGCAGGAACTGCCGGACGGACGCGGCTTCTGGACGCTCGCCGTCTATCAGATCGTGAAGAAGAACCTGCTGACGACCAATCCGCTGAATCCGACGCTCTCCGAGCAGGTCGGCCAGCAGTCGTCGCGCGGTGTCGAGTGGTCGGGCGCGCTGAAGCTCGGTTATGGCTTTTCGGTGGAGGCGAACGCGTCGCTGTTGCGCGCGCGTTACGACAACTTCGACGAGAGCGTGGGCGGTGTAGCCGTATCGCGCAACGGGAATGTGCCGAGCAATATTCCGCAGCAGACTGCCAACCTCTGGCTGACCTACTCGCCGGTGCACGACGTGGTGCTCGGCACGGGGCTGCGTTACGTGGGACGCCGCTACAGCGACAATGCGAACACTGCGCCGATTCCGTCCTACACGGTGTTCGACGCGTCGGCGCAGTGGCAGGTGACCAAACGCGTGAATCTGGCGCTCTACCTGCGCAATCTGGGGAATCGCGCGTACGCCGTGACCTCCGAAACGCCGTCCGAGTGGCTGCTCGGCCCGTCGCGCTCGGCGCAAGTCGTTGCGACGATGAAGTTCTGAGCGCCTGACCGACCATGCCCGGCGCACTCCACATCGCCCGCCTGAGCTGGTCGCCAGCGGACCTCGCACGCTCGCGCGAGGCGCCGCTGCTCCAGTCGATCACGCTCGACGTCGCGCGCGGCGAGTTCGTTGGGCTGATCGGACCGAACGGCAGCGGCAAGACGAGCCTGTTGCGCTGCGCATTCCGCTACGCGAAGCCGCAGGCGGGGATTGTCACGCTCGACGAGACGGACCTCTGGCGGGCGTCGCCGCGCTGGTCCGCGCAGCACGTCGCCGTGCTGTTGCAGGAATTGCCCGACGATTTCGGGCTCAGCGTCGAACAGGTCGTATGGATGGGCAGAACGCCGCACAAGCGTCTGCTCGATGTCGATACGCCTGAGGACGCCGCGATCGTCGCGAAGGCATTGGCCGATGTCGATATGAACGCGGCGCGCAATCGTGCGTTCGCCACGCTGTCGGGCGGCGAAAAGCAGCGCGTGCTGCTCGCGCGCGCCCTTGCGCAGCAACCCGACGTGCTCATGCTCGACGAGCCCACCAGTTTTCTCGACCTGCATCATCAGGTCGAACTGATGCGGCTGATCCGCTCGCTGAAGATCACCACGCTCGCGACGATTCACGACCTCAATCTTGCCGCTGCGTATTGCGACCGTGTGTACGTGCTGGCCGACGGTGAGATCGTCGCGCACGGCACACCCGCCGACGTGCTGACGGTCGATCTGCTCGCGCGCGTGTTCAAGGTGGAGACGCTGATCGACCGGCATCCCGTCACGCACCGTCCACGTATCACACTCGTTCATCCGCTATGAAACGCTTCGTTTGTCTCGGCACACTCGCTTTGACCCTTGCGCTGTTGATCGGCGTGCAGGCCGCGCAGGCCGCGGGCTATCCCGTCACGGTGAAGAGTTGTAATCGCTCGGTGACCTTCGAGCGCTCGCCGCAACACGCGGTGAGCAATGACGTCAACCTGACGGAGATGATGCTTGCACTGGGCCTCAAGCCGCGCATGGTCGGCTTCACGGGGATCAGCGGATGGAAAACCGGCAACGCCGCGCTGCGACGGCAACTCGCCGGACTGCCCGAACTCGCGCGGCAGTATCCGTCGGTCGAAGTGCTGGTGCAGGCAGGCGCGGATTTTTACTTCGCGGGCTGGAACTACGGCATGCGTGTCGGCGGCCCGGTCACACCCGCGATGCTCGCGCCGCTGGGCATTCGCACGTATGAACTGAGCGAGTCGTGCGCACATGTGATGCCGCGCGGTGCCGCATCGTTCGACGATGTCTACACCGATCTGCTCAACCTCGGCCGCATCTTCGATGTCGAGCCCGCCGCGCACGCGCTCATCGACCGCATGAAAACGCAGCTTGACGGACTGAAGCGGCGCATCGGTCGCGTGTCTTCGCCCGTGCGGACATTCGTCTATGACAGCGGCGAGGGCACTCCCTTCACAGCGGGGCGTCTCGCGATGCCGACAGCGCTCATCGAAGCGGCCGGCGGGCGCAACGTGATGGACGATATTGCGCAAAGCTGGACGAGCGTGAGTTGGGAAAGCGTGGTCGAGCGCAATCCGCAGGCGATCGTGATCGTCGATTACAGTGCGATCACGGCAGCGCAGAAGATCGCCTTCCTGCTGGATCAACCGGCGCTGCGTCAGGTCGATGCGATTCGGGCGCGCCGCTTCATCGTGCTTCCCTACGATGCGGCGACGCCCGGCATTCACAACGCGGAGGCCGCGCAGACGATTGCGCGCGGCCTGTATCCCAAGGCGTTCGCGAAGTGAAGCGCGTGTCGCGAGGCGGGGCGCGTGTCGCGATTGCCGTGCTGGCCGTCGCGCTGATGGCATCGATCGTGCTCGCGACCGGGTTCGGTTCGACGGCGATTGCACCGTCGGTGACCACGCGCATCGTCATCGCGCATCTGACGGGCGACGCGCCGGGCGCGAACGCGGCGGCGCATGGCTGGAGTGCGTCGCAGGACGCCGTGGTGTGGCTGATTCGCCTGCCGCGCGTGTTGCTCGCGGCGATCGTCGGTGCAGCGCTGGCGATGGTCGGTGTCGCGTTGCAGGCGGTGACGGCGAACCGGCTCGCAGACCCGCATCTGCTCGGGGTAAGCGCTGGCGCCACCTTCGGTGCGGTGTTCGCGACGCTCTTTCTCGGCGCGATCTTCGGGCCGTTCACGCTGTCGCTGCTGGCGTTTGCGGGGGCAGCCGTTGCCACGCTCGCGGTGATCGGGCTGGCGCACGCGCATGGGCGGCTCGAGCGGGATCGCCTGTTACTGGCGGGCATCGCGGTTTCCTTCGTGATGCTCGCGGCGGCCAATCTGTTGCTGTATCTCGGCGACCAGCGCGCGGCATCGTCCGTGCTGTTCTGGACGCTCGGCGGACTCGGTCTCGCGCGCTGGGACATGCTCGCCATTCCGGCGACGATCATGTTCGCGGGCAGCGTGACGCTGTTCGGACGCCGCCGCGAACTGAATGCGCTGATGACGGGCGATCTGGCGGCCGTCACGCTCGGCGTTCACGTGGCGCGCGTGCGCGCCGAAGTGTTCCTGATCGGTGCGCTCGTGACGGGGGCGATGGTGGCGGTAAGCGGCGCGATCGGCTTCGTCGGACTCGTGACACCTCACGCATGCCGCCCGGTCGTCGGCGCGGAGCACGGACGGCTATTGCCCGTCTCGGCATTGCTCGGCGCGGTGCTGCTGATCTGGGCCGACGTGCTCGCCCGAACGCTGATCGCCCCGGAAGACTTGCCAATCGGCGTGGTGACGGCGTTGGTGGGCGGCGGGTGTTTCATCGCGTTGCTGCGGTTTCAGAAGCGACGGTGAGGCCCGAACAGGGCTGGCTGGGACGGTGTGGGAGCGTTCCCCGATAGCGTCCCACAGCCAGGTGATTCCTGTTGACCTCATGGACAGCCGTCACTACGCAACGAACGTGCTAGAATCCTTGACTGATCAAACATTGATCCGTCCAAAAAATGGCTCCTAGTCCTAGTACCCCGCATTCAGCGGGGCAGGTGTTGCCGTTCCGGCAGTCGCTCGTGGCGATGCTCGGTCTCTGTTTCTGCACGATGATGGTGGCGCTCGACCAGACGGTTGTCGGCACCGCGTTGCCAACCATCGTCGCGGAACTCAAAGGGTTCGAGTATTACGCCTGGGTCGCGACGTCGTATCTCCTCACCTCCGTCATCACCGTCCCCATCTTCGGACGACTCGGCGATTTTTACGGCCGCAAGCGTTTCGTCATGGCGGCCATCATCGTCTTCACCGCTGCTTCGGTCCTGTGCGGCGCGGCGAACAGCATGCCGTTCCTCGTCGTCGCTCGCGCGCTGCAAGGTATCGGCGGCGGGATGCTCGTCGGCACGGCCTTCGCCTGTGTTCCTGAGCTGTTCCCCGACCCTCATGTGCGTCTGCGCTGGCAAGTCATGCTCAGCTCCGCATTCGGCATCGCGAACGCCATCGGCCCCTCGCTCGGTGGTTTTCTCACCGAGGCCTACGGCTGGCGCTCGGTCTTCTACGTCAACCTGCCGGTCGGCCTGCTGGGTGTCTGGTTCGTCGGACGTCACCTGCCGCACATGCGCGCCGAAGAACACAGCAAGGCGAGTATCGACTGGCTCGGCGCGGCCCTCATCACCGCCGCGCTCGGCAGCTTGCAGATGCTGGTCGAATGGCTGCCCGCCGATGGACTCTCGCGCGGTGTCGTGATGCTGGCCGTTGTGCTCGTGACCTCGTCGTACGCGCTCTACTGGTGGGAGCAGCGCGCGTCGCATCCGATTCTGCCCTTCGAGATGTTCCGCGACAAAAGCCTGGCGGCGCTCTTCGTGCTGTCGGTGTTCGCAGGTTTCTCCATGTTCGGTCTGCTGTTCTACGCGCCGTTGATGCTGCAGGGCGGCTTCGGTCTCTCGCCTCGTGAAACCGGTTTGCTGATTACACCGCTGGTCGTGTGCATTACCGTGGGCAGTATCGTGAACGGCCGTCTTATCACCCGTCTGCCCAATCCGAACGTGATGCTCTACGGCGGTTTTCTGCTGCTCGCGCTCGCCTGTGCCGGCGTGATCACCACGCATCGCGGCACGCCGCACGCGTTGATCGCCACGTATATGTTTCTCGCCGGGCTCGGCCTCGGTTTCGTGATGCCGAACCTCACCGTTTTCGCGCAGGAAGTTGCCGGTCGCGCCCATCTGGGAATCGCGACGGCGCTCATGCAATCGCTGCGCATGATCGGCGGAATGCTGGGGACGGCCATCGTCGGCACGCTCGTGAATCACAGTTACACGGCACGCGTGACGGACGCGCTCGCCGCAAACGAAGGCACCCGCTGGAGCACGCAACTCTCCGACCCGCAGATCCTCGTCAACGCGCAAGCGCAAAGCGATTTCCTGACGACGCTCGCTCACATGGGCCAAAACGGAACGCTGTTCATCGAGTCGGCGCGCACCTCGCTCGTTGCGGCAATTCACAGCGGGCAGATGGTGTCGCTCGCAGCCGCGCTCGCAGGGCTCTGGTTCGTCAGACGCGTGCCGCTCATTCGCCTCACGCGCGGCGTGAAGCCGCAACCGCCGGCAGGGGAGTGACGCGATGCCGACGCCTCAAAAACGTAATGTCATTCAACAACTCAGCCTGACGTATCGCGCGATGATGCTGGCCTTCGACGCGCAGGTCGGACACCCGCTGCCGCGCTGGCGAATCATTCTCGCGCTGGCCGAGCGCGGCACTTGCTCACAGAAGTTTCTCGCGGAGCATTGCCGGCTGGACCCGGCCTCGCTCACGCGTCAGTTGCAGTCGATGGAAGCGCTGGGCTGGCTGTCTCGTGCGACAGATCCCGAGGACAATCGGCTGACGAACGTCACGCTCACGTCCGCAGGCATGGCGGTGTACGACGAAGCGACGCCGCGTCGTCAGTCTTTTTTCGACGAGGCGTTGGAAGGCATGACGCCCGCCGAGATCGCAACGCTCGAGAGCGCACTCGGCCACCTCGAGGCGCAGTTCAAATCGGTGGCGTCGCGCGCCAAGGCGGGTAATGTGAGCAACGCGGTCGACGGAAATGCCAAATCGACTGGCGACGCGAAACGGCGAACCGCCGCCGAGACTGCCGCCGCCGAACCGGTGCCCGCGCGAAAACGCGGTCCCCGCAGTCAGGGGTGATTCCGTTGTTGTGATCTACGATCAACAGAGCGACATCAGCAAATCGACGGCAGCAAATCGACGGCATCAATAAAAAAGCCGCTTCGGCATATCGAAGCGGCTTTTCTTTTGGGGCTTTAGCGGTGCGCCGTCCGAAGCCTGATTCGCTCAACGTCAGCGATGCGCGCGACGACGAGCGCTCGTTGTCCACGTCATCCACGTCGCCCGCGTTGAAATCAGAAGAACGTCTGCACGATCTCGACGACGTTGTAATCGCCATCGACCACGGGCAGATGACGCCATTTGTCGAACGTCAGGCAGGGGTGCGAGATGTCGAACGCGATCATGTCGCCGACACGGATATCGTCTCCCGGTGCAATGCGCAGATACGCGTGCTGATCCATCATGCCGGTGATTTCCCAATGTTCGGGCGTCGCCTTCGGCGCCTTGCTCTCGCCCGGACGGAATAGCTGCGCCGGTTCCGGCATGCCCGCATCGAACGCCGCGTCGCGCTTGCCCAGGGCAATGATGGCGCGCTCGGGCTCCGGAATCGATTGCACATACGCCCAGAGTTGCAGCGCCGGTTGCAACTGCGAGCGCATTTGCTTCGCGATCGGATTGCGTGTGGCGATTTGCGCCTGCGCGGCTTTGTAGATGCCCACGTCGTGCGTGAGGTAGCAGCCGGGGCGCAGCACAACGTCAAGCGGTGCGCCTACGTCCTTGTGCGCGAATTCGTCGGCGACCACGTCGTACCACGCCGAGCCCGCGCCCGAGAGCACTGCCGGGGTGCGCTCGATGCGACCCGCCGCGACCAGTTCGCGCGTAATGCTCACCGCGCGTTGCAGGAAGGCGCGGATGTCCGCTTCGGTGCTGAGCACACCCTCATAGACTTCCACGCCGGCCAATTTGACCGCGTCGTGATACTCGGCAATGGCGTCGAGCACGGCTTGCTGCTGGGCGGCGTCGCGCACGCCCGTGCGGCCACCCGTCACGCCCAACTCGATGAGGACCTGAATCGTCTGGCCGCGCGCGCGGAAAAACCTGCCCAGATGCGCCACCGCAGCAGCGGAGTCCACCAGACAGAAGTATTCGAAATCGGGGTCTTTCAGCAAGTCGGCAATCATCGTCATGTTGCGCTTGCCGACCAGTTGGTTTGCCATGAGTACGCGTTGCACGCCGTGATGGTAGGCCGCATAGGTCTGCTGCGCGGTGGCGAGCGTAATACCCCATGCGCCGCCGTCGAGCTGGCGACGGAACAGCTTCGGCGCCATCGTCGTCTTGCCGTGCGGGGCGAGCTTCACGCCGTACTCGTGCACGAAGCGCTGCATCCACGCGAGGTTGTGACGGATCTTGTTCTCGTAGAGCACAGCCGTCGGCAGGCTCAGGTCTTCGTCGAGTAGATTCCAGCCCAGTCCGGTCGTCGCCGACGGGGCGAGCGGGCGGTCGAGCGCCCCCAGGCCCTTGTTCAGGGTATCGATCATGCCATGTTGATAGTTTGTATCACTCATTGGAAATTCTCCTCATATCGGTACGCTGGCGACTGCCGGACGGCTCCTATAATAGCGTTTAATTACCAGCGTTTGACAGATTTGTTATAAAGTAACAAATATTAAGCAAAAGACCTCCAGATAACGCTCAGGCGACGCAGTGCGACGCCTCTCAGACCCGGGATATGGCCGAAACCTTCGATATCGTGACGCGTGTTGCCGAGCGCAGCGACGCCCTCAGTCAGGCGGAACGCAAAGTCGCCCAAGTGGTACTGGAAGACGTGGCGGGCGCGGCGGCGGCGTCGATCAACGTGCTGGCCGAGCGTGCCGGGGTGAGCGAAGCCAGCGTGACGCGCTTTGCCAAAGCGATGGGCTGCCGCGACGTGCGCGATCTCAAGCTGCGATTGGCGCAGGCCGCCGTGGTCGGTCAGCGTTTTCTCGGCGCGAGCGCAGCCAATGGGCAGGACGGCACTGTGGAGACCATCGACCGGATCGCGGACGATATCCAGACGACATTGCAGGTGCATCGCGGGCTGATCAAGCCCGATACCGTGCGACGTGCGGCCGCGCGCGTGCTGTCGGCGCGCATGGTGTATGCCTTCGGGATGGGCGGCGGTTCGTCGCTCATGGCAGACGAGGCGCGCTACCGGCTCGTGCGTCTGGGCCGCCCGGTGGCGAGCTATCAGGACGCCGTGCTCGCTCGCATGGTCGCCGCCACGCTCGGGCGTGATGATGTTGTGCTCGCCTTCTCGGTGAGCGGTCACACGCCGGAGCTGGTGTCGGTATGCGAGATCGCGCGGGAGTATGGCGCGCAGGTGGTGGCCATGACGGCGACGGGTTCGCCGCTCGCGGCGTTGGCCGACGAGGTGCTGCCGATCCGTGCGCTGGAAACGGATTTCATTTTCAAACCGTCGTCGTCGCGTTACGCGATGCTGCTGGCGATGGACGTCCTGGCCACGGAACTGGCGTTGCTCGCCAAGCCGCAGAGCCAGGCGCTGTTGCGCCGCATCAAGTACGTGCTCGACACGCATCGGGGCGGCGGCGATCGTCAGCCTCTGGGAGACTGACATGACTGACCACCCTCTCGCGGATCGCACCGTCGACACGCTCATCACGAATGTGCGTCTGGCAGACGGCTCGGGCGCGCCCATGACGAACGAACGCTTCGACGTTGCGCTGCGCGACGGCCGCATCCACACGATTGCGCCGCTCGGCGCGCTGTCGGGCTGGCAGGCCGCGCAGGTCATCTGCGGCGATGGCAATGTGTTGAGCCCCGGCTTTATCGACGTCCACACGCATGACGACACGAATGTCGTGCGGGCGCCGGAAATGACGCCGAAGCTCTCGCAAGGGGTGACGACGGTTGTTGTCGGCAACTGCGGCATTAGCGCGTCGCCGGTAACGCTCAAGGGCGATCCGCCCGATCCGATGAACCTGCTGGGGGACGCCGAGGCGTTCCGATACCCGACCTTTGCCGCCTATGTCGACGCGCTGGAGAAGGCGCAGCCAGCGATCAACGTGGCCGCGCTCATCGGTCATACGGCGCTGCGCAACAACCATATGGACCGGCTCGACCGGCCGGCGTCCGACGCGGAAATCGAAGGCATGCGCGCGCAATTGCGCGAGGCGCTCGAACACGGCGCACTGGGGCTGTCGACGGGACTCGCCTACGCGAATGCGAACGCGGCGCCCACGGAGGAGGTTCTCGCGCTGGCCGAGCCGTTGGCCGAAGCGGGCGGGCTTTACGCAACGCACTTGCGCACCGAATTCGCCGAGATTCTCGAAGCCCTCGACGAAGCCTTCCGCATTGGCCGTCATGCGCGCGTGCCCGTGGTCGTCTCGCATCTGAAATGTGCGGGCGTAGAGAACTGGGGGCGCAGTGCCGAGATTCTCGAAGCGCTCGACAAGGCCCAGCGCTTTCAGCCGGTCGGCTGCGACTGCTACCCGTACACGGCGAGTTCGTCGACGCTCGATCTCAAGCAGGTCACCGACGACTTCGACATTCTCGTGACGTGGTCGCAAGCGCATCCCGATCAGGGCGGCAAGCTGCTCGCGACGATTGCCGCCGAGTGGGGCGTCGATCTGATGGAAGCGGCGAAGCGTCTGCAACCGGCGGGGGCTGTCTATCACTGCATGGAAGAGGATGACGTGCGACGCATCTTGCGTCACCCCGCAACGGTCGTCGGCTCGGACGGGCTGCCGAACGATCCGTTGCCGCATCCGCGTCTGTGGGGTGCGTTCCCGCGCGTGCTCGGCCGCTACAGCCGCGAGCAGGAACTCTTCCCGCTGGCCGAGGCCGTCCACAAGATGACGGGACTCTCGGCAGAGCGTTTCGGCCTGACCGGGCGCGGTTTCGTGCGTGAAGGCTACTGGGCCGATCTGGTGCTGTTCGATCCGGCGACGGTGGCGGACGCCGCGACATTTACCGATCCGATGCAGCCGGCGTATGGCATTTCGGCCGTGTGGGTCAACGGGGTGCTGTCGTGGCAGGACCGTGCGCCTACGCAGAGTGCGCGCGCTGGACGCTTCGTGCGTCGCGGCACGCCGCAGCCGGTTCTCTGAATAAGTGTTGTGGAAGACGATTCGTTGAAAGGAGCAATGATGAGCATTAAACGATATGGCGTGGAAGGCGGGCAGGGCACGGGTGGCCAGCGCATGCCCTTCGCACGCGCAACCGAGGCCGATGGCTTCCTGTTCGTCTCGGGGCAGACCCCGATGAAGGACGGCGAGGTGATCGATGGGGGCATCGTCGCCCAGTCGCATCAGGCCATCCAGAACATGGTGGCGATTCTGAGCGAGGCGGGTTACGGCACTGAGCACGTGATGCGTATCGGCGTGTGGCTCGACGATCCGCGTGACTTCGCGTCGTTCAACAAGGTGTTCAAGGAGTATTTCGGTGAGCATCCGCCGGCACGCGCTTGTGTGGTGTCGAGCATGGTCATCGACTGCAAGGTGGAAGTGGACTGCGTGGCGTACAAGAAGCCTGCGGCGTAAGCGTCTCTCACATGGGCAGTGGCGCGCGGCGCAGGTGCGTGGCTGCGTGCGTGCATGCGTGTGTGTGAAGAAGCCGGCGATTATCGTCGGCTTTTTTGCTTTGATGCCGAGCTTCGGCGTCGAGCTCGACATCGGCTGATACCTCGGCAACCGTTTCGCAAAACCTGATGTTTGCCTTCGATGGCAGGGCGTTTTCTGCGCGTGCAGTCTTCCTCTTTTCCGACCTGAGAGGAGATGGATGGTGAGAACGGAGAGCAATGCAGGGGCGATGCAGCATGTGTCGCCACATCAGGCGGGCGTCGAGTCCGCCGATGAAGCCCCTATCGCGATTGATTTTCCCTCGACGCCAGACGATGTCCGCCGACAGTCTCAGACGATAAGTCGTTTGGGACGGGCGGGTTTCGCCGCCGGGGTGTCGGGGGTGGCAATCTCGGTGCTCGGCACCGTGGGGTTTGTGGCCGGCGCTTACTTTTGTCTCGATGCGGCGGCTGAGGTCGACGATTCGGAAGCCGCAAACCAGAACCGGCGGACGGGGTACGGAGTGGGCACGACAATGGCCCTTCTGTCCGCAGCGGCGGTGACGTACGGACTCAGTCAGGTGTACCGGAGCATCATGGTGCGTCGACAGGCGGCGCAGCAGATCACGTCGCTCAACACGCGGGTGCTATTCGACCCCAACAGGGAGGGGGGACGACCATGAAAACGGGCGAGATTGCCGCGGGGACGCTGCCGTCGACCGATGCCGTTGCGCAAAAGATTGAAGTCACGCTGGCGATGCTGCGCGATGCTGAGACGCAACGCGTTGCGATGGGGATGCCACGCCCCGGCGAGTGGGACGCCATGCAGTGCGACAGCGCCTACCGCAGCGGATACAACGCCTTTGAGCGGGGCGATTACGCGCAGGCCATCGATGACTTTGCGCCGCTGCTCTGCGCGTGCCCGCATCATCCCGACTACGCCATGGCGTTGGCGCTTTCCGCCCATCGGCGAGGCGAGGCAAAGGCGGCGCTGTCGCTATTCCTCGCCGCAGCCCTGATGGACGAAACGGCGCCCGGCCCGATGTATCGCGTGGGCAAGTGTCTGATCGAACTGGGGCACTTCAATGAAGCCAATCAGGCGATGCGTGAAACGGTGCAACGCTGTGCAGGGCAGCCGCAATATGCCGCCATGATGGAGGCGGCACGCCGATCGATGGCAATGACGGGGTCTTCAGGCTGAGCCGGGCGGTGGTCTGCCCAAATGAAAATGGCGACGCGTCGAACCGGCGCGTCGCCATTTTTTGCGCCTGCGTCGACTTACTGACGCGCCGTGCGTGCGTTATCCGGCATCGGCAACGTGAAGTTGGTGCGGAACGGGTTGATATCGAGGCCGCCACGTCGCGTGTAGCGTGCGTAGACAGCGAGCTGACTCGGTTTGCACTGACGCAGGATGTCCATGAAGATGCCCTCCACGCATTGCTCGTGAAAGCCGGTATGACGCCGGTACGAAATCACGTATTTGAGCAGACCTTCCTGATCGATCGGCGGGCCGACGTAACGAATCTGCAAGCTGCCCCAGTCGGGCTGGCCGGTGACCGGGCAATTGGACTTGAGCAGGTTCGAGACGAGCGTTTCGTCCACATGCGATTCGTCGAATGCGGCGGTGAGCAGCGAGGCGTCCGGCGTGTAGACGTGCGTTTCGACGTCGAGACGGTCGACGAGCAGGCCGTCGAGTTCATCGAGTTTGAGTTTGGCGAAACCACTGGGCTCGACCAGGCGCACCTGCACGGGCGCGCCCGCCGCTTCGGACAGATCCTGTTGAATGAGCGCGCGAGCGGCGTCGACATTGGCGAGCTTGGTTTGCGCGAACGAGCCGAGATAGAGCTTGAACGATTTCGACTCGATGATGTTCGGCGAGTCGGCTGGCACGATGGCGGTGAGCAGCGCGATCTGCGGTTTGCCCTTTTCGTTGATCCACGAGAGTTCGTAGCCGTTCCAGATGTCCGCGCCGAAGAACGGCAGGGCGTCGGGCACGCCAATGGCCGCGCGTGCGGGCGCACGGGCGATCGGGAAGAGTTGAGACGGGTCGTAGTGCTCGGTGTAGGCAACTTCCTTGCCTAGCGTTGATTGTTCAGGCGTTGTCATGATTTGCGATGCCACTGATGACGTGTCCGGTCGGGCTGACCCGTGCGGCCGATTCGCAGTGGCGTGTCTGATCGTCGAAGAAGAAATCGGGCTCGAACTCGCGCAGGAATGCGCCTTTGTCCAGCCCGCCCAGGAACATCGCCTCGTCGATGTCGATTTTCCAATCCATGAGCGTGCGAATGGCACGCTCGTGCGCGGGGGCGGAGCGCGCGGTCACGAGCGCGGTGCGGATTCTGACCGGCACTTCGTGACCTGCGAGGGTTTGCAAACGGTGCAGCGCCAGCAGCAGGGGTTTGAACGGACCGGGCGGCAGCGGCGTGGCGGCGCGCTCGGTTTCGTGTTGCTGGAAGGCGTCGAGGCCGTTGCGTTGGAAGACCTGCTCGGCCTCGTCGGAGAAGAGCACCGCGTCGCCGTCGAAGGCGATGCGGATTTCGTCGGGATGACGCTCGGCTTTTTTCGCCGACTCCGGATACACGCGCGCCGCCGGGAAGCCTGCCGCGAGTGCGCCGCGCACGTCGCGCTCGTTGGCCGACAGGAACAGGTGGGCGCCCAGTGCGTTGAGGTAGCCGAACGGATCGCGCCCGCGCGTGAAGACACCGCGCTCGATCTTAAGGTCGAATTGCCGCGCCGAGCGGAACACGCGCATGCCGCTCACGGGATCGTTACGCGAGAGGACGACGACTTCCACGCGGTGCTTATCCTGGTTGCCGTCGTGGCTGCCCTGATTGAACGCGAGGAGTTTCTGCACGAGCGGGAAGGCGACGCCTGCCGGTGCGGGTTTGTCCAGGCGGTCGAGCTGGTATTGCATGTACGACTGGTCGTCGCCGCTCGCCACGCCGGCATCGAACACGCGGTTCTCTTCTTCGAAGTCGAACAGCGCACGCGAGGATATCGCGACAACGAGTTTGTTCTCGAGCGTGATCGGCATGGTGGCGGCGATTTCCTGTCGTTTGGCAGTGTGCGGATAAGCGACGGCTTACGCGAGGAACAGCTTGTACACGGGGTTCTCGCTTTCGTCCCAGTAAGGATAGCCGAGCGTTGTGAGGAAGTCGCGGAACGCGGCCTTCTCGTTGTCCGGCACCTGAATCCCCACGAGGATGTTGCTGTAGTCCGCGCCCTGATTCCGGTAGTGGAACAGGCTGATGTTCCAGTTCGGGCTCATGGCCGAGAGGAATTTCATCAGTGCGCCCGGACGCTCCGGAAACTGAAAACGGTACAGCACTTCGTGGCTGGCGAGCGCGGAGCGGCCGCCGACCATGTAACGGATGTGCTGTTTGGAGAGTTCGTCGTTGGACAGATCGAGCGTGGGGAAACCGTGGCGCTCGAAGCCTGCCTTGATGCGCTCGCCTTCGTCGCGGTTATGCATCTGGATACCCACGAAGATGTGGGCGCTGGACGCTTCGCTAATTCGGTAGTTGAACTCGGTCACATTGCGGCTGCCCACCACTTCGGTAAAGCGCTTGAAGCTGCCGCGCGCTTCCGGAATGGTGACGGCGAAGACGGCTTCGCGGGCCTCACCGACTTCGGCGCGCTCGGCGACGAAGCGCAGGCGGTCGAAGTTCATGTTGGCCCCGGAGGTGATCGCCACGAGCGTTTCGCCCTTGAGTTTTTCGCGCTCGGTGTACAGTTTGGCGCCCGCGACGGACAACGCGCCGGACGGCTCCAGCACGCTGCGCGTGTCCTGGAAGACGTCTTTGATGGCCGCGCAGAGCTGGTCGGTGTCGACGCGCACGACTTCGTCGAGATACGCGCTGCACAGACGGAAGGTTTCTTCGCCGACGTACTTGACGGCGGTGCCGTCGGCAAAAAGGCCCACATCGTTCAGCAATACGCGCTCGCCTGCGTGGATGGACTGGGCCATGGCGTCGGAGTCGACGGATTGCACGCCGATGACTTTCACCTCGGGCCGCACGGCCTTGACGTACGCGGCAACGCCGGCAGCCAGGCCGCCACCGCCAATGGGCACGAAGATGGCGTGCAGCGGGCCTTGATGTTGGCGCAGGACTTCCATGCCGATGGTGCCTTGCCCGGCAATGACGTCGGGATCGTCGAACGGCGGCACGAAGGTCAGGCCGCGCTCGGCTTGCAGCGTCATGGCGTGAGCGTAGGCGTCACTGTAGGAGTCGCCGGCGAGCACGACTTCGACGGCACGTCCGCCGTGCGTTTTGACGGCGTCGATCTTGACCTGCGGCGTGGTGACGGGCATGACGATGACGGCCTTGCAGCCGAGCCGCGCGGCGGAGTAGGCGACCCCTTGAGCGTGGTTGCCTGCGGACGCGGTGAGCACACCACGTTCGCGTTCGGCCTCGCTGAGGTTGGCCATCTTGTTGTACGCGCCCCGAATCTTGAAGGAGAACACCGTCTGATTGTCTTCGCGCTTGAGATAAATTCGATTGTGCAGCCGCATGGAAAGCGTGCGAGCCTGCTCGAGTTCGCTTTCAAAGGCGACGTCGTAGACTTTGGCGGTCAGGATCTTCTTCAGATAGTCGGGAGCTGCGTCGGACATGATTTAAGGCTTCTTCAGGTTAGGCACATCAAGGAACAAAAGGACAATGATAGACCAGCACATCCGCCGGGGCGGTCGCGCTTGGTCTTTCGGGGAAAAACGGGAAAGGGGAGTGCGCGCCCTAGCGTAGGTCGTCTGGGGTGTCGATGTCGCGCACGATTCCGGCGTCGTCGACATCGACGATCGTAATGTGCTCGCTAATCAACAGGTCGCGCGCGCCAATGTCGCCATCGAGGGCGACCAGACGCGAGGTGTAGGCGGAGCCGAACGCGACGGGATGGCCGCGTTGTCCCTGGTAACTCGGCGCGACGATGGCTTCGGGCGACGTGAGGCCGCCGGTAATCGCGCGCAGGGTGTTGGGGTGAATGTAGGGCATGTCGGCCAGCGCAACGAGCCAACCGTCGAGGTGTTCGAGCCCCGGGGGCGGATCTTCGTCGACGGCGCACTGGATGCCGGCCGCGAGCGTCGCGCCCATGCCGCGCTTGGTGGCGTGGCTCATGACAACTTCGCAACCCGCCTGCAAGAGAACGTTTTCCAACTCGGCCGAGTCCGGGCGCACGACCGCGATGACGCGCGGCAATGCCGCCAGCAGCGCATGGGCGCTGGCGAGGGCAACGGGTCGGTTCAGGGGATCTCCGGGCAGCGGCGCGAGCAGCTTGTTCCGGCGCCCCGCCGCATCGAAGCGGGTACCGAGTCCGCCTGCCAGTAGAATGGCCACGGGCGGCGTCGAGGGTCGGGTCATGGGCATGCATTATGCGCCAGACTTTTTGTTTCTGCCAAACTCGTGTGCGCGCATGGGTGGCCGGATTGGCCGACCGTCTGGCCGGTTGGTGCTGACGGGGCTGCGGCGCTTTTTTATCGGTTTTCGTTTTCTCCGGAGTTGCATGGAGTCGTTCATCACCTGGCTGCTGGGCGTGTTGGCGCTGCCCGGCGTGGGCCTGCCCGCGATTTTCATCGTGTCGTTTGTCTCTGCCACGCTGCTGCCGATGGGCTCGGAACCCGCGTTGTTCGGCTATGTGGCGCTCAATCCGCATATGTTCTGGCCCGCGATCGTGGTAGCGAGCGTGGGCAACACGCTGGGCGGGATGCTGGACTGGTGGATGGGGTTCGCCGCTCGCCGGGCCTTTGTGCGCCTCAAGGCGCGACGACGGGCGCATGCGCGGGCTTCGGCTTCGGCTCTGGCTTCCGCCAGTGGTGGCGTGGCGCTTGAAATGGACGTTCCGGGCCGGACGACAGACGACGACGGCAAAGCCCCGATGAGCGAACGGTACACCCGCTGGATGCGCCGTTTCGGGCCTCCCCTGCTCCTGCTCTCCTGGCTGCCCGTGGTCGGGGATCCGCTCTGCACGCTCGCCGGATGGCTTCGACTCTCGTGGCGTACCTGCCTCGTCTATATCGCCATCGGTAAGGCCCTTCGCTATATCGCCATCACTTATCTGATGCTGCGGGTGCCGGAATCGTTCTGGCAAGGCATCCTCGCGCCCTTCAAACATCTGCTCGTCGGCTGATGGTCTGGTTGCGTGGTTCTCTCGACCCCCCCCCACCAGTAGTTCTTCCGAAGTCCGGGGGCTGGACCGGAGCCCCTTTCCGCCCCTCAGACATAAACCCAACTCGGTTCAGAAAGGGGCCCCGGTCCAGCTTACCGTCATGCTTTCCGAGTCCCCCTTCAACCGTCGCTTCCTTCGCTTCCTTCGGGCTTCTTACGCGGTCGTTGCTTCGAACGGTAACGCTCGCAAACGCTTGCCCGTCAGCGCGAACACCGCGTTCGCATACGCCGGCGCCAACGGCGGCAATCCCGGTTCGCCCATCCCCGTCGGTGCTTCACCCGAACTCACGATATGCACGCTAATGGCCGGCATGTCGGTCAATCGCGCCACGGTGTACTGATGGAAGTTGCTCTGCTCGACTTCCCCGTCTTTCATGGTGATCGCCGCACCCGGTAATGTGGTGCCCAATCCCATCAACGCCGCCCCCTCGACCTGTGCCGCCACAGTCAACGGGTTGACCGCGAAGTTGCAATGCACCCCCGCCACCGCACTCACCAACCTCGGCGTCCCATTGTGCATTTCGGCGACGACGACGTAGGCCACGACCGAATTGAAGGACTCGTGCACCGCCACGCCCCACGCCTGTCCCTCGGGCAATCGGGTCTTGCCGTAGCCGGAGCGCTCTACCGCAAGCGCCAAGGCGTCGTGATGACGCGGATGTTTGTCGCCTAACAACGCGTAGCGATATGCGACAGGGTCCTGGCCCGCATTCCTGGCCAGTTCGTCGATCAACGTCTCCATGACGAACGCGGTGTGGGTGTTGCCCACGGATCGCCACCACAAGACAGGGACGTTGACCTTGGGACTGTGCAGCGTCAGACGCAATGGCACAGCATACGGCGTGCCGGAAACGCCTTCGATACTGGTGCCGTCAATGCCGTTCTTGACCATCATTTTTTCGAACGGCGTGCCCTGCAGGATAGATTGGCCCACGATGGTGTGATTCCACGCCAATACGTTGCCCTTGGCGTCGAGGCCGATCTCGGCACGGTGGACGTACATCGGACGGTAGTAGCCGCCATGGATGTCGTCTTCCCGGCTCCAGATGACTTTGACCGGCTCGCGATGTCCCGCACGACGCCACGCCTTGGCGACTTGTGCCGCTTCGATGCCATAGTCGGACGTCGGCACGGCACGTCGGCCGAATCCGCCACCGGCCATGAGTGTGTGCAGTTTGACCTGCTCGGGCTTGAGGTCGAGCGTGCGCGCAATCGCCGCCTGATCGACGGTCTGAAACTGAGTGCCGGTCCACACTTCGGCCCCCTTGTCGGAAACCTGCACGGTGCAGTTGAGCGGCTCCATCGGCGCATGCGCGAGGTAGGGGAAGCTGTACTCGGCCACGAGGGTCTTGGACGCCCCCTTCAGTTTGGAGATGTCGGCGTCGATGGCGACGATGCCCGGCGTTGTGGCCATCTCTTTATATTTGGCCAACTGCGCAGCAGTGTCGACGTGCTCGACGCCGCCGGTGTCCCATTCGGTCTTGAGGGCGTCGCGGCCGGTTTTTGCCTGCCAGTAACCGTCGGCGATGACAGCCACAGCGGTGCCGCCGCGGTCGGACGGGATTTCGAGAACATCGCGCACGCCCTTGACGGCGCGCGCAGCCTTGGCGTCGAAAGTTTTGACTTTGGCGCCGAACACGGGAGGACGCGCCACGACCGCGACTTTGAGGTTGGGCAGCTTGAAGTCCATGCCGTACATCGGCACGCCGGTCGATTTGGCTTGGGCATCCAATCGGCCGGTGGGCTTGCCGAGCAAGCGGAAGGCGGACGGATCTTTGAGGGCGACGCTGGCCGGAACGGGCAGCGCCTGCGCCTTTGCGGCGAGGCTGCCGTAGGTGGCGCGCTGGCCGTTGGGGCCCAGCACGACGCCTTTTTCGGTGCGCAACTGGGCCGCAGGCACTTTCCATTGTTGCGCGGCCGCCGCAATGAGCATGGCGCGCGCGGAGGCGCCAATGCGCCGGTACTGGAGCCACGAATGGGCGACGGAACCGGAGCCGCCGGTCATCTGGATGCCGAACATGGGGTCTTTGTATGCGTCGCCCGCCGGCGCCAGTTCGCCACGCACTTTGGCCCAGTCGCAGTCGAGTTCTTCGGCGACGAGCATAGGCAAGGCGGTTTGTACGCCCTGTCCGAAGTCGAGCCGGTTGACCTGGATGGTGACGGTGTCGTCGGGCGCGATGTGGACGAACGCAGACGGAACGACGGGCGCCGCGGCCGCGCCCTGTGCGCCGGCCACGCGCATCGCGTCGGGCAGGGACATTTCGAGCATGAGGCCGCCAGCCGCGATGGCGGTGGTCTTGAGGAAGCCGCGGCGGCTCACGCCCGCGAAGTCGCCCACGGCAACGCCGGGACGCTGGGAGAAGCGAAGTTCTCGCATGTCGGTGTCTCCTATGCCTGAGTCTCAGGCCAGCGACGCCGCAGCGTCTTTGATGGCCGCGCGAATGCGGGCGTAGGTGCCGCAACGGCAGATGTTGCCCGCCATGGCGGTATCGATCTGTTCGTCGTTGGGTGTCTTGTTTTCACGCAGCAAGGCGGTCGCGGACATGATCTGGCCGCTCTGACAGTAGCCGCACTGGGGCACGTCGTGTTTGACCCACGCCTGCTGGACGGCACGTCCGACGGGATCGGCGCCGACGTTTTCGATGGTGGTGATTTTCTTGCCTTCGACGGCGGACACGGGCGTGACGCAGCTTCGGATGGGCGCGCCGTCCATATGAACGGTGCAGGCCCCGCACAGCGCCATGCCACAACCGAATTTGGTGCCGGTCATGTTTAGCGCGTCGCGCAAGGTCCAGAGCAGGGGCGTGGCCGGATCGACGTCGACCGTCACCGGTTTGCCGTTGAGTTGGAACGAAGCCATTGAGACACCTCTTGACGGGTGGATGGATCGGGGACCGTAAGAACATACTCCCATTCGGCGGAAATTTCAGTGCGCGAATGTGATTCAAGTCGTTGTATATAAACGGATATAGCGCTTGTCTTGTTTCTGGTGAAAGCATCGTCGGACGACGCGGGCGAGAGCGGTTGTGAACGGGTCTGAATGTGTTGTCGATGTGTCGATGAGGCAGTCACCCTGCCGGCAATGAGGGTAATCACGCGCGCGGGGCGGGATTTGGGCGAGGCGGCGACGTGTTGCGGTGCAATGAAGTACAATCCGACCTACATTCCCCTACCAACACTTTCCCAAGCCGGAAGAAAGATCTGGGCATGCGCAACAACGGCCTCACCCCTCTGTGCTTCTGCTCGATGAACGGTTACGAGTCGTCATCGACGTCTTCGCACGGCAGTCGTCGATCTCGCTGATCGCAGATCGCCCCTTGCCGGCCTGCGCGCACCCCTTCGCGCCAGCGGTCGGCATTTCATGCGCACACCCGATTTTGACTTTCGGCGCGTCTCGCGAGACGAACGCCGACGGCGGATGCACCGCCGCATTGACGAGCCCGACAAGATGAACGCACCCTTGCCTGCCTTCGAACCGCACGACGCCAAGCACGCCGTAGCTGCTCAACCGCCGCGTCTACGCGAGATTCCCTATAACTACACGTCGTTTTCGGACCGCGAAATTGTCATGCGCCTGCTCGGCGCTGACGCCTGGGCGATCCTTGACGAACTTCGCAACGAGCGCCGCACCGGCCGCTCGGCGCGCATGCTGTATGAAGTCCTCGGCGATATCTGGGTGGTTCGCCGCAATCCGTATCTGCAAGACGACCTGCTCGACAATCCGAAGCGCCGCAAGCTGCTGATCGACGCGCTCGACCACCGTCTGAACGAGATCGACAAGCGTCGCCGCGCCGATGTCGCGGAGCACGCCGATGTGAACGGTCGCGATCGCGCCGCACGAGTCGAGCAACTGGAAACGGCGGCTCGCCGCGCCGTGGCGGATTTCGCCGCGGAGTTCGAGAAGATGGCCGAGCTGCGCCGCCGCGCGAAGAAGGTGCTCGGCCGCACGACCGCCAGCGACAACATCAAGTTCGACGGCCTGTCGCGCGTCTCGCATGTGACGGACGCCACCGACTGGCGTGTGGAATATCCGTTCGTGGTGCTCACCCCGGATAGCGAAGGCGAAATGGCGTCGCTGGTGAAGGGCTGCTTCGAATTGGGGCTGACGGTGATCCCGCGCGGAGGCGGCACCGGTTATACGGGCGGCGCGATCCCGCTCACGCCGTTCTCGGCCGTCATCAATACGGAAAAGCTGGAGCAGCTCGACGACGTCGAGTACTCGCAACTGCCGGGCGTCGACAAGCCTGTCGCGACGATTTTTTCGGGCGCGGGTGTGGTGACGCGCCGTGTGGCGGAAGCCGCCGAGCGCGCCGGTCTGGTGTTCGCGGTGGACCCGACGTCGATCGACGCGTCGTGCATCGGCGGCAACGTGGCCATGAACGCAGGCGGCAAGAAGGCCGTGCTGTGGGGCACCGCGCTGGATAACCTCGCCTGGTGGCGCATGGTCGATCCGCAGGGCAACTGGCTGGAAGTCACGCGCCACGATCACAACCTCGGCAAGATTCACGATATCCCGGTCGCTCGCTTCGAACTGAAGTGGTACGACGGCAATCAGGCGCCGGGCGCCGTGCTGCTCAAGACCGAGATGCTGGAAATCGAAGGCAGGCGTTTCCGCAAGGAAGGCCTCGGCAAGGACGTCACGGACAAGTTCCTCGCCGGTCTGCCCGGTGTGCAGAAGGAAGGTTGCGACGGCCTGATCACGAGCGCGCGCTGGATTCTCCACAAGATGCCCGCGCACACGCGCACGGTGTGTCTGGAGTTCTTCGGGCAGGCGAAGGAAGCGATTCCGAGCATCGTCGAGATCAAGGATTACATGTTCGCGCAGACGGCCGCGGGCGGCGCGATTCTGGCCGGCCTGGAGCATCTGGACGAGCGTTATCTGCGCGCCGTGGGCTATGCCACGAAGTCGAAGCGCAACGCGTTCCCGAAGATGGTGCTCATCGGCGATATCGTTGGCGACGACGACAACGCGGTGGCGCAGGCAACGTCGGAAGTGATTCGCATGGCCAATGGCAAGAGCGGCGAAGGGTTCGTCGCGGTGTCGGCCGAGGCGCGCAAGAAGTTCTGGCTGGACCGTTCGCGCACCGCCGCGATCGCGCGTCACACGAACGCCTTCAAGATCAACGAAGACGTGGTGATTCCGTTGCACCGTATGGGCGAGTACACGGATCACATCGAACGCATCAACATCGAGTTGTCGCTCAAGAACAAGCTGCAACTGGTCGACGCCCTCGAAACGTTCTTCGAAGCCGGTAATCTGCCGCTCGGCAAGACGGACGACGCGAACGAAATTCCGTCGGCCGAACTGCTCGAAGACCGCGTGCAGACGGCACTCACGCTGCTGCGCGACGTGCGCGCGCGCTGGGTGTTCCTGCGCGATCACTTCGAATTGCCGCTCGCAGACGCGATCCCGCTGCTCAACCGTCACGGCATTCGCGACATCGACGCGGTGCTCAACGAGCGTCTCGCCAGGCAGCCGCAGACGCGTCTCATCGATCTGCTTCAGGATCGGACGGTGCGCATTTCGTGGAAGCAGGAGATCCGCGCGGAGCTGCGTCAGATTTTCACGGGCGGCGAGTTCAAGCCGATCCTCGACGAAGCGCAGGCGATCCACAAGCGCGTGCTGCATGGCCGTGTGTTCGTCGCGCTGCACATGCACGCCGGCGACGGCAATGTGCACACGAACCTCCCGGTGAACTCGGATAACTACGAGATGCTCCAGGATGCGCACAAGGCCGTGGCCCGCATCATGGATATCGCGCGCTCGCTCGACGGCGTGATCTCGGGCGAACACGGCATCGGCATTACCAAGCTGGAGTTCCTGACGGAAGCCGAAATCGGCGAGTTCCGCGCGTACAAGCAACGCGTGGACCCGGAAGGGCGCTTCAACAAGGGCAAGCTGCTCGATATGCCCGACCTGCCCGCGGATCTGCGCAACGCCTATACCCCCAGCTTCGGGCTGATGGGTTACGAGTCGCTCATCATGCAGCAGTCGGATATCGGCGCGATTGCCGACAGCGTGAAGGACTGCCTGCGTTGCGGCAAGTGCAAGCCGGTGTGCGCCACGCACGTGCCGCGCGCGAACCTGCTCTACAGCCCGCGTAACAAGATTCTCGCGACGTCGCTGCTCATTGAAGCGTTCCTGTACGAAGAACAGACGCGCCGCGGCGTGTCGATCAAGCACTGGGACGAGTTCAACGACGTGGCCGATCACTGCACGGTCTGCCATAAGTGCGCCACGCCCTGCCCGGTGAAGATCGACTTCGGCGACGTGACGATGAACATGCGCAACCTGCTGCGCAAAATGGGCAAGAAGAAGTTCAATCCGGGCGCGGCGGCCGGCATGTTCTTCCTCAACGCGACCAATCCGGAGACGATCAACATCACCCGCAAGGTGATGATCGACTGGGGCTACAAGGCGCAGCGCTTCGGCGCGGACATCTTCAAGAAGATCGCAAAGAAGCAAACCGCCCGCCCGCCCGCAACGGTAGGCAAGCCGCCGATGCGCGAGGAAGTGATCCACTTCGTCAATAAGAAGATGCCGGGCAACCTGCCGAAGAAGACGGCGCGTGCGCTGCTCGACATCGAAGACAACAAGGTGGTGCCGATCATTCGCAATCCGAAGGCCACGTCGGTGGATTCGGAGGCGGTGTTCTACTTCCCGGGGTGCGGCTCGGAGCGTCTGTTCTCGCAAGTCGGCCTCGCCACGCAGGCGATGCTCTGGCACGTGGGCGTGCAGACGGTGCTGCCGCCGGGCTATCTGTGCTGCGGCTATCCGCAACGCGGGTCGGGCCAGGGCGAGAAGGCCGAGAAGATCGTGACGGACAACCGTGTGTTGTTCCACCGCATGGCCAACACGCTGAACTACCTCGATATCAAAACGGTAGTGGTGTCGTGCGGGACTTGCTACGATCAGCTCGCCGGTTATGAATTCGAGAAGATCTTCCCGGGCTGTCGCATCGTGGACATCCACGAGTATCTGCTCGAGAAGAATGTGAAGCTCGAAGGCGTGGCGGGTACGCGCTACATGTATCACGACCCGTGCCACACGCCGATCAAGACGATGGACCCGGTCAAGCTCGTGAACCAGTTGATGGGCAGCGAGAACGACGGCTACAAGATCGAGAAGAACGATCGCTGCTGCGGCGAATCGGGTACGCTGGCGGTCACGCGTCCGGACATCTCGACGCAGATCCGCTTCCGCAAGGAAGAGGAAATGCGCAAGGGCGCGGCGAAGCTGCGTGCGCACGGCAAGGTGGAAGACGTCAAGATTCTGACGAGCTGCCCGTCGTGCCTGCAAGGTCTGTCGCGCTATCACGACGACGCGGATGTCACCGCCGACTACATCGTCGTCGAGATCGCCAAGCACGTGCTGGGCGATCAGTGGCTGGTGGACTATGTGAAGGATGCGAACAACGGCGGCATCGAACGCGTGCTGGTCTGATGCACCTTTTGCCCCGCCTGGCGCCTCTGGGGAACGCGGCCGATGCCTGACCGACGGACCACGGAGGTGGCATGGAGGTAGTCCTTACCGCGCTGATTCTGCTGTTCGTGGTGGCGCTGACCGGCGTGCTGGTCAGCTTCATCCGGTTCCTGCCCGTGCCGCTCGTGCAGATCGCCGTGGGCGCCGCGCTCGCTTATCCGGGCGCGGGGCTGCACATCGATCTCGACCCCGAGATTTTCTTCCTGCTCTTCATTCCGCCGCTACTCTTCGCTGACGGCTGGCGCATGCCCAAGCGCGAGTTCTGGCACCTGCGGGTGCCGATCGTCGCCATGGCGCTCGGCCTCGTGATCTTCACGGTGCTCGGCGTGGGGTATTTCATCCACTGGCTGATTCCCTCGATTCCGCTCGCGGTGGCGTTCGCGCTCGGCGGCGTGCTCTCGCCGACCGACGCCGTGGCCGTCTCTGCGCTCACCGGGCGCATGCGCATGCCCACGCGCCTCATGCACGTGCTCGAAGGCGAGGCGATGATGAACGACGCGTCGGGCCTCGTCGCGTTCAAGTTCGCATTGGTGGCCGCGACCACGGGCATTTTCTCCATCGGCAACGCCACGTTCTCCTTTTTCGTCATCGCACTGGGCGGCCTGCTCGCCGGATGGGCGGTCACGTGGCTTTTCATGCAGTTCCATCGCCGCGTGATGGACGCCTCCACAGAAGAGCCCGCGACCATCGTGCTGCTTCTGCTGCTCATGCCGTTCGCCGCCTATCTGCTTGCGGAGCATTTCGGCTTTTCGGGCATTCTCGCGGCGGTGTCAGCCGGTATGGCGGTCAGCTCGACCGAGCTGCTCAATACCCGCACGGCGACGCGCATTCTCGGCAATGGCGTGTGGTCGATGCTCGAATTCGTGTTCAATGGCGCGGTGTTCGTGCTGCTGGGCCTGCAATTGCCCGACATCGTGCGCGCCGCGTTGCGTCCGGGCGAGCATCTGTGGGGGACGTTGCAGAATCTGGGTGAGCTGTTGTTCTACGTTGGCGCGATTTCGGCCGTGCTGATCGTGCTGCGCTTTTGCTGGGTGTGGATGGCGTGGCGCGTGATGTTCTACCTCGGCATGCGTCGCGGCGAAATCACGATGAAACCGGGCCTTCGCTTCACCGGTGTGACGGCGCTCTCCGGCGTACGTGGGGCGGTGACGCTTGCCGGTGCGCTCTCGGTGCCGCTTGCGTTGCCCAGCGGTGCGCCGTTTCCGGGCCGCGATCTGCTGATTTTCCTGGCCGCCGGAGTGATTCTGCTGTCGCTCATCGGCGGGAGTCTCGGGCTGCCGATCTTGCTGCGCGGCGTGCGCTGGCCGGTCGAAGACCTGCGCAATCGGGAGATGGGCGAGGCGCGGCTCGCGGCGTCGGAGGCGGCGATTCGCGCCGTCGAATCGTTGCAGAAGGTGATCGCCAAGTCGGGCGACGAACTCGATACCGCCGTGTGCGCAGAGGCGGCCGCGCGGGTGATGGGGCGCTATCGGCGCACACTCAACGCGTCGACGGCCACGGCCGAGATGCGCGAGCGCGCGGTGCGGGAAGTCGAAGTCGAGCGTCGCCTGCGGGCGGCGGCGTTGCAGGCGGAGCGCGTGGAGTTGTCGCGCTTGCGCATTACGCATCGCATCAACGACGAGACGCTGCGCGAATTGCTCAGCGAGATCGATTTCGCCGAACTCGCGCTGGGGTCGGTCGATCCGGCCACGGGCAAACGCAAGAAGCGAAAAAGCTGACATGACGCGTCCCGCTGATGCCGGGGATGCGGGCCATGGCAGGCTAACGACAGGGAGAGGGATCATGGAGTGTCCGTTTTGCGCCGGTGACGGCGGCGAAGTCGTGTGGCGCGATGCGGTGCTGCGCGTGGTGCTGGCTGCCGAGGCCGGTTATCCGGGTTTCGCGCGCGTGGTCTGGCACGATCACGTGGCGGAAATGAGCGATCTGCCGCAGGCGGCGCGCGAGCACGTGATGCGCGTGGTGTTCGCCGTCGAGACGGCGCAGCGCACGGTGATGTCGCCGCACAAGGTCAATGTGGCGAGTCTGGGCAATATGGTGCCGCACGTGCATTGGCATGTGATTCCGCGTTATCGCGACGACATCCATTTCCCCGGCTCGGTCTGGAGCGCGCCGCAACGCGAGCTGCCGCAGGCCGTGCTCGCCGAGCGCTCGGCATGGTTGCCCGCGCTGCGCGAGGCCATCGTGGCAGAATTGGAGCGAATCCCCGGGTGGCCGGCGTAAGCTGGAGACACCGGGAGCACCGGGAGCACCGGGAGCACCGGGAGCACCGGGAGCACCGGGAGCGCCGGTAGCGCCGGCATGACCGTTGGCGCCTGAGCGGCTATACTGCCGGCCGATGTGCCGCGCGATGTCTCGCAAGATGTCTCGTATGCAGGCGCCTCGACCGATTTTTCTGGAGCAAGACCATGGCTGGGCTGGAGAAAGACACGCCGATTCCCGTCTCCCTGACGCTGCATCGCGCATCGAAGGTGCTGGAACTCGGTTACGAGGACGGCAACCACTACCGCCTGCCGTTCGAATTGCTGCGCGTGCTCTCGCCGTCGGCGGAAGTGCGCGGTCACGGGCCGGGGCAGGAGACGCTGCAGACCGGCAAGCGCGACGTCACGCTCAACGGCCTCGAGCCGGTCGGCAACTACGCGGTCCGCCCCGTCTTCTCGGACGGGCACGATACCGGCATCTATTCGTGGGACTACCTCTACGAGCTGTGCGTGCGTCAGGACGCACTGTGGCAGGAATACCTGGACAAGCTCGCGGCCGCGGGTGTCGATCGCGACACACCGATGCCGTCGCCGGCTGCCGGTGGCTGCCACCACCATTGAGGCCCCGGCGGTGCGCGCGTTGGGTGCGCACCCGCTTACATGATTTTGGAGAGTGCAATGGGTGATCAGACCCACTTCGGTTATCAGACCGTCGACGAGAAGGACAAGGCCGGCAAGGTTGCCGAGGTGTTCCATTCCGTCGCGAGCAAGTACGACATCATGAACGACCTGATGTCGGGCGGCCTGCACCGCATCTGGAAGGCCTTCACGATCGGGCGCGCCGCCGTGCGCCCCGGCTTCAAGGTGCTCGACATCGCCGGCGGCACGGGCGACCTGTCGAAAGCGTTCGCGCGTGCGGCAGGCCCGAGCGGCGAAGTCTGGCTCACCGACATCAACGAATCGATGCTGCGCGTAGGGCGAGATCGCTTGCTCGACGACGGGATCGTCACCCCGGCGCTGCTGTGCGACGCCGAGAAGCTGCCGTTTCCGTCGAACTACTTCGACGTGGTGACCGTGGCGTTCGGTCTGCGCAACATGACGCACAAGGATGCGGCGCTCGCGGAAATGCGTCGCGTCATCAAGCCGGGCGGCAAAGTCATGGTGCTGGAGTTCTCGAAGGTCTGGCAGCCGCTGGAAAAAGCGTACGACACCTATTCGTTCAAAGTGCTGCCCTGGCTGGGCTCGCGCATCGCGGGCGACGCCGACAGCTACCGCTATCTGGCCGAGTCGATTCGCATGCATCCGGACCAGGAAACGCTCAAGTCGATGATGGAAGAGGCGGGTCTGGAGCGCGTGGAATATCACAATCTGACGGCCGGCGTCGTGGCGCTGCATATCGGCCGCAAGTTCTGAGTACACACTCACTTACCTGAGCCGCCCGGCACGATGCCGACGCCCCGGTGTGCGGGAGATGCTCGCGCCGGGGCGCTTTGTTTCGTATTCCCTAAGTACAAGCTAATTCTGCTGTGGCAGAATCGCCCGACGCTTATCTGGTTTCAGTACGTAAAAAACGGCTGAACCATTTCGGTTGACGTCTGTCAGTAGACAACAACCTTATAACTCCACGGAGAGACCAGAACGATGTTCCAGTTCCTGAAAAACAAGCTGTTGTTGGGCGTTGTGGCCGGCGTATTGGCGGTCGGCATGACGATCGCGGACGCTGACGCCAAGCGCGTTGGCGGCGGCCGGAGCATCGGCAAGCAGTCCAACACCGTGACGCAACGCCAGGCAACGCCGCAACAGCCGGCACAAGCCGCCCCGAACCAGGCCGCTCCGGCGGCCGCTGGCGCAGGTGCGGCAGGCGCTGCTGCTGCCGCCAAGCCGGCCAACCGCTGGCTCGGACCGATTGCCGGTCTGGCTGCCGGTCTCGGTATCGCCGCACTGCTCTCGCACTTCGGCATGGGCGGCGCGTTCGCCAGCATGATGGCCAACGTCATCATCATTGCGCTCATCGCTTTTGCCGTGATGTGGGTCATCCGCCGCCTGCGCGGCAATAAGTCGCAGTCGCAGACGCCGGCCTACGTCGGTGCGGGCAACGACGCCGCGTCGAACAACTCGCTGCGTCAGTCGTGGGACAGCCAGTCGTCGGCACAACCGGCGCAGCAGCCGGGCTCGTCGACGCTGTCGGCCGTGCCTGCCGCCGCCGCCGGTGCCGCCGCCGTCGAATCGTTCGGTGTGCCGGCCGGTTTCGACGCGGAAGGCTTCCTGCGCAGCGCCAAGGTGTACTTCAACCGTCTGCAAGCCGCATGGGACAAGGGCGATCAGGCCGACATCAACGAGTTCACCACGCCGCAGATGTTCGCGGAAATCAAGATGGACCTCGAAGAACGCGGCAAGTCGACCAACCGTACGGACGTCGTGCAACTGGACGCCGAACTCCTCGGCATCGAGCAATCGACCAGCGAGTACATGGCCAGCGTTCGCTTCTCGGGCCTGATTCGCGAAGCCGAAGGCGCACCGGCCGAGCCGTTCAACGAGGTCTGGAACCTGACCAAGCCGGTGGCCGGCAACGGTGGCTGGGTGCTCGCCGGGATTCAGCAGCTCTAAGCCTCGCGACGTTTTTGGCGTAACCTGCCTTACAATGAGAGCCCGCGTTCGAAGCGCGGGCTCTTTTGTTTTTGCCGTCCGAAGTTGTTGCCGGACGGCGTCTTTCGGTGCGACCGGTGTTCAGCGCCGGCCGACCGCCAAGCTCATGACCGTAGCCGCCAAAGCCTTTGCCGCCACCGTGAACCATTTGCTTGCCCGCGAACCGTGGGCACGCGACCGTCTGCGCCATCACATCGGTGCTTCCGCCCGGTTGGCCATGTCGGCAATCGACCTGCGCCTGCGCGTGGGAGACGACGGCTATCTTGCCGCCGCCGAAGCCAATTTCCCCTGTGACGTCAGTATCTCGGTGCCCCCGGCGGCGCTGGCCGACTTTGCGGGTGGCGGGCAGGCGGCGGTGATGCGTCACGTCAAGATCGAAGGCGACGCGGAATTCGCCAACACGGTGTCGTATCTCGCCCAGCATCTGCGCTGGGAAGTGGCCGAAGACCTGAGCAAGGTCATTGGCGACGCCGCCGCGCATCGCGTGAGCGAGACTGGCCGTGCCGCCGTGGCCGGTGCGCGCCGCACGGGCGGCACGCTGGTGCGCTCGCTGGCCGATTACTTCGTGGAAGAGAATCCGCTGCTCGTGGCACGTCCGAAGCTCGATGCGATGCGCGCCGATATCGGTACGTTGCGCGATGACCTCGCGCGGCTGGAAAAGCGTATCGAAAAGCTGGAACGTCAGACGGGCGCAGCCGCCCAGGCGTCCCGCTCGATCGGAGGCCGTTGACCGATGCGTCTGCTGCGTCTCATCAAGATTTTCTTCGTCTGCTATCAATATGGGCTCGACGAACTGGTGCTCTCGAGCATTCCCCACCCCTTTGCGCGCACCCTGCTGCGCGTGCTGTCGTTCGGCCGCAGCGGGCTGAAGGCGCCGCGCGGCGAGCGTCTGCGTCTCGCGCTCGAATCGCTGGGTCCGATCTTCGTGAAGTTCGGGCAGGTGCTGTCGACGCGTCGCGACCTGATGCCGCCGGATATCGCGCAGGAACTCGCGCGCTTGCAGGATCAGGTGCCGCCTTTCGACCCGCAGGTGGCGCGCGCGAGCATCGAGAAATCGCTGGGCCATCCGCTGGAAGAAGTGTTCGTGGAGTTCGAGCGCACGCCGGTGGCGAGTGCGTCGATTGCGCAGGTGCACTTCGCACGGGTTCGTGACGGTGAGCATGCGGGCAAGGAAGTCGCGGTGAAGGTGTTGCGTCCGAACATGCTGAGCGTGATCGACAGCGATCTGGCCCTGATGCGCGATCTCGCCGGATGGGTAGAGCGGTTGTGGCCGGACGGCAAGCGCCTGAAGCCGCGCGAGGTGGTGGCCGAGTTCGACAAGTATTTGCACGACGAACTCGACCTGATGCGCGAAGCCGCCAACGCGGCACAGCTTCGCCGCAACTTCATCGACTCCGGCATGCTGATGGTGCCCGAGATCTACTGGGAGTTCAGTTCCAGCTCGGTGCTCGTGATGGAGCGCATGCACGGCGTGCCGATCAGCCAGATCGAAGTGCTGCGCGAGGCGGGCGTCGATCTGAAGAAACTGGCGCGCGAAGGCGTCGAGATTTTCTTCACGCAGTTCCTGCGCGACGGTTTCTTCCACGCCGACATGCACCCGGGCAATATTCTGGTGAGCCTCGACCCCGCCACGTTCGGACGCTATATCGCGCTCGATTGCGGCATCGTCGGTGCGTTGTCCGAATTCGACAAGAATTATCTGGCGCAGAACTTCCTCGCGTTCTTCCGTCGCGATTATCACCGCGTGGCGTCGCTGCATCTGGAGTCCGGCTGGGTGCCGCCGGATACGCGTGTCGAAGAACTCGAAGGGGCGATTCGCGCAGTGTGCGAGCCATACTTCGATCGTCCGCTCAAGGAGATTTCGCTGGGGCTGGTGCTGATGCGACTGTTCCAGACGTCGCGCCGTTTCAACGTCGAGATTCAGCCGCAACTCGTGTTGCTGCAAAAGACGCTGCTCAACATCGAAGGGCTGGGCCGTCAGCTCGATCCGGATCTGGATCTCTGGAAGACCGCCAAGCCGTTCCTCGAGCGCTGGATGGCCGAGCAGATCGGTCCGCGCGGCTGGCTTGAACGCCTGAAGGCCGAAGTGCCGCAGTGGAGCAAGACGATGCCGCAATTGCCGCGGCTCATTCATCAGGCGCTCTCGGTGCAGGCGCGCGGGCAGGACGACACGCTGCTGCTTGCGTTGCTTCAGGAGCAACGCCGCACCAACCGTCTGCTGACCGGCGCGTTCTGTCTGGTGGGTGGGATCGCCATCGGCGTGCTGACGGCATTCGTCTGGCTGTATAGCTGATGGTCTGAAAGGAGCCGGGCGTGAGCGTGATTCGCAAGTATCAAGCGGTGTTGTGCGCACCGCGCGAAGGCGACGGGGGGGAGAGCGGCGGCGCAAACGCTGTGCCGTCGTTTGCGCATCGCGATCCGTCTCGTGCGGAATTCTGGGACGAGCGCTTCGCCAGCGCCTTCATGCCCTGGGACGCCGCCGGCGTTCCCCAGGCGCTGCGGGACTTTGTGGCGGGCGAGGGCGCAGCGCGCGCCACGCTGATCCCCGGCTGCGGCGCTGCGTACGAAGCGGCGTGGCTCGACGCCCAAGGCTGGCCGGTGCGGGCCATCGACTTCGCGCCGGTCGCCGTCGAATCGGCCAAGGCGCAGTTGGGACCGCGCGCGTCGCTCGTCGAGCAAGCCGATTTCTTCACCTACACGCCGCCGTTCACGCTCGACGTGATCTACGAGCGGGCTTTTCTCTGCGCGCTGCCGCGCGCCCTCTGGCAGGACTACGCGCGCCGCATGGCGCAATTGTTGCCGCAGGGCGCACGTCTGGCCGGATTCTTTTTCCTCAAGGAAACGCCGAAGGGGCCGCCGTTCGGCATCGCTGCGGACGCCCTCCATGCGCTGCTGGCGCAGGACTTCGTCTGCGAAGCCGATCGGCTCGTCGGCGATTCGGTGCCCGTCTTCGCCGGCGCCGAGCACTGGATGGTCTGGCGGCGGCGTTGACGGCTGCGTGGCATTGGGCAGTGCAGGCCGTTCTTGGGCGGTGCGGGACGGTGTGGGGAGGCATTTTCATCCGCGTTGGCAAGCCGTTTTCCGCAATCGACGGTTGATGCCAATTGCACGTAACGCCCGCTTAGTCACTAGGCATTTCCCGATATTTGCCACGATCCCTACGCAGAATTGTGATTTTTCCCCCGCGCGTCTCCCACGCCGCTATAATCGGCCCAAAATTTTTTCGCCAGGTGGCAAGAACGGGCGCCCCCGAGCGCTGAATCGCATCAGCCCCGTCATGCACGACCTGATTTTCTGTTGCCCGGAAGGCTGCGGCCCAAGGCTCGGTTTCGTCGGCTTGCGCGGCGCCTTCATGCGGCCGGATCACGCCCGCCGCTGACGTCTCCCGGCTCATGACCGTCGCCCCTGGGGATTGGCTGGGGCCGCGTTATGCTGATCTGGTTTGTCATTCTGTATTGGGTCATTTCGGTGGCCATCGGGCTGTTGGCCGCCCTCAAGGTCCGCAATACCAAAGATTTCACTGTCGCCGGCCGCCGTCTGCCGTACGGGATGGTCGTGGCTGTCGTGTTCGCCACCTGGTTCGGCTCGGAAGCGGTGCTCGGCATTCCGGCAACGTTCATCGGCGAAGGGCTGCGCGGCGTGGTCGCCGATCCGTTCGGGTCGTCGATGTGTCTGGTCCTCGTGGGCATGTTCTTCGCCCGCAAGCTGTATCGCATGAACCTCATGACGATCGGCGATTTCTACAAGCTCAAGTACAACCGCACGGTCGAAGTCGTGACGAGTGTCGCCATCGTGATCTCGTACCTCGGCTGGGTCGGCGCACAGATCAAGGCGCTCGGGCTCGTGTTCCACACGGTGTCGGGCGGCGCGATGTCGGAGCCGACGGGCATGATCATCGGCGCTGTGTCAGTGCTGGCCTATACGCTGCTCGGTGGCATGATTTCGGTGGCCGTCACCGATTTCATCCAGATGATCATCATCGTCGTGGGGCTGGTGTATATCGCCGTGGTCGTGTCGGGCATGGTGCCGGGCGGGGCGGGCGCGGTGATCGCGCATGCGTCGGAGGCCGGCAAGTTCGTGTTCCTGCCGGAGATGAATCCCGCGGATGTATTGGCGTTCATTGCGGCGGGCGTGACCATGATGTTCGGGTCGATTCCGCAGCAGGACGTGTTCCAGCGCGTGATGTCGTCCAAGTCGGAGAACATCGCGGTCTCCGGTTCGGTGACCGGCGGCGTGCTGTACTTTTTCTTCACGTTCATCCCGATCTTCCTGGCCTACTCGGCGCTGCTGATCGCGCCGTCGATGGTGCAGAAGTACATCGGCACCGACCCGCAACAGATCCTGCCGCAGTTGGTGCTCACCAGCGTGCCGATCGTGGCGCAGGTGATGTTCTTCGGTGCACTCCTTTCGGCCATCAAGAGCTGTGCGTCGGCTACGCTGCTGGCGCCGTCGGTGACGTTCGCGGAAAACATCATTCGCCCGATGCTCAAGGGCCATATCGACGACAAGCACCTGCTGCGTCTGATGCGTATCGTCGTGCTGTGCTTCACGGCGCTCGTGCTGGTGTATGCGCTGAACTCGAAGGCGTCGATCTTCCAGATGGTCGAGAGCGCTTACAAGGTCACGCTCGTGTGCTGCTTCGTGCCGCTGGCTTTCGGTCTGTACTGGAAGCGTTCGAGCTCGCTTGGCGGCACGCTGGCCGTGTTCTTCGGGCTGATCGTCTGGATTGCCTGCGAAGCCTTTGCGCCCGATGCGCTGGTGCCGCCGCAACTGGCCGGTCTGTTTGCATCGATCACAGGGATGGTCGTCGGCTCGTTGCTGCAACCGGCGTCGCAACGCGGTCAGCCGCCGGAGCAGCGCGTGTCGACGATCTGATGCCATCGGCAAGCGGCATGTGAGGACTTGCTCGCCTGTCGATGTCCGAGAGACGGGCATTGGCCGTGTGCGGGGCGTGCTCGATAGCGGGGCGGCTGCGGCCGCCCTTTGGCGTTGTAGCGAGGCGGTTTTAGCGTCGCAGTGGCGTCTCGCTGACGTCTGATTGGCGCCTGATCGGCATCCGGTCGGCATCCGGTCGGCGTCCGGCGAGCGTGCGGTAGATGTTCGGCCGGTGTCCGATAGAGGCCCGCCACCTCGAATGCGGTCACGTCCGGTCTTGATCTTGCGCCACACCACCCCCATTTATCTCCGCACAAATCCCGAAAGCCTTGTGAAGCGGTTATAATTCAAGGCTTTGCGCGCCTTTTTCCGTCGGAAAGAATCATGCCTATCTATGCCTATCGTTGCGAAACATGCGGTTTCGCGAAGGATGTGCTGCAAAAAATGAGCGATGACCCGCTCTCCCAGTGCCCCGAATGCGGCAAGGACACGTTTCGCAAGCAGGTGACTGCGGCGGGGTTCCAGCTCAAGGGCTCGGGATGGTATGTGACCGATTTCCGTGGTGGCTCGGGTGGCGCCAGCGGCGCGAGCGCACCGGCAAACGGCGGGGCTGCGGGTTCGTCCGCTCCGGCGGCGTCCAGTGAGAGCGTTTCGGCGTCGTCGGCATCGACCGGATCGTCCGGCGGCGAGTCGTCGAGCGCCCCGGCGGCATGCGGTGGCGGCTGCGCCTGCCACTAAGGCGGACCCAGCGGCACGACGTGTCGGGGCTGTGCCCGGATGCGTCATCAGTACCCGGTAGTATCAGTACCGTTTTGAGTGGTTTATAACATTTCACCCCCGCTGCCCCCAGTCGCCGCCCACATTCGCGAGTCCTGCCATGAGCGTTAAAAAACCCGCGTTGAAGACGATTTTCCTCACCGGCTTGCTGGTGCTGGTACCCCTCGCCATCACGCTTTGGGTGCTGGGCCTGATCATCGGTACGATGGATCAGACCCTCTTGTTGCTGCCCGACGAGTGGCAGCCCTCGCGCCTGCTCGGCATGCGCGTGCCGGGCTTCGGCGTGGTGGTCACGCTCGCGTTCGTGTTCGTGGTCGGCCTTCTGGCGCATAATTTCATCGGCCAGAAGCTGGTCGGCTGGTGGGAAGCCGTGCTGACGCGCATTCCCATCGTTGGACCGTTGTACGGCAGCGTCAAGCAGGTCTCCGACACCTTGCTCTCGAGCAACGGCAACGCGTTTCGCAAGGCGTTGCTCGTGCGGTATCCGCACGGAGAATCCTGGACCATCGCCTTCCTGACCGGCGCGCCGGGCGGCGATGTGGTCAATCACTTGCAGGGCGAGTACGTGAGCGTCTATGTCCCGACGACGCCGAACCCGACGTCAGGCTTCTTCCTGATGATGCGGACGAGCGACGTCATCGAACTCGACATGACGGTCGATGCCGCACTCAAGTACATCGTATCGATGGGCGTGGTGGCGCCCGCCCACAACCCGCGCCAGCAACGTCCCGGCCCGCTCCTTTGAGCCACCGGGACCCGTCGGCGTCATTTTTTGAAAATCGGAACAGCAAAATGTCCATGCGTACCTCCTACTGCGGTCTGGTGACCGAGCAACAACTGGGCCAAACGGTCAAGCTTTGTGGCTGGGTCAATCGCCGCCGTGATCACGGCGGGGTCATCTTCATCGACCTGCGCGATCGCGAAGGTCTGGTGCAGGTCGTGTGCGATCCGGACCGCGCAGAGATGTTCAAGGCCGCCGAAGGCCTGCGCAATGAGTTCTGCGTGCAGATCACGGGCCTGGTGCGCAGCCGTCCGGCCGGCACCGAGAACGCCAACCTGACAAGCGGCAAGATCGAAGTGCTGTGCCACGCGCTCGAAGTGCTCAACCCGTCCGTCACGCCCCCGTTCCAGCTCGACGACGAAAACCTGTCGGAAACCACGCGCCTCACGCATCGCGTGCTCGATCTGCGTCGTCCGCAAATGCAATACAACCTGCGCCTGCGTTACAAGGTGGCGATGGAAGTGCGCAAGTATCTCGACGCGCAAGGCTTCATCGACATCGAAACGCCAATGCTCACGAAGAGCACCCCGGAAGGCGCACGCGATTATCTGGTGCCCTCGCGTGTGAATGCCGGCATGTTCTTCGCGCTGCCGCAGTCGCCGCAGCTCTTCAAGCAGTTGCTGATGGTGGCCGGCTTCGACCGTTACTACCAGATCACCAAGTGCTTCCGCGACGAAGACCTGCGCGCTGACCGTCAGCCGGAGTTCACGCAGATCGACTGCGAAACCTCGTTCCTCTCGGAACAGGAAATCCGCGATCTGTTCGAGAACATGATTCGTCACGTGTTCAAGGAAGCGATCAACGTCGACCTGGACGCCAAGGTGCCGGTCATGGAGTACTCGGAAGCGATGCGCCGCTTCGGTTCGGACAAGCCGGACCTGCGCGTGAAGCTCGAATTCACCGAGCTGACCGACGTGATGGGCGACGTGGACTTCAAGGTGTTCTCGGTGCCGGCCACGACCGAAGGCGGCCGTGTGGTCGCCCTGCGCGTGCCGGGCGGTGCAGAGATCTCGCGCAGCGAAATCGACGCTTACACCGACTTCGTGAAGATCTACGGCGCGAAGGGTCTGGCCTGGATCAAGGTCAATGAAGTGGCCAAGGGCCGCGACGGTCTGCAAAGCCCGATCGTGAAGAACCTGCACGACGCCGCCGTCGCCTCGATTCTCGAGCGCACCGGTGCGCAAGACGGCGACATCATCTTCTTCGGCGCGGACAAGGAAAAGGTCGTCAACGACGGTATCGGCGCCCTGCGTCTGAAGATCGGTCACTCGGAATTCGGCAAGAGCCACGGCCTATTCGAAGCCGGCTGGCGTCCGCTGTGGGTCGTGGACTTCCCGATGTTCGAGTACGACGAAGAAGACGCCCGCTGGGTTGCCTGCCACCACCCGTTCACGAGCCCGAAGGACGAGCATATCGACTACCTCGAGACCGATCCGGGCAAGTGCCTGGCGAAGGCCTACGACATGGTGCTCAACGGCTGGGAAATCGGCGGCGGTTCGGTCCGTATCTTCCAGGAAGAAGTGCAGAGCAAGGTGTTCCGCGCGCTCAAGCTGGGTGAGGAAGAAGCCCGCGCGAAGTTCGGCTTCCTGCTCGACGCGCTGCAATACGGCGCGCCCCCGCACGGCGGTATCGCCTTCGGTCTGGACCGCGTCATCACGATGATGGCCGGCGCCGATTCGATTCGTGACGTGATCGCTTTCCCCAAGACGCAACGTGCGCAGGATCTGCTCACGCAGGCACCGTCGGCGGTGGACGAGCGTCAACTGCGCGACCTGCACATCCGTCTGCGTCAGCCGGAAGCGCCGAAGGCCTGACGGTAGCAACGGCACCGGCGCGCGCTGGTGTGCCGATTTCGAATCCCCTCGGCCGAAAGGCCCAGGGGGTTAATGAGATGGTCACCCCCACCCTACACGCGGGTAACGCGGTAGGGTGTTTTCATTTTGGAGGGCCATCATGCAAAGCGTGACGTTGGTAGGAATCGATCTTGGCAAACATACGTTTCACCTTCACGGGCAGGACAGGCAAGGTAAGGCGGTGTTTCGCAAAAGGGTAAGTCGCAAGCAATTGGTTGAGTTTTTCGCAACATTTCATGCTTGCACGGTGGTGATGGAGGCGTGTGCCGGAGCCCACCACATGGCCCGGCAACGGGTGGGTTTCGGGCATCAGGTCAGGCTCATCTCGCCGCAATTCGTGCGGCCTTTCGTCAAGAGCAACAAGAACGACTTCGTGGATGCCGAGGCGATTTGCGAAGCGGCGTCTCGTGCGGCCATGCGGTTTGTGGTACCAAAGACCGAATCGCAGCAGACGCTCGGGGCGTTGCATCGGGTGCGCGAATCGCTGATCCGGGATCGGACCAAGACGATTAACCAACTCCATGGGTTGTTGCTCGAATTCGGTATCAGCCTGCCGATCGGTCAGGCAGTCATCAGGCGCCTGCCAGCGGTGTTTTTGGAGAGTGACGATGATAGTTAGCGCCAAAGCGATCTTGCGACGAGGTGACACCGTGCTGTTCGCCCGTAACCCTCGCGACGAGTGGGAACTGCCGGGCGGCCAGCCCGAGCCGGGCGAGTCGCTCGAAGACGCGGTGCGGCGCGAGGTGCTCGAAGAGTGTGGCTGGCGAGTCGGCAGCGTGGGCTACGCGGGGAGCGCGGCGTTCGAAGTCATCCCGGCGCGCCACGTCATGCTCGTCTTCTTCGAATGCCGCCGCGAAGCCGGTGACACCGTACCGTTGGCGGTCAGCGACGAACACTCGACGTTCGCATGGATCGACGTGAGCGGCGCGCGTCCCGACGATCTGCCGCGCATCTATTGGCGCGCTGTGCAGCGCGACACTTCGAACTGATTTCGGACGGATGTTCCGACGCATACGCGGCATTGCAGCAACGAGACGACGCGATTGCCCATTACAATGAGGCGCTCGAGCCGGTCCTTGCATCGCCGGTTTTCCGTTGTTTATGCGTCGTTTATGCGTCGATTTCAAGCCACCGCCGCCTGCATGAAGCCCTTCAAGATCCCCGAATCCGTGCTCGTCGTGATTTATACGCCGGCGCTCGACGTCCTGCTCATCGAACGCGCCGACGCCGAGAATTTCTGGCAGTCCGTGACCGGTAGCAAGGATCGGCTCGACGAGCCACTGGTCGAGACCGCCACGCGCGAGGTTTTTGAGGAGACCGGCATTCGCGTGGCGAACGGGACGGCGGTGCCCGAAGCGGCGCTGACCGACTGGCAGCACGAGATTCAGTACAGCATCTATCCGCGATGGGCGCATCGCTATGCGCCCGGGGTCACGCGCAACACCGAGCATTGGTTCGGCCTGTGCGTGCCGGAGAACACGCCGGTGACGCTGGCCCCACGCGAGCACGTTGCCTACACCTGGCTGCCGTGGGAAGCGGCTGCCGAGCGCTGCTTCTCCCCGTCGAACGGCGACGCCATCCGGCAGTTGCCGCGACGCGTGCGCTAGCCGCCGCATCGCGCCGATGAGCAAGTATCTGCCGTTCTCCCACGATAACGATCTGACGCTGCTCTATCAGGGGCAGAACTACTTCACTGCGCTCATCGCAGCCATCGATGACGCTACGCGCGAAGTGGCGCTCGAGACCTATATCTTCGAGGCCGACGAGGCCGGAGAGAACGTGTGCGCCGCGTTGCAACGGGCAGCGCAACGCGGGGTGTCGGTGCGCGTCATCACCGATGGTGTCGGCACGAGTCGTCGCCTGCCGTTTTTTGCCGACTGGCGAGAGAGCGGGGTGATGCATCGCATCTACAATCCGCACCTGTTCGGCAAGTTCGGCTTCTCGCGCACGCACCGCAAGCTCGCCATCATCGATCACGAGGTAGCGTTCGTCGGCGGCATCAACATCATCGACGACTTCAACGGCGGGGGCGGCACGCGCATGAGCGACCCGCGCTGGGACTTTGCGGTGCAATGCCGCGGGCCCATCGTCGCCGAGATTGCGATGGCGTTTCACATTCAGTGGCTGCGGCTCGCGCCGGGGTATCTGGGCACGCCGTTTCGTCATCGGCGTCGCGGACAACGGGGGCGTTTGCATGCGCCTTACGCCGGTCAGGCCGCGTTCGTGGCGCGTGACAATCTGCACAATCGCCGCGCGGTCGAAAAGGCGTATCTGATGGCGCTCGGTCGCGCCCGCCACGAAGTATGGCTCGCGAATCCCTACTTCGTGCCCGGCCGGCGGCTGCGACGCGCACTGTCGCAGGCGGCCAGACGCGGCGTGTCGGTGCATCTGCTGATCGGTCGCAAGGAATTTCGTCTGCTCGACGCGGCGGTGCCCTGGCTGTACGCCAAGCTGCTCGACGCCGGCGTGCGCATCGGCGAGTACGACATGCGTCAATTGCACGGCAAGGTGGCCGTGGTCGACGATGTCTGGGCGACGGTCGGCTCGTCGAATCTCGATGCCTTGTCCCTCTTCCTGAACCACGAGGCCAATGTGGTCGTGCTCGACGACCCGGTGGTGATTGAGTTGCGCGACCATATTCGCAAGGCGTTTGCCGAGGCGCGCCTCATCGACCCCGAACGGTATGGTGGACGCTCGCGCTGGCGGCGTTTCCGTCAGTGGGCGGCTTACCGTCTCTATCGTCTCGCGATGAACGTCCTCACGCGCGGCAAGTACGACTGACACCGGCTTTCCGGACGACCGGGCAACCGGACGACGGAGGTGATGATGAGTCGCGTAACGTAACACTCGGGGTTTACCGTAACAAGGGGAAACGCTCGATGGCGTCTCAATCGGACGCATGAAGTGCGATCCTCCGACGCCCCGTGTGCATCTGCTGCGTTGACGTTCTTTGAGTCAATAGACGAGTCGGGACGATTCGAAGCGTGGCACAAGAATTGCGCCGTGCAATGCGGGCGCACTGACCTTTCCGATCAACCGGCGCCTTCGGCGTCACCTTGGTTTCGACGCCGATCTTCCACTCTGAGCTGGGGGGTATCATGGCCTCGAATCAACGGTTCATCTTCAACGCAGTCAAGACGGCTTCGGTCTGTGCGTGCATGGTTTCGGCATCCGGTGTTTTTGCGCAATCCATCGGCAGTATTCCCGTTGTCGCGCTTGCGCCGCTTCCGATTGACGTGGGCTCGATTCTTACGCCCGTGACGGGAGTCGTCGGTGGTGTGGCCGGGACGCTGGGCGGCGTTGGCGGAAGTAATCCGGTTGCGCCGGTGACGGGAATCGTCAGTAGTTTGACAGGGGCGCTGGGCGGCGTTGGCGGAAGCAATCCGATTGCGCCAGTGACGGGAGTCGTCAGTGGTTTGACAGGGACGCTGGGCGGCGTTGGCGGAAGCAATCCGATTGCGCCGGTGACGGGAATCGTCAGTAGTTTGACAGGGGCGCTGGGCGGCGTTGGCGGAAGCAATCCGATTGCGCCGGTGACGGGAGTTGTCAGTGGTTTGACAGGGGCACTAGGCGGCGTTGGCGGAAGTAATCCGATTGCGCCGGTGACGGGAGTCGTCAGTAGTTTGACAGGGGCACTAGGCGGCGTTGGCAGTAGCAATCCGATCGCACCAGTCACGGGACTTGTTGGCGGCGTGACCAGTGCGTTGGGCAGTGTCGTCGGCGGCGTGAGCGGCGCATTGAATGGCGTTCTCGGTGGTGTGACGGGCGCGCTGGGCGGCGTTGTCGGCGGGGTAACCGGCGCGCTGGGTGGTGTTGGCGGCAGTACTCCGCTTGGACCTGTAACGGGGGTCGTGAGCAATGTGACGGGATCACTCGGCAGCCCTTCGCCGATTGCGCCGATTACGTCCCTTGTCAGCAACGTCGGCGTGGCAAAAGCCGCGATGCCTGTCAGTCAGGTCGTGAGCACCGTGACAAGCCATGCAGGCGTGCTTGCCCCGGTCGGCAATGCGCTAGGTGGCGTGCTCTCTCATGTGAACACCCTCGGGCGCTAACCTCCCACGTCCGCGCGGTGTGTGCCGCTGCGACTTTGGGGACATCGTTCCTGCGCAAGTCTTCAGCGGTTCCAGGGTCTTCGGCCATTGGTCGGAGACCTTTTTTCTTCCGGTGTGACATTCCCCTGAATCCACCCCCTTCGACACCCCAGCGGCAGCCGATACCGATTAGGTATTCCGATCTAATAAATCCCTTGTTACCCCATGGGCGTCCCCCAATAATAGGACGGCCGTTCGATTTTTTGGTTAGCATCGAAGAACGGATAACCAAAGCGATGCAATACATATGCGAAAGGGTGAACAGACACGTGCCGCGATCCTGAATGCCGCGCTGGAACTGGCGGGGCGCGACGGGCTTGAAGGGCTGACGATCGGCTTGCTGGCCGATCGCATGCAGATGAGCAAAAGCGGTGTCTTCGCGCACTTCGGGTCACGCGAGGACTTGCAGATCGAAGTGCTGATGGAATACCACCGGCGTTTCGAAGAAGAAGTGTTCGCTCCCAGCATGGAAGCGCCGCGCGGCTTGCCGCGACTCAGAGCGCTGGTGGATCGCTGGATGGACAAGCGTATTCGCGAAGTCACGACGGGGTGCATCTATATCAGCGGTGCCGTCGAGTACGACGATCGCGCAGCCAGCCCGGTGCGCGAAGCCTTGGTAAAGAGTGTGCGGTTGTGGCGATCGGCCCTGCTGCGCGCGATTACGCAAGCGAAGGAGGAGGGACATCTGCGTGCAGACACCGATCCGCGCCTGATGCTCTTTGAAATGTACAGCCTGACACTCGGCCTGCATCACGACGCGCGTTTCCTTCGGGAGCCCGGCGCTGTCGAGATGACCCGGGTGGCACTGGAAAAACTGTTTTCGTCTTATCAGCGCGGGTGAGGCGCGAGCCGTCCGCGATTCGATTCGATTTGTTCGGAGGAGTAGGTCATGGGACAGTACAACGCGCCGCTGCGCGACATGCAATTCGTTCTGCACGAACTGTTGGGCGTGGAAAACGAATTGAAGGCATTGCCGAAGCACGCGGACATCGATGCCGACACCATCAATCAGGTGCTCGAAGAAGCCGGCAAGTTCTGTAGCGAGGTCGTCTTCCCGCTGAATCAGGTGGGCGATCGCGAAGGCTGCAAGTATGAGGGCGACGGTGTCGTCACCACGCCGACGGGCTTCAAGCAGGCCTATCAGCAATATGTCGAAGCCGGCTGGCCCGCACTGGCGTGCGACCCGGAATTCGGCGGCCAGGGGCTGCCGCAGGTCGTGAACAACGCCCTGTACGAAATGCTCAACTCGGCCAACCAGGCGTGGACGATGTACCCCGGCCTGTCGCACGGCGCCTATGAGTGCCTGCACGCCCACGGCACCCCCGAACAACAAGCCACCTATCTGCCGAAGATCGTCTCGGGCGAGTGGACGGGCACGATGTGCCTGACCGAGCCGCACTGCGGCACCGACCTGGGCATGCTGCGCACGAAGGCCGAGCCCAACGGCGACGGTTCGTACGCCATCTCCGGCACCAAGATCTTCATCTCGGCGGGCGAGCACGACATGGCCGCCAACATCATTCACCTCGTGCTGGCGCGTCTGCCGGATGCGCCGCCGGGAACGAAGGGCATCTCGCTGTTCGTGGTGCCGAAGTTCATTCCCGATACGAACGGCGCACCGGGCGAGCGCAACGGTATCAAGTGCGGCTCCATCGAACACAAGATGGGCATTCACGGCAACGCCACCTGCGTGATGAATCTCGACGGCGCGAAGGGCTGGCTCGTCGGCGAAGCGAACAAGGGCCTGAACGCCATGTTCGTGATGATGAACGCCGCGCGTCAGGGCGTGGGCATGCAGGGCATGGGCCTGACGGAAGTCGCCTATCAGAACTCGCTGGTGTACGCAAAGGAACGCATTCAGATGCGCTCGCTCACCGGCCCGAAGGCACCGGACAAGCCGGCCGATCCGATCATCGTGCATCCGGACGTGCGTCGCATGTTGCTCACGCAAAAGGCCTATGTGGAAGGCGGTCGCGCTTTCTCGTACTGGACCGCGCTGCACATCGACAAGGAACTCTCGCACGGCGACGAAGCCGAGCGTCGCGAAGCCGCCGATCTGGTCGCGCTGCTCACGCCGATCATCAAGGCGTTCCTCACGGACAACGCCTTCGAGTGCACGAACCACGCGCTGCAAATCTACGGCGGCCACGGCTATATCGCCGAGTGGGGCATGGAGCAGTACGTGCGCGATGCGCGCATCAACATGATCTACGAAGGCACCAACTCGATTCAGGCACTCGACCTGCTCGGGCGCAAGGTGCTCGGCGACATGGGCGCGAAGCTCAAGAAGTTCGGCAAGATCGTGGAGGAATTCGTCGAGGCCGAAGGCACGAAGGAAGAGATGCAGGAGTTCGTCAACCCGCTCGCGGATATCGGCGACAAGGTCCAGAAGCTGACGATGGAAATCGGCATGAAGGCGATGGCCAATCCGGACGAAGTCGGTGCGGCGGCCGTGCCGTATCAGCGCGTGGTCGGTCATCTCGTGTTCGCCTACTTCTGGGCACGCATGGCGCGCATCGCGCTCGACAAGCAAGACAGCGGCGACAAGTTCTACGCGTCGAAGCTCGCCACCGCGCGTTTCTACTTCGCCAAGCTGCTGCCGGAGACCGCGTATCACATTCGCGTGGCCTGTGCCGGCGCGAAGACGCAAATGGAAGTCGACGTCGACCTGTTCTGAGAGCGGAGGAGATCACCGTGAGCCAAACCAACAAACCCCTGGTTGTACGCAAGGTCGCCGTGCTCGGCGCCGGCGTGATGGGCGCGCAGATCGCTGCGCACCTCGTCAACGCGAAAGTGCCCGTTGTGCTGTTCGATCTGCCGGCCAAGGAAGGCCCGAAGAACGGTATTGTCACGCGCGCCGTCGAGAGCCTGAAGAAGCTGAGCCCCGCGCCGTTCGCCGACAAGGCCGACGCGCAATACATCGAAGCCGCGAACTACGAGGACGACCTCGAAAAGCTCGCCGGCTGCGACGTGGTGATCGAAGCGATCGCCGAGCGCATGGACTGGAAGCACGACCTTTACAAGAAGGTCTCACCGCATCTGGCCAAGCATGCGATCTTCGCGTCGAACACGTCGGGTCTGTCGATCACCGAACTCTCGGAAGGCTTCGACGCCGACCTGAAGTCTCGCTTTTGCGGCGTGCACTTCTTCAACCCGCCGCGCTACATGCATCTGGTCGAGCTGATTCCGACCGCAACCACCGCGCCGGCCATCCTCGATCAACTCGAAACGTTCCTCACGTCCACGCTCGGCAAGGGCGTGGTGCGCGCGAAGGACACGCCGAACTTCATCGCCAATCGCGTGGGGGTGTTCTCGATTCTGGCGGTATTCGCCGAAGCGCAGAAATACGGCATTGCGTTCGATGTCGTCGACGACCTGACCGGCAGCAAGCTGGGCCGCGCCAAGTCGGCCACGTTCCGCACCGCCGACGTGGTCGGTCTGGACACGATGGCGCACGTCATCAAGACGATGCAGGATGGCCTCAAGGATGACCCGTTCGCACCGACCTACGCCACGCCGCCGGTACTCAAGGCGCTGGTGGAGAAGGGCGCACTGGGCCAGAAGACGGGCGCAGGTTTCTACAAGAAGGAAGGCAAGGTCATCAAGGTGCTCGACCCGCAATCGGGCGAGTACGTGGAGTCGGGCAAGAAGGCCGACGAGATGGTCGTGCGGATTCTGAAGAAGGCACCGGCCGAGCGCCTGCGTCTGTTGCGCGAATCGACCAACCCGCAGGCGCAGTTCCTGTGGGCCGTGTTCCGCGACGTGTTCCATTACATCGGCGTGTATCTCGAGCAGATCGCCGACAACGCGCGTGAAGTCGACTTCGCGATTCGCTGGGGCTTCGGCTGGACCACGGGGCCGTTCGAAGACTGGCAGGCCGCCGGCTGGAAGGACATTGCGCAATGGGTGCAGGAAGATATCGACGCTGGCAAGGCGCTGTCGAACGCCCCGCTGCCCAAGTGGGTCACGAGCGGCAAGGTCGCGCAAGCTGGCGGCGTGCACACGGCTGAAGGCTCGTACGCGCCGGCCAAGGACGCTTTCGTCGCGCGCAGCACGCTGCCGGTGTACCAGCGTCAGGTGTTCCCGGCGTCGCTCGTCGGCGAGTCCGGCGCGGACCCGCGCAAGTTCGGCAAGACCATCGAAGAGAACGACGCCGTGCGCCTGTGGGTCGACGAGACCCCGGGACAGGACGACGTGCTCGTCGTCTCGTTCAAGACGAAGATGAACACCATTGGGCCGGACGTCATCGACGGTCTGACCCGCGCCATCGATCTGGCCGAGCAGCAGTATCGCGGCGTGGTCGTATGGCAGCCGACGTCGCTCAAGCTCGGCGCGCCGGGCGGTCCGTTCTCCGCAGGCGCCGATCTGGAAGCCGCCATGCCCGCCTTCATGATGGGCGGCGCGAAGGGGATCGAGCCGTTCATCAAGAAATTCCAGGACGGCATGATGCGCGTGAAGTACGCGCAGGTGCCGGTCGTCTCGGCGGTGTCCGGCATTGCGCTGGGCGGCGGCTGCGAACTGCTGCTGCATAGCGCCAAGCGCGTGGCGGCGCTCGAGAGCTACATCGGGCTCGTGGAAGTCGGCGTCGGCCTCGTGCCGGGCGGCGGCGGGCTCAAGGAAGCGGCGATTCGTGCGGCCGAAGCGGCTACGGCCGCGGGCAGCGTTCAGTATCTCCAGTTCGTGACGAAGTCGTTTACCAACGCCGCGATGGCGAAGGTCTCCGCTTCGGCGCTCGACGCCCGCGACATGGGCTATCTGAAGCCGACGGACACCATCGTCTACAACGTGCACGAGTTGCTCTCGGTTGCGCGAAACGAAGCACGGGCGCTGGCGATCGCCGGTTATCGTGCGCCGCTCAAGCCGGCCGGTATTCCGGTGGCGGGTCGCTCGGGGGTGTCGACGATCAAGGCGTCGCTCGTGAACATGCGCGACGGCAATTTCATCTCGGCACACGATTTCCTGATCGCCTCGCGCATTGCCGAAGCCGTGTGCGGCGGCGACGTGGAAGCAGGCAGCCTCGTGAACGAAGAATGGCTGCTGGCGCTGGAGCGTCGTGCCTTCATCGAACTGCTGGGCACGTCGAAGACCCAGGAACGCATCATGGGCATGCTGCAAACCGGCAAGCCGGTGCGCAACTAAGCCGATCGGAGACTGACATGAGCAAACAACTGCAAGACGCCTACATCGTTGCCGCCACGCGTGCGCCGATCGGCAAGGCTCCCAAGGGCAGCTACAAGAACACGCGTCCGGACGACCTGCTCGCGACCATCCTCAAGAGCATGCTCGCTCAGGCGCCGGGTATCGATCCGTCGGTCATCGAAGACGCGATCATCGGCTGCGCGATTCCCGAAGCCCAGCAGGGCCTGAACGTGGCGCGTATCGGTGCGCTGCTCTCGGGCCTGCCGAACACGGTAGGCGGCGTGACCGTCAACCGGTTCTGCGCCTCGGGCCTCACGGCGCTCGCGATGGCGGCCGACCGCATTCGGGTGGGCGAAGCCGACGCGATGATCGCGGGCGGCATCGAGAGCATGAGCATGGTGCCGATGATGGGCAACACGCCGTCGCTCTCGCCGTCGATCTTCGAGCGCGACGAGAACGTGGGCATTGCCTACGGCATGGGGCTGACGGCCGAGAAGGTCGCGCAGCAGTGGGGCGTGACCCGAGACGCGCAGGACGCCTTCGCACTCGCTTCGCACGAGAAGGCGATCAAGGCTCAGCAGGCGGGCGAGTTCACCGACGAGATCACCCCGATCGAGATCGTCGAGCGTTTCCCGAATCTGGCGACGGGCGACGTGTCGATCAAGACACGCACGCTCTCGCTCGACGAAGGCCCGCGGCCCGACACGTCGATCGAAGGTCTGGGCAAGCTGCGTCCGGTGTTCGCGAACAAGGGCTCGGTCACGGCCGGTAACAGCTCGCAAACGTCGGACGGGGCTGGCGCGCTGCTCGTCGTGAGCGAAAAGATACTCAAACAGTTCAACCTCACGCCGCTTGCGCGTTTCGTGTCGTTCGCCGTGCGCGGCGTGCCGCCCGAAATCATGGGCATCGGTCCGAAGGAAGCGATTCCGGCGGCGCTGCGTGCCGCGGGCCTGCGTCAGCAGGACATGGACTGGATCGAACTGAACGAAGCGTTCGCCGCGCAGGCGCTCGCCGTCATCAAGGATCTGTCGCTCGACACCAGCAAGGTCAACCCGATGGGCGGTGCGATTGCGCTGGGTCACCCGCTCGGGGCCACCGGTGCGATTCGTGCCGCGACCGTGGTGCACGCGCTGCGCCGTCACAACCTGAAGTACGGCATGGTGACGATGTGCGTCGGGACCGGCATGGGCGCTGCGGGGATTATCGAGCGCATGTGAGGCAGGTAAGTGGACGCCGTCTCTCTCCGGCCCCGTTCGTCCGTATTCGACAGACGGGGTTTGGAGGCTCAGGTAGCCACTGAATAAATGACGGCTCAGGGCGCCGGGGTGCGGTTTCGCGAATGCGTGACTGGCCCCGGCGCTGTCATCTGGTTCCGAGGAGACATACACGATGGAAGACGTATTGGTGCAGCGTCAGGGCGCCGTGCAGGTGCTGACGTTCAACCGCGCGCACAAGAAAAACGCGATTACCGCCGCCATGTATCAGGCGCTCGCCGACGGCATTGCCGAGGCCGAAGCCGATCCGTCGCTGCGCGTGATCCTGATTCAGGGGCAGCCCGAGGCCTTCTCGGCGGGCAACGACCTCGAAGACTTCCTGAAGAACCCGCCGAAGGACGAGCGTGCGCCGGTGTTCCAGTTCCTGCGCACGATCAGTCAGGCGAGCAAGCCGATTGTGGCCGCCGTGGCGGGCAATGCCGTGGGCGTGGGCACGACGCTGCTGTTGCACTGCGATGTCGTATACGCAGCCGACTCGGCGCGTTTCTCGCTGCCGTTCTCGCAACTGGCGCTGTGCCCGGAGGCGGCGTCGAGCTGGCTGCTGCCGCGCGTGGCGGGCTATCATCGCGCGGCCGAGAAACTGCTTTTCGGCGAGCCGTTCGACGCCAACGAGGCGGTGGCGATGGGTTTCGTCAACCGCATTCTGCCGGCCGCCGAACTGCTGGAATACGCTGCCAAGCGCGCCGCACAATTGGCCGCCATGCCCGCCGGGTCGCTGCGCGTGACCAAACAGTTGATGAAGGCCGACGGTGCGCGCGACGTGCAGGCACGTATTGGCGAGGAAGGCGTAGAGTTCGCCAGGCGTCTCCTGTCGCCGGAAGCCCGCGAGGCCTTCAACGCGTTTTTCGAGAAGCGCAAGCCGGACTTCAGTCAGTTCTCGTAAGCTCAGACGCTCAGACTCGAACGGCTGCTCAACTCGCGTCGTCGAGCTTGGGCAGCGGGCGCGGGCGACGGTCTTCGTCGGTCGCGACGTACGTCACCATCGCCTCGGTGACTTTGACGATCTCGTGCGACAGGCGCATGCGCTGTGCGTACGCCTCGACGTAGACCGTGACCGAGGTGTTCCCCGTTTTCACGATCGTTGCGTAAAAACTGAGCAGATCGCCGACGAACACGGGCTCCTTGAACAGGAACGAGTTCACGGCAATGGTCGCCACACGCCCGTTGGCGCGTTGTGCGGCGGGGATCGAGCCGGCGATGTCGACCTGCGACATGATCCAGCCGCCGAAGACGTCGCCGTGGGCGTTGGCGTCGGCGGGCATGGGCAGCACGCGCAACGCCAGTTCTTTTTCTTCGGGCAGGGCCGTGAGGGCGGGGGTCGGGGTACTCATGAGGTTCCTTGCTAGAGCGGGAAAGCTGTCCGGCGTCGGTTCAGCATGAGACGCCGGGTTCTGCGAAAATACGCCATCAACGATTCTAGCGGAAAGCCCTCACCCGAGCCGGACGCCGCACCACCTCATCATGAGACGTTTCACTCCGGCCGAGCCCGCGCCGGCGAGCGCCAGTTCGCCCAACCCCAATACCCGTAAGGTGCCGCGCGGCGACTGGCAGGTCATCAAGTCGCTGATTCCGTATCTGATGGAGTTTCGCGCACGCGTGACACTCGCCCTGTCGTGCCTGATCCTGGCCAAGGTCGCCAACCTCGGCGTGCCCATCATCATGAAGCACATCGTCGACGCGCTCGGCCCCGTGGCGACGCTCTCGGCCACGGCGCGCGCCACGCGCGATCCCAGCCTGATCGTCGTTGGCGGCCTCGGTATGCTGGTGATCGCCTACGGGTTCGTGCGGCTGTCCACGTCGCTGTTCACCGAGCTGCGCGAAATTCTGTTCTCGAAGGTGACGGAAAGCGCCGTGCGGCAAATCGCGCTCAAGGTCTTCCGTCATTTGCACGCGCTATCGCTGCGTTTTCACCTGGAGCGTCAGACGGGCGGGATGAGCCGCGATATCGAGCGCGGCACGCGCGGCATCCAGTCGATGATCTCGTACTCGCTCTACAGCATTCTGCCCACGCTCATCGAAGTCTCGCTCGTGCTCGGCTTTTTCGTGGTGCGCTATGAGGCTTTCTACGCCGTCGTCACGCTCGTGGCGCTCGCGTTCTACATTGTCTTCACGGTCAAGGTCACGGAGTGGCGCACGCACTTTCGCCGCACGATGAATGAACTCGACTCGAAGGCGAACGCGCGTGCCATCGATTCGCTCATCAATTACGAGACGGTGAAGTACTTCGGCAACGAGGCGTTCGAGACACAGCGTTACGACGAGAATCTCAAGCGCTACCGCGCCGCCGCGATCCGCTCGCAGAACTCGCTCTCGGTGCTGAATTTCGGTCAGCAGGTGATCATCGCCAGCGGCCTCATCCTGATCCTGTGGCACGCCACGCAGGGCGTGATGAGCGGGCGCATGACGCTGGGCGATCTGGTGCTCGTCAACACGTTCATGTTGCAGCTCTACATTCCGCTGAACTTCCTCGGCGTGATCTATCGCGAGCTCAAGCAGGCGATGACCGACATGGATCGCATGTTCACGCTGCTCGACGTCAATCGCGAAGTCGCCGATCCGCCCGGTGCGCAGCCGCTCGTGTGCACCGGCGGGAGCGTGCGCTTCGAGCATGTGAATTTCGGTTATGAAGCGTCGCGCCAGATTCTGCATGACGTCGATTTCACTATCGCCGCGGGCACGACCACGGCGGTCGTCGGCCATAGCGGTTCGGGCAAATCGACGCTCTCGCGTTTGCTGTTCCGCTTCTACGATGTCGGTTTCCCGGGCCTTGCAGCAGGGCAGATCACCATCGACGGGCAGGACATTCGCAACGTCACGCAGGACTCGCTGCGTGCGGCCATCGGCATCGTTCCGCAGGACACGGTGCTGTTCAACGATACGATTTACTACAACATTGCGTACGGCAATCCGTCGGCGTCGCGCGAGCAGGTCATTGCCGCCGCGCGCGCCGCGCATATTCACGACTTCATCGAGAGCCTGCCGGCCGGTTACGAGTCGATGGTCGGTGAGCGCGGGCTCAAGCTCTCCGGCGGCGAGAAGCAGCGCGTGGCGATTGCGCGAACCATCCTCAAGAATCCACACATTCTGATCTTCGACGAAGCGACATCGGCCCTCGATTCGCGCTCGGAGCAGGCGATCCAGACGGAGTTGCGCAATATCGCGCGCGAACGCACCACGCTCGTCATCGCGCACCGCCTCTCGACGGTGGTGCATGCCGCGCAGATCATCGTGCTCGATAAGGGACGCATCGTGGAGCGCGGCACGCACGCCCAGTTGCTGCACGCCGAGGGGCTCTACGCACAGATGTGGGCGTTGCAGCAGCAGCGTCGCGGTGGGGAAGGGGATGCCGAGGCATCGCATTTCGCGACGGTGGTGTCCTGAGCGGCATTGGCGCCGATGGTGCGCGGGTGGTCGGCGGATGATGGGCGTAGGCCTGTCATCCTGTCGGGCGATTGAGTAGACTAGCGCGCTGACATTGCCGACGCGGGGTGCCGCATGGAAATCAAATGGCTCGAGGACTTTGTGTCGCTCGCCAAGACGAACAGTTTCAGCCGTTCGGCCGAGTTGCGTCACGTGACGCAACCGGCGTTCTCGCGACGTATCCAGTCGCTCGAAGCATGGCTCGGCAGCGAGCTCATCGATCGTTCCAGCTACCCCACACGTCTGACCCCCGCCGGTGAGGTGTTCTACGAGCAGGCCCTGACGCTGCTTGCCCAGGCCCAGGAAGCGCGCGCGTTGCTGCGCGAGCAGCGCTCGGCGGACCATTCGGTGCTCGACTTCGCTGTCCCGCACACGCTCTCGATGACGTTCTTCCCGCGCTGGCTCAAGACGCTGGAGAAGCGTCTGGGGCTGTTGCGCAGTCGTCTGCGCGCGCTCAACGTGCACGATGCCGCCATGTCGCTCACCGACGGCGGCTGCGATCTGCTGATGTGCTACTACCATCCCAGTCAGCCGCTGCAACTCGACGCGGCGCGCTACGAGATGATCGTACTCGGCAGCGAGCGCTTCAGCCCTTACAGCGCGCCAACGGCGCAAAAACGGGCCCGTTTCCGTCTGCCGGGAACGCCCGAGGCGCCGGTGCCTTATCTGGCGTACACGTCGAACGCTTATCTGGGACGGATGGCCGATCTGCTCGCGGGCGATGCGTCCAGCCCCCCGTATCTCGACAAGGTCTATGAGACGGACATGGCGGAGGCGCTCAAGGCGATGGTGCTCGCCGGGCACGGCGTGGCGTTCTTGCCGGAGAGCGCCGTGGTCGATTCGGTGGCGCGCGACGAACTGGTCGATCTCGCGGCGTCGGCCAAGGGGGCTGCGCCCTGGCATCTGGATATGGAGATTCGTCTGTATCGCGACCGTCTCGCCCATACGGATGCCAGCAACCGGCGCGAGCGTACCAAGCGCGACGTCGTCGAAGCCTTCTGGCAGGCCGTGCGCGATCAGGTCAAGGGCTGAGCGGCCCGGCCGGGCACGACGTCCGGCCCTCGATTCGGCCCAAGGCCACCCCAACGCGCCCCAGACATCCCCGGATGTCCCCGGATGTCTCGGATGTCTCGGAGCCCCGGAGCCCCGGAGCCCCGGAGCCCCCGGAGCCCCCGGAGCCCCCGGAGCCCCCGGAGCCCCCGGAGCCCCCGGAGCCCCCGGAGCCCCCGGAGCCCCCGGAGCCCCCGGAGCCCCCGGA
>NZ_JBIUZU010000003.1:517653-551917 GCF_044745225.1 Pandoraea sp. NPDC087047
CCGGAGCCCCGGCACCCTTGAAACGCGGCCGTCAGGCCGTCATATCGATCAGCGAAATCGCCGGGATCCATTGACCGGATTCGCGGTAGGGTCTCGTCACAAAGGGGCGCGTTTCGCCCGGTAAGCGACGCCAGCGTTTACTGGCGTTCACGGCGGATTGCCTGACGTAGCGGCAAAAAAGAAAGCGACCTCATAACTATGCAAGAAATGCATAGATGCATGTTTATTCGGCATTGGATTGTTCTTCGCGGTTCTTTGTAAAGTGCCAGCCATTCGTGTCGCGAGCACGACGTGTGCTTGCGGTACAGATCGAAGCCGGAGAATCCAACGATGTCTCAAACGTCACATGCCTTGCCTTCCTACCTCGACGCCGAACACCTCGGTCCGTGGGGTAACTACCTCCAACAGGTTGACCGCGTAACCCCTTATCTGGGTTCGCTTTCGCGCTGGGTCGAAACCCTCAAGCGCCCGAAGCGTATTCTCGTGGTCGACTGCCCCATCGAACTCGACAACGGCACCATCGCCCACTTCGAGGGCTATCGTGTCCAGCACAACACCTCGCGCGGCCCGGGCAAGGGCGGCGTGCGTTTCCACCAGGACGTGACCCTGTCCGAAGTCATGGCCCTGTCGGCCTGGATGTCGGTCAAGAACGCTGCGGTGAACGTGCCTTACGGCGGTGCCAAGGGCGGTATTCGTGTCGACCCGCGCAAGCTCTCGCGCGGCGAACTCGAGCGCCTTACGCGCCGTTACACCAGTGAAATCAACATCATCATCGGGCCGACGAAGGACATTCCGGCACCGGACGTCAACACCAATGAGCAGATCATGGCGTGGATGATGGACACCTACTCGATGAACGAGGGTTCCACCGCCACCGGTGTTGTGACCGGCAAGCCGATCTCGCTGGGCGGCTCGCTGGGCCGTCGCGAAGCCACCGGCCGCGGCGTGTTCGTGGTGAGCTGCGAAGCGGCTCGTCGTCTGGGCATGGACGTGCGCGGTGCGCGCGTGATCGTGCAGGGCTTCGGCAACGTGGGCGGTATCGCTGCGCGTCTGTTCCATGAAGCCGGCGCGCATGTCATCGGCGTGCAAGATCACACCGGTACCATCTACAAGTCGGATGGCCTCGATGTGCCGAACCTGCTCAAGCACGTTGCCGAGACCGGCGGCGTGGGCGGCTTCCCGGCAGCCGAGATCATCAAGGACGACGAGTTCTGGTCGCTCGAGTGCGAATTCCTGATCCCGGCCGCGCTGGAAAACCAGATCACCGAGAAGAACGCCGACAAGATCCGCGCCAAGGTCGTGGTCGAAGGCGCAAACGGCCCGACGACGACCGCTGCGGACGACATTCTGCGTAGCAAGGACATCCTTGTGGTGCCGGACGTGGTCGCAAATGCCGGTGGCGTGACCGTTTCGTACTTCGAGTGGGTGCAGGATTTCTCGAGCTTCTTCTGGACCGAGGAAGAGATCAATCATCGCCTGGAACGCATCATGCGCGAGGCGTTCGATGGGGTGTGGCATGTGGCGCAGGAACATAAGGTTTCCTTGCGTACTGCGGCTTTCATCGTGGCATGTACCCGTATCCTGCAAGCCCGTGAAATGCGCGGACTGTACCCCTGATCGAGGGGGGCTTTCCGGCTAAGTAGTAATACGCATTAGTGCGTAAAACAGAATGTTCGGGGCGAGTTACGTCAAAAAAGACGCTCGTTCCGAACATTCGAGAATAAAAAAATGGGCAGATGCAGTGCTAAAATGCATTCGTTTTGTGCCAAGGAGACCAAGGAATGACCCTCTCGAAAATTGCGTTGGCGATGTGCTGTGTGGGCTTGATGGCAGGTGCTGCCCAGGCTCAGGAAGCTGGTACCCTCAAAAAAATCAAGGACACGGGCATCATTTCGCTGGGAAACCGCGAATCGTCGATCCCCTTCTCGTTCTATGACAACAATCACAATGTCGTCGGTTATGCCAACGATGTGGCGATGGCGATCGTTGCCGAAGTCAAGAAAGATCTGAAGCTGTCGAAGCTGGATGCCAAACAGACGCCGATCACGTCGCAGAACCGCATTCCGCTGGTTCAGAACGGCACGATCGACATCGAGTGCGGTTCGACCACGAACAACGCCGATCGTCAGAAGCAGGCTGCGTTCTCGAACACGTTCTTCATCATCGGCACGCGTTTGCTGACGAAGAACAGCTCGGGCATCAAGGATTTCGCCGACCTCAAGGGCAAGAACGTCGTGACCACGGCGGGTACGACCTCCGAGCGTCTGCTGCGCGAGATGAATCAGAAAGAAAACCTGGGCATGAACATCATCAGCGCCAAGGACCACGGCGAAGCCGCCATTACGCTGCATCAGGGCCGTGCCGTTGCGTTCATGATGGATGATGCCCTGCTCGCGGGTGAGCGTGCCAAGTTCAAGGACGCCAAGGACTACAGCATTGTCGGCAAGCCGCAATCGTACGAAGCGTACGGCTGCATGATGCGCAAGGACGATCCGGCCTTCAAGAAGGTGGTGGACAAGGCCGTCGCCGATTACCAGAAGTCGGGCCAGGCACAGAAGGACTACGCCAAGTGGTTCCAACAGCCGATCGCGGCACTGGGCGGCGTGAACATGGACTTCCCGCCGTCGGCTGAAATGGCCTCGCTGTGGAAGTCGCCGAACGACAACGCTGACGTTCAAGGCGCCAAGTAAGCCGATAGGCTGCATGGATCGCTAAGCAAAGTCAGTACGTAATGCCGAAGCGGAAGGAGTCAATCCTTCCGCTTCTTTTTAAGCAAGACAAGTAGAAAAGGGGAGATCATGGCTCTCGGTCTCGATTTCAGTTTTTTCTTCCAGCCGGTGGCCACCGGCGAGGACAGCACCTACTTCGGGTGGCTGCTCTCGGGCCTCAAGCTCACGCTTGAAGTCGGCCTCGGCGGCTGGATCATTGCGCTTATCGTGGGCTCTGTGCTCGGCGTGATGCGCACTGTCCCCAACAAATGGATTTCCGGATTCGCGGCGGCCTACGTCGAATTGTTCCGGAACATCCCGCTGCTGGTGCAGTTGTTCTTCTGGTATTACGTGGCTCCCGACTTCCTGCCGGAAGCGGTTCGCCAGTGGTTGTTCTCGCTCAATCCCGCAAACGTCTCGCTGCTCACCGGCGTGATCGGCCTGGGGCTCTTTACGGCAGCCCGGGTGTGTGAGCAGGTGCGCTCCGGTATCAATTCGCTGCCCAAGGGCCAGAAGAATGCCGGTCTGGCCATGGGACTCACGCTGCCGCAGACGTATCGTTTCGTGCTGCTGCCGGTGGCTTTCCGTGTCGTGATCCCGCCGATCACGTCGGAATTCGTCAACATCTTCAAGAACTCGGCCGTGATCTCGACGGTGAACCTGCTGGAACTGACGGGTCAGGGCAAGCAGCTCATCGATTACACGGCACATAGCTACGAGTCGTTCATCGCTGTGACGATCGCGTACATGATCATCAACATCGCGGTGCTGGTGCTCATGCGCTTCATCGAAGCCAAGACCCGCCTGCCGGGCTACATCGGGGGCAAATAATGGGTGAGATCTTCGCATGGGGCGGCGCTATCGAAGCGATGCCGCTGCTCGTCAAGGGCATGATCACCACGCTGCAGGTCACGGCGCTCGCCGTGATCGTGGGCATCGTCTGGGGCACGTTGCTCGCGATGATGCGTCTGTCGGGTGTGACGGTGCTCAAGTGGTTCGCGGATCTGTACGTGAACGTGTTCCGCTCGATTCCGCTGCTGATGGTACTGCTGTGGTTCTTCCTGATCGTGCCGCAGGTGCTGCGTTCGTTGCTCGACGTGCCGCCGACGTGGGATATCCGGATGGTCTCGGCGCTCGTGGCCTTCTCGCTTTTCGAGGCGGCGTATTATTCGGAAATCATCCGCGCAGGTATCCAGAGCGTGTCGCGTGGCCAGATGTCCGCAGCGTTCGCGCTCGGCATGTCGTACTGGCAGGCGATGGGCCTCGTGGTGCTGCCGCAGGCGTTCCGCAATATGGTGCCGTTGCTGCTCACGCAGGGCATCATTCTGTTCCAGGATACTTCGCTCGTGTACGCGATCGCCTTGTCCGACTTCTTCGGCATGGCGTATCAGGTCGGCCAGCGTGACGGCACGCTGCCTGCCATGATTGTGTTTGCCGGAGCGGTCTACTTTGTGATCTGCTTCACGGTTTCGATGTTGGTTAAACGTCTTCAAAAGAGGTTGGCGAAATGATTACCCTTAAAAACGTCTCCAAGTGGTACGGCCAGTTCCAGGTGCTCACGGACTGCTCCACTGAAGTCAAGAAGGGTGAAGTCGTGGTGGTGTGCGGCCCGTCGGGGTCGGGCAAGTCCACGCTCATCAAGACCGTCAACGGTCTGGAGCCGATCCAGCAAGGCGAGATCATCGTCGATGGCACCTCGGTGGCAGATCCGAAGACGAACCTGGCCAAGCTGCGCTCGCGCGTGGGCATGGTGTTCCAGCACTTCGAGCTGTTCCCGCACCTGTCGATCACCGAAAACCTGACGCTCGCGCAGGTCAAAGTGCTCGGCCGTAGCAAGGAAGCCGCTCGTGACAAGGGCCTGAAGCTGCTCGAGCGCGTGGGTCTGAAGGCGCATGCGCACAAGTTCCCGGGCCAGCTCTCGGGCGGTCAGCAGCAGCGTGTGGCCATCGCCCGCGCCCTGTGCATGGACCCGATCGCCATGCTGTTCGACGAGCCGACCTCGGCGCTCGACCCGGAAATGATCAACGAAGTGCTCGACGTGATGGTCGAACTGGCTCAGGAAGGCATGACCATGATGGTGGTCACGCACGAAATGGGCTTCGCCAAGAAGGTTGCGAACCGCGTGATCTTCATGGATCAGGGCATCATCGTGGAAGACGTCAAGAAGGAAGAGTTCTTCGCGAATCCGAAGTCGGACCGCGCCAAGGACTTCCTGGCCAAGATCCTGCACTGATCGTTGCGGGTGCCGGAATGGAAAAAGCGTGCCTTTGGGCACGCTTTTTTTATGGCTGTCGACGCGAGACGCGGCTCGCGCCGGGGTGTCGATATGTCGATCCGGCGCTGGCGTTACTGGCAGGCCGTGTTCTGGGCGTTGCGCAGACGCACCGCTTCGGGAATCGGCACCACCGTGCGCAGCGTCGGCGCGCCTTTCTCGAACAGGATCAACTCACCCGGCTCGAACGTCGTCCAGACCTCGTTGTCGGTGAGCGGTGCGGTGGCGATCACGGCGACGCGGTCGGCCGGCGTGGTGAACTTGGCGAAATCGATTTCCCAGTCGGCGTCGATCAGATGTGCCTTGGCAAACGGCCACTGGCGTGCGATGAAGTGCAGGCGCGTGGAGCAGTGTGCGATCAGCGCCTGCCCGTTCGACAGCACGAAGTTGAACACGCCATGACGCGTGATCGTGCGCGTAATGTCCTCGACAGCGTGGAACAGTTCGTCGAGCGGCGGCTGCGAGCCGGGGAAGCGCTTGCGCAGGCCCTGCATGATGTCGCAGAAGGCGCGCTCGCTGTCCGTCGTTCCGACCGGTTGATAGACGCCCGAGAGAAACGGGTCGTAATCGTGCAGATCGCCGTTGTGCGCGAAGATCCAGTGGCGTCCCCACAGCTCGCGCTGGAACGGATGGCAGTTTTCCAGCTCAACGATGCCTTGCGTCGCTTTGCGGATATGCGCGATGACGTTTTTGGATTTGATCGGGTATTTCTTCACCAATTCGGCAATCGGCGAGTTCGCCGCTGCCTGGTGATCGATGAAAAGACGGCAGGCCTTGTCCTCGAAAAACGCAATACCCCAGCCGTCGGCATGGTGATCCGTGCCGCCCCCGCGCGCCGCGAAACCGGTAAATGAGAACGTGATGTCGGTCGGTTCCGCGCAATTCATTGCGAGCAGTTGGCACATGGGAGGGGCAAATCGATGATTGGCTGCGCACGTCGTGTCGGAGCGTCGCAACCGTTACAATATGGGGTTACAGAAGCATAGCACCGGCCTCTGTGCACGTACATTCCCGCCCAGACAGTCCGTCGCGCCGACGCGTCACCAAGCGTCTCCCGCAGTCACGGTCTGATGGGCCAGCAGAAGCAGTCTCCAGCCCCCGGAAAACGCCCATGACCACCGAACTGACTATCACCCGTCCCGATGACTGGCACTTGCACGTGCGCGATGGCGACGTGCTCAAGAGTGTATTGCCCGACAGCGCACGGCAGTTCGGCCGCGCGATCATCATGCCGAACCTGAAGCCGCCGGTCACGACGACCGAACACGCGGCGGCGTATCGCGAGCGCATTCTCGCGGCGCGTCCGGTCGGTAACACGTTCGAGCCGCTCATGACGCTGTATCTGACCGACAACACGCCCGCCGAGGAGATTCGTCGCGCGAAGGCGTCGGGTTTCGTGCACGGTGTGAAGCTCTATCCGGCCGGTGCGACGACCAACTCGGACGCCGGTGTGACCGACCTCGCCAAGTGCCGCGGCGCCCTCGAAGCGATGCAGGACGTCGGTATGCCGCTGCTGGTGCACGGCGAAGTGACGAGCGCCGACATCGACATCTTCGATCGCGAAAGGGTCTTCATCGACCAGGTGATGTCGCCGCTGCGTCGCGATTTCCCGGGCCTGAAGGTCGTGTTCGAGCACATCACGACGAAGGACGCTGCCGAGTACGTTGCTACGGCCGAGGGCCCCATCGCCGCCACGATTACGCCGCATCACCTGCTGTACAACCGCAACGCGATCTTTACGGGCGGCATCCGTCCGCATTATTACTGCCTTCCGGTGCTCAAGCGCGAGACGCATCGCGAAGCCCTCGTGAAGGCCGCTGTCTCGGGCAGTCCGCGCTTCTTCCTGGGTACCGACAGCGCACCGCACGCGCGTGGCGTGAAGGAAGCCGCCTGCGGTTGCGCCGGTTGCTACACGGCGTTGCACGCGGTGGAGTTGTACGCCGAGGCGTTCGACAAGGCAGGCGCGCTCGACAAGTTCGAGGCGTTCGCGAGCTTCTACGGCCCGGACTTCTACGAACTGCCGCGCAACACGGGCAAGGTTACGCTGGTGCGCGAAGATTGGGAACTGCCGGCCGAACTGCCGATGGGCGACACGACCGTGGTGCCGCTGCGCGCCGGTGAAGTCATCGGCTGGAAGCTCAAGGGCTGACACCGAGCCGCGTTTTGTCGTCTGCTCAATCGTCAGTGAATACGGTGTGTGCGGTGTCCGGTTTGCCGGAGATCGATTGGCGCGCGCCGTGGTTCGAGGCGGTGGCGGTTCGAGGACAAAGCGCACTGGCCTGCGACGACTGGCGCGACGCGCTGTCGGCGCAGGCAGCGCAAGCGGCGTGGGTCACCGGGCAGGGAAGGGCGCTTCGCTTCGTGGCGCAGGAGGATCTGCCCGCCGGCACGGCCTACGAGGCGTTTATTGCGGCCACGGGCGGGGTGCCGACACGCCGCAATCTGCACGATTTCTTCAACGCGCTGATCTGGATGACGTATCCGCGCGGCAAGGCGGCGCTCAATGCCCGTCAGGCGGCGGCGATTGCGCTTGATGGCGTGCAGGCTGCGCGCGGCGCGACACGCGACGCGGCGACGCTGTTCGACGAGAACGCCGTGCTCTTCGCGTGTAGCGATCCCGCGCTGGGCGCGGCCCTGCGGGCGTTCGACTGGCGCACGCTGTTTGTGACGCGTCGCGCCGATTGGGGCCGGGCCTGTGAGGTCCAGCCGTTCGGGCATGCGCTGCTGGAAAAGCTCGTCGCCCCGTACAAATCGGTGACGGCGCATGCCTGGATCGTCGACGTCCCCCAGAACTACTTCGACCGGACGCCTCCCGAGCGCCGCGCCTGGCTCGACGCCCGGATCGCCCCCACGCTCGCCAGCGTCTGCCTCACGACCCGCGAATTCGCCCCGCTGCCCGTGCTGGGCGTTCCGGGATGGTGGCCGGACAACGAGGATCCGTCGTTTTATCAGGACGCGTCGGTATTCCGGCCCGGCAGACGGGAAAAGGCCTGAGCGGGCGGACGTTCGACGCAGGGCGTCGCGCGAAGCATGGGCGGCAATGTGGGGCCCCGTGATACACTTCGGCCCGCAGAGTCGGCCAGACAATCGCCGCCTCCTTTCGGGGAGGGGGAGGAAAGTCCGGACTCCATAGGGCAGGGTGATGGCTAACGGCCATCCGTCGTGAGACGCGGAACAGGGCAACAGAGAACAGACCGCCGATGGCCCCGGGCGCAAGCCAGGGGATCAGGTAAGGGTGAAACGGTGCGGTAAGAGCGCACCGCGGCGTGCGGCAACGCACACGGCACGGTAACCTCCACCCGGAGCAATTCCAAATAGGCAGGTGAGCGGCATGCGCCTCGTGCGTGTGTCGGCAACGGGGCCCCCGGGAGCCTGCGGGTAGGAAGCTTGAGCGGCGTAGTGATGCGTCGCCTAGAGGAATGATTGTCAGGCGCGGCGCGAGTCGCGTTCACAGAATCCGGCTTATCGGCTGGCTCTGCATCCCAATAAAACGCAAAAGGCTCCCATTGGGAGCCTTTTGTGCTTCTGCCTGCCGCAACGATCGTCTGTACGGCGCGTCGCGGACGTCAGTCTTCGATGATTTCGATGCTGTGCGTGAGTTCGGCCGTCTTGGCGAGCATGATCGACGCCGAGCAGTACTTGTTGTGCGACAGCGTCACCGCGCGCTCCACGGCGCTCGAGCTCAGATTGCGGCCCGTTACGGTGAAGTGGAAGTGAATCTTCGTGAAGACCTTGGGATCTTCGCTAGCGCGCTCGGTCTTGAGCGTGACGCTGCAATCCCTGACGTCCTCGCGGCTCTTTTTGAGGATCATCACCACGTCGTACGCGGTGCAACCGCCGGTGCCGACCAGCAACATCTCCATCGGACGCGGTGCCTGATTGTGACCGCCGCCTTCCGGTGCGCCGTCCATCGCGACGATGTGACCGCTACCTGTCTGCGCGACGAAGGCCATGCCACTCGGACCCATCCAGCTAACCTTGCATTCCATCATTTGAAACCCCGATATCCCATTCAAGCAAAATTGTAGCGGCTTCCGCGAACCTGCGTACGATGCCGCCGCGAACCCGAGTTGCCGTCATTTTCGGCTCAGGTTGCTGCATCGCAATATTGGCGCTTTTTTGATCGGATTTTCAGCGGGAAAAACCCTAAATCCGGGTGAGGAACTCTACCGAGGAGGTTGTTTTGCGTCTCGGGTTCTTCATAAGATTATGATTTTTAATCAGTTTTTCGCTGTTTGCGGAATCTTTTGACGTTTCACATTATGGTGTTGCATTTCGCACTATAAATTTTCTTGCGTTGCAGCATCCCGTTTGCTAGACTGCAGTCATTGGTTGTTGTGCTTCACAGCAACGCTGCAAGTGTCTCCTCCACCCTCCTCCTTTGGTGGATTTAACCCGGACCCTTTGAGGTTCGGGTTTTTTTGTGCGCCCGGAAACGCCGTTTACCGGAGGGGCGATTTTTCTGTATAATCAACGGTTTTTCCGGAAATGCCCACGGAAAAAGCATCAGGGAGAGCCTGCAAGCACAGGACTGCGCCGTGTGACGTCAAGTCACCAGGACGCGGCCGGCAGACAAGCAGGAAGTTGGTGTTAATGGGGCAAACGCATTTTTATTTGGATCGATCATGAAGACGTTTTCCGCTAAGCCGGCAGAGGTGACGCGCGAATGGTTTGTGATTGACGCGACGGACAAAGTCCTCGGCCGTGTCGCCAGCGAAGTGGCACGCCGTCTGCGCGGCAAGCACAAGCCTGAATTCACGCCGCACGTTGATACTGGTGACTACATCATCATCGTCAATGCTGCCAAGCTGAAAGTCACGGGCGCAAAGCAAACTGACAAAAAGTATTACCGTCACACGGGTTACCCGGGCGGTATCTACGAAACCACGTTTGGCAAGATGCAAGAGCGTTTCCCGGGCCGTGCGCTCGAGAAGGCCGTGAAGGGCATGCTGCCGAAGGGTCCGTTGGGCTATGCGATGATCAAGAAGCTGAAGGTTTACGCCGACGGTAATCATCCGCACGAAGCTCAGCAACCGAAGTCGCTCGAGATCTAAGGGCCACGCCATGTTCAAAAACGATTGGAATTACGGCACGGGCCGTCGCAAGAGCGCTGTTGCTCGTGTGTTCATCAAGGCTGGCAAGGGCGACATCGTCGTCAATGGCAAGCCGATCAAAGAGTACTTCGCTCGTGAAACGTCGCTGATGATCGTTCGTCAGCCGCTCGAGCTGACCAACCACGCTGAAACGTTCGACATCAAGGTCAACGTTTCGGGCGGCGGTGAAACGGGTCAGGCCGGTGCGGTTCGTCACGGTATCACCCGCGCACTGATCGACTACGACGCGACGCTCAAGCCGACGCTGTCGACCGCTGGCTTCGTTACCCGCGATGCTCGTGAAGTCGAACGTAAGAAGGTTGGTCTGCACAAGGCCCGCCGTCGCAAGCAATTCTCGAAGCGTTAATCGCCCGAGTGCTTGTTGGCATCCACTTCGGTGGATGCAAGGAAAGGCCGCCTCGCGCGGCCTTTTTTCTTTTGGCGACGTGCTGCGAGCCGCCTGCCGCGTAATACGCGGGTGCGGCGGTGCGTCACCGTCCCACAAGTGTCGTGGAAGCTTGATAGAATCGCGGTTCCGATTGAAAGGGGTAGGACATGGTCAAGGTAGGTATCGTAGGCGGCACCGGCTATACTGGTGTGGAGCTGCTCCGCTTGCTGGCGCAGCATCCGGAAGTGCAGTTGACGGCGATTACCTCGCGCAAGGAAGCGGGTACGCCGGTCGCCGATATGTATCCGAACCTTCGGGGCCGTGTCGACCTGGCATTCTGCACGCCCGACGATGCCCGTCTCACCGATTGTGACGTGGTGTTCTTCGCGACGCCGCACGGTGTGGCCATGGCGCAGGCTCGCGAGTTGCTGGCTGCCGGTGTGCGCGTGATCGACCTCGCGGCGGACTTCCGCCTGAAGGACACCGCCACGTTCGAAAAGTGGTACGGCATGCCGCACGCCTGCCCGGACATTCTCGAAGAAGCCGTCTACGGCTTGCCCGAAATCAATCGCGAGCAGATCAAGAGCGCGCGCGTGATCGGTCTGCCGGGCTGCTACCCGACGTCCGTGCAACTGGGCTATGCGCCGTTGTTTGCCGGTGGCCGCAAGCTGGTCGATCCGAAGCACCTGATCGCCGACGCCAAGTCGGGCGCAAGCGGCGCTGGCCGCAAGGGCGAGACGTCGCTGATCCTTGCGGAGACGGCCGACAACTTCAAGGCTTACGGCGTGAAGGGCCATCGCCATCACCCCGAAATCAAGCAGGGTCTCGAGGCGATTGCCGGTTACGACGTGGGTCTGACGTTCGTGCCGCATCTGCTGCCGACCATTCGCGGCATCCATTCGACGCTGTACGCAACGATTCTGCCCGAAGCCCGCGACACCGACTTCCAGGCGCTGTTCGAAACGTATTACGCGGGCGAGCCATTCGTGGACGTGCTCCCTGCCGGCTCGATGCCGGAAACGCGCTGGGTGCGTGCGTCGAACTACGTGCGCATGGCTGTGCATCGCCCAGGCAATGAAGACACGCTGGTAATCCTCGTGGTCGAGGACAATCTGGTCAAGGGCGCGTCCGGTCAGGGCGTGCAATGTATGAACCTGATGTTCGGCCTGCCGGAGAACATGGGGTTGACCCATATTCCCGTATTGCCGTAACGGTATTTATCGTCCCTAAGCCCTTGATTTTCCGACCTTCGGCACGATCTTGGAATAGGGAATAGAATGATACCGAACCGATTTATGGAGATTTGCGATGAACGCACCGCTTGAGGCCGCCGTCACGGAAATGCCCGCGTTCCTGGTCTTTACTGACAGTGCCGCGGACAAGGTCAAGCAACTGATCGACGAAGAAGGCAATGCCGACCTGAAACTGCGCGTTTTCGTGCAGGGTGGCGGGTGCTCCGGCTTTCAGTATGGTTTCACCTTCGATGAAGACGTCAACGACGACGATACCGTGCTCGACAAGAATGGCGTATCGCTGCTGATCGATTCGATGAGCTATCAATACCTCGTCGGCGCCGAGATTGACTACAAGGAAGACATCAACGGCGCGCAGTTCGTGATCAAGAACCCGAACGCAACCACGACCTGTGGCTGTGGTTCGTCGTTCTCGGTCTGAGCTACGCGACGGACATGGATTGACGCAACGGCTAGCCTAACGCCCCACAAGGCTGTTTTGACACCGTTTCGGTCTTCGTATCCATGCGAAAAGCCCCCTCATCGAGGGGGCTTTTTTTCGGCTTCGACATATCAATGGACGAAGTTCAGGGGGGGGCGCTGGAGAGGGTGAACGTCATGACAACGTCGACGCCCGGCGCGTGCGGCTGCCGATCGGCGAGGCGAATGTATTGTCGGCGACGGTGAGAATGCCGCGTGCCTTCGCGAGATCGGCTGCGCTCCACCCGTGCGGCGATATTGCGATGTTGCGTTCAGCGCGGATAAATTGCACCCAGAATGCGCGGGCCTTTCGCCCCGGTGACGGACGGCAGATTGCCCGGCTGACGCGCGACGCACCGCTCGGCCAGCCAGGCGAACGCGCGGGCTTCGACCTGCTGCGGCGGCACGCCGAGGGCTTCCGTCGTCGCCACTCGCACTCCAGGAAGGCGAGCGGCGATGGCTTGCATGAGTGCAAGGTTGCGCGTGCCGCCGCCGCAGGCGTAAAAGCCGCGGCAACCGGGCGCAAAGCGTTTCACGTCGTTAGCAATGCACTGCGCAGTCAGTGCGACGAGCGTGGCCTGGACATCCACCGGCGAGACGTTCGGGAACGCTGCCAGATGGGCGTCGAGCCATGCGGCGTGAAACAGATCGCGGCCTGTGCTCTTCGGGGGCGCCTGCGTGAAATAGGGTTCGCTGAGCAGCGCGGCGAGCAAGGCGTCATCGACGCGCCCGGAAGCGCCCCAGGCGCCGCCGTCGTCATAAGGCTTGCCGAGATGACGGGCGGCCCAGCCGTCGAGCAGCGCGTTGCCGGGGCCGCAATCGAAGCCGAACACCGGCTGAGCCAGCGCTGCGGCCGGCAGAATCGTCACGTTGCTGATGCCGCCGAGATTGCACACGACGCGCGTCTCGCCGGCCTCCGAAAACACCGCCTGATGGTACGCGGGCACGAGCGGTGCGCCTTGTCCACCGGCGGCCACGTCGCGGCTGCGAATGTCTGCGACCACGTCGATGCCGGTCAACTCGGCGAGCAACGCGGGCGCGTTGAGCTGGCGCGTGTAACCAATGCCGTCGAATTCGCCCGGGCGGTGACGAATCGTCTGCCCATGCGCGCCAATGGCGCAAATGGCCGACGCCGGCAATCCCGACGCGGCGAGCAACTGACTCACGCACTCCGCGTAGATCCGTACCAACGCGTTCGCTGCCAGTGCTTCCCGATGCAACTCGTTGTCCGACGCGGCTTGCAGCACCATCAGCGTCTCGCGCAACTCGTCGGGGAATGGCAGGTAGGCCTCGGCAAGCACGCGACCGTCAGTTGACGCGACAAGGACGCCGTCGACCCCGTCGAGGCTGGTGCCCGACATCAGGCCGATGAAGTAAGCGGGGGAGGCTGTGGAGCCGGAGGTGGCCGAGGCGGTGCCGGCGAGAGGGGAGGCGAGGTCGGTCATGTGCGGAGCGCGAGCGTACTAGGGTACTAGGAGCCGGAGAAATGAATTCCGCACGGTGCGAGGCGAACATGCGGACCGTTGTCGATCACACGTTTTGCCCCGCACAGTGCGGACTCCAGCATACCTTAATCGCGTTCTGCGACTTGCACGGTGCGCATCAGATCGATGCGTTTGAGCAGGTTTTCGGCATACATGTCGAACAGCTTGAGGCGAGCGCCTGCCAGCGGGGCGACGGCGGCTACATCCGTCGAAAACGGATTGAGCGGCACGCCTTTGAGGCGCAATTCGTAATGCAGATGCGGCCCCGTGGCCCAGCCCGTCTGACCGACGAAGCCGATGACCTGCCCTTGCGTGACACGGGTGCCGACCTTCATGCCCTGGCCGAAGCCGGAGAGGTGGGCGTAGCGCGTCTGATAGTTGCCGGCGTGATCGATCTCGACGAGATTGCCGTAACCGTTTTGCGTACCGACGAACTTGACCACGCCGTCGCCCGCAGCGAACACGCGCGTGCCGACGGGCGCTGCCAGATCCACGCCTTCGTGCTTCTTCCACTTGTGCTGGAACGGGTGTTCGCGTCCACCGAATGCCGACGAAATCCGCGAAAACTCGACCGGCGTGCGCAGGAAGGCCTGCTTCAGGTTGCGGCCGTCGAAGCCGTAGTAAGCGCCGTCCGACGCGCCTTGCGGATCGGCGTACCAGATAGCCTGATGCGTTTTGCCCTGATTGATGAACTCGATCGCGAGCACGCGCCCGGTACGAACCGTGCGGTCCTGCTGCTTGACGACTTCATACACGAGACGGAAGCGGTCGCCGCGACGCACGCCGCGCTGGAAATTGATGACACCGGAGAAGATGTTCACCATCTGGGCGACCACGGCATCGGGCACGCCCGCATCGTCCATCGCGGTGAAGAAGTTGCCTGCAATCGCACCTGAGCGCATGGCCCATTCGGTGTCGTTGGCGAGCTGTTCCATGCGGGCGCGCAGACGGCCGGCGTCGTTACGCTCGATCACCAGTTGCTGAGCGGCAGTGCTGCCGGTCGACAGGACGGTGGAGAGCGTGACGAGCTTGCCGTCGTCGTCGGTCTCGGCCTGTACGACCTGCCCTGCGGGCACGCCGATCAGACGCCGGGCGACGGCGTTATCGCGAATGAACTTCTCGGCAACGGGGTCCTGAATCGACAGCCGCGAGAGCATGTCGCTGAGGGTTTCGCCGCGCCGCAGCGCCACTTGATGGATATAGGTATGGGATTGCGCGTCGAGCTGCTGGATCTGTTTGGCCAGGTCGGGGAAGGTGAGCGGCAGGGTCACGCTCGCACCGTTGCGTGCCGAATCGGGCACCATCGGTGCCACGCCGAAAGCGGTCACCATTCCCAACGTCAGGGCCGAACCGACCGTCGCCACGATTTGCACCTTTCTGCGACGGTGCTTCGGCTGCGTGGGATCGATCAGGGTCAGCAGTTCACGCGCAAAAAAATCACGGAGTTTTGGCCACATCACGTAAAATTCTGCGCAACTTACGAAAAAAGCCCGGGCGGAGCGACATGCTTCGAGATTGCCTGCCGGAATTCCGGGGCAACCCGGCGTCGCTTCGGACCGAGCCGAGAATTGAGCGGCGATTATAGCAGACGCGCCGCTGCCCCCGCCTTTACTGACTGGATAAAGGGAAAATCCCGATACAGTCTGGACAATGATGTTATGACAAGTGAACACACACTCACCCAGGAAAAGAAGTACCCCGTAACCGATGCCACGCGGGCCGCGCTGGCGATCGCCAAGCGCGGCTGCGACGAGCTGCTCGTGGAAGAGGAGTTTCTGCAGAAGCTGGCGCGCAGCGAAGCGACAGGCAAGCCGCTGCGCATCAAGCTGGGTCTGGATCCGACGGCGCCCGATATTCACATCGGCCACACGGTGGTGCTCAACAAGATGCGCCAGTTGCAGGATCTGGGGCACACGGTCATCTTCCTGATCGGCGACTTCACTTCGTTGATCGGCGATCCGTCGGGCCGTAACAGCACGCGCCCGCCGCTCACGCGCGAGCAGATCGAGGCGAACGCCAAGACCTATTTCGAGCAGGCAGCGCTGGTGCTCGATCGCGACAAGACCGAAATCCGCTACAACAGCGAATGGTCGATGAAGCTGGGCGCCGACGGCATGATCAAGCTTGCGTCGCGCTACACCATGGCGCGCATGCTTGAGCGCGAAGACTTCACCAAGCGTTTCCAGGGTGGCGTGCCCATCGCCATCCACGAATTCCTCTACCCGCTGATGCAGGGCTACGATTCGGTGGCGCTGGAGTCCGATCTGGAACTCGGCGGCACCGACCAGAAGTTCAACCTGCTGGTGGGCCGTGAATTGCAGAAGCAATACGGTCAGGAGCCGCAGTGCATTCTCACGATGCCGCTGCTCGAAGGGCTGGACGGTGTCGAGAAGATGTCGAAGTCCAAGGGCAACTACATCGGCATCAGCGAGAAGCCGAGCGAGATGTTCGGCAAGCTGATGAGCATCTCGGACGAACTGATGTGGCGCTACTACGAGTTGCTGTCGTTCCGTTCGCTCGAAGAGATCGCGCAACTGCGCAAGGAAGTCGAAGGCGGCCGTAACCCGCGCGACGTGAAGGTGCTGCTCGCGCAGGAAATCGTGGCGCGTTTTCACTCGCAGGCGGACGCCGAGCGCGCGCTCGACGACTTCAACGCACGTGCGAAGGGTGCCGTGCCGGACGATATTCCGGAAGTTTCCCTCGAAGGCGCACCGCTTGGCATCGCTCAACTGCTCAAGCAGGCGGGTCTGGTGCCGTCGACGTCGGAAGCGAACCGCAACATCGAGCAGGGGGGGGTGCGCGTCGATGGCGACGTCGTGTCCGACAAGGGGGCGAAGATCGACGCCGGGACTTACGTCGTGCAAGTCGGCAAGCGCCGCTTTGCCCGCGTGACGCTCGCCTGAGCGTTGACGTCCCGCGCGTTGGTATTCCGATGATTGCGCTCATCCAGCGTGTGCTCGAAGCGGCGGTGACGGTCGATGGCCGCACCGTCGGCGCCATCGGTCCGGGCCTGCTCGCCCTGGTGTGCGCCGAGCGCGGCGACACCGAGGCGAGCGCGGACAAACTGCTCGCCAAGCTGCTCGGCTATCGCGTGTTCCCGGACGACGCGGGCAAGATGAACCGCAGCGTGTCGAGTCTCGACGGTAACGGCGCGGCGGGCGGCCTGCTGCTCGTGTCGCAGTTCACGCTGGCGGCCGATACCAACAGCGGCACGCGTCCCAGCTTCACGCCGGCAGCGAGTCCTGCTGACGGCAAACGGCTCTTCGATCACTTCGTCGCGCAGGCGCGCGAGCGCCATCCCATCGTGGAAACCGGCGAGTTCGGCGCGCACATGCGCGTCTCGCTCGTCAACGATGGGCCGGTGACGTTCTGGCTTCAGACGAAACCTGAAGTGGCCTGAAGCCGCCTGAAGCGGTGTCGGGTGGTTTTGCCGTGATCTGAGGTGGGCTTGGTATGGCTTGATCGGCATCAAGCCATTGGGCGCCGCCTGACAAAGCCTCAGACGGATCAGGCCACGCGAGGCCGTATTCCGTATCGCTCCCATGCGTGACCCGCAATGCCAACTCTTCGCGTCATTCTCACGGCTCGCGAGCACGTCCCCATGTTTTCCCGTTATCCCGAAAATCGCTCGGAATCGTCTGGATATGCGAGGGTGACTGCACGCGATTCGCATCGGTGTGATACCGTCGACGGGTTCTGAAAACACAATGCTTGGGAGAATCCGATGAAAGTCTGGAGTGACTCGTTTGCCGACAATGCGGCGATGGATGCACAGTTCGCCTTCGGCAAACCGGATGCACAGGCGCATGTCGCGCTGTCGCAGAACAAGAATCCGCATCTGGCCTGGTCCGACGTGCCCGCGGGTACGCGCTCGTTTGTCGTGATCTGTACCGACAGCGACGTGCCGAGCCAGGGCGATGACGTCAACAAGGAAGGCCGCGAAGTGCCGGCCGATCTGCCGCGCGTCGATTTCTATCACTGGGTGCTCGTCGACGTGCCGGCCTCGGTGTCCGAGATCCCGGCGGCCAGCCACAGCAATCACGTCACACCGCGCGGCAAGTTCGGCCCGGACGCGCTCGACGGCATGCGTCACGGTGTGAACGACTACACCGCATGGTTCGCAGGCGACGAGTCGATGACGGGCGATTACTACGGCTATGACGGCCCGTGCCCGCCGTGGAACGACACGATCGTTCACCACTACCACTTCACCGTATATGCGCTGGACGTGGCCCGCGTGCCGCTCGACGGCCGTTTCGACGGCAACGACGTGCGCGCGGCGATCAAGCCGCATGTACTGGGCAGCGCGAGCGTGACCGGCACTTACACGATCAATCCGAAGGCTGTCTGAGGGCGACACGGCTGGCGGCTCTCGCCGGATTCCCGGCGTAGGGCGCTGGCTTCCTCCCGCGCTTTCGTTTTTGCCTCCGTTTCTGCGTCGTTTTATTCCGTTTCGCTCGCTCTCAACCGCTCAATCTCTTAACCGCGCAACCGCAACCGCTTCGATGACCGGCACGACAACCACCCTCACCTTGATTCGCCACGGCGAGACCGACTGGAACCGTGTCAAACGGATTCAGGGACACACGGATATGCCGCTGTCGGCGCACGGGGAACGTCAGGCGGTGTTGCTGGGCGAGCGGATTGCACGCGAGGTCGCGGCACAGGGCCGCGTGTTCGATCACGTGCTCACGAGCGATTTGCAGCGCGCGGTGCAGACGGCGGAACCCGTCGCGCGCGCGTGCGGGTTGCCCCTCGCACGCACGGCGAGTCTCAGAGAGCGTCACTACGGCGCTTTCGAGACGCACGCACCCGACGAGATTCGGGCGGCGTTCCCGCAAGACTATGTCCGCTGGCAGAGCCGCGATCCGGACTTCGTGATCCCGGGAGGCGAGTCGACGCGGGGGGTCTACACGCGAATTACCGATTTCATCGCGCAAGTGTTGCGTGACTACGCCGGGCAGCGTATCGCGCTCGTGGCGCACGGCGGCGTGCTCGATTGTTGCTACCGGCTCGCGACGGGCCTCGCACTGAACGAGCCACGCGCCTATCCGTTGCTCAATGCGAGCGTGAATCGGCTGGCTCACGACGAACTGGGCTGGCACGTGCTGAGCTGGGGAGATGTCACGCATCTGGAGGACGCCGTGCGCGACGAGAGCAACGACAAACCGGTGGGCGCTGCGGCTGCCGACCGGGTCGATCCGCGAGTGGTGTGACGGCGTTGGCAACGAAGCCGCGAATCCTCGAACTCGCGATATCGATGATGGTTGGAAGGTTGCGTCGGCTATATCGGGTACATCGCGGTACATCGACTACGACGCTCGGAGCGCTCCCGAGACCCGTGACCACCTGAGCACGCTTAGCGCATCCAACTCACCCAGCACCCAGCACCCAGCACCCAGCACCCAGCACTCAGCACCCAGCACCCAGCACCCAGCACCCAGCACTCAGCACCCAGCACTCAGCACCCAGCACCCAGCACTCAGCACCTCTAGCGCTCCAGCGACGGTTCCGTGACGGCGACAGCCGGTGTGGCCAATGCGCGGCGACGCGCGCGGTGCGCCACGCTGTTACGCATCGACCAGCGAGCCACCTGCGCCATGTGACGCACGGCAGGGCGCACCGTCAGGCGACGTATGTTGGCCCTGTCCGCGAAGCCGAGCATTGCCTGCGACCAGTCCGGCAGCAGATCGATACCCGCGCGGAACAACAATCCGCTGAACACTCGCGCGCCCGCGAACGGCGCGGGCAGATTGCGCAGCACGCGAACCACTTCCTCTGTGCGCTCACTCGCGCTTAGCACTGGTCGCATGGCGGCGAGATAGTCGTCGATTTGCGCGACGCTCGTCGGCACATCGCGCGCGCCCAGCGCGATCGCAATGCGCGAGACTTCCGCGTAGTAGCGATCCTGATCGCTGCGCGAGAATGCGGGATGCTTGTAGACGAGATAACTGCGCAGGAAGCTCGACGTCTCCGCGACATGCACCCACGTCAGCAGATCGGGATCGTAGGCCGCATAGTGACGCCCATCCGGGGCGGTGCCCGTGACCTGAAGATGGATGCGTCGCACGCGCGCGAGCAGAGCTTCGGCGTCGGCCGTATTGCCGAAGGTCGTGCCGCCAATGAACGTGGCCGTACGGCGCAGGCGTCCCATCACGTCCTGCCGGAACGTGGAGTGATCCCAGACCCCGGCCATTGCGAGCGGATGCAGCGATTGCAGCAGCAGCGCGCTTACACCGCCGATCATCATCGATGTGAAATCGCCGTGAACCTGCCAGCAGGCGGCATCGGGGCCGAACAGGCCGGGATCGCCGTCGGGGGTGTCGTAATTCAGACGGGGCGCGCCGGGGCCGGACGTGAGGCTCACGAGCCGCATCGCGATGGCGTGCCGCAGGTGTCCCGACACACCCTTCACCTGCCCGGCGGGGCGCAGGGGCGTCGTCGGGGGTGGGGTGGGGAGGTCGTCGTGCGAAGCCATGGAGCGTTCAGGGGGGGCGTGAGACGCGGCGTCGGAGGTGCTGGGGGCGCGATTACTTGCCGGTGGTGTCGGGCGACCACAGCGAGCCGCTTTCCGGCGCGCTGCCGGGGGCGGCCAGTCCGAAATGGCGATAGGCCGCGAGCGTGGCGATGCGTCCGCGCGGTGTGCGCTGAAGGAAGCCCTGCTGGATCAGGTATGGCTCGATCACGTCTTCGATGGTGTCGCGCTCTTCGCCGATGGCGGCAGCCAGGTTGTCGACGCCGACCGGGCCGCCGTCGAACTTGTGCAGCACCGATTCGAGCAGCTTGCGGTCCATCACGTCGAAGCCGGCTGCGTCGACGTCGAGCATCGCCAGCGCGGCGTCGGCCACGGCGGCGGTAATGCGGCCGTCCGCCTTCACTTCGGCGAAGTCGCGCACGCGACGCAGCAAGCGGTTGGCGATACGCGGCGTGCCACGCGCGCGACGGGCGATCTCGTACGCGCCGTCCTCGGCAATGACCGCGCCGAGCAGACCGGCCGAGCGGCGCACGATGCCCGCCAGTTCGTCAGCCGAATAAAACTCCAGGCGCGCCACGATCCCGAAGCGGTCGCGTAGCGGATTCGTCAGCATGCCCGCGCGTGTCGTGGCGCCCACGAGCGTGAACGGCTGGAGATCGAGCTTGACGCTGCGCGCCGCCGGTCCCTCGCCGATCATGATGTCGATCTGATAGTCCTCGAGCGCCGGATACAGAATTTCCTCGACGACCGGTGAGAGACGGTGGATTTCGTCGATGAACAGTACGTCGTTGGCTTCGAGATTGGTCAGCAGCGCCGCGAGGTCGCCCGGACGCTCCAGCACGGGCCCCGACGTCTGGCGCAGATGCACGCCCATTTCGCGGGCGATGATGTGGGCGAGCGTTGTCTTGCCCAGACCCGGCGGCCCGAAGAGCAGCACGTGGTCGAGCGGTTCCGAGCGATTGCGGGCCGCTGCGATGAAGATTTCGAGCTGTTCGCGCACTTTGCGCTGGCCGACGTATTCGTCGAGCAGCTTGGGGCGCAGGGCGCGCTCGAAGGCTTCCTCGTTGGGCGAGGCCGGGGTCGGCGCGATGATGCGCTCGGCGGCGAGTTTGTCGGTTTCGATCATGGCTGCATTGTAGCGCTTCGGACGTCGCTTGCCGGGGTGTCGCGGCTGGGAAAACGGGGGCGGCAGTCGCTATGGGGATTCGCCGCATTTCGTCGCGTCTTGTCGCGGGATTGGCTGTGCGTCGCGTGAATCAGCGCGAACCGGCGCGGATCAGCCGACCAGCCGCCCGCGCTTGATCCGCAGCCCCTTGGCCGCGAGCGCCGGGGAGACTTCGGCCAGCGCCGAGAATGTCTCGCCGTTGTGGGCATGGCAAATGGCCACGCCCAGCGCATCGGAGGCGTCCTTGCCCGGCGTGCCGGTGAGTGTGAGCAGGCGTGTGACCATCTCCTGCACCTGCTCTTTGCGGGCGCGTCCGTAGCCCACGACTGCCTGCTTGAGCTGCATCGGCGTGTATTCGAAGACTTCCAGCCCGCCGACCGACAGCGCGGTGATCGCCGCACCGCGCGCCTGACCGAGCAACAGCGTGGATTGCGGGTTGACGTTGACGAACACCTTTTCGATGGCGGCCTGATCGGGCCGGTAGGTGTCGACCAGTTCCGCCACGCTCTCAAAGATGATGCGCAACCGGGCGGGCAGCGTGCCTTCGCCGGTACGGATGACGCCGCTCGTCACATATTGCAGGCGGTTGCCGTGCTTTTCGAGCACGCCAAAGCCGGTGACTCGCAGGCCGGGGTCGATACCAAGAATTCTCATGCGGGAGCCAATGATCGACGTGCTGCGCCGACGCGGGCAAAAAAGCCAATATGGCCCGTATTCTGGCACAGCCGCGAAGTGGCATGGCCGAAGACGCCAATGCGATCAACGCCGCGTTTCATCGGATGAGACGCACGGAGGTCATGCCAAGGCACATGCCCACGTAACGCCCGGGCCCGGCGCGCGTCCCGTCGCGTCGATTTGCCGCAGCGTCCGGGCGTCGAGACGAGGGGGCGTTGCGCGTCGCGACACGACGGATTGTTGTACATTGCTTGCTGTTCAAAATATTCGACGGCTCGCTGGCGGGTCGCCTGTCCCCGATGCTCTGGATCAAAGCGTTTCACATCGTTTTCGTCGCTTCGTGGTTTGCCGGCCTGTTCTATTTGCCGCGTATTTTCGTCAACCTCGCGATGGAGAGCGAACCCGCCGCCACGCAGCGTCTGCTGCTCATGGCACGCAAGCTCTATCGCTTCATGACGATTCTGGCCGTGCCTGCGCTCGCTTTCGGATTGATCCTCTGGCTGTACTACGGCATCGGCCGTTACGGCGGCTGGTTGCACGCCAAGCTGCTCATCGTGGTGCTGCTGCTGGGCTATCACCACGCGTGCGGCCGTCTGCTGCGCAAGTTCGAGACCGGCCGCAACACGCACTCGCATCGCTGGTATCGTTATTTCAACGAGATTCCTGTGCTGGGGCTGCTCGCCGCGGTGATCCTTGCCGTCGTCAAGCCGTTCTGATCCTCGATCCGAACATCGATCCGAGCGCCAGGCCGTCGCTCTCGCGTTTTTCGTACTTCACACACGTCGTCGTGCATCACAAGCGCTACCCATAAGCGCCAACCATCGATAGCAAGAGGAGTTTGCCGTGAGTCTGACCTGCGAGTATTTTCTGGCGACGCAGTCGCCCTATGTCTACATGGGGCACGCGCGCTTCGTGGCGTTGGCGCGTCGCTACGATGTTCAGATCCAGCTCAAGCCGATGGATCTCGGACGCATTTTCAACGGCTCGGGCGGCCTGCCGCTGGCCAAGCGCTCGCCGCAACGTCAGGCGTATCGCCTGGTCGAGCTGGCGCGCTGGTCGAAGTATCTCGACCTGCCGCTCAACCTCCAGCCGAAGTTTTTCCCGGTGTCGGGCGATCCGTCCGCGCGTCTGGTGGTCGCGACACAACTTGCGCATGGCACCGACAAGGCGCTCGAACTGATCGGCGCCGTGTCGCAGGCGCTGTGGGTCGACGAGCGCAACATCGCCGACGACGCGACATTGCAGGCCATCGCCGATAGCCTGTCGCTCGACGGCAAGTCGCTGCTCACCGCCTCGAACGGTGCGAGCGTGCAGGCGGCGTACGACGCCAACACCGACGACGCTGCGAGCGCCGGTGTGTACGGCGCGCCGTGGTTCGTCTTCCAGGGCGAGCCCTACTGGGGCCAGGATCGCCTCGATTTTCTCGAACGGGCCTTCGCCGAGGCCAGCGCCGCAAAACGCTGAATGTGCGCTGACGCCGTGCTGACCCGATCAACCCATCGTTTCGTACGCTGCCTGCGCGTTCGGGCAGCGACAACCCCCCAGGAGTGAACAGAATGAGTCGTCCGGAAGTGGTGCTTTACAAGGGCGTGCCACCAGAGGTGCGTGCGCGATTGGCCGACCAATTCGCGCTTGCCGAATTCGACGGTGTGAACGATGGCAATCGCGCCGAGTTCACGGCGGCGCTCGGCCGTGCCGACGGCGCCATCGGCGTTGGCGTGAACGCCACGCCTGCGCTGCTCGACGCCGCGCCGAAACTCAAGGCGTGGGCCACGATTTCCGTAGGTTACGACCAGTTCGACGTGCCCGACCTCACGCGTCGCGGCATCGTCCTGATGAACACCCCCGACGTGCTGACGGAAACCACGGCGGACACCGTCTTCGCGCTGGTGCTCTCGAGCGCGCGTCGCGTGGTCGAGCTGGCCGAACTGGTGAAGGCGGGCGGCTGGAAGGCGAGCCTCGGCGATGAGTATTTCGGTACCGATGTGCACGGCAAGACGCTGGGTATCGTCGGCATGGGCCGCATCGGTGGGGCGGTGGCGCGTCGTGCCGCGCTCGGCTTCGGCATGAAGGTGATGTACAGCAATCGTTCGCGCAACGAAGCGGCGGAAAAGGCATACGGCGCCGAGTACCGCACGCTGCCCGAGTTGCTTGCGCAGGCCGATTTCGTCATCACGCTCGTGCCGCTGTCGCCCGAGACGGAGCGTCTGATCGGTGCCAGTGAGTTCGCACAGATGAAACGCGGTGCGATCTTCATCAACGCGGCGCGCGGCAAGGTGATCGACGAAGCGGCGCTGGTCGACGCGCTGGCGTGCGGCCACCTTCGCGCGGCCGGTCTCGACGTGTTCGAGCGTGAGCCGGTGTCGGTCGATTCGCCGCTGCTCAAGATGAAGAACGTGGTGGCGCTGCCGCACATCGGCTCGGCCACGCACGAGACGCGTCACGCGATGGCGTCGTGCGCAGCCGACAATCTGATCGCCGCCCTCACGGGCAAGCCCTTGCAGAACGTGGTGAATCCGCAGGCGCAGCAGCGCTGATCGGAGTCACTGACGGGGCAACCGTCAGACGAAGCAAGCGACGCCGATGGAAAAGGGCGGAGCGCTGTCACAGGCTCCGCCCTTTGCATTGTCAGTCGACGTCTCGTCACTTCCCGTCGTTCGACGTGCGACGACGGTTGATGACTTCCTTCGCGCGGGCGAGCTGCGAGGGCAGCCGCTCGCCCAGGCGCAGCGCCATGCCCACGGCAAGCACGTCGCCAATGGCCAGATGCGCGATGCGCGAGGTCAGCGGTGAATACACATCGGTGTCTTCGTCGACGTCGGCAAACAGCGCCACGCTCGCCTGGCGCGCCAGCGGCGAGTTGCTGTGCGTGATCGCAATCACGCTCGCCCCCGCCGAGCGCGCGAGCGTCGCGGCTTCGAGCAGATCCTGCGTGCGCCCGGTGTTCGAGATCGCCACCACCACATCGCCCACGCCCAGCAGCGCGGCCGACATGCCGTAGACGTGCGGATCGTTGTACGCCACGGCTGGCACGCCAAGACGGAAGAATTTGTGCTGCATGTCCTGCGCGGCGATGCCCGATGCGCCCGCGCCGTAAAACTCGATGCGGCGTGCGCCGGCGAGCAGGTCGATGGCTTGTCCGATGCTGTCCGGCGAGAGGTTGTTGCGCACCTGCATGAGGCTGCCGATGGTGCGGTCCAGCACCTTGCTGGCAATGCCGGGGACGGGCTCGTCCGGGCGCACGTCGCGGTGCACGAACGGCACGCCTTGCGCGATGCCTTGCGCCAGACGGATCTTGAATTCGCGGTAGCCGCTGCATCCGACCGCCTGACAGAAGCGCGCGATCGTCGGCTGACTGACGCTGGCGCGCTCGGCAAGTTCGTTCATCGACAGATCGACGACTTCGCGCGGGACGTCCAGCACATAGGTCGCGAGCTTGCGCTCGGACGGGCGCAATTGGGTCAACGCGGCTTCGATTCGATTCAGCATGGCAGACAGGCACCCACAAAAGCAGACGCGCAGCGATGCACGCCGCACGTCATTCCCCATATTGCCGGTGTGCTGTGTCACGCGAGCGCTGGCGTGACACGTACCCGGCTTGTCAGAGGCTCACTATAGCACCCGCATGTGCTCCTGCATTCCCCGGCGCTGCGGCCTGGATACAGGCGTCGACGAGATGACTGTCATCGAAAATGTACAAAAACTACAAAATTACAGGATTCCGTATTGTGAATCGATGTTTCTCGATATGGCATGAACTCACGTAAGTGGCGGAAATGACTCAGTAAAAGCCCCAATGCCGGTTCCTTTCGATTGATGGGATGTAGAATTTCTACTAAACTCCGCTCCCAATCGCCCTCACCCTGGGGGCGTCGCAATCCAGTTCCCGGCATGACGTCAGAGCAAACCAAGTCCCTGCACCCGACCGTAATGGCCGTCACTGCGCGCATTGCCGCGCGTAGCCGCGACACGCGTGCGGCGTATCTGGCTCGCATCGACGCGAGCGCCGGCCGCTTTCCGCAACGCGGCGCGCTGTCGTGCGCCAATCTGGCTCACGGTTTCGCCGCCATGCCGGCCAACGACAAGCTGATTCTGCGCGAGCAGCGTCGCCCGAACGTCGGGATCGTCACGGCATACAACGACATGCTCTCGGCGCATCAGCCGTATGAACACTATCCGGCGCGTTTGCGCGAAGCCGCGCGCAAGCTCGGCGCGACGGCGCAGGTCGCGGGCGGTGTGCCGGCGATGTGCGACGGCGTCACGCAGGGCAATGCGGGTATGGAGTTGTCGCTGTTCTCGCGCGAAATCATTGCGATGAGCACGGCCATCGCCCTCTCGCACAACATGTTCGACGCGGCGCTGATGCTCGGCGTATGCGACAAGATCGTGCCGGGTCTGGTGATCGGCGCGTTGCAGTTCGGTCATCTGCCGACGATTTTCGTGCCGGCCGGCCCGATGGCCAGCGGCCTGTCGAACGACGAAAAGGCCAAGATCCGCCAGTTGTACGCCACCGGCAAGGTCGGGCGCGACGCGTTGCTCGAATCCGAATCGCAGGCGTATCACAGCGCGGGCACGTGCACCTTCTACGGCACGGCCAACAGCAATCAGTTGCTCATGGAAATCATGGGACTGCACCTGCCGGGCGCAGCCTTCGTGCACCCGCACACGCCGTTGCGCGACGCACTCACCGACGCCGCGCTCGCGCGCGTGCTGGCCATCGGCGCCGATACGTCCGACTACACCCCCGTGGGCCACGTGGTCGACGAGCGCGCGGTCGTCAACGGCATCGTCGGCCTGCTGGCCACGGGCGGCTCGACCAACCACACGCTGCATCTGGTGGCGATGGCGCGGGCGGCGGGCGTCATCATCGATTGGGACGACTTCGACGCCTTGTCGGCCATTGTGCCGCTCATGGCGCGCGTCTATCCGAACGGCAAGGCCGACGTGAATCATTTTCACGCGGCGGGCGGCATGGGCTTCCTGATCGGCGAATTGCTCGACGCCGGTCTGCTGCATGACGACGTGAAGACCGTGGCGGGTCCAGGTCTTTCGCGCTACCGCGCCGAGCCCTGGCTCTCGCCCGAAGGGCTGGCGTGGCGCGCGGGGAGCGCCTACAGTGGGGATCGTGACGTCTTGCGCGGTCATGCCGAGCCGTTCGCCCCCGATGGCGGACTGCGGCTCATGCACGGCAATCTGGGGCGAGGTGTCATCAAGGTGTCGGCGGTCAAGCCGGAACATCGGCGCGTGGCTGCAACGGCACGCGTATTTACTTCGCAGGAAGCGGTTCAGGCCGCGTTCGACGCAGGCGAGCTGCATTGCGACGTGGTGGTGGTGTTGCGTGGCCAGGGGCCGCGCGCCAACGGCATGCCCGAGCTGCATCGCCTCACCCCGTTGCTCGGTGTCTTGCAGGACGAAGGGTTCGCTGTGGCGCTCGTGACCGATGGCCGGATGTCCGGCGCGTCGGGCAAGGTGCCCGCCGTGATTCACGTGTCGCCCGAGGCGGCAGGGGGCGGCCCGCTCGCCCGCGTGCGCGACGGCGATCTGATCGTGCTCGACGCGAACGCCGGCATGCTGCACGCCGAGGTGTCCCCGCAGGCCTGGACCGATCGCGAGATCGCGCCGGTGCCGGCCTCGGGCGACGACACCGGACGTCTGCTCTTCGGCCATATGCGTGCGGCCGTGGGCGCGGCAGAGACGGGCGCTTCCGTGTTCTTCGGTACTGAGTGACGGGTTGCCACCCGTCACGGCATTCAAGGAAAACGTAATGGACATCAATGACATCGTTCGTGCCGGCCCCGTGGTTCCGGTGCTCCAGTTCGATAACGTCGAGCAGGGCGAGCACGTCTCGCGTGCGCTGCTCGCGGGCGGCGTGCGAGTCCTCGAAATCACGCTGCGCACTCCGGCGGCGATGGACGTCATCCGTCATGTGGCGGCCTTGTCCGACGAGTTGATCGTAGGCGTTGGCACGCTTACGCGCCCTGAGGAAATGGCGCAAGCCGTGGCCGTCGGTGCACGCTTCGGCGTCTCGCCGGGCTACACGCCTGCGCTGGGCGCTGCCGCCCAGGCCGCAGGCCTGCCGCTGCTGCCGGGCGTGGTCACGCCCTCAGACATTCTGGCGGCGCTCGCCGATGGCTACGAGACGGTGAAGTTCTTCCCGGCCGAGCCCTCGGGCGGCGTGCCGATGCTCAAGGCGCTGTATGGCCCGTTCCGCAACGTGCGTTTCTGCCCGACGGGCGGCATCAGCGCCGAGTCGGCACCGTCGTATCTGGCGCAACCGAACGTGGTCTGCGTGGGCGGCTCGTGGCTCACGCCCAAGACGCTGGTTGACGCGAAGGACTGGAGCGGCATTACGCGTCTGGCCCGTGCGGCGAGTGCACTGCCGCGCGCGTGAGAGTTTGAGGTCGCGCCGCGGCGATATCTGGCGACGTCGCGACCCCACGACCCCGCGACGCAATGACGCAATGACGCAATGACGCAACAACGGCGGGGCAATGCCGGCTTCATCGAATAACAGGATTCCAATAAACGGGCGCGAGCCCAACGGGCATTCGCCCATCTAGCCAAACGAGGAGACCCCCATGGTCGCGGTGCAAGGCAACTTGCTGCTGGTGTACGCGCTTGTCGCGGTAATCGCGCTGATCGTGCTGATCGCGCGTTTCAAACTGAATCCGTTCATCACGCTGATCGTCGTCTCGCTCGTGCTCGGGCTGGCGGTGGGCATGCCCATGGGCGGCATCGTCAAGGCATTCGAGACCGGGGTGGGCAATACGCTGGGGCACATCGCGCTGGTGGTGGGGCTTGGCACGATGCTCGGCAAGATGATGGCCGAGTCCGGGGGCGCCGAGCGCATCGCGCGCACCCTCATCGGCTTCTTCGGCGAGAAGAACGTGCATTGGGCGATGGTCGTGATCGCGTTCATCGTCGGTCTGCCGGTGTTCTTCGAGGTCGGCTTCGTGCTGCTGATTCCGATTGCGTTCAACGTCGCGAAGCGTACCGGCACTTCGATGGTGCTCGTGGGTATTCCAATGGTGGCGGGCCTGTCGGTCGTGCACGGTCTGATTCCGCCGCACCCCGCCGCGCTGCTGGCCGTGACTGCCTACAACGCGGATATCGGCCACACCATCATGTACGCGCTGATCGTCGGCATTCCGACGGCCGCCATTGCCGGTCCGCTCTTCGCGAAGCTCATGGCGCGTTACGTGGTCCCCAATCCCGATAACCCGCTGCTCGCGCAGTTCGTCGACGAAGACCGTCCGCTCGACAAACTGCCGGGCTTCGGCATCACGCTGTTCACGATTCTGCTGCCGGTCATTCTGATGCTCATCGGCAGTTGGGCCGACCTGTTCTTCGCACCGAAGACCTTCGCCAACGATTTTCTGCGTCTGATCGGTAACTCGGTGATGGCGCTGCTCATCGCCACGCTCGTGAGCTTCTTTACGTTTGGCAAGCAACGCGGCTTCAATCGCGACCAGATCCTGAAGTTCACCAACGAGTGTCTGGCGCCGATCGCGACCATCACGCTGGTGGTGGGAGCGGGTGGCGGTTTCGGGCGTATCCTGATGGACAGCGGCGTGTCGAAGGCCATCGTCGATGTGGCGACGAACGCCAATCTCTCGCCGCTGCTGCTGGGCTGGCTGGTGGCGGTGCTGATCCGTATCGCAACGGGCTCGGCCACGGTGGCCATGACGACCGCGTGCGGCATCGTCGCACCGATCGCGGCGGCTGCCGGGGCGACGGTCAAGCCGGAGCTGATGGTGCTGGCCACGGGCGCGGGGTCGCTGATTCTGTCGCACGTGAACGACGGCGGCTTCTGGCTGGTCAAGGAATACTTCAATATGACCGTGCCGCAGACCTTCAAGACGTGGACGGTTTGCGAGACGATCATCTCGGTCGTGGCGTTGTTGCTCACGCTCGGCCTCGCAGCAGTGGTGTGAGGTAGCGATGCAGGGCGGGCAACGAGCGCAGCACGGGCAAGACGAGCAACATGAGCAACACGCTGGCGTGAACCAGCACGGAACAAGGAGACGAGCCATGATCGTCGTGGTAATGGGCGTATCGGGCAGCGGCAAGAGCACGGTCGGGCAAATGCTCGCCGAGCGTCTGGGCTGTGGGTTTTCCGACGCAGATTCGTTTCACAGTGCTGCGAACATCGAGAAGATGCGTCGCGGCGAGGCGCTCAACGACGCTGACCGCGCACCGTGGCTTGCCGCGATTCGCGAGGCCATCGTCGCGCGCCGGGTGGCGGGGCGTCATCATGTGTTCGCGTGCTCGGCGTTGCGCTCGCGCTATCGGGACGTGCTCGGCGAACACGACGGCGACGTCGTGTTCGTCTATCTCAAAGGGGCGCCCGAAGTCATTGGCGAGCGTCTTGCCTCGCGCTCGGGGCATTTCTTCGATCCGGCACTGCTGCAAAGCCAGTTCAACACGCTCGAAGAGCCGCACGACGCGCTCATCATCGACATTCGCGAGTCGCCCGAGGCCATCGTCGACACCCTGCTGCACAAACTCGCCGCCTGCCCCGGTGGCGCACCGCTGACGTCGGCCGGGTCGGCGCGCGTACAATAGCGTTTTATCCCCTCCGCCGGCACGTCGCGTGCTGGTCGTACGCATCGAAATGGCTTCCTTCGAATTCTTCGCGCCCTGTCCTCGCGGACTGGAAGAGGCGCTTGCCGCCGAACTGGCAGAACTGGGGCGTCTGGCCCCGATCTCGGTGGGCAAACAGGTGCCGGGTGGCGTGCATTTCGCCGGTCCCTGGGCCGCCGGCATGGCGGCCAACCTGCATTCGCGCATCGCGAGCCGCGTGCTGCTGCGCGTTGCCCAACAGGGATATCGCACCGAACAGGACATCTACGACTTCGCGCTGAATCAGCGCTGGGAAGAGTGGTTCGGCTATCAGCAGACGCTGCGCGTGGACGTCACCGGCATCAAGGCGCCGGTGCGCAGTCTCGAGTTCGTCACGCTGCGCATCAAGGACGCCGTGTGCGACCGTCTGCGCGAGAAGACTGGCGCGCGTCCGAACATCGATACGATGCAGCCCGACGTGCGCGTCTTCGCGTTCCTGACGGCAACCGACGCCACGCTCTATCTCGATACCTCCGGCGAGCCGCTGTTCAAGCGTGGCTGGCGTCTGGACAAGGGCGCGGCCCCGCTGCGCGAGAATCTGGCCGCAGGCATTCTGCGACTGGCGGGCTGGCGCACCGACACGGCTGCCGACATGGTGCTGTACGACCCGATGTGCGGCAGCGGCACCTTCCTCGCGGAAGCCGCGCAGATCGCGCTCGGCGTGCCTGCGGGCGCGGGGCGTCGCTTCGGTTTCGAGAAGCTCAGGGGCTACGACATCACCGCATGGCAGGCGCTCAAGGTGCAGGCTGCCGATGCGCAGCGCGATGCGCGTGTGCGCGGCGTGCCGGCGACGATCTTCGGCAGCGATATTTCGGGCGACATGCTGGTCAAGTCGCGGGCCAATCTGGAGCGCGCGGGCGTGGGCGACATCGGCCTGAAGCAGGTGGATGCGCGCGATATGTCGCCGCCGGTGGATCGTCCGGGGATCATCGTGGCGAACCCGCCGTACGGCGAGCGTATCGAAGTGCGTGGCCGCCGTGCCCCGCGCGACGACGACGACGGCTATTCGCCCGACGTGCAGGGCAATCGCGGCGGCGGCTTCCAGCGCAATCAGCCGGATGGTGTCGACGCGGCGTTCTTCAAAGCTTTTGGCGATGCGCTCAAGCAACGCTTCACCGGCTGGAGCGCGTATCTGCTCACGGCGGACATGAGCCTGCCGGGCCAGATGCGCCTGCGTGAGTCGCGTCGCACGCCGCTGTATAACGGCGCGCTCGAATGCCGTCTGTTCCGCTTCGACCTGATCGCAGGTTCCGTGCGCAAGCGCGGGGAGCGCGATGGGGAAGGCAACGCCGAGGGCGGCGAAGGACAGGCATAAGCGCAGGCGACGGCACGAGCGCATCGCCGTCGTTGCGGGTGCATGACGTCAAAAAAAGACCGGCCACAGGCCGGTCTTTTGCTTTGTGCAACGCAAGCGCTATCTGTCCGCATCGGGTGACGCCACGCCGGTGTCCAAATGCGGCGCGGGCGACGACGCCCCGGCGCCCTGCGCGGCGCGACGTGCTTCGCGTCGAAGCGCAGCCAGGGTCTCGAGACGCTCGTGCAGATCGCTCGGCGCGACGGGTGCCCGCTGGGAATCGCAGGCTACGTTTTCCGGGTCGGACAAATCGCTCTCGTAGTCGACGCCCACGCGCGGAGAGTATCCCGTCGCGTCCAGACCGCCGACCATGGTGACGTCCCGAAGCCACCGCTCCGTGTCGCAGGTAATGCCGTTGGTCGACACGATGTCGTCGGTGATAAGCCCGGCGCGCAGATCGGGATGAACCTGCCAGTTCCCCTCGTGCACCTCCCAATGCGGCCAGATATGACCGCCTGCGCCGTAGTGACAATAGGCGAGCGCCTGATAGCCTTTGCGACAGGTGTTGCGCAGGGCGTAGCAGTTCGGACGGTCAAGCGTCGCGACGTCGAGCAGTTGTCCCAGGCTCGCCGGTTCGTAGGCCATCGTGCTGTAGAAGAAGACCCACCGGTTGGTCGTGTCGATCACCCATGGCACCGCGACGTCATGTCCGAACGTTTGCAGAATGCGCAGCGTCAGGATGTCGTCGGCCACGTGAACTTCCGCTTCGCGTGTCATGACGGAACGCGCCCAGGCGTTGAGCGTCGGCGTGGCTGACATCCGCTCGAAGATCGACCAGCCGGTGGGCCGCGGGAGCAACCGTCGTACGAGGTCGATGGCGATATCCTCCGGCAGGCCGGTGTCTCTGAGCGCGTCGATGGTCACTTCATGGTCTTCGAGCACCGCCAGCCGCCGCAACGCAATGGCTTGGTCCGCGTTGCGCGCAGGCGCCCCGGTGGTCGTCTTGCCGATGCGAGACTCCACGTCCGCTCCGAACACGCTGTCCGGATGCGCCGCCGCCAGCGTGAGCGCCTCCTTCGTCGGATTGCACTTCGGATTGAGCGACCGGAGATGCACCATGTCGCCCCAACTCATCGACCGGTAGATCGGTTCGAGTACCGGGGAGTTCAGGCTGCCCATCGGGCTCGGCCCCGCGCATTGATCGTGCACGTTCATCGACTACCTCCTTGCGGAAAATGTCAGAGGCGACATTGTCCGGAAGGACGCCCGCGCGCGATGTCGAGATCGCGCGCCGGAGTGTCCAAACGGTGATCGATAGGCAGGGGGCCGACGCTTGCCGAGGTTCTTTGCGCTGGATTACGTGTGTCGTGCCGTCAGGAAGCGACGCAGGATGCCGTGCGAATAGTGGCTCGCCACATCGCGCAAAAAGCGCGCGAAGTCCACGTGTGCAGTGTCGTCGGCCGCATCGGAGAGCGTACGCATCACTGCGAACGGGATGCCGTACTCGTGGCACACCTGTGCGACGGCGGCGCCTTCCATTTCCACGGCGAGTGTCTGGGGCAGAGCGTCGCGCAGGCGGCTGACTTCCTGTGCGCTGGAGACGAATCGATCGCCGCTCGCAATCTGTCCGACGTGCACGCGCGGTGCCGTCATCTGCCATTCGGCGCGCAGTTCGGGGCTCACTTGCGCAGCCATCTCGTCGGCGAGCCAATCGCGCGCGGCCTGCGCGAGGGCGTCGCGCAAGGACGCTTCGGCGTCGAACGTCGCGCGACGGAGCAGCGGGATCTCGAAGCGCGGGAAGATGGGGCTGGCGTCCATGTCGTGCTGGATGAGCGTGTCGGCCACGACAACGTCGCCAACGGACAAGCCATGCGCCAGGCCGCCCGCCACACCGGTAAAGACGATTTCATCGACGTGGAAACGATGAATCAGGGCCGTGGTCGTGGCCGCTGCCGCGACTTTGCCCACGCGTGCGAGCACGATGACACAGTCGTGCCCGTGCAGCTTGCCCACGTGATAGTCGCGCATGCCGATGTGCTCGACGTGGGCGCCGGGGGCCATCTCTGCGAGCAGATCGGCGATTTCTTCATGGAGAGCGGCGACGATGCCAAGCGTCATGATGCGGAACTCAGGTGCGGGAGGTTGCGGGGGGAGCGTTGTCGCGGGAGGTTGCGCGATATCGCGTAATGGAGCGCGCATTGTAGCGCGGGGCTGCACCCAGTGATGGCGTGCAGCCCCGCGTTGACGTCAGCTCGGATGAAAGCCGTTGCGCTATTCGACGGCCTTGACCATCTCCTCGACGACTTTCTTTGCGTCGCCGAACACCATCATGGTCTTGTCGAGATAGAACAGCTCGTTATCCAGCCCGGCGTAACC